>DATGGA010000076.1:0-24980 GCA_035308765.1 Burkholderiales bacterium
ATTCGGGCAGCGGCGTGCTGGTGCTTACCGATATCTACGGCGCCACGCCGGGCAACATCGCGCTCAAGTTGCTGGCGCCGGGCCGCGTCGAGGGGATTTCAGGGGTGAACCTGCCGATGCTGATCCGCGCCCTCACCTACCGCGAACAGGGGCTGGCGCTGGTGGTTGAAAAGGCGCTCTCGGGCGGCACCGAAGGCGTGATACACATGACCACGGATTCCTGCGGCAAGGATCACGGGGGCCGTGATGGCAAGCGCTGAAGTACAGATCGTCAACAAGCTCGGCCTGCACGCGCGGGCCTCGGCCAGGCTCACCCAGGTCGCGAGCGGCTTCGGCTGCGAGGTGTGGCTGTCGCGCAACGGCCGCAAGGTAAACGCGAAAAGCATCATGGGCGTGATGATGCTGGCGGCCGGCATGGGCGCCTTGATCACGATCGACGCGCGGGGCGAAGACGCTGATGCGGCGCTGGCTGCCCTGTTGAAACTGATCGCGGACAAGTTCGACGAGGGGGAATAGGTGAATTTCGTGCTGCATGGCGTCGCCGTGTCAGCCGGCATCACCATCGGGCACGCGCACCTGGTCTCCAGCGCGCGCCTGGAAGCCGCGCACTACGAGATCGCGGAATCCGCGATCCCTGGCGAAATATTCAGGTTCGATGCCGCGATCGCGCGCGCCAAGCAGGAGCTCGCGGCGCTGGAAGGGCAGATTCCGCAAGACGCGCCGGGCGAGTTCGCCGCCTTCATCAACCTGCACCGCATGATCCTCGAGGACTCGTCGCTGTCCCAGGCGCCGAGAGACCTGATCCGCGAGCGCCGCACCAACGCCGAATGGGCGCTGGTGCAGCAGATGGAGAAACTGGTGGCGCAGTTCGAGGAGATGGAGGACCCCTACCTGCGCGAGCGGCGCCAGGACATCGAGCAGGTGGTGGAACGGGTGCTGAAGGCGCTTGCCGGCGCCAATGCCGCGCACGAGCCGCCGCCCTCCGCCGAAGCCAACCTGATCGTGGTCGCGCACGACCTGTCGCCCGCGGACATGATCCTGTTCAAGCGCCACAAGTTCGGCGGCTTCGTCACCGATGTCGGCGGCGTCACTTCGCACACCGCGATCGTCGCGCGCAGCCTGAACATCCCCGCGCTGGTCGGCCTGCACCACGCGCGCCAGATGATCCGCGAGAACGACCTGGTCATCGTCGACGGCATCCAGGGCGTGCTGGTGGTGGACCCGGATCCGGTGGTGCTGGGCGAGTACCGGCTGCGCCAGTCGCAGCACGGCCTGGAGCGGCAAAAGCTCAAGCGCCTCAAGTCCACGCCCTCGGCGACGCTGGACGGCACGCCGGTGGAACTGTTCGCCAACATCGAGCTGCCGCAGGACATCGGCGAGGTGCAGGAATCCGGCGCGCAGGGCGTGGGGCTGTTCCGCACCGAGTTCCTGTTCATGAACCGCAAGCTGCTGCCGGCGGAGGACGAGCAGTTCGAGGCCTACCGCGAAGTCGCGCGCGCCATGGACGGGCGCCCGGTGGTGATCCGCACGCTGGACCTGGGCGCCGACAAGGCGATCACCGAAGGCGGCCCCGCGGACATGCCCAACCCGGCGCTGGGGCTGCGCGCGATCCGCTACTGCCTCGCCGAGCCGCAGTTGTTTCTCGCGCAGCTGCGCGCGATCCTGCGCGCGACCAAGTTCGGCCGCGTCAGGATCCTGCTGCCGATGCTCGCGCACGCGCACGAAATCGAGCAGTCGCTGGCGATGGTGAAGCAGGCCAAGCAGCAGCTGGACGACAAGGGCGTCGCCTACGACAAATCGGTCGAGGTGGGCGGCATGATCGAGGTGCCGGCGGCGGCGCTGGCGCTGCCGATGTTCATGCGGCGCCTGGATTTCCTTTCCATCGGCACCAACGACCTGATCCAGTACACGCTCGCCATCGACCGCACCGACGACGCCGTCGCCCACCTCTACGATCCGCTGCACCCGGCGGTGCTGCACCTGATCGCGCACACCATCCAGGCCGCGAATCGCGGCGGCACGCCGATCGCGGTCTGCGGCGAGATGGCGGGCGAACCGTCTCTGACCCGGCTGCTGCTCGGCTTCGGCCTGCGCAATTTCTCGATGCACGCGCAGCAGCTGCTGTCGATCAAGGAGCGCGTGCTGCGCACCAACCTCGCCGAAGCGCAGCCGCTCGCGCAGCGCGTGCTGCGCCAGTCGGATCCGGCCAAGACGCGCGAACTGCTGGCGAAACTGAATTCATAGGGGACTGCATGAAATTTGTCCTGTTTTTTTCCTTGCTGTTCAGTTTTCAGCTGCACGCCCAAAGTTACCCCTCGAAACCGGTCAGGCTTGTCGTCCCCTTCCCCTCCGGCAGCGCGACCGACCAGGTGGCGCGACTTGCCGGGCAGCAGTTGCAGGAAGCGCTGAAGCAGCCCTTCGTGGTGGAGAACAAGCCCGGCGCGCAAGGATCGATCGCCGCCGAGTTCGTCGCCAGGAGCGCGCCCGACGGCTACACGCTGCTGGTCACCACCAACACGCCGCAGGCGGCCAACGTCAGCCTGTTCAAGCGGCTGCCCTACGATCCGGTGAAGGATTTCGAGCCGGTGGTGCGGCTCTCGACCACCTCGTTCATGCTGATGGCGAAGCCCGACTTTCCGGCGAAAAACCTCAGGGAGCTACTCGCCTACGTGCGCTCGCAACCGGGCAAGCTGTCTGCGGGCTACGGTTCCGCGGGCTCGCAGGTATCGATCGCCATGATGAAGGCCATGGGCGGGCTGGACGTGGTCGAGGTGCCGTACAAGGGCATCCCGCAGACGGTGACCGACGTGCTCGGCGGCACGCTGTCGTTCACCTTCGTCGATCTTTCCAATGCGCTGCCGCAGATGAAGGGCGGCAAGCTCAAGGGTTACGCGGTGACGTCGGAGAAACGCACGCCGCTCGCGCCGGACGTACCAGCGATGGCCGAGGAGCTGAAGGGATACGACCTGATCGCCTGGTTCGCGATCGTGGCGCCGGCGGGCACGCCGAAGGACGTGGTGCAGTCGCTTTACGACGTTTCCGCGAAAGCCCTGCAGAAAAGCGAGGTCAGGGAAAAGTTCGCGTTCATCGGTACCGACGTGGCGCCCATGAATCCGGCTCAGCTCGGCGTCTTCATCAAGAGCGAGATCGCGAAGTGGGCGGTGCTGGTGAAACAGGCCGGCATACAGCCGGAATAGTTCCATGGCGGGGCCCCTCGACGGCGTAAGGATTCTCGACCTCACCACGGTGGTGATGGGTCCGTATGCGACCCAGATCCTCGCGGACCTGGGCGCGGACGTGATCAAGCTCGAGCCGCCCGAGGGCGACGTCATGCGCCACAACGCGCCGATGCGCTCCAAGGGCATGGGGCACATTTTCATGAATGCCAACCGCAACAAGCGTTCGGTGGTGCTGGATCTCAAGCAGGACGGCGGGCGTGAGGCCTGCCTCGCGATCGCCAAGGGTGCCGACGTGCTGGTCTACAACATCCGGCCGCAGGCGATGGCGCGGCTCAGGCTATCCTACGAAGAGCTGCGCGCCGTGAACCCGCGCATCATTTATGTCGGCGCCTTCGGCTACTCGCAGCGCGGGCCCTATGCGGCGAAGGCCGCCTACGACGATCTCATCCAGGGCGCGGTCGGCCTTCCCTGGCTCGCCAGGGAAGCGGGCGCCGAATCGCCGCGCTACGTGCCGGCGACGCTGGCCGACCGCTCGGTCGGGCTGCATCTCGTCAACGCGATCTGCGCCGCGCTTTATCAAAGGGAAAAAAGCGCCCGCTCAGGCGGCGGCAATGGACAGCGCGTCGACGTGCCGATGTTCGAAAGCCTGCTGCAGACGGTGATGGGCGAGCACATGGGCGGCTACACCTACCTGCCGCAGAGCGGCCAGCCGGGCTACGCCCGGATGCTCGCGAAAGAACGCCGGCCCTACGAGACCACCGACGGCTACGTCTGCGTGCTGGTCTACAACGACAAGCAATGGCGCGCGTTTTTCGAGCTGATCGGGCGTCCCGAGCTGCTGTCCGACCCGAAATTCGCCACGCAGGAAGCGCGCAGCCGCGACTTCGAGGGCGCCTACGCGATGATCGCCGCCGAGATGAAGAAGCGCAGCACCGCCGAATGGATCGCGGCGATGGAGGCGGCGGATATCCCGGTGCAGCGCATGAACAGCCTGGCCGACATCATCGACGACCCGCATCTTGCCGCGACCGGCTATTTCCGCACGGTCGAGCATCCCACGGAGGGCAGCATCCGCTCCATGGCGGTGCCTTCGGAGTGGTCGGAATCGGCGCCCGAGTACCGGCGCCATGCGCCGCGGCTGGGCGAGCATACGCGCGAGGTGCTGCTGGAGGCAGGCTACGCATCCCCGGAGATAGAAGCATTGATAAGGAGCGGCGCCGCTCGGATATAATGCAGGCCAGCGCCGATTTGAAGTTCAGCTTGCGGGCGCTTTACAAATACTAGCTAAAGAGACCCGGTCGTGAACGGGAGACACGTCTCCCGTACCCTAAGCCCGTTCTCGCGCAAGCTGGACGGGTTTTTCTTTTGGGGCAGGCCGTGATCGTTGAAGCGCGCAAGGCGAAATTCTCCGAACCGCTCAAGCTGACGGGCGGCGCGGTGCTGCCCGAATTCGAGATCGCCTACGAAACCTACGGCAAGCTGAACGCCGCCCGCTCGAACGCGGTGCTCGTCTGCCATGCCCTGAACGCCTCGCACCACGTCGCCGGGACCTACGCCGGCGAGCCGGACAACGTCGGCTGGTGGGACAACATGGTCGGTCCGGGCAAGCCGCTCGACACCGACCGGTTCTTCGTCATCGGCAACAACTACATCGGTTCCTGTTTCGGCTCGACCGGGCCGACCTCGACCAACCCAGCGACCGGCAGGCCCTGGGGCGCAGATTTTCCTGTAGTGACGGTGGAAGACTGGGTCGCGGCGCAATCGCGCCTGGCCGACTGCCTCGGCATCGCGCGCTTCGCCGCGGTGATGGGCGGCAGCCTGGGCGCCATGCAGGCGCTGCAATGGGCGCTTTCCTTCCCGCAGCGCGTGCGGCATTCGATCGTGATCGCGGCCACGCCGCGGCTTTCGACGCAGAACATCGCCTTCAACGAGGTGGCGCGCCAGGCGATCATGACCGACCCGGATTTCCACGGCGGGCACTACTACGACAAGGGGGTGGTGCCGCGGCGCGGCCTGCGCATCGCGCGCATGATCGGCCACATCACCTACCTGTCAGACGATGCGATGATGGAAAAATTCGGCCGCGTGCTGCGCCGCGCGGCGCCCGGCTTCGATTTCGACGTCGACTTCGAGATCGAGTCCTACCTGCGCCACCAGGGCGACAAGTTCTCCACCTACTTCGACGCCAACACCTATCTGCGCATCACCAAGGCGCTCGACTACTACGACCCGGCGGCGGACTACGGCGGCGACCTCTCGGCCGCGTTCGCGCGCGCACAGGCCGATTTCCTGGTCGTTTCCTTCACCTCCGACTGGCGCTTCTCTTCGGCGCGCTCGCGCGAAATCGTGAAAGCGCTGCTCGACAACAAGCGCGTGCTGTCTTACCTGGAAATCGACGCTCCGCAGGGGCACGACGCTTTCCTGCTGGACGACGCGCGCTACTTCGGCGCGCTACGCGCCTACTTCGGCAACATCGCGCTGTGACGCGCATCAATGACTGAAAGCGAAACCATCGCGCGCTGGGTCACGCCGGGAGCCCGCGTGCTGGACCTGGGTTGCGGCAACGGCGCGCTGCTCAAGCAGCTGTGGCAGACGCGGCAGGCGCCGGGCTACGGCGTCGAAATCGACGACGCCAAGGTGCTCGAGTGCATCCGCAACGACGTCAACGTGCTGCAGATGGACCTAGAAGACGGTTTGTCGGCGTTCCAGGACGGCTCCTTCGACTTCGTCATCCTCTCGGAGACGCTGCAGGCTATCCACCGCCAGGAACCGCTGCTGCGCGACATGCTGCGCGTCGGGCGCGAGGCGATCGTCTCGTTTCCGAACTTCGGCTTCTGGAAGGCGCGGATCCAGATCACCTTCGCGGGCCACATGCCGGTGTCGAAGGAATTGCCCTTCCAGTGGTACGACACGCCCAACGTGCATCACTGCACGCTGGTCGATTTCGAGGCGCTCTGCGCCAAGCTGAACCTGCGCATTCTCGAACGGCTGGTCCTGGACGGGGGCAATCCGGTGAATTTCCTGCCGAACCTGCTCGGCAGCCTGGCCGTCTATCGCGTGGAAAACAAGGAGAGGGGAAAATGAAAAAGACAATCTGGCTTCTGGCATTGCTGCTAGGCAGCACGATATCCGCGGCCCAGGCCCAGGTGGCAGTAACGTCGAATCCCGATCAGGAGGCCATGCTGCAGAGCAAGGACCCGCAGTTGGCGAAGAACAAGCGCTTCGTCTACGACTTCTGGCGCGAAGTGTTCGAGGCCGCACACATGGACCTCGCGCCGAACTACATGGCCGAGGGCTACATCCAGCACAACCCGCGTGTGCCCACCGGGCGCCAGGCGTTCATCGATTTCTTCACCAAAGTGCGCAAGCCGACGCCGATCGAAGCGAAAGTCAGGGCGCCGCTGGTCGCGATCCTGGCCGACGGCGACCTGGTGACGATGGTGTTTGTGCGCGAGTACCCCGAACCCAGCGATCCGTCAAAGAAGTACACCACCACCTGGTTCGACATGTTCCGCATCGCCGACGGCAAGATCGCCGAGCACTGGGATCCCGCTGTCAAATAGGCAAAGTCAGAACAGCTTTCCCTGGTCTTTGGTTTTGTTTTCGGCTTTAGCCTTCTTGAACGTCTGGCCTCCATAGGCCATGTCCGGGAACTTCGCCGATTCTTTCCCCTCCAGGAGACCTTCGACGGTAAGAATCTGCAGACACGGGTAGTCGCCGTGCAGCGGCGATTCGTAAAACCCTGCCGACGCCGCCTCTTTGATCATTTCCTTCGTCGGCGGTGTCAAAGTCACGAAAAGTCCGATAGCCGCCTTGTCGCGCTGTATTACACCCTTCAGATCGCGCACCATCGCTACGCCGACGTTTTTCCCGCCCTTCACCGAAACAATCACCTTCTCCATCTTGCCCTTCTCTACTTCCGGAAACACAAGCCCATCTATCCCTGAATCCGCGCCCTTCCTGCCTCCCTTGTAAGGCTGTGCTCCCACGAGCGTGCAAGCCCAAAGCTGGAACTGATGCGGATCGCGCTCGAACATATCGCGTGCCCCATCGATGTCGCGCGGCACGCCGACCACCTCGAACGCGTTTGGTCCAACCTGCGCGGCCTTCTTTGTTCCTGGGGATACCACCTGCAAATACGGAAAGGCGTTCTTCATCCGCTTCTCGATCAACGAGATCGCAAGATGAGTAACGTCAATTCCAATCCACTGGCGTCCGAGTTTCTGCGCCGCGTGAACAGCCGTTCCGCAACCACAGAACGGATCGAGCACAATGTCTCCCTCCTTGGAAGAAGCGCGGATGATCCTTTCAAGAAGCGCAATAGGCTTTTGCGTTGGATATCCAAGGTCCTCGTCGCCCGAGGCCGGCGAAATGTCGTCCCAGCTATCTTGGAGCGAAACCCCGGGCATTTCATCCGCAAACAACTTGAGGCGCGGCATTCCAGTTTCCCGATGTATCAATTTTCCTTGATTTGCGAAATCAATAAGATTTTTTCGTCCATAGGCCCAATACCGACCAGAGTACGGTCGTACTTCCAGATACTCCCAGCCTTTCTTAGGTTTTCGAAACTCATCAGCCAAGTCCTCTTGCCAGCGCTCACTTGATCCTAACTTTCGCTTAACCCGCCAACCATATTCGACGTCGCCGCCCGGCTTGGCGGCAGTTAGATCGGCTTCCTTATATCTTCGTCCACTAGAATCAAGGTGCCGGTATTCCTGCTCAAGATATGTCTCATCATAGGGGGTGTATTGCGGCGTCCACGCGTAGCCGTCGCTTTTCGTGTAGAAAAATATGATGTCGCGAATCTTCCCGTACCGCTTCATGCCTTGCTTCGTATCACTGTGCGCGCTGGACCGTTTCCAAGAAATTTCATTTCGACAATTTATCTTGCCAAATACACCGTCCAATACGACCTTCAAATAATGGCTTGCTGTTGGGTCGCAGTGAAGATATAGGCTGCCGGTGGATTTCAGTACGCGCTGTAACTGCAAAAGACGATTCGCAATCATCGTGAGATACGCCATCATGTCGTTCTCACCAAGAAATTTGCGTAACGCCTGCATCATCTCGGCAACATCAGTGTTTGGACCCTTAAGAATCTGGTGAAACTCTGCTTCAGCTTGCGGCCCCCAATGCCATGTATCGTCGAACGCCGTAATCTGAGCGTCGGACTGCTGGCCCTTCGGGGTCTTGAACAGCAGGTTGTAGTCGCGCTTGGAGTTGAACGGCGGATCGAGATAGATCAGATCAACCGATTCGTCGGCGACGTGCTCGCGCAAGATGTCGAGGTTATCGCCGTAGTAAAGCCGGTTGCTCAACCACCCCTCCCCAAGGCGCACATTGCGGAGAACGCGCCGGGAGTGTAACCAATAGTTACCCTATTGAGTAACTGATAGTTGGTTTAGGGGGTGCTAGCGTGGTGCGCCATGAGTGCGGCGCGCGAACGCGAGGAATTCACCAAGAGGCTGGTGCAAAAGCTACGGGAGCGCGGCATCGACTCCAGCAGCCCGACTCAGGTGGCGCAAGGCTTCAACGAGCGGGCCCCTCTACAGCGTGTTACCGCCCAGGCGGTGCGCAAATGGCTCAGCGGGGAAGCCATTCCCTCTCAACCGAAGGTCAAAGCCATCGCCGCGTGGCTTGGGGTAACGACGGACTGGCTCCGGTTCGGCGAATCGAGCGGGCCGGCACCCGCAATGCGCCAAGTACTACCGCCCTACCGGCCTGCGCTGTCTGATCAAGAGTTTCTGCGGCGCTACCGCAAATTGAGCGGCGAGCATCAGACGGCGTTGGCCGAGATCATTACTGCCCTCTCCGAGCGCAAATCACGCGCTTAGCCTACGCGTTGGACTTCTGGTCCAGGGTCTCGATACGGTCGCGCATCCAGACCAGCAGCGCGAGGCCCGGTAGTGCGATGAAGAAGGTGAACAGGAAGAACAGCTGCCAGCCGAAAGCGGCCACCAGGTAGCCGGCAACCGGACCGACATAGACGCGGCCCACCGCTGACAGCGCGCTCAGCAGCGCGTATTGCGTGGCGGAGAAGCGCCGGTCGCAGAGCGCCATCAGGAGCGCGACGTAGGCGGCGGTGCCCATGCCGCCGCAGAGGTTCTCCAGGCCGATGACCGTGATCATCAGCGCGTAGCTCTTGCCGCTCGCGGCGAGCAGCATGAAGCCCAGATTGGTGAGCGCCTGCAGCAGCCCGAAGATCAGCAGCGCGCGGTACAGGCGCATCTTCGCCATCAGCGCGCCGCCGACGAGCGCGCCGGCGATGGTCGCGGCGAGGCCGAAACCCTTGTTGATGGCGCCGATCTCGGTGAGCGAAAACCCAGGGCCACGCAGCAGGAAGGTGGTGGTGAGATTGCCCGCGAAGGCGTCGCCGAGCTTGTACAGGATGACGAGCACCAGCATCGCGACCGCGCCTTCGCGGGTGAAAAATTCCGCGAACGGCTTGACCACCGCTTCGTCCAGCGTTCTCGGCGCCGCGCCCCTGGGCTCGGGCTCGACCACCAGCCAGGTCGCCAGCATGCCGACGCCCATCAAGGCGGCCATCAGCCAGTAGGTCGCATGCCAGCCAAGCCATTGGTCGGCAAGGATCAGCGCGCCGGCGCCCGATACCAGCATCGCGATGCGGTAACCGAATACCGATACCGCCGCGCCCGCGCCGCGCTCTTCGCGCGCCAGCCAGTCGGCGCGCAGCGCGTCGAACACGATGTCCTGCGAGGCGGACAGGAACGCCACGCCGAGCGCGGTTCCGCCCAGCAGCCACGCCGAGTCCGCGGGCGTGAGCGTGCCCATGAACGCGATCGCCGCCGCGAGCAGCAATTGCGTGACGAGCAGCCATCCCCGGCGCCGGCCGAGGAACGGCGGCACGTAGCGGTCCATGAGCGGCGCCCAGAGGAACTTGTAGGTATAGGGTTGGCCGACGAGCGCGAACCAGCCGATGGCGACGATGTCCACGTTCGCGGCCGCGAGCCAGGCCTGCAGCGTGCCTGCGGTGAGCGCGAGCGGCAGGCCCGAAGCGAAGCCCAGCAGCAGCAGCAGGCCGATCTTGCGGCTGCGGAACGCTGCGGCGTAGTCGGCGAGCGCCATCGGGGCGCATCTTACCTGCCCAATCAATGCGCCTCCTCGCAGTGCATCGTTTACCGTTGCCAGCAGGGGTAAAAACCGGTAGCCTCCCCCTCCCCCAAGTACTGTCAGGAAGTCCGGAAATGAGCGCTCAATCCGCCAGCAACGATGTCAGCAAAGAGAAGCTTGTCGCCGACCTGAAAGTGGTGGTCGCCGATGCCGAGGAACTGCTGCGAGCCACGGCCTCCCAGGCCGGCGAGAAAGTCTCCGCCGCGCGCGAGCGCATCCAGGCGTCGCTCGCCACCGCCAAGGTGAAGCTGAACGACGCCGAGCGAGCGCTGCTCGAGAAGACCAAGGAAGCCGCCAAGGCGACCGACGAATACGTTCACGACAATCCGTGGCAGGCGGTCGGCATAGCCGCCGGCATCGGCTTCGTGCTCGGCATCCTCATCGGCCGCCGCTGACCGCCGGTCGGTCCGCGCGGGCCTCGAGGAATCGTCCATGCTCGGCCCGGTCAGGGAATTCGCGCGCACGCTGTTGTCATTCGCCCTGACGCGGTCGCGGCTCGCCGCGACCGAGCTGGAAGAGCAGGCGCTGCGCCTGATCGAGATCCTGGCCTGGCTCGCCGTGGCGCTGTTCTTCCTCGGTGTTGCGCTGCTGTTCGGCGCGGTGCTGGTAGTGCTCGTGTTCTGGGATTCGAACCGCGTTCTCGCCGCAGGATTGCTCGCAGCATTGTTCGTCGCCGCCGGCGCCGGCGCCGTGCTGATCGCCCGCCTGCGCCTGCGCGAGCGGCCGAAATTTCTTGCCGCCACGCTCGCCGAACTCGAGCGCGACCGCGACACCCTCGGCCGGCCCTGATGCGCGGGCGTCTTCTCGTTCTTGCCGAGCGCCGTGCGCGCCTCGCGGCTCGCGCGCAGACCGAGCGCGAAACCATCGCGGCGTTGATGAAACCGGCCGACGGCGCGGCTCTCGCCGCGATATCCGCGTTTCGCGCCGCGCAGCGCGCTCTGGCCGAGGCGCGGCGCCACCCGCTGATCATGGTCGCGGGCGTCGCGCTGATGGTGGCGCTGCGGCCGGGGCGCGCCATCAACTGGCTCGCCAAAGGCTGGACGCTGTGGCGGCTCTACCGGGGCGCGTCCGGCTGGTGGCGGCGTTTCGAAGCATTCGCCGGTACGCCGGCCCGCGATCCGTAGTAACCGTCGTGCGCGCTCCCGCCGCGCGTTCGAACTCGCCGAGATTCGCGCCCACCTCAAGCGCATCTCAAAGCTCTCGCCCTACCTCTTAGTGATCGTAATGCCGGGCGGCTTCGCGATGCTGCCGGTGCTCGCCTGGTGGCTCGATCGCCGCCGCAACCGCAGCGGCGGCGGCCCGGCCCTAGATCAGCCTAGGAGGGGTAACGGGGGAACCTGGATTCCCTCATAGTTTCCAGCGGTAGTCGATGGTCAGCGGCGCGTGGTCGCTGAAGCGTTTTTTCAGGTAGATCGACTCGCGCTGCGCCGTCTTCGCCACGCCCGGCGTGGCGATCTGGTAGTCGATGCGCCAGCCGACGTTCTTGGCCCAGGCCTGGCCGCGGTTGGACCACCAGGTGTACTGGTCCGGCTTCTGGTTCAGGCGCCGGAACACGTCCACGAAGCCGACTTCTTCGAAGATTTTCGTCAGCCAGTCGCGCTCCTCGGGCAGGAAGCCCGAGTTCTTGCGGTTGCCACGCCAGTTCTTCAGGTCGATTTCCTTGTGCGCGATGTTCCAGTCGCCGCACAGGATCACTTCGCGCCCGGAGCGCTTGAGCTTCTCCAGGTGCGGCAGGAACTTGTCGAGGAAGCGGAACTTCGACGCCTGACGGTGAGGGCCCGAAGAGCCCGAGGGCAGATAAAGGGAAACCACCGACAGTTTGCCGAAGTTCGCCTCCAGGAAGCGCCCCTCGTCGTCGAACTCCCTGACCCCGAATCCCGTGACCACGGCGCCGGGCTTGCGGCGGCTGTAGAGCGCCACGCCGGCATAGCCCTTCTTCTGCGCGGAGTGCAGGTGCCGCTCGAAGCCCTTGATGGCGAAGGGCCCGCCCTCCAGGTCCGCTTCCTGCGCCTTGGTTTCCTGCAGGCAGACGACGTCCGCCTTCTGCGCGGCAAGCCAGGGAAACAGGCCCTTCCTCGCCGCAGAGCGGATGCCGTTGACGTTGACGGTTACAACGCGCAAAAACGCCTTCTCAACTGCTGGGAAAACTCGATGCGCCGCCATGCGCAGCCGACCACTCGGCCGGCGAGTTGAGGAATTTCTCGACTTCCCCGATCTGCGCCGAGGCGAGATAGTTGCCCTGCTTCACCACGCGCAGCACGTCCCACCAGGTGGCGAGGTGATGCAGGCTCACATTCAGCTCGCTCATCACCTTCTTCGACTCGGGGAAGATGTCGTAGTAGAAGTTGACGAACACGTGCTCGACCACGGCGCCCGCCTCGCGCAACGCCTTGCAGAAATTTATTTTCGAGCGCCCGTCGGTGGTGAGGTCCTCGACCAGCAGCGTCCTCGCTCCTTCGCGAATATCGCCTTCGATCTGCGCGTTGCGGCCGAAGCCCTTCGGCTTCTTGCGGATGTACTGCATCGGCAGCCCGAAGCGGTCGGCGATCCAGGCCGCGTAGGGGATGCCGGCGGTTTCACCGCCCGCGATGACGTCGAACTGCTCGAAGCCGGCGTCGCGCGACAGGGTGGCCGCGGCAAAATCGACCAGCTGGGTGCGGATGCGCGGGTAGAAAATCAGCTTGCGGCAGTCGATGTAGACCGGGCTCGCCCAGCCGGAGGTGAATATGAACGGCTTGGCGTCGGAAAACAGCACCGCTTTCACTTCCAGAAGCATTTTCGCAGTGGTATCTGCGATGAAAGCGCGGTCCGCTGAATGCATGGCGGGCGAATTTTAGCAGGTCACCTCGCGGTAAACCCTATGGCCGCAGCCGCGTTAGAATCCTGTCCAATCTGTATCAGGGGGTCTTCATGTTGCGCTTCATTCTTCTCTTCGCCATTGCCGCCCTGCCGCTGGCCGCGCAGGCACAGTCCTACCGCTGCGTCGGCAAGGACGGCAAGAAGTACTACGGCCAGAGCCTGCCACCTCAATGCCTGGGCCAGCCTGCCGAACAGCTGAACGCTGCCGGCATGGTGATCAAGCGCATCGACCCGCAGGCGTCGGCGGCCGAACGCGCCAAGAAGGAGGCGGACGACGAGGAGCAGAAAAAGCGCGACGCCATAAGCAAGGAGGAAGGCCGGCGCAACCGCGCACTGCTCGCCACCTACACCAGCGAGAAGGACATCGAGGAAGCGCGCGGCCGGGCGCTTAAGGACAACGAAGCCGCGGTGAAGGACATCGCGGGGCGCATCGCCGCATTGAGGCAGCACCAGGTCGACCTGAACAAGGAACTCGAGTTCTACCAGGGCAGTAAAAAACCGCCAGCGAAGCTGACCTCCGACATCCAGAACCTGGATTTCGACATCAAGACCCAGCAGGACCTGCTCGACTCGAAGAAGCGCGACGTCAACACCATCAACGCGCGCTACGACGACGACAAGAAACGCTACAACGAGCTGACCAAGAGCACCGGGAAGTAGCCGCTCAGCTTCTCTGCAGCTTGCGGCGCAGGATGTCGTTCACCTGCGCCGGGTTGGCCTTGCCCTGGCTGCGCTTCATCACCTGTCCGACCAGAGAGTTGAACGCCTTCTCCTTGCCGGCACGGTAGTCCTCCACCTGCTTCACGTTCGCCGTCAGCACCTCGTCGACGATCTTCTCGATCGCGCCACTGTCGGAAAGCTGCTTCAGGCCTTGCTGCTCGATTAATCGATCGACCTCATCTGCACCCCAGTTGGAATCTGGTCCCCATGAGACTGCCAACATTTCCTGCTTTTCCAGCAACGTTTTGTAAACTGATTCGCGCGCGGTCTTGGCATTGACAGTCCCGTCGGAAATTCGCTTTATCAGGCGCGCCATCTGTCCAGGGGAAATATAGAACTTTGAAATCTCAATATTCAATCGATTCAACTCAGCCCCAATTTCATTGATGATCCAGTTAGCACAAAGCTTCGGGCTGGCCTCAGAAGACGCAACAACTTGATCGAAGTATTCAGAGAGTTCTTTCGAACTGGTGAGAACTGTCGCGTCATACGCGGTCAAGCCCTGATCCCCAAATTGCCGGGTGTAGCGAATTCGCTTCGACTCGGGTGTTTCAGTTATCGATTGTCGAATTCGCTCGATCTCCGAATCAGCAATTACCAGTGGAAGCAGGTCAGGATCGGGAAAATACCGATAATCCTGCGCATCTTCCTTGGAACGCATCGATCGCGTTTCGTCTTTGTCAGAATCGTACAAGCGCGTTTCCTGGAGAATCTTTCCGCCATCTTCGAGAATCTCAATCTGGCGCCGTGCTTCAAACTCGATTGCTTGTTCCATAAAGCGGAATGAATTGAGATTTTTTATCTCGCAGCGCGTACCCAACTTGTCGTCACCAATTCTCCGTACGGAGACATTTGCATCGCAACGGAACGATCCTTCCTGCATGTTGCCGTCGCATATGCCAATCCAGCGAACTAGAGCGTGTAACGCACGCGCGTAGGCGACGGCTTCTTTAGCGCCACGCAAATCTGGCTCAGTAACGATTTCGAGGAGAGGTGTGCCCGCACGATTCAGATCGATACCCGAGCTCTCCCGAGGAATCGAATGGCCCCCGAATGGACCCACACCGGAGCCACCTTCTCCATATCCGCCGTGAATAGACTTTCCCGCGTCCTCCTCAAGGTGCGCTCGGGTAATGCGGATGGTCTTTACCCCGTGAGGCAGAACAATCGTCAGTGAACCGCCCTGCACCACCGGGATCTCGTACTGGCTGATCTGGTAGCCCTTGGGAAGGTCCGGGTAGAAGTAATTCTTGCGCGCAAATATCGATCTACGATTGATGTTCGCGCCGACGGAGATACCGAAGCGCACCGCGAGTTCCACGGCCTTGGCGTTCAGCACCGGCAAAACCCCCGGCAGGGCGATGTCCACCGCGGACGCCTGCGTGTTCGGCTCGGCGCCGAATGCGTTCGGCGCGCCCGAGAACATCTTGCTCCTGGTCAGGAGTTGCGTGTGGGTCTCGATGCCGACGACGATTTCCCAGGCCATTGCGCTATCTCATCTGCGGCCGTATCAATTGACAATTGCCCCGATGGTCGACCAGTACCGGTTCGAGATATGCGTCCGAGCCGCACATCGCGGCACAATCCTCGGCGGTGACCCGCACGTACTCGCCTAGGTCGCGCAGCATGACGCTGCAGCGCCCGGAGGCGAATCTGAGCCCGCCGTTGGCTGGCCGCTGCTCGAGCCCGGCAACGGCGCAGCTGTGGCCGGATGGCGCCACGCTCGAGCGCCAATCGATGCTCTTCAGCTTGCCGCCTTCCACGGCGTAGGCCAGCGTCGATGCATATCGGCCTTCGGCGGTTTCGCAGCGCACGTTCGCGCCGTAGCCGTCCATCGACGGAAAACTCTCGCTGAATTCGAAGCGCTCGCGCTCCTGCCCGCCCGGTCCGTAGCGGGCGCCCTTGAGCACGCCGCCGGCATAGGTGCCCTGCAGCGTCGCGGTCGGCGGCCGGCCGTAGAGGATGGGTGAAACGCCTTCCTTCAGGAACGTGATGCCCAGCTGCTTGCTGCGCTCGCCTTCCAGAAAGCGCTGCTCCATCGTCGGCAGCACGAGATAGTCGCCGGTCAGCCGCACCGAGCCGTCCGGACGGTTGGTCGCATACAGGTGAATCAGCGCTGCCCGCCCGCCGAGATTGCCGATCAGCTCGTGCGTCTCGGTCGACTCCTGGCCCAGGACCTGCTGCGCGAATATCCCGAGGACGACCGCGAGCCACCTCATAGCGGCGTCTCTTTCGGCGCACGCAGGTGCCAGTCGGTCGCCTGCTGGTAGCGGTGAGCGGCGCCCAGCATCTTCGCCTCGGCGAAATGGTTGCCCATGAGCTGCAGGCCCACCGGCAGCCCCTTGCCGTCGAAGCCACAGGGGATCGACAGTCCCGGCAGCCCGGCGAGCGGCGCCGGAATGGTGAAGATGTCGTTCAAATACATCTGCACCGGGTCATCGGACTTGGCGCCGAGCGCGAACGCGGTCGACGGGGCAGTCGGCCCCATGATCAGGTCGCATTGCGCGAAGGCGTCGGTGAAATCCTTTGCGATCAGCCGCCGCACTTTCTGTGCCTGCAGGTAGTACGCGTCGTAGTAGCCGTGCGACAGCACGTAGGTGCCGATCAGGATGCGCCGTTTCACTTCGCTGCCAAAGCCCTCGGCGCGGCTGCGCCGGTACATGTCGTTCAGGTCGGAGTAGTCTTTGGCGCGGTGGCCGTAGCGCACGCCATCGAAGCGCGACAGGTTGGAAGAGGCTTCGGCAGGTGCGATCACGTAATACACCGGCACCGCAAGCGCAGTGTTGGGCAGCGTGATTTCCACCGCCTGCGCGCCCTGCGACTCGAACCAGCGCGTCGCCTCACGGACGCAGGCGCGCACGTCGGGATCGACGCCCTCGGCGAAATACTCCTTCGGCAGCCCGATGCGCAGCCCCGCGAGATTCATGTCGATCTCGCGCGAATAATCTTCCGCCGGCCGCTCGAGGCTGGTCGAGTCGCGCGCGTCGAAACCCGCCATGACGTTCATCAACAGCGCGAGATCCGCGGCGCTCTTGCCGAGCGGCCCGCCCTGGTCCAGCGAGGAGGCAAAAGCGATCATGCCGTAGCGCGACACCACGCCATAGGTGGGCTTCAGGCCGGAGACGCCGCTCAGCGCCGCCGGCTGCCGGATCGAGCCGCCGGTGTCGGTGCCGGTGGCGGCCGGCGCCATGCGCGCCGCCACCGCCGCCGCCGAACCGCCCGACGACCCCCCGGGTACCCGCCCCGTATCCCAGGGATTGCGGACCGGCCCGAAGTGCGAGGTTTCGTTGGACGAGCCCATGGCGAATTCGTCCATGTTGGTCTTGCCCAGGAGTACGGCCCCGGCGGCGTTGAAACGCTCGATGACGTGGGCATCGTACGGGCTCTTGAAGCCGGCGAGCATCTTCGAGCCGCAGGTGGTGCGGATGCCCTTGGTACAGAAGATGTCCTTATGAGCGATCGGGACGCCGGTGAGCGGGGTCGCCTCGCCCCTGGAACGTCGCTGGTCGGCGACAAGCGCCTGCGAAAGGCTGTGCTCTTCGTCCACCGTGACGAAGGCGTTCAGCCGGCCGTTCAGGCCCTTGATCCGGTCGAGGAACAGGCGGGTCAGCTCGACCGAGGAGACCTTCCTGGCAGCCAGCGCGGCCGACAACTCGGTGACCGTGGAATTGAGCACCTATTCGATCACTTTCGGCACCAGGTAGAGCCCCCTCTCCACCGCCGGGGCCGCCGCCTGGTAGTCGGCGCGCCGGTCGGGCTCGGTGACGGCATCTGGCCGCAGCCGCTGCTGCACGGCGAGCTGCGCGTCCAGCGCGTGCGACATGGGCTCGATGCCGCGTGTGTCCACGGCTTGAAGCTGGTCGATCAGGCCAAGCACCTGGTTTAGCCGGCCGGTCACACCCCCCGCCTCTTCCGGGCTGACGGCGATGCGGGCGAGAAGCGCGATGCGCTGGAGCTGATCTGGGGTAAGCGACATGCAAAAAGAGTCCTGTTGAGCGTATCATAGCCGCCTCTGGAATAATCGGTTCCGGGACGCAGCCTTAGCGCGGGAAGTTAAGGCAAATTACGGCAAATTTCAGGATCACGGGAAAGGGTTGGCCACGAACATGTTCGGTTTCCTGAGGAGCTACTTCTCCAACGACCTCGCGATTGATCTGGGCACCGCGAATACGCTGATCTACGTGCGCGGCAAGGGCATCGTGCTCGATGAGCCGTCGGTGGTGGCGATCCGCGAAGACAGCGGCCCGAACGGCAAGAAATCGATCCAGGCCGTCGGCAAGGACGCGAAGATGATGCTCGGCAAGACGCCGGGCAACATCGTGGCAATCCGGCCGATGAAGGACGGCGTGATCGCCAACTTCACCGTCACCGAGCAGATGCTGAAGTACTTCATCAAGAAAGTTCACGACAACAAATTGTTCTCGCCCTCCCCGCGCATCATCATCTGCGTGCCCTGCGGCTCTACGCAGGTCGAGCGGCGGGCGATCCGCGAGAGCGCGATCGGCGCGGGCGCAGGGCAGGTGTTCCTCATCGAGGAACCGATGGCTGCGGCGATAGGCGCCGACCTTCCCGTGGCGGAAGCGACCGGCTCCATGGTGGTGGACGTCGGCGGCGGCACCACCGAGGTCGGCGTGATTTCGCTCGGCGGCGCGGTGCACAAGGGATCGGTGCGCGTCGGCGGTGACAAGTTCGACGAAGCGATCATCAACTACATCCGCCGCAACTACGGCATGCTGGTCGGCGAGACCACGGCCGAGATGGTGAAGAAAACCATCGGCTCCGCGTTCCCGGGCAGCGAAGTGCGCGAAATGGAAGTCAAGGGCCGCAACCTCGCCGAAGGCATCCCGCGCAGCTTCACCATTTCCTCGAACGAAATCCTGGAAGCGCTCACCGAGCCGCTCAACCAGATCGTCAGCGCGGTGAAGAGCGCGCTGGAACAGACCCCGCCCGAGCTCGGCGCCGACATCGCCGAGAAGGGCATGGTGCTCACCGGCGGCGGCGCGCTGTTGCGCGACCTCGATCGTCTCTTGATGGAGGAAACCGGGCTGCCGGTGATCGTCGCCGACGACCCGCTCACCTGCGTGGTGCGCGGCTCGGGCAAGGCGCTCGAGCAGATGGAGCACTTCGGGGCGATCTTCACGAATGAGTGAGTAAGGGGGCTGGTACCCCCCGCAGTTTCCCTCTATCGGGATGGAGCACACCCCCCCGCCCTTTTTCAACCGCGGCCCTGCGCCGATCGTACGATTGGCGTTTTTCGCTTCCCTGTCCCTCGCGCTGCTGGTCCTGGACGCGCGCTTTCACTACACCGAAGGCCTGAGGAGCGTGCTCGCCCTGGCCGTCTATCCGCTGCAGGCGCTTGCCGGCATGCCGGCGGCCCTGGGCGAGCGCATCTCGGGCTACTTCGAGAGCCAGTCGCAGTTGCGCGAGGAGAACGGCGAGCTGCGTGCAAAGCTGCTGACGGCCTCGCAGGCGGCGCAGCGCTTCGAGGCGGCGCAGGCGGAGACCGGGCAGCTGCGGCGCCTGATCGGCGCCGCCGAACGCCTGCCGCTGAAGGCGACGCCCGCCGAAATCCTCTACAACGGGCGCGATCCGTATTCGCGCAAGGTGGTGATCGACAAAGGCAGCCAGAACGGCATCGCCGCGGGCTCGCCGGTGGTGGACGAAAACGGCGTCGTCGGCCAGATCACGCGCGTGCATATGCTGTCCTCGGAGGTGACGCTGCTCACTGACAAGGAGCAGGCGATTCCAGTGCAGGTGGTGCGCAATGGCCTGCGCGCGGTCGCCTTCGGCGCCGGTTCCAGCGGCATGCTCGAGTTGCGCTTCATGGCGGCCAACGCCGAGATCCAGAACGGCGACAAGCTCGTAACCTCGGGCATCGACGGCACCTACCCGCCCGGGTTGCCGGTGGCCACGGTGGCTCGCATCGAGCGCGATGCAGCCTACGCATTCGCGCGCATCGTGTGCCAGCCCGCCGCCGGCGTCGAGAGCGGCAGCTACGTGCTGGTGCTCGGCGGCGAATCTAAGCGGCTTGCCTACCCGGAAGAAGCCGGCCCGGAGCGCGATAAGCGCCCGGTCAGGATCCGCAATGCGCGCCGCAAGGACGCCGATGCAGCTCAGTAGCGCCCCGTCGGGCCACGCGATCCTGCTGCCGGTGCGCGCGGGCACCATCCTCGGCTCGCTCGCGCTGGCGCTGCTGCTCGATTTCCTGCCGTGGAGAACGGTCGCGCTGGCGCCCGATTTCGTGGCGCTGGTGCTCGCTTTCTGGTGCGTACGGCAACCCCGGCTGGTCGGCCTGGGCGCCGGCTGGCTACTGGGCCTGCTGATTGACGTCGGCAACGGCGTGCTGATGGGCCAGCATGCGCTCTCGTACTCGCTGCTCGCCTTCGCCGCCATTACGCTGTCGCGCCGCATCCTGTGGTTTCCGCTCTGGGGCCAGGCGCTGCATGTCGCGGCTCTGCTGCTGTTCGCGCAAGGCGTGGACACGCTGGTGCGGCTCGCCACCGGCGCCGAGTTTCCGGGCTGGGCGATCGCCGCGGGGCCGCTGCTCGGCGCAGTTCTCTGGCCGCTGGTGAGCGTGCTGCTGCTGCTGCCGCAGCGCATGCCCACGGATGTCGACGAGACGAGAGCCATATGAGGCTCGAAGAGCTCAAGGACCACGAACGCGAGCTGCATTTTTTCCAGCTGCGCATCGGTTTCGCCGGCTTCGCGGTGCTTGCGGCGTTCGCCCTGCTGTTCCTGCGCTTTTTCCAGCTGCAAGTGGTACAGCACGACACCTACGCCTCCAAGGCGGAGGACAACCGCATCTCGATCGTGCCGATCGCGCCCAACCGCGGGCTGATCCTGGACCGCAACGGCGTGGTGCTGGCGCGCAACTATTCGGCCTACACGCTGGAGATTTTCCCGGCGAAAGTGCGCGACCTAGAGCGCACCATCCAGGAACTCGGCGACGTCGTCGAAGTGCAGGCGAAGGACCGCAGCCGCTTCCGCAAGCTGTACGCGGAAACGCGCAACGCCGAGAGCTTGCCGATCCGCACCCGCCTGACGGACAAGGAGGTGGCGCGCTTCGCCGCCAACCGTTACAGGTTCCCGGGCGTCGAGATCAAGGCTCGCCTGTTCCGCCAGTATCCGCACGGCGACCTCGCCGCGCATGTCGTCGGCTACATCGGCCGCATCAACGCCAAGGACCAGGAAAAGCTCGAGGAGCTGGGCGTCGAGGCGAATTACCGCGGCACCGACTACATCGGCAAGTCCGGGCTGGAGGCAAGCTACCAGCAGGACCTGCACGGCACCACCGGCTTCGAGCAGGTGGAGATCGACGCCGCGGGCCGCGGCATCCGCACGCTCGCTCGCACGCCGGCGCAGTCCGGCAGCAACGTCACGCTGACGCTCGACATCGGGCTTCAGGAGGTTGCCGAAGCCGCGTTCGGCGACCACCGCGGCGCGCTGGTCGCGATCGAACCGTCCACCGGCGGCGTACTCGCCTTCGTTTCCAAGCCGGGCTTCGACCCGAACCTGTTCGTGGACGGCATCGACCCGCAAAGCTGGGCCGAGCTAAACAACTCGCCCGACCGGCCGCTCAACGACCGCGCGATCGCCGGTGTGTACCCGCCGGGCTCGACGTTCAAGCCCTACATGGCGCTGGCCGCGCTCGAGTCCGGCAAGCGCACGCCGAAGAGCGCGATCAACGACCCCGGCTATTTCGAATTCGGCGGCCGGCGCTTTCACGATTCCAAGCCCGGCGGCAACGGCTACGTCGACCTCTACAAATCGATCGTCGTGTCCTCGGACACTTACTACTATCAGGTCGCCAACGACATGGGGATCGACGCGATTTCCAGCTTCATGGCCAAATTCGGCTTCGGCGCGAAAAGCGGCATCGATCTGGACGGCGAAGCTACCGGCGTGCTGCCGTCGCAGGAATGGAAACTGAAGCGCTTCCGGCGACCGGAGCAGCAGAAGTGGTACGCGGGCGAAACCATCTCCATCGGCATCGGGCAGGGGTACAACGCCTACACGCCGATCCAGCTCGCTGTCGCGCTGGCGACGCTGGCGGCCAACGGCAACATGTACCGGCCGCACCTGGTGTCGGCGATCGAGAACCTGCACACCGGCGTGCGGCGCCAGGTCGAACCGGTGCTGGTCAACCACATCGACCTCAACCCGGACAACGTCGATTTCGTGAAGCGCGCGATGGCCGGGGTGAACAGAGAAGGTACCGGCGCGCGATCCTTCGCCAATGCGCAGTACACCAGCGGCGGCAAGACCGGTACCGCCCAGGTGATCGGCATGAAACAGGGCGAGAAATACGACGAGAAAAAGGTCACCGAGCGCCACCGCGACCATTCGCTGTTCATCGTCTTCGCGCCGGTTGAAAGCCCCAAGATCGCGCTGGCTGTGATCGTGGAGAACGGCGGCTTCGGCGCGCGCACCGCGGCGCCGATCGCGCGCGTGGTCCTCGACTACTACCTGCTGGGCAAGATGCCCGAAGGGGATGCGCCGGGTGCACCCAAGCCCGGCGCCGCAGAAGAGGAAGAGGAAGGCGACTGATGGATCTCGCCCGGTATTCTCCGCGCCGGATGGCCGCGCGCCTCGCGGAAGGCATCGACGGGCCGTTGCTCGCGATCACCATCGCCCTGGTTGCGGTCGGGCTGGCGACGCTGTTCTCCGCGAGCTACGAGCAACCGGCGCGTGTCACGGCGCAGGTGGCGAATCTTTCGGTGGCGTTCGTCGCCATGTGGCTAGTGGCGCGCATTCCGCCGCAGACGCTGATGCGCTTCGCCGTGCCGGCCTACGTTCTCGGCGTCGCTTTGCTGGTCGCCGTGGCGCTCGCGGGCGACGTGGTGAACGGCGCGCGCCGCTGGCTGCACATCGGCGTCACGCGCTTCCAGCCCTCGGAGATGATGAAGCTCGCGCTGCCGCTGATGCTCGCCTGGTACTTCCACAAGAATGAGGCGACGCTGCGCATGCGCGACTTCGCGATGGCCGCGCTGATGGTCGCGATTCCGGCGCTGCTGATCGTGCGCCAGCCGGATCTCGGCACCGCGGTGCTGGTGGCCGCGGCCGGCTGCTACGTCATCTTTTTCGCGGGCATCGGCTGGAAGGTGATCGCGGCGCTGGTCGTGCTGGGCCTGGCGAGCCTGTTCCCGCTGTGGGGCATGCTGCACGACTACCAGCGGCAGCGCATTCTCACGCTCATCGATCCGACACAGGACCCGCTGGGCGCCGGCTACCACACCATCCAGTCGACCATCGCGGTGGGCTCGGGCGGCATCACCGGCAAGGGCTGGCTGCACGGCACGCAAACACACCTGGAGTTCATTCCCGAGCGCCACACCGATTTCATTTTCGCGGTGTTCTCCGAGGAGTTCGGGCTGATCGGCAACCTGATCCTGCTCACGCTCTACTCGCTGCTGATCGCGCGCGGCCTGATGATCGCGGCCAATGCGGCCACCTTCTTCGCGCGCCTGCTGGCGGCGACCATCACGCTGATGCTGTTCACCTACGCCTTCGTCAACATGGGCATGGTTTCCGGAATCCTTCCGGTGGTCGGCGTGCCGCTGCCCTTCGTTTCCTACGGCGGCTCGGCGCTGCTCACTCTGTTCATCGGCATTGGCATCCTGATGAGCGTCCATAGCCACCGCCGGCTTGTCCAGACTTAACTACTACGGGGCGTCCTTTTTGCAGGGCAGCATAAATTTGAAATGCCCCACCGCATTGTGAAATGTAGTATTGCTAACTTACTGTAAATAATTGTTTTTTTGGCATTTCGCATCGTGGTTAGGATTGTTGCCATGCGTCATGCGGGTCGGTAATGTGCTGGGGATTCAGGATCTTCCATTCAGACCTTTCCCCAGGAGAAATGATGAGCCCCCGAGAGCAGGCAATCGCGCAAATTCAGAAAGACTGGAAAGAAAATCCGCGCTGGAAGGGCGTTCGGCGCGGCTACGACGCTGTCGACGTCGTAAAGCTGCGCGGTAGCGTGAAGATCGAGCACACGCTGGCGAAACTCGGCGCCGAAAAACTCTGGAAAAAATGCAGCGAGATGCCGTTCGTGAACTCGCTGGGCGCGCTCACCGGCAACCAGGCGATGCAGCAGGTAAAAGCCGGCGTGCCGGCGATCTACCTGTCGGGCTGGCAGGTGGCCGCCGACGCCAACGATTCCCTGTCCATGTACCCCGACCAGTCCCTCTATGCGACCACGTCGGTTCCGTCGGTGGTGAAGCGCATCAACAACGCGCTCATGCGCCAGGACCAGATCCAGACCATGGAAGCCGCCGGTGGAAAGCAAGGCGGCGACATCGACTGGTTCGCACCGATCGTCGCCGACGCCGAATCGGGTTTCGGCGGCGTGCTGAACGCCTTCGAGCTGATGAAGGCGATGATCGACGCCGGCGCGGCGGGCGTGCATTTCGAAGACCAGCTGGCCAGCGTGAAGAAATGCGGCCACATGGGCGGCAAGGTCCTCGTGCCGACCCAGGAAGCGGTGCAGAAGCTGATCGCCGCGCGCCTCGCCGCGGACGTTATGGGTGTGCCGACCGTGCTGCTGGCAAGAACGGATGCCGAAGCTGCCGACATCGTCACCACGGACGTGGATGAAAACGACAAACCCTTCCTCACCGGCGAGCGGACATCGGAGGGCTTCTACAAGACTAAAAAAGGCTTCGACCAGGCGCTGTCGCGAGGCCTCGCCTACGCCGAGTACGCCGACATGGTGTGGTGCGAGACCGGCACGCCGGATCTCGCCTTCGCGCGCAAGTTCGCCGAGGGTATCCGGAAGAAATTTCCGGGCAAGATGCTGGCCTACAACTGTTCGCCCTCCTTCAACTGGAAGAGGAATCTCGACGACGCCACCATCGGCAAGTTCCAGCGCGAACTGGGCGCGATGGGCTACAAGTTCCAGTTCATCACGCTGGCCGGCTTCCACTCGCTCAACTACTCGATGTTCGAGCTGGCGCACGGCTATGCGCGCGACAACATGACCGCGTTCGTGGAACTGCAGCAGAAGGAGTTCGCCGCTGCGGAAAAAGGCTTCACCGCAGTCAAGCACCAGCGCGAGGTCGGCACCGGCTACTTCGACCAGATCACCCAGGT
>DATGGA010000077.1:0-5018 GCA_035308765.1 Burkholderiales bacterium
TCCGAATACGACGACGGGATTCAAGCCAAAAATATTCATATGCACCGCGGATGCGCCGGAAAAACCCGCGCCCGACTCGGCGATCGCCTGCATCATCACCGCGGCTTCGGTGATGCCCAGGCCCGAACCGCCGAATTCTTCCGGCATCGCCATGCCGAGCCAACCGTCCTTGGCCAGTGCCTTGTGCAGCTCGGCGGGAAAGCCGCCTTCCCTGTCCTTCTTCAGCCAGTAGGCGTCATCGAACTTGGCGCAGATCTTCGCGATCGCTTCGCGGATCTGCTCCTGCTCCTGGGTGAAGGCGAAATCCATGCGCGCTACTTTCTCCGCGTCAGGCCGGCCACGCCCACGGCAATCAGAATTACGGGCCAGAGCGCATGTCTCATGTGACGCCTCCTATCCGATTTTTACCGCGCCAACCTTCACCATGTCCGCGATCTGGCCGTCATCGAAGCCGAGATCGACCAGTATTTCACGGCTATGCTCCCCGGTTCCCGGCACGCCGTGCCGTAGCCGCCCGCCCTTTACCCCGCCGGAATGCACCGGGAACAGCGCGAACTTTTCCTTGCCGAACACAGCCACGTCCTTGCGCGCGACGATCTGCTCCAGCTCCGCCGCCTCGCCCGGGGTAATGCAGAGGTCCACCGGAATGTCGTTGTCATCGCAGATTTTCAGCCATGCTTCGGCCGTCTTTGTTTTCATGATCTCGGCCAGCCGCGCGGACAGCGCATCGCCGTTCGCCCGCCGCTTCGCGTCTGAGGAAAAGGATTCGGATGCCAGGCCCGGGACCATCTTCACGAAATTGTCCCAGAAGTGCTCTTCCAGGATGCCGAGCGTGAGGCGCCGGCCGTCCCTGGTCTCGAAAATGTCGTTCACCGGGAAGAGGTGCGCCCTCGGGTCCACATCCGGGTCGAGGCCATGGCGCATCGCCGCCCAGAAGAACGCAGCCTCGAACAGCGACAGGTCGAGCTGCGCTCCGTGCCCCGTCCGGTTGCGTTCGTGCAGCGCGGCGAGCACCGCCACTGCGGCGAAGCTGCCGCCCGCCATGTCGGCGATGGCGAGGCTGGAGCGCGACGGCGCCTTGAGCCATTGGCCGGGAAAGGCCAGCGCCCCGGCCGCGGCGACGTAATTCACGTCATGCCCGGGACGCTCGCGCCATGGCCCGGTCTGGCCGTAGCCGGAGATCGAGCAATGGATGAGCTTCGGGTTCGCCTTCTGCAGCGTCTCGAAATCTATGCCGAGCCGCTTCGCCACCCCCGGCCGGAAGCCTTCGATGGCGATATCGGACTGCGTTGCCAGCCGGTCCACGATCTTTTTGCTCTCCGTGCTTTTCAAATTCAGGGCGATCGATCGCTTGTTTCTATTCTCCGTCCGGAACTGCACCGGCACGTAGCCCCTGCCCGGATCGCCGTTGAGCGATTCCACCTTGACCACATCCGCGCCCAGGTCGGCCAGGATCGCCGTGCAGAACGGTCCCGGCACGAACAGCGAGAAATCGACGACGCGGATGCCGTCAAGAGGCAGCCAGGGCTCAGCCATTGCGTATTACTTTTTTCGGATCTTCGCCGTAGGGCGGCGCATAGATCACCATCACCTTCACGCGCGGCGTGGTGGCGATGAAAACGTGCTGCATCTCGGCCGGAAAGAAACAGGCCTCGCCCGGCTTCATCTCGAATTTCTCGCCGCCGACCTCGACGTGCGCCTCGCCTTCCAGCAGGTAGCAGACCTGCTCGATGCCCGGATGCGCGTGCGGCAGCGCGCCCTTGCCCCGCTCGAGTTCCCCGATCAGCATCTCGACCTGCTTTGCACCCACGGTTTCGGGGCCGATCAAGCGAAAGTTCTTCGTGCCGGTATGGTTGGCCGGTGAATAGGGTTTTACATCGGATTGACTTACGCAATAGCGGGATTTCATTCGCTAGCCTCCAGCCAGTTGTAGAGCGCAAGCCCGCCATCCACCACCACGGTCGACCCGGTCATATAGGAGCCGTACCTCTCCGACAGGATCGCCACAGCCATCGGCGCAATGTCCTCCGGCTTGCCCGTGCGTTTTAGCGCGATCTTGCCGACGAGCGCCGGCGAACCCTTGAAGCCCGCGCCGGGCACCGCTCCCGGCGCGATGGCGTTGACCCGGATGCCCGCGGGCCCCAGCGCGCGCGCCAGTTCCTTCATCACCATCGTCTGCCCGGCCTTCGAGGCGCTGTAGTGCGGCAGGTTGCGCGGCGAGTCGGCATGCAACGACGTGACGAACAGCATGCGGCCGCGAATCCTCTTCTCGCGCATGTGCCGGCCGAGCGCCTGGGCGATGAGGAATCCGGAATTGAGCTGCACTTCGAGCATCTCGCGCCACTCCTGCTCGGTCACCTTGGTCGCGGTCTGAGTTTCCTTGCGCGGCGGCGACGCCGCATGAACGAATATTGATACGGTCTTCATTTTCTTTATTGCCGTTTCCACGAGGGAAAGGGCGGAACCCGGCAAAGACAGGTCAAAATCTTCCCGATCCACCGCAAAGACCTTCCCGCCTTCCTCTTCGATCGCGCGCGCAATCGCATGGCCGATGCCCCGGGCGGCGCCGGTCACCAGCGCCGTGTCCTTGTCCAGCAGCCCGCTCATGCCAGCCTGGCCTGCTCGGCAAGGTCCGTCACCGGGAACTCGAAAGTCACTTCTCTTTTCCCATGAAGGAGATGCAGCGCTCTTCATCGATGAGGATGCGCTTTGTAACGGCGATGCCCGCCAAAAGAGTCTGTTTCATGCCGGTTCGCAAGAGTATATTAAGTCTTCGATGGGACACACCGTACCCGCGGGCACTCCCGAAGCCGACCGAGCGCGAGTTATCGAGCGCCCCGACGGATTTTATTGGCGCAGCGAGGACCGCAAGAGCGAATATGGCCCGTTCCCTACGCTGATGGCCGCACTCACCGACATGCAGGAGACGGGCGACACGGGGTACGAACCGGGCGAATCGCTGGAGGAAGCCGAAGACGAAATCGGCATTGCCGCCTGGATCGACCCCGACACCGGCGAGCCCGCCGAAGAGTGGGGCCCCCGAATCAAGGACAATTGATGCAGATTCCGCTGCAGATCACGCTGCGCAACATCGCCCATTCCGCCGCCGTCGAGACGGCGATCCGCAAGCGGGCCGAAAAACTGGACCGCTACCGCAGGCACATCGTCAGCTGCCGCGTGGTGGTCGAAATCCCGTCGCGGCACAGGCAGCAGGGCAAGGAATTCGTCGTGCGCCTGGACATCAAGGTGCCGGGCAGCGAAATCGCCATCAACCACGATCATCACGAAGACGTCTACCGCGCGCTGCAGGATGCGTTTCTCGCCGCGCGGCGCAAGCTCGAGGACCACGCCCGCCGCCACGCGGGGCTCAAGCCGGACGCATCGAACCTTCCTGACGCGATCAACTAGTTACGCCGATGGGCTACAAACGTATTCTCGTCCCCGTTGACGGAAGCGCCACCTCGAATGCCGGCCTCAGGGAAGCCTTGAAGCTGGCGCACGGGCGTAACGCGAAGCTGTGCCTGCTGCACATCATGGACGAGCACGTGATTTTCGTCAGTCCCGAGGCGGCGCTCAATATGCGGGGCATCCTGGAATCCATGCGCTCCGACGGCGTAAAAATCCTCAAGCGCGCGGCACGGCTCGCGCTCGGCAAGGGCGTCAGGGCACAGACCGCGCTGATGGAGAGCCGCGGCTTGCGCGTGGCGGATTCCGTCGTCCGGCAGGCGAAGCGCTGGCGCGCGGACATCATCGTGATGGGAACGCACGGGCGCCGCGGCATGAACCGCCTGATCATGGGAAGCGACGCCGATCTCGTGGTGCGTTATGCCGGCGTCCCGGTGCTGCTGGTCCACGGGCGCGCGCCGGCGAAGAGAAAAAGAAAGTAGCGGATCCTCTCAGCGCGCCAGCCGGCGGCGGATGGCGCGCAGTTCGCGCCGGTGCTTCGCGCTGGAGCGCGGATAGCGGATGTCGAGCCGTTTCATCGCATCCAGAATGATGTGCGACACGATCAGGCGCGCGTTGCGCTTGTCGTCGGCGGGCACGACGTACCACGGCGCGTGCCGCGTGCTGGTCGCGGGCAGGCAGGCCTCGTAAGCCTTCTCGTATTGCTTCCAGTAGCCGCGTTCCTCGATGTCGGAGCTGGTGAATTTCCAGTTCTTTTCCGGATCGTCGATGCGCTCGAGGAAACGCTTGCGTTGCTCTTCCTTCGACAGGTGGAGGAAGAACTTCAATATGCGGATACCGTTGCGATGCAGGTGCCGCTCGAGGCCCGCGATCGACTCGTAGCGCTGCTTCCAGAGTTCCTCGCCACGGGGCGCCTCCGGCGGCAGGTTCTGGGCGCGCAGGATCTCCGGGTGCACCCGCACGATCAGCACCTCTTCGTAATAGGAGCGGTTGAAAATACCCATGCGCCCGCGCTCCGGCAGCACGCGCGTGCCGCGCCAGAGGAAGTCGTGGTCGAGTTCTTCCGCGCTCGGGTGCTTGAAGCTGTACACCTGGCAGCCCTGCGGGTTGACGCCGGACATGACGTGCTTGATGACGCCGTCCTTGCCGGCGGCATCCATCGCCTGGAAAATCAGCAGCAGCGCGTAGCGGTTGTCCGCATAGAGTTTGCCCTGGAGCGCGCTAAGCTCGGCGACTTGCATGCCGAGCATCTCCTGGTACTCCGCCTTGCTGCCGTAGTACGGCTTCACCCGCGTGGGCCATTTGCCGAGCCTGATTTTCTTCTGCGGTTCGACGCGAAAGCGGGCCGGTTCGATTTTCATCGGGGTTGCCCACATCCTATCTCAGCCACATGCGATCGACCCAGAACGGCCCGATGGCCAATGCATCGATCCTGCTGTCGATGAGCGCGGTCACCGCCTCCCGCGGCGCACAGACGATGGGTTCTTCGTGCACGTTGAAGCTGGTGTTCAGCACCAGCGGAATCCCCGAAAGCTGGCGGTAACTCTCGATCAGGCTCCAGTACAGCGGGTTCCTGTCCCTGCGCACCAGCTGCGGCCGCGCAGAGCCGTCGA
>DATGGA010000078.1:0-49130 GCA_035308765.1 Burkholderiales bacterium
GGGCGGCGAGCAGATCCGACTGGCTCTGCAGCCAGTCCTTGAGGGAACCGGCCTGGGCCGTATAGAGCTCGTGCTGGCGCTTCTCGCTTGCTTCCGCCAGCGACAGCTGGGCGCGCGCTGTGCCGAGTCCCGCCACCGCACCGATGAGATCGTTCTGTCCCTGTGCGAACTCGGAGGATTCGACCGCCATCAATGGCGCGTCCCTGCGCACCACGTCCCCCAGCTTGGCGAAGAGCCTGGTCACCCGGCCGGTATACGGCGAGAACACCGGAGTATTGGCCTCGTCGTTAAAGGCAATATTGCCGTCGGTCTCGAGGGTGCTCCTGAAATTCATGGTGTGCACCGGCTCGACATTCAGCCCCGCCAATTGCGATTTCGTAGGGCGAAACGCGTCGGAGGAAGCGGCCGGCTTCGGCTCTTCCTTAGCGTTTGCGCCGCCGAAGACGCCGGAATGGGCGCCAATCCATCCCAGACCGATCGCCAAGGCGGCCAGAGTTAGCGCTAGGACGATTGCCCGCTTGCTGCGAGAAATTTGCATATGATTCAGGACATCCGATCCGATTCAACTTTCGCTGGCGTGGGGGTCCCACTTCGGCAGCACGTAGCCGAGGCCGCGCACCGACTTGATGCGGATGCCCGCCGGGTTCAGCTTTGTGCGCAGCCGGGACATGTAGACATCGACGGCGGTGGGCGAGACCTTGTCGTCAATTCCGGCGATATCGCGACGGATGGTCTCCTTGGACAGAATCCTTCCCGTCCGCGTAAGCAGGACCTCAAGCAGGGACCACTCGCGCCGCCCAAGGTCGAGCGGGCTGCCGTTTAAATATGCGCGGAAAGCTTCCCTGTCCAAAATGAGCGGGCCGTAAACCAGCCTGACCGGATTCGCATCGCCTACGCGGCGCGCCAGAACGTGCATTTGCTCGGTAAACGCGCGCATGTCGACCGGTTTTCCCAGGAAAACGTCGGCCCCGAGCTTGAAGCTCCTTTTGCGGTCTTCCGCGTCATCCAGCGCGGTAAGCATCATCACAGGCAGCGTCAGTCCGCTCGCGCGCAGGCGCGAAAGGACTTCGAATCCATCGATCCCGGGCAGATCGACATCCAGCACGAGGATGTCGGGCAGCATCGAGCCGACTGCCGCGAGCGCCTCCTCGCCGGAACGAGCAACAGTAACCTTCATCAACTCCCTCATGAGAGAGCGCGCGAGCGCTGATGCAAGCGCGTCGTCGTCCTCGACCAGCAGAACGTGAAGTTCGTTGGACACGGTTTCGAACGCAGGCCTCCTCGACTTTCCTTGCGCGACACTACGCGCAATCACTTGCCTGCACCTGTCCCCGGCCTTGCTCAGACCTGACCAGGGCCTGCCAGAACCTGACTCGAATCTTTCATCAACATCAACCTGGTTTCCAAGGCTCGCAAACCGATCGGAACGCGATCGAGGGTTTGTCGCAGCGCTTAACCCGCCGACAGGGAAACTGCGCGTTCCGCTGCCGACGTTTCCCGGCAAAGACTGTCAACCGGGCCAGGGGATGGAGCGTTACCTCGGGGCTAGTTCCAACGGCTATCTTCACCTAACGATTTGATTTAATGGAGATTAATTCATGAAAAGACTTATTGCCGCTCTTCTGGCCGCTGTGTTTGCATGCGTGACCGTCACGGCGATGGCCGCTGACGAGATGAAGAAAGACGATATGAAAAAGGGCACAACGCACAAGGCGAAGAAGAGCACACCAAAGAAAAGCACGATGAATAAAGACAACATGAAAAAGGACGACACGAAGAAGTAAGGCAACACACGGAAAAAAAGGCAGGGCTAGCCCTGCCTTTTTTTAGGGCTTGACGATGCCCAGGTCGATGAGGCAGCGCGCGGTGTCCACGATGCTCTCTTCGATGGGCCGCGTGGCCCAACCGAGCACGGCCTTGGCGTGCGACGCGTCCTGGTTGCGCACCGAACCCAGTTCCCCCACCACGGCTCTGGCCAGCGGATTGAAAAGCGCTGCCAGGCGCACCAGCCAGTCGGGCACATTTCGGGTGGTGACTTTTTGCGCCTCGGGGCCGAGCTTGGCCCGCAGAATGTCGGCCACATCGCGCAGCTTGACGAAGCGCCCCGATGCAATGAAACGCTCGCCGGCCATGTTTGGGGCCTTCAGCGCGCGCACATGCAGATCGGCCACGTCGCGCACGTCCACCACGCCGAAGCCGAAGTCCGGGCAGGCGCCCAGCGATCCGTCGAGCAGCCTGCGCAGGATCACGACCGATGCCGAATAATCCGCGCTCCATACCGGCCCCAGAACTACCGAAGGGCAGATGCTGCAGTACTCCATGCCCCCGCCCTCGGCAGCCACCCAGTCGCGCGCGGCGCGTTCCGCCACGGTCTTGCTCCGGATGTATGGCGAGATCCCCGGCTTGGACAGATCGGTCCAATCGGCCTCGGTGAAGTTGTGCACGCCGCGGCCGCGGCCGTAGGAGATGGCCGCCACGGACGACGTCATCACGAAGCGCTTTACGCCCGCCGCCTTGGCTGCACGCAAGGCGCGCAGGGCGCCGTCGCGCGCAGGCACGACGAGGTCGTCGGCGTCCTTGGGCACGCCCGCAGGCAGGGGCGAAGCCAGGTGCGCGACAAAACCGCAGCCTGCCATGGCCTCCGCCCATCCGGCATCTGCATTCAGGTCAGCCGCAAAAAAATTTACGCGGCTGTTGTCGACGGCCAGCAGCTGCCGCACTGCGGATTCCCGGCCCAGGCTGCGCACGGTGGTATGCACCATCCAGCCCTCGGCCACCAGTTGCCGGATGAGGAAGCCCGCGATGTAGCCGCTGCCGCCCGAGACGAGTACGGTGCCTGCCATGGTTCGCGGCAACGCGCGCTACTCGAAGCGCACGTCGAGGATTTCGTATTGCTTCACGCCGCCCGGCGTCTGCGCGTCGACGATGTCGCCGATTTCCTTGCCGATCAGCGCGCGCGCGATCGGCGAGTTGATCGAGATGCGGCCCTGCTTGATGTCCGCCTCGTCGTCGCCCACGATCTGGTAAGTCGTGGGAGGTTTGCCTTTCTCCTCGAGTTCCACGGTAGCGCCGAACACGCAGCGGCCGTCGGAATCGACCAGCTTGGGGTCGATGATCTGCGCGTTGCCGAGTTTCGCCTCGAGCTCGGAAATGCGGCCCTCGATGAAGCCCTGCTGCGAGCGCGCGGCATCGTACTCGGCGTTCTCCGACAGGTCGCCGTGCGCGCGCGCTTCCGCGATCGCGGTGATCACGCTCGGCCGCTCGACCGCCTTCAGGCGCTGCAGTTCGGCGCGCAGCAACTCCGCGCCGCGCATGGTCATGGGTGTTTTTGCCATGGGCGAAGTTTAGTGCAGTTTGGCGTGCAGATCCTGCAACCGGTAGGGCTCGAGCGTGGCCAGCGCCTTCATCCCCGTGCAGGCGGCCCGGGCCCCGGCGATCGTGGTGTAGTAGGTGACCCGCTGCGCGAGGGCCGTGGTGCGGATCGAGCGCGAATCCGAAACGGCGGTGCGCGTGTCCTCCACCGTGTTGACGATGAAGCTGATGTCGCCGTTCTTGATCATGTCAACGATGTGCGGCCGCCCCTCGGCGACCTTGTTGACCAGCGTCACCGGCACCCCCTGCGCCGCCATGACCTGCGCCGTGCCGCGGGTCGCGATTACGGTGAAGCCCAGCCGCACCAGGTCGCCGGCGATGCCGGCCGCGATCTGCTTGTCGCCGTCGCGCACGCTGACGAAGGCGCGTCCTCCCTTGGGCAGTTTCACGCCGGCGGCGACCTGCGACTTGATGAAGGCCTCGCCGAAGGTTTCGCCCACCCCCATGACCTCGCCGGTGGACTTCATTTCCGGGCCGAGGATGGTGTCGACCCCGGGGAATTTGACGAACGGGAACACGGCCTCCTTGACCGAAAAGTACGGCGGCGCCACTTCCTTCGTCACCCCCTGCCTCGCCAGCGGGATGCCCGCCATGCAGCGCGCGGCGATCTTCGCCCAGGGAACGCCGGTCGCCTTGGAAACGAAGGGCACGGTACGCGAGGCGCGCGGGTTGACTTCCAGCACGTAGACCAGCGCTTCGCCGTTCTTTTTCTGGATCGCGAACTGCACGTTCATGAGGCCGACCACGTTCAACGCCTTCGCCATCAGCACGGTCTGGCGATGCAGCTCGCGCTGCAGGTCCGCGCCTATCGAGTGCGGCGGCAGGCAGCAGGCCGAATCGCCCGAGTGCACGCCCGCCTGCTCGATGTGCTCCATGATCCCCGCGATAAGCACGGCGGCGCCGTCCGACACCGCGTCCACGTCCACTTCGATTGCGTCCGACAGGTAGCGGTCGAGCAGCACCGGCGATTCGTTCGAAACCTTGACCGCCTCCTTCATGTACCGCTCGAGCTCCGATTGCTGGTGCACGATCTCCATCGCGCGCCCGCCGAGCACGTAACTCGGCCGCACCACTACGGGATAGCCGATCTCCTCGGCGAGCTTGAGGGCCTGCGGCGCCGAGCGCGCGGTGCGGTTGGGCGGCTGGCGCAGCCCGATCTTCTGCAGCAGCTGCTGGAAGCGCTCGCGGTCTTCCGCGGCGTCGATCATGTCCGCGCTGGTGCCGATGATCGGCACGCCGGCGGCGGCGAGATCGCGCGCGAGTTTCAGCGGCGTCTGGCCGCCGTACTGGACGATCACGCCGAAAGGCTTCTCCTTGTCGACGATTTCCAGCACGTCCTCAAGCGTCAGCGGCTCGAAGTAGAGCCGGTCCGAGGTGTCGTAGTCGGTCGACACGGTCTCCGGGTTGCAGTTGACCATGATGGTCTCGAAACCGTCCTCGCGCAGCGCCATCGCGGCATGCACGCAGCAATAGTCGAATTCGATCCCCTGCCCGATGCGGTTCGGCCCGCCGCCCAGCACGATGACTTTCTTCTTTCCGGTAGGCTCGGCCTCGCATTCTTCCTCGTAGGTGGAATACATGTAGGCGGTGCGCGTCGCGAACTCGGCGGCGCAGGTATCGACGCGCTTGTAGACCGGGCGGATGCCGAGGGCATGCCGCTTCTTCCTGATGAGCTTTTCATCCGAATTGAAGAGATAGGCCAGCCGGCGGTCGGAAAAACCCTTGCGCTTCAGCAGGCGCAGCTTGTCCGCGTCGATGTCCTCGAGCTTTTCGTCGTCCAGCTCCATCTCCAGGTCGACGATCTCCTTGATCTGCGCGAGGAACCAGGGGTCGATGTGCGTCAGGCGGTGCACTTCGTCCAGCGTGAAGCCGTTCTCGAATGCGTCGCCGACATACCAGATGCGCTCCGGCCCCGGGTCGCCCAGTTCCCGCTCCAGGGTTTCGCGGTCCCTGGTCTTCTGGTTGAGCCCGTCCACGCCGACTTCCAGGCCGCGCAGCGCCTTCTGGAACGATTCCTGGAAGCTGCGGCCGATGGCCATCACCTCGCCCACCGATTTCATCTGCGTGGTGAGCCGGTCGTTGGCCTGCGGGAATTTCTCGAACGCAAAGCGCGGCACCTTGGTCACCACGTAGTCGATGGTCGGCTCGAAGGACGCCGGCGTGGCGCCGCCCGTGACTTCGTTCGCGACCTCGTCCAGCGTGTAGCCCACCGCGAGCTTGGCCGCCACCTTGGCGATGGGAAAGCCGGTCGCCTTCGAGGCCAGCGCCGACGAGCGCGACACGCGCGGGTTCATCTCGATCACGATCATGCGGCCGTCAGCCGGGTTGATCGCGAACTGCACGTTGGAACCCCCGGTATCGACGCCGATCTCGCGCAGCACCGCGATGGAGGCGTCGCGCATGATCTGGTATTCCTTGTCGGTCAGCGTCTGCGACGGCGCCACCGTGATGGAATCGCCCGTGTGCACGCCCATCGGGTCGAGGTTCTCGATGGAGCAGACGATGATGCAGTTGTCCGCCTTGTCGCGCACCACTTCCATCTCGAATTCCTTCCAGCCGATCAGCGACTCCTCGATCAGCAGTTCGTGCGTCGGCGAGGCTTCCAGGCCGCGCTCGCAGATGGCGACGAATTCTTCCCGGTTGTAGGCGATGCCGCCGCCGGTGCCGCCCAGCGTGAAGGACGGGCGGATCACCACGGGGTAGCCGAGGCTCGCCTGCACCTGCAGCGCCTCTTCCATGGAGTGCGCGAGCGATGAGCGCGCCGAGGCAAGCCCGATGCGCGTCATCGCCTGTTTGAATTTCTCGCGGTCCTCGGCCTTGTCGATCGCCTCGCGCGAAGCACCGATCATCTCCACCTTGAATTTCTCCAGCACGCCGTTCCTGGCCAGGTCCAGCGCGCAGTTGAGCGCAGTCTGCCCGCCCATGGTCGGCAGCAGCGCGTCCGGGCGCTCCTTCTCGATGATGCGCGCCACCGTCTGCCAGATTATCGGCTCGATGTAGGTGGCGTCGGCCATCTCGGGGTCGGTCATGATGGTCGCCGGGTTGGAGTTCACCAGCACCACCCGGTAGCCCTCCTGCCGCAGCGCCTTGCAGGCCTGCGCGCCCGAATAATCGAACTCGCAGGCCTGGCCGATCACGATCGGGCCCGCGCCGATGATCAGGATGCTTTTTATGTCAGTTCTTTTGGGCATTCATCAACTCGGCGAACCGGTCGAACAAATATCCGATGTCATGCGGCCCCGGACTGGCTTCCGGATGTCCTTGGAAGCAAAACGCGGCACGGTCGGTGCGTGCAAGCCCCTGCAGCGATCCGTCGAACAGCGAAACATGCGTCGGCCGCAGATTCTTCGGGATGGTTTCCGGGTCCACCGCAAAACCGTGGTTCTGGCTGGTGATCACCACCTGTCCCGTGTCGAGATCCTTTACCGGATGGTTGGCGCCGTGGTGGCCGAATTTCATCTTCATGGTCTTCGCGCCCGAGGCCAGGCCCATCAGCTGGTGCCCGAGGCAGATGCCGAACACCGGGATGCGCGTGCTGTCGAGGATCTCGCCGATCGCCTCGACCGCGTAGTCGCAGGGCTCGGGATCGCCCGGACCGTTGGAAAGGAACACGCCGTCGGGGTTCATCTTCAGCACTTCGCGCGCCGGCGTCTGCGCCGGCACGACCGTCACCCGCGCGCCGCGCTCGACGAGGAGGCGCAGGATATTGCGCTTCACGCCATAGTCGTAGGCAACGACATGGAATTTCATCTCCGGGGATTTGCGGTGGCCTTTACCTAGCTCCCACTTCCCGTCGCTCCATTCGTAGGATTTTCCGGTAGTGACGACCTTTGCCAGGTCCATGCCCGCGAGGCCGGGAAATGCCTGCGCCTCGGCCAGCGCCTTTTTCTCGTCGACGTCGCCCGCCATCAGGCAGCCGTTCTGCGCGCCTTTCTCCCTCAGGATGCGCGTGAGCTTGCGCGTGTCGATCTCGGTGATCGCGACGATATTCTGTTCCTTCAGATAGGAACTCAAATCCTTCCGGCTGCGCCAGCTGGAGGCGAGCGGCGGCAGGTCGCGCACCACCAGGCCGGCTGCGTGCACTCTGGCGGCCTCCTCGTCCTCGGCGTTGACCCCGGTATTGCCGATGTGCGGATAGGTCAGCGTGACGATCTGGCGGCAGTACGAGGGATCGGTGAGGATCTCCTGGTAGCCCGTCATGGCGGTGTTGAACACCACTTCGCCCGCAGACAGGCCGCGCGCGCCGATGGAACGGCCCCGAAACACCGACCCGTCGGCAAGGACGAGGACGGCGGAATCGAGCGCTGGCACGGCAAACTCCCGGATTAGATGTGAAAAAGCGGAAGAGGCTTGCGCCCCTCCCGCTCATTTGAGCGGCAAATTATACCGCGCCAGCTACCGTAGGCCAAGCGCCACGGCAAGCCGGGCGCTACTTAAGGCCAAGCACGTCGTTCATGTCGTAGAGCCCCGCCTTCCTGCCCCGCAGGAACTTGGCGGCCCGCAGGGCGCCCAGCGCGTAGGTCATCCGGCTCTGCGAGCGGATGGTCACCTCGACCCGCTCCCCGGGGCCGGCAAAGATGACCGTGTGCTCGCCGACGATGTCGCCGCCGCGGATGGCATGGAAACCGATTTGCTTCGCCGGGCGCGCCCCGATGTCGCCTTCGCGGCCATGCTTTGCTTCCTTTTTCAGATTTCTCTTCAGTGCAGAAGCGATGATTTCGCCCAGTTTAAGAGCGGTGCCCGAGGGCGCGTCCACCTTCTGGCGATGGTGCGCCTCGACGATTTCGACGTCGTAGCCGTCGCCCAGGATACCCGCTGCGACCTCGGCCAGTTTGAACACCGCGTTCACCCCCACCGCGAAATTCGGCGACATCGCGACCGGGATCTTGCGGCCCGCCTGCAGGATGGCGCTCTTCAGCGTATCGGGGAACCCGGTGGTGCCTATTACGATCGCCTTTCCGAGCTGCGAGCAGACCTCGACGTGTTCGATGGTGCCTTCGGGGCGCGTGAAATCAATAAGCACGTCGCCCGCAGCAATCGCCTTGCAGATGTCCGATCCGACCTTGATGCCGCCAACGCTCGTTCCTACCGCGGGGCTGCCCTTGGCATCGAGCGCGGCCGCCAGCGCCAGCGATTTGTCGGCGAGCACGCCTTCGATGAGCGCCTGCCCCATCTTGCCGCCGGCGCCGGCAACCACGACCTTGATCGCCGCCGTCACAGGCCGATCTTTTCCAGCCAGCGGCCGAAGAATCCCTTCTCGCTGTCGCCGTCTGCGGCCTTCTTTTCCTCCGTATTCGGCGCAGGCGCGGGAGCCTCCGCCGGCTTCGGCTCCGGGGCGTCGCCCGCTGCGCTCCAGTTCTGGACCGGCACCTCGGGCTTGGCGGCGTCGGCGGCGGGCTTAGGCGCTTCCGTCGCTGGCTTGGCCGCCTCTGCAGCCGGCTTGGCAACCGAGGCAGGCGCGGCGTCCGCGGGTTTGGCCGAAGCATCGGGCTTCACTATCGGCTCGAAGCCGGTCGCCTGCGGCGCCGCAGCGCCTTCAGCCGGCAGCAAGTCGCCCAGCACCCGCGCCAGCCGATTGTCCTGGAAAACCACCGACAGGTTGCGCTGCTCGCGCTTGCCGTTGGGATATTCCTTGAAGAAAACGTAGTCCCAGCGGTCGGCGTTGAAGATGTCGTTGACCAGCGGCGTCCCGAGCACGAAGCGAACCTGCTCCTTCGTCATGCCGGGCTTGAGCTGCGACACCATCTCCTGCGAGATGAAATTACCCTGCTGGATCGTGATCCGGTATGGCGTCAGGCCGGGCACGCTCGGCACCTGCACCGACTTGCAGGAGGGCAGGAGCGCGGCAATTGCCAGCGGCAAAATCCGGGCGCCTCCACGGTAGAAAACGGTATGCATAAGCCTATAATGATAGCGGATGACCACCGTCCAGAGCCTGAAAGAGATCGGCCTCAAGGCGACCTTGCCCCGGCGCCGCATCCTCGAGCTGTTCGAGGCGAGCAAGGTGCGTCACCTCTCCGCCGAAGACGTGTACAAGGCGCTGATGGCGGAAGGCATGGACGTTGGACTTGCCACCGTCTACAGGGTTCTCACGCAGTTCGAACAGGCAGGCCTGCTCGCGCGCCAGCATTTCGAAACCGGCAAGGCGGTATTCGAACTGAACCAGGGCGGGCACCACGACCACCTGGTGTGCCTGCAATGCGGCCGCGTCGAGGAGTTCTACGACAGCGAGATCGAAAAGCGCCAGCATGAAATCGCGCGCAAGAACGGTTTCGAGCTGCATGGCCATTCGCTGGCGCTCTACGCCGACTGCACCAAGACGAACTGCCCTCACAGGCCCGCCTGACGGCGGGGCGCCCCGCCTAGGGGCTATTTTCCAAGCAATTCTGCAGCGTGTTTTCGGGTTGTCGCGGTAATTTCCGCACCCCCCAGCATGCGCGCCAGTTCCTCGATGCGGCCGGAACGGTCGAGGCGCGTAACCGCGCTGCTCACCTTGCCGCGGGCCCCTGATTTGGACACCGACCATTGCTCGTCGGCCTGCGCCGCGACCTGCGGCAGGTGCGTCACGCACAGCACCTGGCGCTCGCGCCCCAGTTTCTTGAGCGAGCGCCCCACCGTTTCCGCCACTGCGCCGCCGATTCCGGCGTCGACTTCGTCGAACACCAGGGTGCCTATGGAGGAACCCTTCGCCGCTACCAGCTGTATTGCGAGGCTGACGCGCGAAAGTTCGCCGCCGGAGGCCACCTTCGCCAGCGGCCGCAGCGGCAGACTCGGGTGCGAAGCGACTTCGAAGGCTACGTCTTCCAGCCCGCCCGCTCCGGGCGCTTCCAGCGGGCGCAGCACCGCGGCGAAGCGCCCGCCCGGCATCGCCAGGCCCTGCATCGCCTGCGTCACTTCGCGCCCGAGCACCTGCGACGAGCTCTTGCGCTTCGCCGACAGCTTCTTCGCCGCGGTGTCGTAGCGGTCCTTTGCGGCCGCCACCTCGCGCTTGAGCGCTTCGGGGCTCGCCGCAAGCTCGAGTTCCTCGAAGCGCAGCCGGAGATGCTTCTCCAGTTCCGGCAACGCAGCTGGCTTGACGCGGTACTTGCGCCCCGCCGCGTGCAGCGCCTCGATGCGCTGCTCCAGCTCGCGCAGCGCCCGCGGATCCAGGTCCACCCGCGAAGCGTAGTCGCGCAGGTCGCGCGCCGCTTCTCCGGCCTGCGCTTCGGCGGATTCGAGCATCTCCACGATCGCCTTCAGCCGTGCGTCGTGCTCCGACAGCGCGCGCAGCCGGCTCGCCACCGCGGCGAGTTGCGGCAGGCATGCGCCGTCTGCTTCGGACAGCGCTTCCAGCGAAGACTGCGCGCCCGCCAGCAGGCTGGAGCCGTGCGCGAGCCGCTGGTGCTGCGCGGCCAGTCCATCCCATTCGCCTTCCTTGAGGGCGAGCTTCTTGAACTCGGCGAGCTGCTCCTGAAGTTCCGCGCGCTCGGATTCGCGCCTGGCAAACTGCTCCTCGGCTTCCGCGGCGAGCGCCTCCAGCCGCTTCCAGCCGCGCCAGGCTTCCGCGCATGCGCCGGCCAGTTCCTGCGCGCCGGCATGAGCGTCCAACAGCTCGCGCTGCGCCGGCGCGCGCAGCAGCGACTGGTGCTCGTGCTGTCCGTGGATATCCACCAGGTGCTCGCCCGCCTCGCGCAGTTGCGCGAGCGTCGCGGCATGGCCGTTGACGAAGCAGCGCGAGCGCCCTGCCCGATCTATCGTGCGGCGCAGAATGACGCTACCCGGATCGCCTTCTAGTCCCGCATCGTCGATGAACCGCTTTAACGATGCATTGCCTGAAAAATCGAACTCGGCGGACAGCTCCGCGCGCTCGGCGCCTTCGCGCACCAGCGAGGCGTCGCCGCGCCCGCCCACCAGCAGCTCGATGGCGTCGACCAGGATGGATTTGCCGGCGCCAGTCTCGCCGGAGAGAACCGTGAATCCCGCGCCGGTCTCGAGTTCGACGCGCTCGACGATCACCAGATCGCGAATGCCCAGCGCGCGCAGCATCAGTCCCCGGTCCGCTTGCCCACGATCCTGCTCCAGCGCAGCTTCTCGCGCAGCATCCTGAAATAGCTGTAGCCCGGCGGATGGACGAAATGGATGGTGTCCGCCGAGCGCTTTAGCACCAGGCGGTCGCCTTCCTGCAGGTCGGTAAGTGCGAAGCCGTCGAAATGCGCGCGCCCGTCGACCGCGCGCAGCAGGCGGATCTCGATCACGCTGGTGTCGCTCACGCTCACCGGCCGCGCCGACAGCACGTGCGGGTTGAGCGGCACCAGCGCGAACGCGGGCACGGTGGGCTGCAGGATCGGCCCCTGCGCCGAGAGCGCGTATGCGGTAGAACCGGTCGGCGTCGCGACGATCACGCCGTCGGCGCGCAGCTGGTAGACGTGCTCGCCGTTGATATTGAGCTCGAACTCGATCAGGCGGGCCTGCGAGCCCTTGGTGACCACCGCTTCGTTCAGCGCCACCGTGCGCAGCAACGTCGCCTGGCCGCGGAAGATCTCCACCTCGAGCAGCGCGCGCTCTTCCATCGTGTGGCGGCCCTCGAGGATGGCGCCCACCGATTCGCCCATGTCCTGCAGCGCGATATCGGTCATGAAGCCGAGCCGGCCCTGGTTGATCCCCGCGAGCGGCACCTTGTAGCGCGCAAGGTTGCGGGCGGCAGCCAGCATGGTGCCGTCGCCGCCCAGCACGATGGCGAGATCGGTACCGCGGCCGATTTCCTCGTAGCCGGCCACCTTGCCGTCCTCGCCGACGCTGGCCGCAGTCTCGCGCTCAAGGGTCACCTCGCAGCCGCGCTGGCGCAGGAAATCGCGCAGCGCGCGCAGCGACTGGGCGATTTCGGGAGTCTGTTTGCCGATCAGCGCAATACGCCGGAACGCGGGCTTCATCGCGCGATTCTAACGGTAGAATCCGAGCATGCTGGATAAACGCGCGCAGATCCTGCTGAAGACCCTGATCGAGCGGTACATCGCCGAGGGCCAGCCGATCGGCTCGCGCACGCTGTCGCGCTACGCGGGACTGGACCTTTCCCCGGCCACGATCCGCAACGTGATGTCGGACCTGGAAGAACTGGGGCTCATCGCAAGCCCCCACACTTCCGCGGGCCGGGTGCCGACGCCGCTGGGCTACCGCTTTTTCGTCGACTCGCTGCTGGTGGTGAAGCAACTCGGCTCGGGCGAGCTGCACCAGCTGGAGGACCAGCTGCACCCGGACAATCCGCAGCGCGTGATCCAGGCGGCCTCCCAATTGCTGTCGCAGCTCACCAGCTTCGCCGGCATCGTGATGACGCCGCGCCGGCGCACCCTCACCTTCCGCCAGATCGAGTTCCTGCGGCTGTCGGAGAAGCGCATCCTGCTGATCGTCGTCACGCCCTCGGGGGACGTGCAGAACCGGATTCTGTTCACCGAGCGCGACTACGCGCCCTCCGAGCTCGTATCGGCGGCCAACTACATCAACCAGAACTACTCCGGACACAGCTTCGAGGACATCCATCAGCGCCTGCACGACGAGCTGCGCGAAATCCGCCAGGACCTGACCTCGCTCATGAGCGTCGCGCTGGAGGCGAGCAACCGGGCGGTTTCCGAGAGCGGCGAACAATACGTGATATCCGGCGAGCGCAACCTGCTCGCGGTGCATGACCTGTCGCAGGACATGAGCCGCATGCGCCAGCTGTTCGATCTGTTCGAACACAAGACCTCGCTGGTGCAGATCCTGGATTTATCGCTGCGCGGCGAAGGCGTGCAGATATTCATCGGCGGCGAATCCGGCGTCTCCGCGCCCGACGAGGTGAGCGTGGTGACTTCACCCTACAAGGTGGGCGGCGAAGTGGTCGGCACCGTCGGCGTGATCGGGCCCACGCGCATGGCCTACGACCGCGTGGTGCCGATCGTGGACGTCACCGCCAAGCTGCTCTCGAGCGCGCTAAGCCAGCCGTAACCCGGTCACCCTGAAAGGCATCCTCCTAGTCAACCTCGGCACGCCGGCGGCGCCCACGCCCGCCGCAGTGCGGCGCTACCTCGCTGAATTCCTGTCCGATCCGCGCGTGGTCCAACTGCCGAGGCTCGTCTGGCTGCCGATACTCCACGGCATCATCCTTCGAACCAGGCCCGCGAAAAGCGCGAAGAAGTACCGGGCCATCTGGACCCCCGAAGGATCCCCGCTCGCGGTTCACACCATCCGGCAGACAACGCTCCTCCGCTCGATCGCTCCGGATCTTCAGGTCGAATACGCGATGCGCTATGGCGGACCCTCGATTGCGGACGGCCTGAAAAAGCTCTCCGCGTGCGGCAAGATCGTCGCGCTTCCCCTCTATCCCCAGTATTCCCGCAGCACCACCGAAAGCATCCGGGACGTGACCGGTCCAGGTATTGCCATGGTCGAGAACTTTCACGACCATCCGGCATACATCGCCGCGCTCGTTGCGGGCGTGCAGCGCCACTGGACTGCGCACGGCAAGGCGGAAAAACTCCTGATGAGCTTCCACGGCCTGCCGCAACGCACGGTCGATCAGGGAGATCCGTACCAGGCGCAGTGCATCGCCACCGCCAAGATCCTGGCCGGCTTCCTTCGCATCGCGCCTGCCGACTACCAAATTGCGTTCCAGTCGCGCTTCGGCGCCGCCAAATGGCTGCAGCCCTACACCGAGCCCACTCTTGTTGCGCTGGCCAGGCAAGGCGTGAAGCGCGTAGATGTGATCTGCCCCGGATTTGTTTCGGACTGCCTGGAAACGCTGGAGGAAATCGCGATCGAAGGCAGGCAGGCCTTCCTTGGGGCGGGGGGAAAGGAATTCCACGCCCTGCCCTGCCTGAATGAAGCGCCCGAATGGATCGAGGCGCTGGCGAAGATCGCCGCCTAGCCCTGCTTTTCTTTCTACCCTCGCTCCGCCAGGCGCTGGTTGGCCTGCATCAGCCGCTCGATCAGCACGCGCATGAACGCCTTGTTGAAACCCACCTGGCAGGCGTCGGTGGCGGCGCGCAGCGCCGCCGCCTTGATCTCGATCACCGTGACCTCGCCCTGCGCGGTGATGGTGGTGGTGCGCCGTTCGATGCGGTCGGTGAAATACAGGATCTCGCCGAAGCATCCGCCCGGCTTGATGGTGTTCAGCCGCGCGCCCGAGAGAGTCACGCTTACCTCGCCCGCAATCAGCATGTAGAAGCTGTCGCCGTGGTCGCCTTCGCGGATGATCACCGTGCCGGCGGGGATTTTCTTCCAGCTGCCGGTGCGCACAACTTCCCACAGCGCCACGTCGCCCATGCCCTGGAAAAACGGCATCTGGCGCAGCTCGCTGAATTTTTCCGAATCCGACATCGAGGCGCCGACCAGGCGCAGCGCGCCGAAGGCCTGGCTCAGGTCCTTGCCGAAATCCAGCCACGAGCGGTAGCGCTGCGCCGGGTCCTTGCGCATCGCGGTCATCACGATCTGGTCGAGCAGCTCGGGCAGTTCCGGGCGCAGCGTGGCGGGCCGCGGCGGCTCGGTGTTCAGGATCGCGTAGATGAGCGACTCCTGGGTGGCGGCCTGGAACGGCAGACGCCCCGTGAGCAGACGGTACATGGTGATGCCCAGCGAATAGATGTCGGTCTGCTGCGTTAGCGGCGCGATGCGCACCTGCTCGGGCGACATGTAGGCCGGCGAACCCACGCCGCTCAGCTGCGTGGTGTCGTGCGCGAAATGCTGCTGGAAGGAAGCGCCGAAATCGCTCACCTTGGTCTCGCCCGACGCCGATAGCAGGATGTTCCCCGGCTTGATGTCGCGGTGGATCACGCCGTGCTGGAACGCGTATTCCAGCGCCCGGATGCACTTGAAGATGATCTCCACCACCTTGCCCAGCGGCAGCAGGTTGGTCACGTCCGAGTACGCGTCCAGGGTGGGGCCGGCGACGTATTCCATCACTACGTAGCTGTGGTCGGGCTCGGCCACTGCATCGAGAATTTCGACGATGTGGGGGTGGTTCAGCTTGCCCGCAAGCGAAGCCTCGGCGAGGAATGCCTTGTGGGTCATGCGCTGGGTCTGCGCGTCGGCCTGCTGGTCGAAAAGAAACACCTTGATCGCCACTTCTCGGTCGCCGAACGGGTCGCGCGCGAGGAATACCCGGCTGGTGGCGCCGCTGCCGATCTCACGGATGATCGCGTACTTGCCCAGCCGTTCCTGGGGATCGAAGCCCGGGGAGGCGGCATCGCGCGGGCGGGCGGCTGCCGGCGTCACTGCCTGCCGCCTTTAATGTAGCCGGCGATATGCTGCAGCAGCTCCGCTTCCGGATAGGGCTTGCCGAGGAACACGTTGACGCCGAGTTCCTTCGCCTGGCTGCGGTGCTTGTCCGCGGTACGCGAGGAAATCATGATGATCGGCAGGCCGCGCGTGCGCGGGTCGCCGCGCAAGTTGCGCGTCAGGTCGAAGCCGTCCATGCGCGGCATTTCGATGTCCACCAGCATCACGTCCGGCAGCGCATCCTTCAATTGGGCGAGCGCGTCCAGGCCGTCCTTGGCCGCGAGCACCTGGTAGCCCTCGCGCTCCAGCAGCCGGCTCGTGATCTTGCGAACCGTGAGCGAATCGTCCACCACCATGACCACGGGCGCGGCCGGCGCAGCCACGACCGCCGGCGCAACCGCACGGTCGGCGGCGGCGCGCACGCGCTGGACCAGCTGGACCGGGTTGACGATCAACACGATGCTGCCGTCGGCGAGCACTGTCGCTCCCCCAACGCCGGGCACACGCGCGAGTTGCGGACCGATGCTCTTCACCACGATTTCGTGCTGCCCGAGCATCTCGTCGACGTGCAGCGCGATACGCTGCACGCCACTGCGCAGCAGCAGCACAGAGTTATAGGTCTGCGCCGTCGCGGTTTCCGCGCCGAGCAACTGCGCAAGACCATGCAGCGGATAGCGGCGATTCTGGAACTCCACGGCCTGCGCCGCATAGCGTTCCGCCAGGGCGTCGGCCTTGAGGCGCAGCACCTGCTCGACCATGGCGGCCGATACCGCGAGCACGCTGCCGCCAGCGCGCACCAGCACTGCCTGCGTCACCGCCAGGGTGAGCGGCAGGTAAACGGTGAACGTGGTGCCGCGGCCGCGTTCGCTGGCGATGTCGATGCGCCCGCCGATGGCGGTGATCTCGCTGCGCACCACGTCCATGCCGATGCCGCGGCCCGACAGTTCGGTAACCGCGTCCGCCGTGGACAGTCCCGAGACGAATATCAACTGCATCAGTTCCGTATCGGCGGGCTCCTGGCCGGGCTGCAGCAAGCCCCTCTCTTCGGCCTTGCGCCGCAACCGTTCCAGGTCCAGGCCCGCACCGTCGTCGCTCACAACGAGCGCGACCTCGTTGCTTTCCTGGCGCAGGCTGACCGAGAGGCGCCCTGCTTCCGGCTTGCCCGCCGCGATGCGTGCTGCGGGCGTCTCGAGGCCGTGCGCAACCGCGTTGCGCAGCATGTGCTCCAGCGGCGCGCCGATGCGCTCCAGTACGCTGCGGTCCACTTCGACCTGGCTGCCTTCGATATGCAGCTCGGCCTTCTTGTCCAACTCGCGGGTGCTCTGGCGCACGATGCGGTACAGCCGCTCATCGAGTACAGAGAACGGCACCGCGCGCATGCGCATCAGTTCCTGCTGCACGTCGCGGCTGGTGCGCGCCTGGTGCGTCAGGGCGGCGTCGGTCTCGCCCAGGTTCTTGCTGAGCGACTGCTGGATCGAGGCGGCGTCGTGCAGGCTCTCCGCCATCAGGCGCGTGAGTTCCTGCAGGCGCGTGTAGCGGTCGAATTCGAGCGGGTCGAATTCGCGGTTGCGCTCCTCCAGCTCGGTCTTGCGCGCGCGCATCTGGCTGTCGGCCTGGATTTCCACTTCGCGCAGCTGGGTGCGCAGGCGCGCGATGCTCTCGCTCAGGTCGATGATGGATTGCTTGACGCTGCGCAGCTCGGCCTCGACGCGAGTGCGCGCGATGGTGACTTCGCCGGACTCGTTGATCAGGTGATCGAGCGTATCGGCATTGATGCGCAGCATCGCCGCAGGGCTGGGCAGCGGCGGTTCGGTGCGCGGCGCCTCGGCGGCGGCGGTCGGCTGGACCACGGCCTCCGGCTCAGGGCCGGCCGCCATGCGCTCGAGGTCCAGGCTCAGCCGGTCCATCTTCTCTTCCAGTTCGATGAACAGCGCGTCGGAGACTGCGCCCGCCTCCAGCGCCGCCTCGATGCGGCTCTCCATGACGTGCGTCAGCTCGCCCAGGCGAATGGCGCCCGCCATGCGCGCGCTGCCCTTCAGGGTATGCAGCGCCCGCTGCAGCGACTGCAGCACTTTTTCATCTTCCGGATGCGCCTTCCAGTCGCGCAGGTCGCTGCCGACTAGCGGCAGCAGGTGCTGCGCCTCCTCGAGGAAGATCGGCAGCAGCTGCGGATCGATGTCGTCGCGCATCACGCGCTGTTCCCTGCCGCCGGCGGCAGGTTTTGCCGGCGTCGCTTCGGGTTTAGCTGAGGGTTTTTCGCCTTCAGGCGCGGGCTGAGGCGCCGACTTTAGCGCGGGCTGCGCCAGATGGCGCGCGGCGAGCTGGCGCAGCGCACTTTCGACCTCTCCCGCCGGCCCGGGCGCCCTCCAGCGGTAGACGCCTTCGACGCGCTCGCGCAAGCCGTCGATGGCGGCCCGCACGAGCGCCGCGTCGGCCGGCGCCCCGCTCCGCGGGGCGAACGGCATCCACTGCTCGAGCGCGCCCGCGAGATCGGCGATCGGAACGAAGCCCGCCGTAAGCGAACTGCTGGCGAGCGTGTGCGCCGCGCGCACGAATTCGCGTGCGGCTTCGCCCGGGTTGGCGCGCCAGCCTTCGAACTGGCTGTCCAGCACGGCGATATGCTGCCGCGCCTCCTTGACGTAAATCTCGAACATGTGGCGGCCGAGGCGCACCTCGCCAACCAACACCTCTTCCGGAAGCGCAGTCTCCTCCAGCGAGGGATCCGGCAGGACCGGGGCGACGGGGGCGGCTGTCACCGGGGCCGCGGCAGGTGCTTCCTTCGCCCTGAGCGCAACCGCCAGCGCGACGATGTCTCCCGCGTCGATTTCCGCCTTGAGGCTGCCTTCGCGCAATTGCGCGATCCAGCCCGCAAAGGCAGCGCTTGCCCGCGTGAGCAGGTTCAGCAGTTCCGCGCTGGCGGCCCACTTCTTCTGCATCCAGCGGTTCATCACCTGCTCGACTTCCCAGGCCACTTCGCCCAGGTCCATCAGGCCCACCATGCGGCCACTGCCCTTGAGGGTGTGGAAGCCGCGCCGGATGGTGGTGAGTGCCTCGAGGTCCTGCGGCTGCGCGCGGCATTGCTCGAGCGCGGTCTCGATGGTCTGCAGCACCTCCTGCGCTTCGTCCAGGTAGACGTTGAGCAGTTCCTCGTCAACGCCAGGCCGTGCCCTGGCCTTGGGTGGCGTCGCCTCGGCTGATGGTGCTGGCATGGCGCCGGCGACATTTGCAGCACTTGCCGCCGCTTTCTTGATTGCGGCCGCCGACAGCACCACCGTCGAATCCACGGCACGCTGCAAAACCGGGGTGTGCGCCTTGTCGTGGCGCCGGAAGAACAGATCGGTGGCGTGTTCGTTGGGCTCGCGCCCGTGCAGGCAGGGCTCGAGGAAGATCCCGATGCTGCTCAGCCCTTCCGCGATCCAGTCCATGTCGTCGGCGACGTTGGCGTAGCTCGCCTCGGCGCACTTCACGATCATGCTTTCGCACAGTACGAGGGCGCGTGCCGCTTTCTCGAAGCGCAGCACCATGAGCGCGCCATGGATCTGCCTCAGATAGGAAGCCAGTTCCGGCAGCGTGCCGCGCCTGGTGGCATCGCGCGCGAAGCCGTCGAGCACCTGCTCCACGTGCTGTAGGTTGGCGACGATCTCCTTCGCCACTTTCGCGCGCAACTGCAGCGCGCCGATCTGCTCGCTCAGGTCGGCGCGCAACCCCGCGGGCGGCATCCCGGCGGACTTGCCCATGGCGGCATCGAGCAGCCAGCCGCCCATGATGCCGATCTGCTGCTCGATGTCGGCGGGAGGGCCGGTGAAGTGGTCGATCACGTTTTCGATCAGCAGGAATGCGGACGCCATCTCGATGACCATGAGCGGGCCCTGCCGCGAGGCGGCCGCGGGCAGATGTTTGGTTACCAGCGTGATCGCGTCCAGCAGCTTGATCAGGTGCTGGTTGCCCAGCGGCGTCGCCTTCGCCTTGAACGCAGCAATCAGTTCGCGAAAGCGCGCCACGGCCTTCTGCTCGCCGGCGACGTACTGCACCCAGGCCGACTTCAGCGCGTCGAGCCGCGAATGCATGTCGTAGAGCGCGGGTTCGAGCCAGTCCAGGTCGAACTCGAGCGTGGCGCCCGCCGGCTTGGGCGCTGCCGGGAACAGGCTGTCCAGCTGATAAAGCTGGCGGATCTGCTTCACCCGCTGCGAGGGGCCCTGCGCCTTGGCCACGGCGTAGAGCAACTCGCGCAACAACGCCTCGCTCACCGCCGGCGAGCCCTCGCGCATCTGCTTCTCGATGCGATTGCCGACCGCCTTGGCCTGCGCTACCCATTCGGGGCTCTGCTGGTGCTCAAGCGACTCGAGAAAACCGCCCGCGACCCACCACACAGCTTGCGGCTCGGGCAGCTGCATCGACACCTTGTGCAGCTGGTTGACGGCGCGGCGCATATCATCGAGCCCCCCCTTGGTCGAATTGCGCAGCCAGGCGAGCAGCCCGCGCTGGAACAGCGCGCGCTGCTTCTGCACGTGCGCGGCGACCTTGTCCGCCGCCAGCGTCTTAGGCTTGATGTGCGGCGGCGCGACGGGCGAGAGATCCGGAAAGAACAGATCGCGCTCGGAGCTGTCCAGCTTGCCTTGCATCATGGCGAGTTCGCAATAGACCGGGAACAGCTTCAATGGCGCGTTCGCCTGGCCGCGCTCCAGGCCATCGACATATTCCTTCAGCGCCTGGATCGCGCGATCGATGACGTTCAAGGACTGGATGCTGGGTGGCCCTCCGCCCGTATCCGCGAAGCCGCCTTCGATCGCCTCGCAGAAGCGCGTCGCGCCGGCAAGTCCCACCATGCGCAGCGCGCCGCTCACCTGGTGCAGGTGCCCCGGGCAGGGCGCCAGCAGCGCCGCGTCCCCGGGCCCGGCCGAGAACTTGGCGATCTGCTCCCGGACCAGCGTCAGCGCCTGGTCGACCTCGGCGGTGATCCAGGACAGCAGCGTGGCAGAGTCGTTGCGCATGGTCCTCGTCAGGCGAGCTTGAAGCCGGACACCGAGGACTTCAGTTCGACGGCGAGCGCGGTCAGGCGTTCGCTTGATCCGGCGGTGCGGCGCGTGCCTTCGGTGGTCATCTGCGTGATTGCCAGGATCTCGTTCATCGCCGTGGCCACGCCGCTGGCCGATGCCGCCTGCTCCTGGGTGGCGTTGGAGATCGCGCCGATCAGTTCCGCCAGCTGGTTGGACACCTTCTCGATCTCGCGCAGCGCGCGGTCGGCTTCGTCCGCCGTTTTGGTTCCCTCGACCACGCCGCGCGTGCTGCGCTCCATGGCCTCGATGGCGTCCTGCGTGTCGCCCTGGATCGATTTCACGATCGCGGCGATGTGCTTGGTCGCCTCGCCCGAACGTTCCGCCAGCCGCTGCACCTCCTCCGCCACCACGGTGAAGCCGCGCCCCGCTTCGCCGGCCGAGGCGGCCTGGATCGCGGCGTTCAGCGCCAGCACGTTGGTCTGTTCGGTGATGTCCGATATCAGCTGCACGATCTCGCCGATTTCCTGCGAGCTCTCGCCCAGCCGCTTGATGCGCTTGGAAGTCTCCTGGATCTGTTCGCGGATGTCGTTCATGCCGCGGATCGCGTTCTGCACCGCCTGCGCGCCCTTTTCCGCGACATTCAGCGAAGTCTGCGCGACCTTGGCCGAATCGTTGGCGCTCTTCGACACGTCGGTCATCGACTGCGCCATCTGCACCGCCGACTGGCCGGTGCCCTGGATCTTGGCCGCCTGCGTCTGCGCCGCCTTCAGTAACTGGCCCGAAATCGTCTGCGCCTCCGCGGTCGCCGTCGTCACCTGCTGCGCGGCGGTATTGACGCCGGCCACCAGCCGGCGCAGCGCGTCGATCGTGACATTGATCGAGTCGGCGATGGCGCCGGTGATCTCCTCGGTCACCCGCGCGCGCGCGGTGAGGTCGCCGTCCGCCAGGTTGCTGATCTCGTCCAGCAGCCGCAGGATGGCCTCCTGGTTCGCCGCGTTCTGCCGCTCGCTTTCCACCGCTCTGCGCCGGCTGTCGTCGACGTACACCTTGCCTATCAGCAGCAGTACCGCGAGCGCCACGGCCGACAGCACCACCAGCAGGATGAGGTTGATGCGCCGCTTGGCGAGGTTCGCCTCGTAAGCAGCGTTGAGCTTCTCGGCCGCCTGCAGCAGCGCCTCGCTGTCGTTGAACATGTCGAAGGACGCACGCTTGGCGCCGACCAGCCGTGCCTGGTTGCCGAGGATGTCGTTCACCGCGCGCTGGTAATCGGCGAAGCCGGTCTGCAGTTCACCCAGTTTGCCGCGCAGCTCCGCGTCCTCGACGCGGGCGATGCGCAGGGTCTGGTTACCCTGCAGCAGGCCCTGGATCGTGTCGCGGAAGGTGTTGGTGTCCTTGCCGAGCAGGAACGCCACCTCCGGATCGACGACGTTCTCCGCCAGCATGGTGTTGGCGTTCTTCGCCATGCGCTGCGTGATCATCATCAACTGCGAGGCGTTCGCGTTCTGGCGCGCCGAACCGCCGGTCTGCACGCTGATCGCGGAGACCTCGTCGGTGATCTCCTGCAGCGTCTGGTTGGTGTTGTTGATCGAGCGCACGGCGTTGCCGAGCGCCACCAGGTTTTTTTCCTCGTCGAGCACCAGGGTCGCGTTGCGCTCGGTCTTGCCCCATTCCTTCTGCAGCTCGTCGAGTTCCGGCCGCACCGAGCCGGGCGACTGCGGCAGGCTCACGCCGCCGCTCTCGCCGCCCGTATCGAGCAGCTTGATCAGCGCCGCGAACTCGTCCCGGCTGCTGCGCAACTCCTTGAAGGCGCCGGCGCTGCCGCGCGAGGCGAGCTGCGCCGCCTTGGCGAGGCGCTGCGACAGCATGCGGATCTTGCCGACGCTGGCGATGTAGATCGTGCCGAAGGTGCCCTGGCGAGTGTCCAGCGTGACGACGACCGCGGCAATCGCCAGCACGAACACCAGCAAGCCGACCAGGATCTGCAGCTGCAGGCCCGTGGCCAGCCCTCCGATGAGCGGCAGCCCGGCCGCTTTCGCCTCCGGCTTCTGGTCGGCGCTTCCGCCCTTGGCGGTCGGAAGCTTGAGCGAGCCTAGCTTGAATGCCATGGTGGTCCCCTTATCGCAAGAACTTGCCGTCGTGCCCGATGATCGTCAGGTCGACGAATCTCGAGCCGGCATGGTTGGTCGGCGAATAGCTGATGTAGAACCCGCCCAGGTCGACGTCGTGCATTTTCTCCAGCTCGCCGATGAAGGTTTCGCGCGTCAAGTTCTTGCCAGCGCGCTTGAGCCCCTCGACGAACACCTTGGCGACGAGAAAACCCTCGATGGCGCTGAAGTTGTAGTCCTTCATGCCGTCCTTCTCCGAGAGCTGCTGGTATTCCTTGACCACCGGCACCGCCGTGCCCCAGGGATAGGGCACCACCTGCGAGATGGCGACGCCGACCCCATCCTTGCCGAGCGCATCGGCCAGCGCCTTGCTGCCGACGAAGGACACGTTGTAGAACGTCGCCGCGCTGCCGGCCTTCTTCATCTGCCGGATGAATTCGGCGCAGGAGGTATAAGCGCTGATCATGACGACGGCGTCGGGCTTGGCGGCGAGGATCGTCTTTACCGCCCCCTCCACCTTGACCGTGTTGCGCTCGACGGTTCCCAGCGCCGAAATCTTCATGCCGCGCTTCTGCGTCGCAAGCTCGACCCCTTTCAGGCCCGCCTGCCCGTAGGCATCGTTCTGGTAGAACACCGCGATGTTCTTGCCGCCGATCGAAACCACCTGCTCGACGATTTTGTCGGTCTCGTCGTAGTAACTGGCGCGCACGTGGAAGATGTAGCGGTTGAACGGCACGCGCAGCGACTCGGCTCCGGTAAACGGGCCGACGAAAGGCACCTTCGCTTCCGTGAACACGGGGATCGCGGGCACGCTGGTCGGCGTGCCGACGTAGCCGATGAGCGCGAACACCTTGTCCTGCTCGATGAGCTTTTTGGTGTTCGGCACGGTGCGCGCGGGCTCGTAGCCGTCGTCCAGCGTGGTCAGCTCGATCTTGCGGCCGTTCACGCCGCCCCTGGCGTTGACGTAGTCCAGGTACGCCTTGATGCCGTTGCGCATCTGGATGCCGAGTTGGGCCGCGGGCCCCGTCAGCGCCACCGACTGCCCGATCAGGATCTTGTCCGCGGTGACGCCGTTTTCCGCCGCCGCCCCCTGCGCCAGCACCGCCGCCAACGCCGCCAGCACGCTCCGCAGTGTTCCTTTCGATGCGATTCGATTCATACCACCCCCCAATGTCGTTGCAACCCTCATGACGCCACCTCGAGGAACGCCGGTTCCGCCACCAGCTTCGCCACGTCCAATTCCTTCCACTGCTTGCCGTCCCCGTCGCTGTATTCCGCCTTCAGCCAGGGCGCGCCGGCGCCCGCAGCCGGCCGCGCCTGCAGCTGCTCCGCGCTGCGCAGACCAAGCGAACGATCCACCAGCAGGGCGCTGCCGAGGCGGAAGCGCTCGCCAAGGAGCAGCAGCCGCGCCTGCTCGCCCGGCGCCACCGCCGCACCGCCGAGAAAGGCGGGAAAATCCACCACCGCGTAAAGCTTGCCGCGGATATTCGCCACGCCGCGGAACCAGGGCCTGGTCAGCGGCACCTGCGCAATGGGCGGCACCGGGATCACTTCGCCCGCGTCGACCAGGTCCACCAGCCAGGCCTCGGCGCCGACCTGAACGCCGAGCTTGGAAGCCGCGCGGCCGCCAGCCGCGCTTTGCAGGCGCTCGGCCAGTTCGCGCTGATAGTCGCGCAACGATGTGCGGGCCGCCATCAGCCGAGCGCCGTGATCTTAGCGAGCAATTCATCCTGCTTCACCGGCTTTACGATGTAGTCGCGCGCGCCCTGGCGCATGCCCCAGATTCGATCGGTCTCCTGGCCCTTGCTGGTGCACATGATCACCGGGATGTTCTTGGTGCTTTCGTCCCTGCTCAGCGTGCGCGTGGCCTGGTAGCCGCTCTGTCCCGGCATTACGACGTCCATCAGGACCAGGTCGGGCGGCCGCTGCTTCACTTTCGCGAGCGCGTCCTCGGCGCTTTCGGCCATGGTCACGGCATAACCGCTCTTGGCCAGGATGTCGCTCAGGTACTGGCGGTCGGTGGGTGAATCGTCGACGACGAGAATATTCTTGATCGGCATGTTCAGGACCTGTTCGGATGCTGGTTCATGTGGATGCCGATGCGGCAGCGTCAGCCTGCATCACGCAGGCATTGACGGCGTCGATCAGCGTTTCTTTCGTGAAAGGCTTGGTGAGATAGCGGTCGGAGCCGGCGAGCCGGCCGCGCGCGCGGTCGAACACGCCGTCCTTGCTGGACAGCATGATCACGGGGGTGGATTTCAGATTCGGGTTTTGCTTCACCAGCGCGCAGGTCTGATAGCCGTCGAGCCGCGGCATCATGATGTCGACGAAGATCACCCTGGGCTGGTGATCGCTGATCTTGGCCAGCGCGTCGAAGCCGTCCTCTGCCAGGACGACATCGAACCCGGCCTGGCGCAGGAACATCTCCGCGCTCTTCCGGATGGTATTGCTGTCATCGATGACGAGAACCTTGATCGGCCCGGACACCGCTTCGCCCACGTACCCCCTCCTCTCGCACTCCCCAGCGGTACTGTACCCTTCTTCCCGTCAGATCGTTATCGCATTCACTTAAAGTGTAATAGCATCTTTCGAATTTATTCCACCCGCAGCGGGACAATTCGACGCCGCGTTTCGCTACGTGTTCACTTTCGCCCCTTGAAATGGCCGGGTCTGCCCCCAACTCATTGATCCCGATGTCCGAATCCTCCCACACCCAGCCCGCAGAAGAAAAAGATCTTGACAGGCTGCTGGCCGAGGCTCAGGCCCGGATCGACGAGCAGCACGACGCCTGGATGCGCGCCATGGCGGAGGCTGAAAACGCCCGCAAACGCGCCCAAGCCGATGTCGCGGCGGCCCACAAATTCGCGGTGGAGCGCTTCGCAGAGCTCCTGCTGCCGGTCATGGACAGCCTGGAAGCGGCGCTTGCCGCGGCCGGCGGCTCGCCGCAAGCGCTGCGCGACGGGCTCGAACTCACGCTGCGTCAATTGAAGGCGGCGTTCCAGAGGGCGAATCTGGCCGAGATCGTGCCGGACGCCGGCGAGCGCTTCGACCCCCACAAGCACCAGGCGATGGCAGCGGTCGAGGCGGGAAACGCGGAACCGAATTCGATTGTCGCCGTGATACTCAAGGGCTACGCCCTGCACGAAAGAGTGATCCGCCCGGCGCTGGTCACGGTGGCCAAGGCCCTTGAAAACAAGGCCGGAAACCCCATATCTGACAGCAACTTGAACACGAATTGAGGAACTGACATGGGCAAAATCATCGGCATCGACCTCGGTACCACCAATTCCTGCGTCGCGATCATGGAGGGCGGCAAGCCCAAGGTGATCGAGAACTCGGAAGGCGCACGCACGACCCCGTCGATCGTCGCGTACACCGAAGAAACCGACATCCTGGTTGGTGCCCCAGCCAAGCGCCAGGCGGTCACCAACGCCAAGAACACGCTGTTCGCCGTGAAGCGGTTGATCGGGCGCAAGTTCGAGGAAAAGGAAGTGCAGAAGGACATCGACCTGATGCCCTACAAGATCGTCAAGGCCGACAACGGCGACGCCTGGGTCGAAGTGCGCGGCAGGAAACTCGCGCCGCAGCAGGTTTCGGCTGAAGTCCTGCGCAAGATGAAGAAAACCGCCGAAGACTACCTCGGCGAGGAAGTCACCGAGGCCGTGATCACGGTGCCCGCGTATTTCAACGATTCCCAGCGTCAGGCGACCAAGGACGCCGGGCGCATCGCCGGCCTGGACGTAAAGCGCATCATCAACGAGCCGACCGCGGCCGCGCTCGCCTTCGGCATGGACAAGAAGGAAGGCAAGGACCGCAAGATCGCGGTGTACGACCTCGGCGGCGGCACCTTCGACATTTCCATCATCGACATCGCCGCGGTCGAGGGCGAGCACCAGTTCGAAGTGCTCTCCACCAACGGCGACACGTTCCTGGGCGGCGAGGATTTCGACCAGCGCCTGATCGACCACATCGTCGAGGAGTTCAAGGCGAAGAGCGGCGTCGACCTCGCCAAGGACGCGATCGCGCTGCAGCGGGTCAAGTCCGCGGCCGAGCGCGCCAAGATCGAACTGTCCTCGAGCCAGCAGACCGAAATCAACGAACCCTACATCGCCATGTCGAACGGCGCGCCGCAGCACCTTGCGATGAAGATCACGCGCGCCAAGTTCGAGTCGCTGGTGGACGAGCTGATCAACAAGACCATCGAGCCCTGCCGCGTCGCGATCAAGGACGCGGGCGTCAAGGTCGGCGACATCCAGGACGTGATCCTGGTGGGCGGCATGACGCGCATGCCCAAGGTCGTCGACAAGGTGCGCGAGTTCTTCGGCAAGGAGCCGAGGAAGGACGTTAATCCGGACGAGGCCGTGGCGGTCGGCGCGGCGATCCAGGCCGGCGTGCTGAAGGGCGACGTCAAGGACGTGCTGCTGCTCGACGTCACGCCGCTGTCGCTCGGCATCGAGACGCTGGGCGGGGTGATGACCAAGCTGATTCAGAAAAATACCACCATCCCGACCAAGGCGAACCAGGTGTTCTCCACCGCGGAAGACAACCAGACTGCGGTGACCATCCACGTGCTGCAGGGCGAGCGCGACGTGGCGGGCGGCAACAAGTCGCTCGGCCAGTTCAACCTGTCCGACATCCCGCCTTCGCCGCGCGGCATGCCGCAGATCGAGGTCACGTTCGACATCGACGCCAACGGCATCCTTCACGTCACTGCCAAGGACAAGGCGACATCCAAGGAAGCGAAGATCAAGATCCAGGCGGGCTCCGGCCTGTCCGAGGAGGAGATCAAGCGCATGGTGGCGGACGCCGAGGCGCACGCCGAAGAGGACCGCAAGGCGCTCGAACTCGTGAATGCGCGCAACCAGTGCGAGGCGCTGGTGCATTCGATCAGGAAGTCCCTCGGCGAGTACGGCGACAAGCTGGACGCGGGTGAGAAGGAGAAGATCGAGGCCGCGATCAAGGAAGCGGAAGGCGTGCTCAAGTCCGACGACAAGGCGCAGATCGAGGCCAAGGCGAAGGCGCTCGCGGAAGCTTCGCAGAAGCTGGGCGAAAAGGTGTATGCCGACGCGCAGGCGAAGCAACAGGCGTCCGCGGGCGAAGCGCAACCCTCCACCGAGGCAAAGAAGGACGATGGCAACGTGGTCGATGCCGAGTACACGGAAGTCAAAGACAAGAAAACCGGCTGAGCCGGGGAAAGTCATCGCTTGGCAAAGCGCGACTACTATGAAGTGCTAGGGGTCAACCGGGACGCCTCCGAGGAAGACATCAAGAAGGCGTACCGGAAACTCGCCATGAAGTGGCATCCGGACCGCAATCAGGACAACCCCAGGGCCGAGGAGCACTTCAAGGAAGCGAAAGAAGCCTACGAGGTCCTGACCGACACGCAGAAGCGCCCGGCCTACGACCAGTACGGTCACGCCGGCGTCGACCCTTCGGCCGCGGCGGGCGCAGGTGCGGGCTTTGGCCAGGCGGGCTTCGGCGACATCTTCGGCGACATCTTCGGGGAAATTTTCGGCAACGGCGGGCGCGGTGGCCGCTCCAATGTTTTTCGCGGCGCCGACCTGCGCTACAACCTCGAGATCACGCTCGAGCAGGCGGCGCACGGCTTCGAAACCAAGATCCGCATCCCGACGCTGGCCGAGTGCGCCACCTGCCACGGCTCGGGCGCCAAGCCCGGCACGCAGCCGCAAACCTGCGCCACCTGCCGCGGCGCGGGACAGGTGCGCGTATCGCAGGGCCCTTTCTCCATCGCGCAGACCTGCCCGCGCTGCCACGGCAGCGGCAAGACGGTTGCGCACCCCTGCGCCACCTGCAATGGCGCCGGGCGCATCAAGAACCAGAAAACCCTGTCGGTAAAAATCCCCTCCGGCGTCGACGAAGGCGACCGCGTGCGCCTGTCTGGCGAAGGCGAAGCCGGCGTCAACGGCGGCCCGCCAGGAGACCTCTACGTCCAGGTGCACCTCAAGCCGCACTCGGTGTTCCAGCGCGACCATGACGACCTGCATTGCGAGATGCCGGTATCGTTCACCATCGCGGCTCTGGGCGGCGAAATCGAAATCCCGACGCTGGACGGCAGCGCGCGCATCAAGGTGCCGAACGAGACCCAGAGCGGCAAGACCTTCCGCCTGCGCGGCAAGGGTATCAAGGGCGTGCGCAGTCAATCGCAGGGCGACCTGTTCTGCCACGTTGTGGTCGAGACGCCGGTCAACCTCACCGGCCGCCAGCGCGAGCTGCTTCAGGAGTTCGAATCGATCAGCCAAAAGGACGCCGGGCGCCACAACCCGCGCGCCAAGGGCTGGTTCGACAAGGTGAAGGAATTCTTCGAGGGTTGAACAGCCCGGCTAGGCACGCCGCCAGGCCGTTCCCTTAGGCCCGTCTTCGAGGATCACGCCCGCGGCTTCCAGTTCCTTCCTGATCCGGTCGGCCTCGGTATAGTTCTTCTGCTTGCGCGCTGCCAGGCGCGCGTCGATTTTGTCCTGGATATCCTTGTCCGCAGGCCCCGATCCGCCTTGCAGGAACGCCTGCGGGTCGCGCTGCAGCAGGCCAAGAACGCCACCCAGGGCTTTCAGCTGGATGGCGGCTTTCGCATCCCCCGTGAACGCCAGGTTGGCGAGCTTCTGCAGTTCCGCAACGGCTTCAGAGGTATTGAAGTCGTCGTCCATCGCCTCCTTGAACCGCTTGGCATGCGCCTCGTTCCAATCCACTTCTGCCGGGCCTGAATGCCCCTTCAGCGCGGTGTACAGGCGCGCAAGGCCTGCTTTTGCATCATCCAGACGCGCGTCCGAATAGCTGAGCGGGCTGCGGTAGTGCGCGCGCACGAGGAGAAAGCGCACCACCTCCGGATCGAACTGACTGAGGATGTCGCGGATGGTGAAGAAATTGCCGAGCGACTTCGACATCTTGGCGTTGTCGACGCGCACGAAGCCGTTGTGCATCCAGTAGTTGACGAATTCCCCGCCGTTGGCGCCCTCGGACTGCGCGATCTCGTTTTCGTGGTGCGGGAACTGCAGGTCCTGGCCGCCGCCGTGGATGTCGAATTGGTTGCCGAGCAGCGTGCATCCCATCGCCGAACACTCGATGTGCCAGCCCGGGCGCCCTTCGCCCCACTGAGAAGACCACTTGGGTTCATCAGGCTTCGAATGCTTCCAGAGCACGAAATCAAGGGGATCCTGCTTGTTGGCGTCGATCTCGACGCGCTCGCCCGCGCGCAGGTCATCGAGCGACTTGCCGGACAGTTTGCCGTAGCCCGGAAACTTGCGCACCGCGAAGTTGACGTCGCTGTTCGGCGACTGGTAGGCGAGCCCCTTCTGCTCGAGCCTCCCGATCATGGCCAGCATCTGCGGCACGTAGTCGGTGGCGCGCGGCTCGTGGTCCGGCTTCTGCACACCGAGCGCGCCGATGTCTTCGTCCATCGCCTTGATGAAGCGGTCGGTAAGTTCGCCGATGCTTTCCTTGTTCTCGACCGCGCGTTTGATGATTTTGTCGTCTATATCGGTGATGTTGCGCACATAGGTCACGCGAAAACCGCTCGCGCGCAGCCAGCGCTGCACGATGTCGAAGGCAACTAGCATGCGGGCGTGGCCTAGGTGACAGTAGTCATAGACCGTCATGCCGCAGACGTACATACGCACCTCGCCGGGACGCAGCGGAATGAAGTCCTGCTTGTCCCTGGCCAGCGAGTTGTAGATGCGAAGCATGCGGATACCCCGTCCTGCGTCGGCCCAAGTTGTGATCGGACAGGGCTTAGTCTAGAATGAGCAACGTTCTGTAGATCCTTGAAAAGTATAACACAATGACCCCTTTCCCGGACCTCCGCCAGACGGTCGTCGCGTTCTTTGCGGCGCTCGCAGCGGTATCCTTCGCCGCGTTCGCCGACGACATCCAGGATGCGAACAAGCTGCTCAAGTCCGGGCAGCCGCAACAGGCGCTCGAACGGGTGAACAAGGTGCTCGCGGCCAACCCAAAGGATCCGCAGGCGCGCTTTCTCAAGGGCCTGATCTACACCGAGCAGGGCAACACGAAGGAAGCGACCGATATTTTTCTCGGGCTAACGAAGGACTATCCGGATCTTCCGGAGCCTTACAACAACCTCGCGGTGATCTACGCCTCGCAGGGGCAATACGAAAAGGCGCGCGGTTTCCTCGAGCAATCGATCCGCACCCACCCGAGCTACGCCACGGCGTACGAAAATCTCGGCGACGTCTACGCGAAGCTCGCGAGCCAGGCCTACGACAAGGCGCTGCAGATCGACTCGGCCAACCCTGCCGCGAAGAACAAACTCGCGCTGGTGAGGGATCTGGTGGGCGGCACGGCGACGGCGACCGCGGCCGTCAAACCTGTGGTGGTCGCCGCCGCGCCGGTTGCCAGCGAACCGGCCAAGGCGCCGACGGTGGTCGCCGCGGTGGAGCCGGCCAAACCCGCGGCGGAGAAGACGATCGCCGCGAAGCCCGCCACCACCGGCAATGCCGATGTGCTCGAGACAGTGAACGCCTGGGCCAAAGCGTGGTCTTCCAAGGATGTTGATGGATATCTCGCGTTCTATGCCAGGGACTTCAAGACGCCGGGCGGCGAGGCGCGCGCCGAATGGGAAAAAGCCCGTCGGCAGCGCATCTCCGCGCCGAAGAGCATCGCAGTGTCAGTCGATGCTCCCAAGGTCAGCATCGTCGCCGGCGGCCAGACTGCCAGCGTGACCTTCCGCCAGGGCTACCGCTCCGACGTGATCAAGTCGACCAGCACCACCAAAACGCTGGTGCTGGCCAAATCGGACGGGCACTGGCTGATCCAGCAGGAGAGGATCGGCAATTGATTTCCCTGCGTAGCGCCTGGCCGAATCTAGCCGCCGCCCTCCTCGCTTTCGCTTCCATCAGCTACGCGGCCGGACCGGCCACGGCGCCGGGCGCCGTCCTTGTGAATGCGCCTGCGGACGCCGGACCCGAGATTGCGCTGGCCGGCGTCCTCGAGGCGATCGATGCCAACCGGCTGGACCTCGCGACGCAGCGGGTCGAGGCGCTGATCGCGGCGCACCCGAATTTCCGCCTCGCCCACCTGATCCTAGGCGACCTGCTGACGGCGCGGTCGCGGCCGCTCGAGACTTTCGGCAACGTGCCGAAAACCGTGCCGCGCGAGAAGGTGGAAGACCTGCGCGCTGAAGCGCTTCAGCGGCTGCGTGCCGCGCGCGACAGGCCCAACGCCGACCAGGTGCCGCGCTATGTTCTACAGATGTCCGCCGACCAGAAGTACGCGCTGGTGGTGGATTCGCGCCGCGCGCGGCTCTACGTATTCGAGAACGTCGGCGGGCGGCCCCAGTATGTCGCCGACTACTACGTGACCTTGGGCAAGAACGGCATGGAAAAAACGCGCGAAGGCGACCAGAAGACGCCGATTGGCGTCTACCACGTCACCGCCAACCTGCCGCGGCAGAAACTGGCCGATTTCTATGGCGCAGGCGCGTTCCCGATCAACTATCCGAACGCCTGGGACAAACGGCTCGGCCGCAATGGTCATGGCATCTGGCTGCACGGCACGCCGTCGGACACCTACAGCCGGCCTCCGCGGGCGAGCGACGGCTGCATCGTGCTCGCCAATGCCGATCTGGAAGCGGTCAGCAAGAATCTGCAAATCGACCTCACGCCCGTGATCATCACCGACGATATCGAATGGACAGATGCGGCCGTGCTCGAATCCGAGCGCAAAGGGCTCGCCGATGCCTTCGAGGCTTGGCGCGTCGCCTGGGAGAATCGCGACTCGGACAAGTACCTCGGCTACTATGCCGCGCGCTTCAAATCCGACGATCAGGACCTCGCGGCCTGGTCCGAGCATAAACGCGCGGTGAACGCTTCGAAAAGCTGGATCAAGGTCGCGGTTTCTCGGCTGGCAATGCTGCAGTATCCGCGCGAGAACTTCGTCGTGGTCAGCTTCGACCAGGACTACCGTTCGAGCAATCTTTCCAACGTGATGCGCAAGCGCCAGTACTGGATCAAGGAAGACGGGCGCTGGCAGATTATTTATGAGGGTGGAGAATGAAACTGATCGATTTCTGGAAACCTCTGGTGATCCTGTCGGCTGCTGCAGGCGCCACCGGCGCCATGGCCGCCGACCCGCTGGTGGACATCAAGACCAGCCTCGGCACGTTCCGGCTCGAGCTTTATCCGGCCAAGGCGCCGAAGACGGTCGAGAACTTCCTGCAGTACGTGAAGGACGGTCACTTCAACGGCACCATCTTCCACCGCGTCATCGACGGTTTCATGATCCAGGGCGGCGGCTTCGACAAGAACTATAAGCAGAAACCGACCCGCGCGCCAATCGAGAACGAAGGCAAGAACGGCCTGAAGAACGACCTCGGCACGATCGCCATGGCGCGCACCAGCGCGCCGCACTCCGCGTCGTCGCAGTTCTTCATCAACGGCAAGAACAACGACTTCCTGAATGCGCCCAATGCGCAGGACGGCTGGGGTTACACAGTGTTCGGCAAGGTCGTGTCGGGCATGGACGTGGTGATGAAGATCTCCAAGACCCCAACCGGAGCCGGCGGGCCCTTCCCCACCGATGTTCCGCGCGAGACGGTGGTAATCGAGTCCGCGACCCTGGTGACCGACAAGAAGTGATGTGAGTCAGGCGCTTTTCATCTCCGACCTGCACCTCTCGGGCGAGCGCCCGGATACCAGCCAGCAGTTCTTCCGCTTCCTGCGCGACGAGGCCAGCCGCGCGGAAGCACTGTATGTCCTCGGCGACCTGTTCGAGTCCTGGGCCGGAGACGACGAACTGCAGGACGCGGCCGGCGACCCGCTGGCCGCGGAAGTCGCCCAGGCCTTTCGCCAACTAGCCGACACGGGCGTCAAGGTGCGCGTCATGCACGGCAACCGCGATTTCCTCGTAGGCAAGGGATTCTTTGCCGCCAGCGGCGCGCAGTTCCTGGAAGATCCCAGCGTCATCCGCTTCGCCGGCAAGCGCCTGGCGCTGCTGCACGGCGACACGCTATGCACCGACGACGTCGACTATCAGGCTTGGCGCCGCACCGCCCGGTCGGAAGCCTGGCAGCGCGAATTTCTTTCCAAGCCACTCGCCGCGCGCCACGAGGCAGTAGCCGCACTGCGCGAAAAAAGCAAGGAGGTGGTCCAGACCAAACCCGCCGAAATCATGGACGTCAACACCGGCGCGGTGCGCAACGCATTCCGCCAACTCGGCGTCAACCGGATGATCCACGGCCACACCCACCGCCCCGCGCGCCACGTAATCGAAGTCGACGGCGCCCGCTGCGAGCGCTGGGTGCTGCCCGATTGGTACGGCCCTGGCGGCTACCTCGCGCTGGACGACGTCGGCCCTCGTCTGGTTAGCTTCTGACCTGGTCCAAACCTCTCGACAAATCAGACTTAAGGTCGGATACCGCTTCCAGGCCGACGGCAACGCGGATCAGACCGTCCGTGATCCCGGCCGCCGCCCGCGCCTCGGGCGTGATGCGGCCGTGAGTGGTCGTTGCCGGGTGCGTGATGGTGGTCCTCACATCGCCAAGATTTCCGGTGATGGAGATCAGTTTCGTGGAATCGATGACTTTCCAGGCGGCATCCTTGCCACCCTTCACATCGAAGGACACCAGTGCGCCGCCGGTTCGCTGCTGGCGCATGGCCAGCGCGTGCTGCGGGTGCGACGCGAGGCCAGGGTAATAGACGCGCGCAATTTTCGGATGCTTCTCCAGCCATTGCGCAAGTTCCATCGCGCGCTCTGATTGCGCGAGCATGCGGATTTCCAGCGTTTCCATCCCCTTCAGGATCACCCAGGCGTTGAACGGCGACAGCGACGGCCCGGCAGTGCGCAGGAAGCCGAAAATCCCGTCCATCACCAGCGCCTTGCTGCCGAGTACCGCGCCGCCGACCACCCTTCCCTGTCCATCCAGGTACTTGGTCGCGGAGTGGATCACCAGGTCGGCGCCGAAATCCAGGGGCCGTTGCAGCGCCGGGCTGCATACGGCGTTGTCCACCACCAGTACCGCGCCCGCTTTCTTCGCCACTGCTGCCAGCGCTGCAATGTCCGAAACTTCACCCAGCGGATTGGAAGGTGTCTCGAGGAAAAACATTTCCGTATTCGGCCGCACTGCGCGCTGCCACTCCTCGATCTTCGTCGGCGAGACGAAGGCGGTTTCAATGCCGAAACGCGACAGGATGGTGGCGTATAGCTGCACCGTGGCGCCGAACACGGCGTTCGAACAAACCACGTGGTCGCCCGCCTTGAGGAGCGCCATGGAAGTGGCGAGGATCGCCGACATCCCGGAGGCCGTGGCAACGCAGGCCTCGGCGCCTTCGAGCGCGGCAAGGCGGTCCTGGAACATGGATACCGTGGGATTGGTGAATCGCGAGTAGACGAAACCGCTGTCGCCGCCGGAGAAGCGGGCCGCCGCCTGCGCGGCGTTCTCGAACACGAAGCTCGAGGTGAGGAACAGCGCTTCGGAGTGCTCGCCGAATTCGCTGCGCGCCGTGCCGGCGCGCACGCCCAGGGTGGAAATTTCAAACTTCTCGGCCATAAAAAAACCCGGTCCTTTCGCTCACTAAGCGGACCGGGTTGTTTCGGCACGCTTTAGCTGCATTTATAAAGCGCCCGCAAGCTGTATCAAATCGGCGCGAAAAAATGATTATATCAAACTAGCCGTTGGCCACCAAATTCAGGTCGAGCTGCGCGCCCTCGTCGTCGTCCGAATCGCGCTGGGCGTCGCGCCGGGTCTCGATGACGTGCAGGTAGTCGCTGGTCACGTCGCCGGTGACGTAGACGCCGTCGAAGCAGGAGGTCTCGAAAGACGCGAGCTTCGGATTGGTCTCGCGGACCGCTTCCTTGAGCGCCTCCAGGTCCTGGTAGATGAGCGCATCAGCGCCGATCTCGACTGCCACCTCGTCCTCGCTGCGGTGGGCCGCGATCAGTTCCGCGCGCGTCGGCATGTCGATGCCGTAGACGTTCGGAAAGCGCACCGGCGGAGCGGCCGAGGCGAAGAACACCTTGCGCGCGCCGGACTCGCGCGCCATGGTGACGATTTCCCGGCTGGTAGTGCCGCGCACGATCGAATCGTCCACCAGCAGCACGTTCTTGCCCTTGAATTCCACCCCGATCACGTTCAGCTTCTGCCGCACCGAGCGCGAACGCACCGCCTGCCCCGGCATGATGAAGGTACGGCCGATATAGCGGTTTTTCACGAAACCCTCGCGGTAGGGCACGCCCAGGCCTGCCGCAAGCTGCAATGCCGACGGCCGGCTCGAATCCGGGATCGGGATCACCACGTCGATCTGGAGATGCCGGTACTGGCGCTTTATCTTCTCGGCCAGTTTTTCGCCCATGTGCAGCCGCGCCTCGTAGACCGAGGCGCCGTCGATCAGCGAATCCGGACGCGCCAGGTACACGTACTCGAAGATGCAGGGGTTGAGCGCGGTGACCTCGGCGCACTGTTGGCTGTGGAACCGGCCGTCCTCGTCGATGAATACCGCTTCGCCGGGAGCAATGTCGCGCAGCACGCGGAAACCAAGCGCTTCCACCGCGACCGATTCCGAGGACACCATGTACTCGATGCCCTGGTCGGTCTCGTTGTAGCCGATGAGTGCCGGGCGTATGCCGTAGGGATCGCGGAACGCGAGCACCCCGTGGCCGGCGATCATCGCGATCACGGCGTAGGCGCCGCGTACGCGGCGGTGGACGTTGGCGACCGCGGCGAAGATGGTCTGCGGATCGAGCCGCAGCTTGACCGAACTCTTCTCCAATTCGTGCGCCAGCACGTTCAGCAGCACTTCGGAGTCGGAGTTGGTGTTGATGTGCCGCAGATCCTGCCGGAACATCTCTTCCTTGAGTTTGTCGGAATTGATCAGGTTGCCGTTGTGGCCCAGCACGATGCCGAACGGCGAATTGACGTAAAACGGCTGGGCTTCCGCCGAATTGGAAGCCGAACCAGCGGTCGGATAGCGGCAGTGGGCGATGCCGATGTTGCCGGGCAGGGAACGCATGTTGCGCGTGCGGAAAACATCGCGCACCATCCCGGTGCCCTTCTGCATGTGGAAGCTGTTGTTCGCGCTTGTGACGATGCCCGCCGCGTCCTGGCCGCGGTGCTGCAGGAGCAGCAACCCGTCATAGAGCAACTGGTTGACGGGTGAGCGTGCGACGATGCCCAGAATTCCGCACATCGGAGAAGACTCCTAGCGCTAAGGTCTAATCATAACGCAAGCGACCTAACTGTAACGCAAGCGTTCTGCAAACGTTTGCGGAAGCAGCGGCTTGAAGGCGAGCGCGGCCCGCACCAGGAGCGTGCCGCTCGCCGAATCGGTCCAGAACACCTGCCGCGGCGCGCTGGTAAAACCAGCCAGCAAAGTTGCGGCCAGCACGATCAACACGCCGCGCGCGATGCCGAAAATGGCCCCCAGCAGCCGGTCCAGGCCGCCCAGGCCCACTGCGCTCACAATCTTCGATATCAGCAATCCTGCAAGCGAAGTCACCATCAGCGAGAGGGCGAATACCGTCACGAACGCGGCTGCGACCCTCAATTCTGGCGTGGGAATGGCCTGTGGCATAGCCGCGCCCAGAGGTCCTGCAAAGAGATTTGCGGCCAGAAATGCGATCACCCATCCAAGGATCGAAACCACCTCGCGCACCAGGCCCCGCCATGCGCCGACTGCGAGGGAAGCCGCAAATACGCCGATCACGGCGTAATCCAGCCAGGTCATCTCAGGATTTGGGGGCGACGTTGCCCGGTTTCAAGCCGAGATCCTTCAGTTGTTTCACCACTTTTTCGGCGTTGTCGCGGCTGGCGAAAGGCCCGGCGCGCACGCGTGTCACAGGACCGTCTTTCGTTGCGATCGGCTCGGTGTAATACGGAATCTTCGCGGCTCTGAGCTTCTCGATGACGCCCGCCGGATCGAGATAGGCCCCTGCCGGCACGATGAACTGCTCTCCGGCCAGAGCCGCTTCCGCGCGCTGCTTCTCCGCGTCGGCGGCCGGCTTCTCGAAAGCCTTGGTGACGCTGATTTCTATCTTCGGCGCCGACTCCTCGGCCACCGGCTCAGGCGCTTTCTCCGGAGCCTTTTCGGGCGCCTTCTCGGCGGCCTTGTCTACCGTTTTCTCGACTGCCTTCTCGGGAACGGCCTGCTCGGGCACGGCGGGCCCCTTGGGCGTGACCTTGGGAGCGAACTGGGTCTCGTCCTCGCCTGGGATGCGCACGCTGACCGGCGGCGCGCTGCCCTTGGGCTCCGAATCGAACACCATCGGCAGCACTATGACGGCCGCCAGCACGAGCGCGATGGCGCCGACCAGCCGGCGGCGGCCGCGGCGCTTGAGCGTATTGACGTCTTCGTTATCAGCCATAGGCGCCGGCAACCGTGAGAAAGGAGCCGAACACCACGATTTTATCATTCTCGGCAGCTTCGTTTTTGGCGACAGCGAGCGCTTCGGCCACGCTGCCATGTTCGGCGATGGGCGTCTGGATCCTCAATTCGCGAAGAACGCCGGCAAGCAGGCCCGCATCCGCGCCTCTCGGTCCCGGCAGCGTCGCGAGGTGCCAGCGCGTGATACGCGACGCGACCGCGCGCACCACGCCTGCAATATCTTTGTCCCGCAGCATGCCGAATACGGCGATCGTCTCCGGAGAATAGCCGCTGTCGCCGAGATTTGCCGCCAGCGCGGCCGCCGCTTCAGGATTGTGCGCGACGTCGAGCACTACCTGGGGACGTCCCGGCAGCACCTGGAAGCGGCCGGGCAAGGTGACTTCGGCAAGCGCGCGGCGTACATCCTGCATGGCGATGGGCAGCTTTTCGCGCAGGGCGTCCAGCGCGGCAAATGCCGCGCTCGCGTTGCGTAACTGCATGGCCCCGCGCAGCGCGGGGTGCGCCAGGCCCGAGCGCTTGCCGGCGGGGCCCCAGTAGGACCACTGCGTTCCCTGCGGCTGGTAGCCGAAATCGCGGCCCAGCAGCAGCAGTTTCGCGTCCGACCCCAGGACCGAGCGCGGCGGATCGGGATCGGCCACCACAGCGGGCCGGCCGGCGCGGAAGATGCCCGCCTTCTCGGCGCCGATGGTTTCGCGCGTATCGCCGAGGAACTCCACGTGGTCGATACCGACGCTGGTGAGCACCGCGCAGTCGGCGTCGACGACGTTCACCGCGTCCAGCCGCCCTCCCAGGCCGACTTCCAGTACCGCGGCGTCGAGGTTTGCTTTTGAAAAAAGGACGAAAGCCGCCAGCGTTCCGAACTCGAAATATGTCAGCGGTATCGAGCCGCGTGCGGATTCCACCTCGGCAAAGGCTTCCGCGAACGTCGCATCCTCTGCCTCGCGGCCGGCAATGCGCACACGCTCGTTATAGCGCAGCAGATGCGGCGAGGTGTAAAGCCCGGTGCGATAGCCGGCGAACCCCAGGACGGATTCCAGCATCGCGCAAGTAGATCCCTTGCCGTTGGTGCCGCCGACGGTAACGACAGGGCAGGAAATTTTTATTTTTAATGCGGAGAAAACCTGGCGAACCCGGTCCAACCCCAGGGCGATGGACTGCGGATGCTGGCGCTCGATGTACGCGAGCCAGTCAGGGAGAGAACCTACGCTCACGGAGTGAGCGTCCTTCACGTTCACGAACTGCCGTCGGCAGGCTTTCCGAGCAGCAGCGCCAGCATCGTATGCAGTTTGTCGCGCATCTGCCGACGGTCCACGATCATGTCGATCGCGCCCTTCTCGAGCAGGAATTCGGCGCGCTGGAATCCCTCGGGCAGCTTCTGCCGCACGGTCTGCTCGATGACGCGCGGGCCGGCGAAACCGATCAGCGCCTTGGGTTCGGCGATGACGATATCGCCGATCATGGCGAAACTCGCCGAGACGCCGCCCATGGTCGGGTCCGTCAGCACCGTGACGAACGGCAGCTTGCGCTGGGCAAGCTCGGTGAGCGAGGCGGTGGTCTTGGCCATCTGGGTGAGGGAGAGCAGCCCCTCCTGCATCCGCGCACCGCCCGTGGACGTGAAGCAAATGTAGGGCAGCTTCTGCTCGATAGCTACACGCACGCCGCGCACGAAGCGCTCGCCGACCACGGACCCCATCGAGCCGCCCATGAAATCGAATTCGAAGGCCGCGCAGACCACGCCCAGGGACTTGATCGAGCCCTGCAGCACGATGAGCGCGTCGGTTTCCCCGGTGGACGTCCGCGCTTCTTCCAGCCGTTCAGGATATTTCCTCGAATCCTTGAATTTGAGGCTGTCCACCGGCAAGACCTCGGCGCCGATCTCGAAACGGCCCTCGGGATCGAGCAAGCCGTCCAGGCGCGCGCGCGCGCCGATACGCTGGTGGTCGCCGCACTTCGGACAAACATTGAGGTTTTTTTCCAGGTCGGTGCTGTAGAGCACCGCGCCGCAGGCCGGGCACTTGGTCCAGAGGCCTTCCGGAACCTGCTTGCGCGGCCCGGTGGCGCGCTGGATCTTGGGCGGCAGGAGCTTCTGCAGCCAGCTCATGAATCCAGCGCCTTTCGGATGGGCAGGAGCAAGGCTTTGACGCGCGCCACGGCATGCGCCGGGCCCGCGCTTTCGATCTCCTGCACTATGCGGCTGCCGATGATCACGGCGTCCGCGGTCTTCGATATCGCGCGCGCCGACTCCGCGTCCCTGATGCCGAAGCCGACGCCGATGGGAAGCTTGGAAATCGCCCGAATCTTCGGCAGGTGGGCGACAACATCTGCCGTGTCCGCGCTTTTTACTCCGGTCACTCCCTTGAGCGACACGTAGTAGAGATAGCCCGTGCCGACGCGCGCCACTTCGCGGATGCGCGCGTCCGTGGAAGTGGGCGCGAGCATAAAAATGCAATCGATGCCGGCCTTGGCGCAGAGGTCCGAGAACGGCCCGCATTCTTCCGGCGGATAGTCCACCACGATCGTGCCGTCGACGCCGGCAGCTTTGGCGGCGCCGACGAATTTTTCCACGCCCATCGCCTCGATCGGGTTGGCGTAGCCCATCAAAACGATGGGGGTTTCCGCATCCTTCCTCCTGAACTGAGCCACCAGATTCAATACGTCCGACAGGCCGATCCCGTTCTTCAGGGCGCGCTCCGAGGAGCGCTGGATCGCCGGACCGTCAGCCATGGGATCGGAAAATGGTACGCCAATCTCGAGGATATCGCAGCCGGCCTCGACCATGCCGTGCAGGATCGGCACCGTGCTGGCAGGCAGCGGATCGCCCGCGGTGATGTAGGGAATCAGCGCCTTGCGCCCGACGGCCTTCAATGCGGCGAAGCGCCCGGCAATGCGCGACATCAGAGCTTGATCCCCATCTTTTCCGCCACCGTCTGCATGTCCTTGTCGCCGCGCCCCGATAGGTTCACCAGCAAGTGCTTGTCCCTCGCCATGACGGGCGCGATCTTGGCCGCGTACGCCGCCGCGTGCGCAGACTCCAGCGCGGGGATGATGCCCTCGTAGTGGCACAGGTCGCTGAATGCCTCGAGCGCTTCGCCGTCGGTCACCGCGACGTATTCGGCGCGATGGTGATCCTTGAGCCAGGCATGCTCGGGCCCGACGCCGGGGTAGTCCAGCCCGGCGGATATGGAGTGGGTTTCGGTGATCTGCCCGTTCGCATCCTGCAGCAGGTAGGTCCGGTTGCCATGCAGCACGCCGGGCGTACCGGCGCTGAGCGAGGCCGCATGCCTGCCGGTCGCGAGGCCCTCGCCGGCGGCCTCTACGCCGATCAGCCTGACTTTCTCGTTGGCGATGTAGGGATAAAAAATGCCCATTGCGTTCGAGCCCCCGCCGACACAGGCGATCACCGCATCGGGCTGCCGGCCGATGAGCTCCGGCATCTGCAGCTTGCACTCCTCGCCGATCACCGACTGGAAGTCGCGCACCATCATCGGATAGGGGTGCGGACCCGCGACCGTGCCGATGATGTAGTAGGTGTCCTCCACATTCGTCACCCAGTCGCGCATTGCTTCGTTCAGCGCATCTTTGAGCGTCTTGGAGCCCGATTCCACCGGCACGACTTCGGCGCCAAGAAGCTTCATGCGATAGACGTTCGCGGCCTGCCGCTTGACGTCTTCCGATCCCATGTACACGACGCACTTCATGCCGAAGCGAGCCGCGACCGTCGCCGACGCCACGCCATGCATTCCGGCGCCGGTTTCGGCGATCACGCGCTTCTTGCCCATGTAGCGCGCAAGCAGCGCCTGGCCGATGGTGTTGTTGATTTTGTGAGCGCCGGTGTGATTCAGGTCCTCACGCTTGAGGTAGATCTGCGCCCCGCCGAGCAGTTCCGACCAGCGCCTGGCGTGATAGACGGGACTGGGCCGACCGACATAGTGCTTCAGTTCGTGGTGGAACTCCGCCATGAACGCCGCATTCTTGCGGCAGCGCTCATAGGCGGCGAGCAGTTCATCCAGCGCGTGGCTGAGCGTCTCGGCGACGAAAACGCCGCCGTAGGGTCCGAAATGCCCGCGCGAGTCGGGCAGGTCATACATCTGCATTTCTGACCTCGGCGACGAAAGCGGCAATCATTGCCGCATCCTTGATGCCCTTGGCTGATTCGACCCCGCTGGATACGTCCACCGCCCACGGACGCACGCGCCGAACCGCTTCACCCACGTTTTCCCGCGCAAGCCCACCCGAAAGGATGAGCGGGTGGCTGCGCTCGGCCGGCACCAGCGACCAGTCGAAACGCTCCCCCACTCCGCCATATTCCCCGACGTGGCTGTCGAGCAACCATCCTGCCGCGCCGGAAAACGGACGCAGGTATTCTAGCAAATCGGTCTCCGGCCTTACGCGGCAGGCCTTGATGTACGGCACGCCGAACTGCGCGCAGAAAACCGGAGTCTCCTCGCCGTGGAATTGCAGCATCGAGGGGCGAACGCGTTCCAGAACCGTGTACACCTCCGCGGCGGCGGGATTGACGAACAGCGCGACCGTGCTGACGAACGGGGGCACCTCGCTGGCGAGCTGCCGCGCCCACTCCAGACTCAGGAAACGCGGGCTCGGCGGATAGAACACCAGGCCGATGGCGTCGGCGCCCCCCCGCGCAGCAGCCTGCGCGTCCTCGGTCCGCGTAATGCCGCAGATTTTGACGCGGGTTCTCATGACGGGAGCGCCATCCTTCCTGAAACGAGTGTCATCCTTCATGATTCGGCCGGCAAGGCCGTTCTCCCGACCTCTGGCATGGGAATATTCCAGCGCGGCTCGTATTCCACTGCCTCCAGATACAGGCCCTCGGGGCCGAACGTGGGTGCGGCAAGCGCGCGCTCCCGGGAATCAAGGAGCTCCCCCGCCCACTGCGGCGGATGCCTGCCCTTGCCGACGTAGACCAGCGTGCCGACGATATTGCGCACCATGTGCTGCAGCCATGCATTGGCGCGCATGCGGAATTCGATGCGATCGCCATCGCGTTCGATTCCGATCGCGAGCAGAGTACGCACCGGGCTCTTCGCCTGGCATTCCGCCGCGCGGAACGCCGAGAAATCGTGTTCGCCGAGCAGCAGCGACGCAGCCTTCCGCATCGCATCGAGCTCGAGCGGCGCGTGGTGCCAGCCAGCGTAGCGCGCCGCGAGCGCCGGACGCACCGGCCTGTTGACCAGCACGTAGCGGTAGGCGCGCGAGCGCGCCGAATAGCGCGCGTGGAAGTCCTGCGCCACGCGCTGCGACCACAGCACCGCCATCGCCTCGGGCAGCATCGCGTTCACGCCCCTGACCCAGGCCGCGTCGGGACGCTCCGCGGCGGTATCGAAATGGACCACCTGCGCGCGCGCGTGCACGCCGCGGTCGGTGCGGCCCGCGCAGGTCACGCGTACCGGCGCATCCGCGACGCCCGAGAGCGCAATCTCGAGCGCGTCCTGCACCGTGCCGCCGCCCGGCTGCGTCTGCCAGCCGAGGAAGCGGCTGCCGTCATATTCGATTCCCAGCGCGATTCTCGTCGCCATAATGAAAAAGCCGCGGTCGCTTGCGCGCCGCGGCTTGTTGAGCGGGAGCGCCGCGGCTAACCCAGGTTGGAAAGCATCTGCTGCGCCTGGCCCTGCTGAGCGGCGTCGCCTTCCTTCGCGACTTCGTTGAGCAATTCCCGCGCCCCGTCCTTGTCGCCCATCTCCTGGTACGCCTTGGCGAGATCGAGCTTGGTGGCTACCTCCTGCCATTTCGGGTCGGCGCTGGCGGCCCCGGCATCGCCGCCGGGCGTGCCCAGGTCCAGGCTCAGGCCGCCGAGGTCGAGAGGCGCATCCGCCGCCGGCTTCTCGCCACCCGTCTTGGCGCCGCCAAGATCGAGGTTGAGATCGAAATCCATGGCGACCGTGGCATCGGGATCCGATGTGGCGGCCGGAGCAGCCGCAGCGGGCTTTTTCTTCGACGGCAGCAGCATCGTCTTTTCGCCGTCGTCGTTGTCGGTCGCGCCGCCAAGATCGAAATCGAGCGCGCCGCTCGCGGGCTTGATGTCCTGGCTGTCGATGATCAGGGTGCCGCCCTTGGCAAAGTCGCTCTTCGGAATTGCCGCCGTAGCGCCGAGATCGAAGTCGAGCCCCGAATCCGCCTTGACCGGCGCGGGACCTTCGCCGCTACCTCCACCGATGTCGAAATCGAGTGTCGGCGCCGCCGCCGAGGGTGCGGCCGCGGGCGCGGCTTCGGCTGCGGCCCCGCCGCCGCCGTACAGGCCGTTGCCCGGATCGATGGCATGACCGAGCGACATCGCCTTGTCCCATTCAGGGCCAGCACCATTGGTAAGACTCTTGACCTTGAGCGCGGCCTGCTCGAAAGACTTGGCGTCCTTGCGGTTGGCATAAATTTCGAGCAGCTTCGCATGCACCGCAACGCGGTTCGCGTCCTTGCCGAGCGCTTCCTTGAGAATCTCCTCGGCCTGCGCGTCGCGCCCGTACGCCATATAAACGTCGGCTTCCGCAATCGGATCGACCTCGTCGCTTTCGCCGCCGCCGACGCTGACACCGCTAACCGATGCTTCCGACACGCCAGCCGCCGCCAGCGGTGGCGGCGGCGTATCCGCTGCCGGCTGCGCTGCCGCGTTGAACACCGAAGATGCGCCCGGCCCGGACGCCGCGCCCAGCACGCTGTCCTGGAATTTGGTCTGCGACGCCTTCTTGCGGCGCCAGGCCCAGAAGCCGTATCCGCCGAGCAGGACGAGCACGGCGGCGAGCCCACCGCCCGATATGGGGTCGGACAGGAAAGCCACGATATCGTCGAGCGGACTCGATTCGGCCGCCTTCGACGCAGCTTTCTGCTTGGCTTTCGGGGCCTCAGTCTTCTTCGATGCGTCTTTGACGGCTTCTTTCGGGGCTTCTTTCGGGGCTTCTTTCGGCGCCTCTGCAGCCGGCTTGGGAGCCTCAGCGGCGGCTTTAGGTGCTTCGGCTGCTGGTTTGGGCGTTTCGGGCGCGGCTTTCGGCGCTTCGGCCACGGGCTTCGCAGGTTCCGGTGCACTGGCGGCGGGCGCGGGCACTGCGGGAGCAGTAGCCGGCGCAGGCGCAGGCTTCGCTCCCGCCTTTTTCTCCAGTTCCGCGAGCTGCTGGTTCTTCATCTCGACCAGCTTCTGCAGGTCGGCGACGTTCTTTTCCAGGTCGCCGACGCGCGATTGCGATTCCTTGAGCGCGCGCTCGCGCGCCACCTTGTCGTCTTCGCTTGCCGCCTTCGCAGCCGGCGTACCGGGTTTCGCGGAGTCGGCCTTGGAAAGCTTGAGCTGATCTTTCTGCTCGGACGGCGCAGGCGCTTCAGGCTTCGTCGTGATGCGGCCGGATACCTCGCGTTCGCGAGCCGGCACCGCGGGCGCGGCCGCCACGGCAGCGCCGAGTTTTCGCTTGTAATCGGCGAAGTCGGCCATCTGCGACTGCACCTGCTGGGTGGCATCCGCCGCGTTGATCGCCGCAATCGCTTCCCGGTCCGGAATGTTCAGGATGCGCCCCGCACGGACCAGGTTGATATTGCCGCGGATGAACGCATCCTGGTTGGCGCGATAAAGCGCCATCAGCATCTGGTTGAGCGTCACGCCATCCGGCATGTTCCTGCGCGCGATATTGCCCAGCGTATCGCCCTTCTTGACCGTCTCCTGCTTGGCCGGCGTTGCCGCCGCCGCGGGAATCGGGCGCGACTCGCTGCGCGGCGCGGGCGCCGGCTGTGCCGGCTCGGTTACCGGCGCCTGTTTCGCCGCCGGCGCGGATTTCATCGCTGGCGCGGGCGCCGCTGCCGGACCACGGTACTCCACTGGATCCAGCAGGAACGTGTATTCACGGATCAGACGTCCCGTGGACCATTGCAACTCGACCAGGATGTCGAGGAACGGCTCGTTTACCGGTTGCGTGGTCGTCATGCGGATCACCGGCCGGCTGCCGCGTTTGTCGATCGCGAATTGCAGGCCGACCAGCGCCGGGTTCAACTCGATTCCGGCCTGCCGGAACGCTTCCATCGAAGCAAGCCGTGCGATTACGGAATCGTCCTCGCCCGTCTGCAGTGAAGTGATCTCGATTTCGGCATTAAGCGGCTCGCCCAGTGCGGACTTGACGGTTATTCCGCCGAGCCCGGCCGAATAGGCCACCAGCGGCGAGCAAAGCAACGCCGCCAAGGCAATACGAATACCGGTGACTGTTTTACCCACTGAGCGCACCCTGAGTCGTTCTTCCGGGACTGACTACAATAACATCATGGCGTTAGGCCTGCAACCTGAGAGGCCTTCTTGAATTTGAGGCGATAGCTCCTTGCGCCGCAACGACTTTTGCCCCGCTGCCGGGATGCCTAATGCACCCCGGAATCAAGCAAAATCCGAACCATCCGGCGCAACGGTTCCGCAGCGCCCCAGAGCAATTGATCGCCGACTGTAAACGCCGCCAGGTATTCGCCGCCCATGGGCATTTTCCGCAGCCGCCCGACCGGCACCGAAAGCTTGCCCGTGACCGCGGCCGGCGTAAGTTCGGCCAGCGACTCTTCGCGCCGGTTTGGAATCACCTTCACCCAGTCATGGGCGTCGGCGAGCATGCCTTCGATCTCGCCAAGAGGCACGTTTTTCTTCAACTTAATCGTCAGCGCCTGGCTGTGGCAGCGCATCGCGCCGATGCGCACGCAGATGCCATCGATCGGAATCGGGCGGTCGCTGCGGCCTAGAATCTTGTTGCCCTCGGCCTGGGCCTTCCACTCTTCGCGGCTCTGGCCGTCGCCCAGATCCTTGTCGATCCAGGGCAGCAGGCTGGCCGCGAGCGGATAGCCGATCTCGCTCTTCGGCAGCGCACCGTTGCGCAGCGCCGCGGTGACGCGCCGGTCGATGTCCAGCGCTGTCGCTGCGGGATCGTCGACGGCCGGCTTCGCGACCTCGCCCAGGTATCCCATCTGCTGCACGAGTTCGCGCATGCCCGCTGCGCCCGCGCCCGACGCCGCCTGGTAGGTCATGCAGGTCATCCACTCGACCAGGTCGCGCTGCAGCAGGCCAGCCATCCCCATCAGCAGCAGGCTGATAGTGCAGTTGCCGCCGATGTAATCCCTGGCGCCGCGCGTCAGGCCATTCTTGATCTCGGGCAGGTTGACCGGATCGAGAATGATCACCGCGTCGTCCTTCATGCGCAGCGCGCTCGCGGCATCGATCCAGTAGCCTTTCCAGCCGGCGGCGCGCAGCTTCGGCTGAATCTCGTTGGTGTAGTCGCCGCCCTGGCAGGATATGATCACCGGCAGCTTCTTCAGCGCCCCGATGTCGGTGGCGCTCGCCACCGGGCCGGCGTCCCTGCCGATGTCGGGGCCCTTGCCGCCCGCCCGGGAGGTGGAAAAAAACACCGGTTCGACGTGGTCGAAGTCCTTCTCCTCGCGCATCCGCTGCACGAGTACCGATCCCACCATACCGCGCCAACCGACGATGCCGACTCTCAACATGACCGCGTTCCCGTTCTTCTACAGCCGTTCCGCGACTGCGGACGCCATTTCCACAGTGCTTACCTTCCTCGTTCCCGCAGTATATATGTCAGCGGTGCGATAGCCGTCTCGCAGCGTCTGCTTCACCGCGCGATCGAGACGCTCCGCAGCGGCACCCTGGTTCAGCGAGTGGCGCAGCATCAGCGCCGCCGACAGAATGGTCGCCAGCGGATTCGCGATGCCCTTGCCGGCGATGTCCGGCGCCGAGCCGTGAATCGGCTCGTAGAGGCCCTTGTTGTTCGCGTCCAGCGATGCCGATGGCAGCATGCCGATCGAGCCCGTGAGCATCGACGCCTCGTCCGAGAGGATGTCGCCGAACATGTTGCCGGTGACGATCACGTCGAACTGCTTGGGATTGCGCACCAACTGCATCGCGCAGTTGTCCACGTACATGTGGGACAGCTCGATGTCGCCGAATTGTTTCGCTTCCTCGGCGACTATCTCCCTCCAGAGCCGCGACGTTTCCAGCACGTTCGCCTTGTCCACCGAACAGACCTTTTTGCCGCGCTTGCGGGCCGCGCCGAACGCGACGCGTGCGATCCTGCGGATCTCGGCTTCGGTGTAGCGCATGGTGTCGAAGCCCTCCCTGCCGCCCGATTCGTGCCGCCGGATGCCCTTGGGCTGGCCGAAGTAGATGTCGCCGGTCAGTTCGCGCACGATCAGTATGTCGAGTCCCGCGACCACCTCGGGCCTGAGCGCCGATGCAGCCGCGAGTTCTTCGTAGACCTGCGCCGGCCGCAGGTTGGCGAACAGGGCAAGCTCCTTGCGCAGGCCGAGAATCGCCTGCTCCGGACGCTTGGACGATTCGAGGCTGTCGTATTTCGGATCGCCGACCGAACCGAACAGGATGGCGTCGGCTTGCTTCGCCAGAGCCAGCGTCGCCTGCGGCAGCGGATGGCCGGAGGCCTCATAGCCGGCACCGCCGACCGGCGCCTGCTCGAACTCGAAGCTGAGTCCGAGCCGCCCCAGCACGCGAATAGTTTCGGCAATGATTTCCTTGCCGATGCCGTCGCCCGGCAGCACTGCGATCTTCATGACAGCGCTACCGGAACAGCCAGGGGAACTGCACCTGCCGGCGGGCTTCGAAGGCGCGGATCTCGTCGGCGTGGCGCAGCGTCGCGCCAATTTCATCCAGGCCGTTCAGCAGCGAATGGCGGCGCGAGGGATCGACGTCGAACTTGTACGACTTCGAGCCATCGGTGGTCGAAACCGTTTGCCGGTCGAGATCCACGACCAGCCGAAAGCCCGGCAATGCACTGTCATAGAACAGACTGTCCACCTGCGATTCGGCCAGCGCCACCGGCAGGAAGCCGTTCTTGAAGCTGTTGTTGTAGAAAATGTCGCCGTACGAGGGCGCGATCACGCACTTGAAGCCGTGCTGCTGCAGCGCCCAGGGCGCGTGCTCGCGCGAGCTGCCGCAGCCGAAGTTCTTGCGCGCAAGCAGTATCTCCGCGCCCTTGTAGCGCGTCTGGTTGAGCACGAAATCCGGGTTCAGCGGGCGCTTCGCGTTGTCCATGCCCGGCTGGCCGATGTCGAGATAGCGCCAGGCGTCGAACAGGTTCGGTCCGTAGCCGCTGCGCTTGATG
>DATGGA010000079.1:0-45559 GCA_035308765.1 Burkholderiales bacterium
CGCGGGCAACGAGTCCGAGTGCAAGAAGAACGGCCTGAACATCGTGCTGGACGAGGGCTACTCGGCGAGCGCGCCGGACCTCTCCAGCCTCGTGACCAAGCTCAAGCGCGCGCGGCCGGACGTGATCCTGCATACCGGCTACAACCCGGATATCACGCTGTTCCTGCGCCAGGCGAAGGAGCAGGGCCTGAAGTTCAAGGCGATGATCGGCCACGGCGCCGGCCACAGCCAGATCGACAAGCTGCGCGCGACCTTCGGCGATGATGTCAATTACTTCCACTCCATCGACCCGGTCGCGGCCCAGCTGCTCGATCCGAAGACGCTCAAGCCCGGCATGGGCGAGCTGACCAGGGAGATGGTCAAGCGCTACGAGGCGGTCAAGGGGCCGGGCGAGCTGCCGCCGCACGTCTCGATGGGTTTCAACAACACCTACCTCTTCCTGACCGACGTGCTGCCGCGCGCCATCAAGAAATACGGCGGCTTCGATCCCGAGGCGCTCAGGAAGGCCGCGCTCGACACCGACATCCCGCCGGGCGGCACCATCCAGGGCTACGGCGTGAAGTTCTATCCTCCCGGCACGCCGCTCGCGGGGCAGAACGAGCGCGCCTTCGTCGTCGTGATGCAGTATGTGAACGGCCGCGGGCGCATCGTCTGGCCCCTGCAGATCCAGACCACCGACCCGGTGCTGCCGTTCCCGAAGGGTCACGTGTTTGCTCCATAAGTGTTGGAGGTTTCGCAGCTAGCGAAAAGCTTTGACGGCTTCGTTGCCGTAAACGGCGTTTCGTTCTCGGTCTCCGAGGGCGAAATCCTCGGGCTGATCGGCCCGAACGGCTCGGGCAAGAGCACCACCTTCAACCTGATCGCGGGCGCGCTTGCGCCTACCTCGGGCTCGGTGCGCTTTCTCGGCGGCGAGATCGCCGGCCTGCCGGCTTTCCGCGTCGCGCACGCCGGGATCGGGCGCACGTACCAGATTCCGCGGCCGTTCCGCAAGCTGTCGCTGATCGAGAACGTCGCGCTCGCGGCCTATTACGGCCAGAACCAGAAGCTCTCCCGGGAAAAAGCGTATGCCGAGGCCGCCGGGTCGCTGCAGCTGGTCAACCTGCCCGCCGAGGAAAGCGCGCGCGTCGACGGGCTGGGCGCCGCGGGGCTGAAGAAGCTGGAACTCGCGCGCGCGCTGGCGACGCGGCCGAAACTGCTGCTCGCCGACGAATCGCTGGGAGGACTGGACCATTCCGAGATGGAGCAGGCCGCGGACATGCTGGCCGCGATCAGGGACAGGCGCGGCGTCACCATCGTGTGGGTGGAGCACATCATGGGCGTGCTGATGCGGGTGGTGGACCGCTGCGTGGTGCTCGACCATGGCGAGGTGATCGCCCAGGGCAAGCCGGCGGAAGTGGCGCACGATCCGAAAGTGATCGAAGTCTATCTGGGCACCGACGCTGCGGACGTCCAGCAGACGGTCGCCGACAGGCAGAACTGAGATGCTGTCGCTCAACAAAGTGTCGGCGGGCTACGGCGGTTTCCAGGCGCTGTTCGAAGTCAGCCTCGAAGTGAAGGCCGGGGAATCGGTCGCCGTGATCGGGCCGAACGGCGCGGGCAAGACCACGCTGCTGCGCGTGATCTCCAAGCTGATCGAGGCCACCTCGGGCGAGATCCGCATGGAGGGCCGCGCGCTCGCCGAGCTGCCCGCGCACGAGGTGATCGCGCGCGGCATCGCGCACGTGCCCGAGAACCGGCGCCTGTTCCCGCGGCTGACGGTGGAAGAGAATTTGAAAATGGGGGCTTTTGAAGTTTCTTCCAGGAAGTTTTTCAGCCAAAGACTGGAATTCGTCTACGGCCTCTTCCCCAGAATGAAAGAACGCCGTGCGCAGCTCGCGGGCACCCTGTCGGGCGGCGAGCAGCAGATGTGCGCCATCGGGCGTGCGCTGATGTCGGGCCCGAAACTGCTGCTGCTCGATGAACCCTCCGCCGGCCTCGCGCCGGTGGTGGTGCAGGCCATATTCGGCCTGGTGCGCCGCATCTGCGAGCAGGGCTACACCGTGCTGATCGTCGAGCAGAACATCCGCCAGGTGCTGAAGGTGGTGGGCCGCGCCTACCTGCTCGAGACCGGCCGCATCAAGGATTCCGGGCCAGCCGCCGAACTGCTGGGCTCAGAGCATATCCGCAAGGCCTACCTGGGGATATGAGCGACGTCTTCGACATCTTCCTGCTCGAAGCCGTGCTCAACGGGTTGCTGCTCGGCGGCCTGCTCGCGCTGCTGTCGCTGGGACTCAACCTGATCTTCGGCGTCATCGACGTGGTATGGATCTGCTACGCCGAACTGATCATGTGCGGCATGTACGCGGTGTACTACCTGCACGTGCAGTACCATTGGCCGCTGTTCGCCGCCATGCCCTGCGCCGTGGCGATCGTGGCCGCGCTGGGCGCGGCGCTGCACCAGTTCGTGATCCGCCCAGTGCTGACCGCCGAGCCGATCAACCAGCTGCTGGTCACGGGCGGCGTGCTGTTCTTCCTGCAGGCGGCGGCGACGCTTCTCTTCGGCATCGAGTTCAAGAACCTGGGCGTGACGCTGCCTTCGATCACGCTGGGGGAGATGTCGTTTTCCGCTTCGCGCCTGGTCGCGTTCTGCGTCGCGCTGGCCGGGATGGTCGGCATGTATCTCTTCCTCAAGCGCAGCTACCTCGGCACCGCGATCCGCGCCATCAGCCAGGACCGCGCCATCATGCCGCTGATGGGCGTGAGTCCTTCGCGCGTCTTCGTCATCACCTCGGCACTGGGCGGCGCGCTCGCGGGCCTCGCCTCCTGCCTGCTGGTGCTGCAATACGACGTCCATCCGGCGATCGGCCTGTCTTTCGGGCCGATCACCTTCCTCATTTGCGTGCTCGGGGGCCTGGGCAACATGGTCGGCGGCTTCATCGCCGCGTTCCTGTTCGCGCAGTTCATCTCGGTGGGCGGCTTCTTCTTCCAGCTCGAGTGGGGCTACGTGTTTTCGTTCATTTTCTTCATTGCGGTCATGTTCTGGCGGCCGCGGGGCATCCTCGGCGGAAAATGAAACGTACCGGATGAAATACATCGCTCTCGCCGCTCTCGCCGCCGCTCCGCTACTTGGCATGGGCAACTACCCGCTGCATCTCTTGATCCAGGTGCTGCTCTGGGGCTACGTCTATACCAGCTGGTCGCTGATGGGGCGCCTGGGCATGATCAGCTTCGGGCACGGCGCCTTCATGGGCATAGGCGCCTACACGGTGGTGATGCTCTGGAACCACTTCGGCGTCTCGCCGTGGCTGGGCGCCCTTGCCGCCTTCGCCGCCACCGCGGCCACCGCCTTCGTCATCGGCTATCCCTGTTTCCGCTTCAAGATCATCGGCCACTATTTCGCGCTGGTGACGCTCGCGCTGTCCGAAGTGACGCGGCTCATCATCGTCGCGCTGCGCGACCAGACGGGCGGGTCGCTGGGCGCGACGCCCGACCCCGCGCTGCACGAGGGCGCGACGGTGTCGCTGGCGGCGCTGCAGTTCTCCAACAAGCTGGTGTGGTTCTACATCGTGCTGGTGGTCTGGCTCGGGGGACTGTGGATCTGGCGGCTGGTGGACCGCAGCATGGCCCGCATCGCGCTGCAGGCGATCAGCGAAGAGGAGGAGGCCGCGGCCTCGATCGGCATTCATGTCACGCGCGCCAAGCTGCGCATCACCATGATCTCGGCGCTCATGACCTGCGCGGGCGGCGTGCTCTACGCGCAGTACCAGCTCTACGTCAATCCCGATACGGTGTCCGGCATCGCCATCAGCCTGCAGATGGTGTTCGGCGCCATCGCCGGCGGCATGTTCGCGCGGCTCGGGCCCACCGTGGGCGCGGCTTTCACGCTGCTGCTCGCCGAGGGCCTGCGCTACGCCTTCGGCAACCGCTTTCCCGCGCTCGACAGCACCATCTACGGGGTGATGCTGGTGCTGTTCATCATTTTCATGCCCAAGGGCATCCTCGGCGCGCTCGAGGAGGGCTGGCGCCGGCTCAACTTCCGGTTTCGCGCGCCTAGAGCAGCCGCTCCACGCTGACGCCGCGCAGGTCCATCTCGTATTCGAGTTCTTCGATCGGCGGCCGGCAGTTGTGGCGGGTGATGCTGCTCGGCTGCACGCGCTGCTGAATTTTCGGCATCAGCGCATGGATGTCGTGGGCCGTGTAGATCTGCGTGGCTGTCGCCAGCCTCCAGCCCACCCCCAGCCGCTTCATGCGGTACTCCATCGTGTCGAGCACCCAATCGCTCTTGCGCTTCAGCCCGGCCAGCGACACGTCGCCGCGGGCCACGATGTCCTCCGGGAAACGCCCGCCCTCGGGCCATTCGCCGCTGCCCGCGACGACGAAGGATCCGGTGCGCACCGAAGGCACGGTGTAGCAGAAGGCATGAAAGCAGGGCTCGGCGGGCGGGTCCGTGTCGGGTGCGACGTTTGAGCGCGCCACCGGGTTCTTGGCGTTCCGGTACAGGCGCCATTTTTCCAGCACCGCGACGTAGCTCTTGTTGAAGTCCGCGAAGCCCTCGAAGCTGAACGGCTTCGGCGAGCGCAGCTCCGCGGCGCATAGCGCCGTCTTCGGCCGGTTCTGCCGGGCGAGAAACCTGGCGATTTCGCGGAAGCCTTCGGCCATCGGCACCGGGCGCCCGAAGCTCGCGCGCTCGATGGCGAAGTCGGGCAGCGCCACCACGCCCTGGGAGTAGGGAAACACGCCCTCTACGAAGGCGTAGCCGCCGTCGGGAAACGGAATGAGCGCGCTCAATGTCGTGATTCCTCAATGTAACTCTACTATGATGCGGCAGGCGTCGGGACCGACAGGGAGACGGCCGATGGCGAAAGGCACCAAACGCGGGCACAAGGCACCGCCGAGAGCGCGGCGAAAGGCGATCGCGTCCGAAAAAACCGGCGCTTCCAGCGCCAAGCAGCAACTCGCCGATGCGCTCGCCCGGGAGGCAGCGACTGCGGATATTCTCAAGGCGATCGCGAGTTCGCCTACGGACGTGCAGCCGGTATTCGATGCCATCGTGTACAGCGCGAAGCGGTTGATCGGAGGATTCTCGGCACTTGTCAGTCGCGTTATTGGCGATCAGTTGCACCTGGTCGCCTATACACCGACAGACAAATCCGGCGACAGGGTGCTTGAGAAGAGTTATCCGCGGGCGGTTTCGGACGTGGGGGTTACCGGCACGGCAGTGCGGACCGGGGTGGTGAGCAACGTCGGCGATACGGAATCTGACCCGAATTTCCCGAACGAATTGCGTCTGATGGCGCGTGCGAGGGGTTTTCGCAGCATCCTGGCCGTACCCATGCTCCGTAAAGGCGTTGCCATCGGCACGATCAACGTTACGCGCCGGGAGCCCGGGCCCTTTACTGTTCAGCAGATCAATCTGCTCAAGACCTTCGCAGACCAGGCCGTCATCGCGGTCGAGAACGTGCGCCTGTTTAACGAGACCAGGGAGGCACTCGAGCAGCAGACGGCGACGGCGCAGATACTCCGGGTTATCAGCGGTTCGCCGAACGATCTCCGGCCAGTTTTTGATGCCATTCTGGGTAGCGCGGTCGGACTATGTGACGCGCACTTCGGCATTCTTAATTTGTATGACGGCGAGAGATTTCGCTCGGCCGCCCATCGCGGGTCGAACCCGGAATTCGAAAAATGGGTATTCGAACGGGGTGCGTTCAAGCCGGAAGCTTTTCTCCGGCGCATCATTGACGACCGGCAGCCGGTGCATGTTTCCGACATTCGGGAGTCGCAAGCGTATCGGGATGGCAGGCCGAATATAGTCAAGATGGTCGAGGTGGCCGGGGTGCGGACGTTTCTCGCCGTGCCGCTGCTCAAGGAAGACGGGGTGATCGGCAATCTCGCCATTTATCGTCCGGAGGTGCGACCGTTCACGGAGAAGCAAATCGCGCTGGTCCGTACCTTCGCCGACCAGGCTGTGATCGCGATCGGGAACGTGCGTCTGTTCAACGAGACCAAGGAAGCGCTCGAGCGGCAGACGGCAACGGCGGAGATTCTCAAGGTAATCGCGAGTTCGCCCGCGGACGTGCAACCAGTGTTCGATGCAATCGTGCAAAGCGCAGCGCGCCTGTTCGGACGCAGGGCCGGCCTGAGGCTGACCGAGGCGGATGGGCTTCGTCGCCGGGCGCTGAGCGACCCGACGGCAGCGAGTTTGCAGAGCGCCGAGTTGATGCCGGTTGATCGCGAAAGTCTCCTCGGGCGGGTGGTGCTGGAGGGCAGGGCGATGCAACTCGCGGACACGCTTGCGCCGGACGCGCCTCCCTACGCCAAGGCGAACGCTCACGCGTTGAATTTCCGCGCCAATGCCATTGCGCCACTCATTAGAGATGGCAAAGTGCTCGGTGCGATCGGCGTGAATTCCCCGGATCCTGGAGCGCTGTCGGACAAACAGATGGCGCTGCTCGCCACTTTCGCCGACCAGGCGGTGATCGCGATCGAGAATGTGCGGCTGTTCCACGAGATCGGCGACAAGAGCCGGCTGCTCGAGATTGCTAACGAAGAGCGCCTGGCGCGCCTGAAGAGCTTCTTCTCGCCGCAGCTCGCCGAGCTGCTCGCTGCCGGCAAGGGAGAGGAGTTGCTCAAGACCCATCGGCGCGAGATCACGGTGCAGTTCTTCGATCTGCGCGGCTTCACCGCATTCACGGGCGCTGCGGAGCCGGAGGAAGTCATGGAGCTGTTGCGCGATTTTCATGGCGCGCTGGGCAGGCTGGTGATGGAGCACGAAGGCACGATCGAACGCTTCGCCGGAGACTCGGTGATGGTTTTCTTCAACGATCCGCTGCCGGTCGAGCGGCCCGCCGAGCGCGCGGTGCAGTCGGCGCTCGCGATGATGCGCGCCTTTGATCCCATCGCGGCGCTCTGGAAGAGGCGCGGCTATGACCTTGGCTTGGGCGCGGGAATCGCGCAGGGCTTTGCCACGCTAGGCGCCATCGGCTTCGAAGGCCGTCGGGACTATGCCGCCATTGGTCCGGTCACCAATCTCGCGGCCCGGTTGTGCGCAGAGGCGAAAAGCGGCCAGATTCTCGCCGACCGGAAGACGGTGGGAGCGCTGGAGGGAATTTTCGCCTTCGACGAGCTTGGCCCTATCGCGCTCAAGGGATTTGCGCAGCCGGTGCCGGCGTTCGCGCTGCGCCGGCAGCCGGTCCCGGCGTGAGAAAATCGTACGCATGAAGCGAAACCGGCTCGGCTCGAGCAGGCTCGAAGTGAGCGAAATCTGCCTCGGTACCATGACCTGGGGCGAGCAGAACACGGAAGCCGAGGGCCATGCGCAGATCGAGTGGGCGCTCGACCGCGGCATCAACTTCATCGACACCGCCGAGATGTACCCGATCCCGCCGGCGCAGAAGACGCAGGGCGCCACCGAGAAAATCCTCGGCAGTTGGCTGGGGAAGAACAGGGCGAAACGCGCGAGCGTCATCGTGGCGTCGAAAATCGCGGGCCCCGGGCGGCGCGAATGGATCCGCAACGGCGAGAACCGTGTCACGAAGAAAACCATCCCCTGGGCGATCGACGACAGCCTGAAGCGCCTGCAGACCGGCTACATCGACCTCTACCAGATCCACTGGCCCGAGCGCTACGTGCCGGCCTTCGGCGCCTGGCAGTACGACCCGTCGAAAGAACGCGAGGAAACGCCCATCCTCGAGCAGATCGAGGGGATGGCGGCGGCGATCAAGGCCGGGAAAATCCGCGCCTACGGCCTGTCGAACGAAACCGCCTGGGGCCTGTGCGAATTCACGCGGCTGGCCGGCGCGCACGGCCTGCCGCCGCCCGCCTCGGTGCAGAACGGCTACAGCCTCGTCAACCGGATGTTCGACGGCGATCTGGCGGAAGCGAGTCGCCGCGTGAACGTTCCGTTGCTCGCCTACTCTCCGCTTGCGATGGGCCTGCTCACCGGAAAATTAATGGCAAAACCCTGGCCGCTCAAAGCCCGATTGCAGAAATTCCCGGATTTCGGCGAGCGCTACAAGCGGCCGCGCGTGCTCGCCGCGGCGGCGGAATACCGGAAGCTCGCGCAAAAGCACCGCCTGCCGCTCGCCGGCGTCGCGCTCGCGTTTACCAGGAGCCGTTTCTTCACCGCATCCACCATCATCGGCGCGACCTCGATCGCGCAACTGGAGGAATTGTCGGGATTCTTCGATATGAATCTGCCGCAAGAAGTCCAGGCCGACATAGAAGCGGTCAACGCGATCTATCCGAGTCCCTGCGCGCAGTAGATGTGGGAAGCGGCGGCCATCGTTCTGATCGTTGCGGGCCTCTATTTCTGGATCGACAGCCTGCGCGCTCGCGAAAGAGCGCTGGCCGCGGGGCGCGCCGCCTGCGAGCGCAACGGCCTGCAACTGCTCGATGAGACAGTGGTGGGCGCCGGGCTGCGTCTGGGGCGCAACGACGCGGGCGAACTGAGGATCCGGCGCGTGTTCGTCTTCGAATTCTCGGACAACGGCAACAACCGCCGCCGCGGCTCCATCGTGGTGCTGGGCGCCGACGTCCAGGACCTCTACATAGAGCCGTATCCCGTTCAATGAGCGGCTGGCTTGACGGGCGGGTGCTGGAAAACCGCCAATGGACCGATAGCCTGTTCTCCTTGCGCGTGGCCGCACCGCGCCTGCAGTTTGTAGCAGGACAGTTCGTGCGCATCGCGCTGGACGTGGAGGGCGAGCGCATTGCGCGGCCGTTCTCCTTCGTCAATGCGCCAGACGACCCGGTGCTCGAGTTCTACGGCGTAATCGTGCCCGAAGGTCCGCTCTCGCCGCGCCTCGCGCGGCTGAAGGCGGGCGACGCGATCCAAGTCGCGGACAATCCCGCCGGCTGGCTGATCGTGTCCGAAGTGCCCCCGGCGGAAGACCTCTGGCTGGTCGCCACCGGCACCGGCATCGCGCCGTTCATGTCCATCCTGCGCACCGGGGCGCCCTGGCAGCGCTACCGCCGCGTAATCCTGGTGCACGCGGCGAGGCGCGCGAGCGAGCTGGTGTACGGGGACGCGATCCGGGAACTGCAATCCCGCAGGGAGCAGCTCCGGTACGTCAGCTTCGTCAGCAGGGAAGCGCATCCGCGATCGCTCGCGGGCCGCGTCCCGGAGGCGATCCGCGACGGCCGCCTGGAAACGCTCGCCGGGCCGATCTCGCCCGAGCGTTCCCAGTTCATGCTTTGCGGCAATCCGCAGATGCTCAGGGACGTGGCCGCGGAACTCGTTGCGCGCGGCCTGAAGAAGCACCGGCGCCGCAGCCCGGGGCAGATTACCGTCGAGAGCTTCTGGTAGCGAGAGGAGACCTTGTTGTCATCCATCTGCCGCCGCAGGGCTGCAGCGTCAAGCGCGAGGACCATGAATGGGGGTACGATTCCATCTCGCACCGATGAATGATCGCAGCCCAGTCGAAGATTCCGCTTCCGGGCAGGCCGCTCCTCCCGGCGTGGAATCGCCGCCCGCAGGCTATGCCGGCCGGCCCCGCGACGCGCAGCTCGAGTACAAGGCGATCCTCGCCAATGCTTCCATCGGCATCGCCTTCACGCGCGACCGCAAGTTCACGCTCTGCAATCCGAAGTTCGCCGAGATGCTCGGCTGGAAGGCCGAGGACCTGATCGGCCAGCCGGGCGAGGTGGTATATCCCTCGCGCGAAAGCTACGAGGCGATGGGCGGTATCGCGGTGCCGCTGCTAGGCTCGGGCCGCCAGCTGGACGTCGAATGGGAGTTGCGGCGCAAGGACGGTTCGACCTTCCTCGCGCGCATGATCGCCAAGGCGGTCAGCCCGACCGACACGCAGCGCGGCACGGTGTGGATCGTCGAGGACATCACCGACAGCAAGCGCCATGCCGACGAGGTCACCCGCCTGCTGCGCGAGCAGAACGCGATCCTCGACACCGCATCGATCGGCATCTGCTTCGTTCGCGACCGGACCATCGTGCGCTGCAACCGCCGCATGGAGGAAATGTATGGCTTCGCGCCCGGCGAGCTGAACGGCAAGCCCACCTCGACCACCTACGCTGCGGACAGCAACTACGCGCTCGCCTCCGGGAGCCACGCCGAAATGGCGCGCGGGCAGACGCATACCCACGTCATGCAGGCTAGGCGGCGCGACGGCACGGTGTTCTGGGAACGCTCGACCGGCCGCGCGGTGGACCCCGGTGATCCGGCGCGCGGCTCGGTGTGGCTGCTGGAGGACATCACCGAACAGAAGCGCTCGGAGGAGGAACTGCAGCGCCTGCTTTCCGAGCACCAGGCGATCGCCAACAACCTGGTGATCGGCATCGCGTTCCTGCGCGAGCGCAAGATCGTGCGCTGCAACCGCCGCTTCGAGGAACTGTTCGGCTATGGCCCCGGCGAAGCGCTCAACATGTCGACCCGGCAGTACTACTTCACCGACGAGGAATTCGAGGCCAGCGGGCGCTTCATCGCCGAGATCGAGGCCGGCAAGTCGCCCTCGATGGACCAGTGGCTGCGGCGCAAGGACGGCTCGGGCTTCTGGTGCCGGCGCACCGGGCGGGCGCTCGAGCCGGGCAACCTGAAGAAGGGCTACGTGTGGCTGTTCGAGGACATCACCGAGCGTCGCCGCGCCGACGGCGAGATCCAGCGCATGGTGCGCGAGCAGGAGCTGATCCTCGACAACGCCACCGTGGGCATCGCCTTCGTGCGCAGCCGCACGATCCAGCGCTGCAACCGCTTCCTCGAAGACATGGTCGGCGCCGCGCCCGGCGCGCTGATCGGCCTCCCCTCGTCGGTCCTGTTCGCGAGCGACGAGGAGTGGACCCAGGCGGGCAGCCTTGCCCACGGCAACACCGCGCCGGGCGGGACGCACAGCATGGAGTGGCGCTTCAAGCGCAGCGACGGCTCGACCTTCCTGTGCCGCACGCGTGGGCGGCGCATCGACGCCGGCGGCAGCGACCAGGAATGGATCTGGAGCCTGGAGGACGTGACCCTGGAACGCGAGGCGGAGGCGCGCGTGCAGCGGGCGCTGGCCGAGCAGGAATTGATCCTGACGAACGCCACGGTGGGCATCGCGTTCCTGCGCCAGCGGGTGTTCCAGCGCTGCAATCCCCGCCTGGAGGAAATGCTCGGCTACGGCCCGGGCGAGATGGTAGGGCTGTCCACGGAGTCGATGTTCCTGTCGAGGGAGGAATACGAGGCCGCGGGAACCGAGCTGTACCCGCGCCTCGCGACCGGAAGCGCCTATGTCGGCGAGCGCCAAATGCGGCGCAAGGACGGGTCGTTGTTCTGGTGCAAGCTGGTCGCCAAGGCGATCGACCCGGCGCATCCCGCGGAAGGCACGATCGGGATCTACGAGGACATCACCGCCGAGCGCGCGGTGCGCGAATCGCTGCAGGCCTCGCGCGACGCGCTCGAGCGCGCGGTCGCAGAACGCACGGCGGAACTGCAGACGGCGAACGAACGCCTGCAGGCCGAGATCGCGGACCGCCGGCAGGCGGAAACGCGCGCCCAGCACCTCGCCGACCACGACGCGCTGACGGGGCTTCCCAACCGGCGTCTGTTGGAGGACCGCCTGACGCAGGCGCTCGCGCTCAGCCATCGCAACCGCAAGCAGACCGCAGTGATGTTCGTCGACCTGGACCGCTTCAAGATCATCAACGACTCGCTGGGGCATTCGGCGGGCGACGTGGTGCTCAGGGAGGTGGCCGAGCGCCTGATCAAGCAGCTGCGCGTGGTGGACACGATCTGCCGCATGGGCGGCGACGAGTTCGTGGTGGTGCTGCCGGAGATCAAGCGCTCCTCCGACGCCGCCAACGTCGCCGCCAAGATCCTCGAGACCGTGTCGCAGCCTTTCAAGGTCGAGGACCGCGAGCTGACCATCACGCCCTCGGTCGGCATCAGCGTGTTCCCGGACGACGGACGCGACGCCGAGACGCTGATCCGCAACGCCGACGCGGCGATGTACCACGCCAAGGAGACCGGGCGCGCGAACTACCAGTTCTTCACCGAGCAGATGAACCAGTCCGCGTCCAAGCGCATCGTGCTGGAGAGCGACCTGCGGCGCGCGGTGCAGGCGGGCGAGATGCGCGTGTACTACCAGCCGGTGATCGACGCGGCCACCGGGCGCACTGCGGCGCACGAAGCTCTTCTGCGCTGGCAGCATCCGACGCGCGGGGTGGTCGGGCCGGCGGAATTCCTCCAGCTGGCCGAGGACACCGGCCTGATCCTGCGCCTAGGCGAATGGATGCTGACCGAGGCCTGCCGCTGGGCAACATTCATCGGCACGGAAAGCGGCCTGCGAGTGAGCGTGAACCTGTCGCCGCGCCAGTTCCACGATCCGAAGCTAGCCGAGATGGTGGCGCGCGCGCTCAAGGACACGGGGCTGCCGCCGCAGCTGCTCGAGCTCGAAATCGCCGAGCCGACGGCGATGCAGAACGCCGACCTCGCCGACGCGGTGCTGAAGAAGTTGCGCGACCTGGGCGTGACGGTGGCGATCGACGGCTTCGGCGCCGCCTACTCCAGCCTGGTCGGCCTGCAGCAGCTCGCCGTGGGCAGGCTGAAGATCGACCGGTCGCTCGTCGCCGAAGTGCACAAGAACGGCAGGGCGATCATCGCGGGCATCGTGGGCCTCGCCCACGCGCTGGAGCTCAAGGTGACGGCCGTCGGCGTGGAATCCGAGGCGCAGCGCGAAGCGCTCAAGGCCTGCGGCTGCGACTTCTTCCAGGGCAACCTGACCGGCGCGCCGATGGACGCCGAGACCGCCGCGCGGGACTACGTCTAGTCAGATCGCGCGGCTGCGTTTTTCCTTGAGCAGTTCCTCGAGGCCCTGGATATTCATCTCGACGCCCTGCATGTTCGGGTTCTCCCTGAGCGCGCGCTGCCAGTATTCGAGCGCCTTGTCGTACTGCTCGAGCTGGTAGTAGATCTGGCCGTAGCCCGAAAGTGCGCCGAAATGATGCGGGTTGCGTTTCATCACCTCGTCGCAATCGGCGAGCGAGCGCTTCAGGTCGCCGGCGAGGAAATACGCCGTGGCGCGCTTGTTCCAGCCTTCGGCGAACGAGGGCCTGCGCCGGATGACGTCGCTGAACGCCGCGATCGCCTCCTCGTGGTGCCCGGCTTGCATGTATTCGACGCCCGTCGCCATCAGGCGATCGATCTCGGCGTCGCCCGAGCGGCTCCAGAGCAGCCACAGCCCTTGCTCGGCCAGGTCGCGGATGAACTCGTCGTCGTCGCGCAGCCGCCTGAGCAGCAGCGGCTGGTCCTGCATATGGCCGTAGGCCGCGATCCAGGCCACCCCCTCTGCTCGTCGCTTGGCGGCTACGTTTTCCAGCGCGGCCACCGCCTCGGCTCTATTGGAAGGAGGACCCGGCGGCGCTGGGCTTGCATCCAGCGGCGCGCATGTTAACGTTACGGCAAGCAGCATCCCCCACAGGAGACCCCGATGAAAGCCACCGCGAAGACCGCGTTCATTCATGCATTTATCATAGCCCTGTTCACCGCCGCTACGACGTGGGCGGCCGATACGCCCAAGCCCGACCCGAAGGATCCGGACAAGAAGGACCTGCAGATGGAGCAGGCCCGCGATGCGATCGCGAAGCAGGATTGGGTGGGTGCCCAGGCCCTCCTGCGCGTAGCGGTGGAGCGCAATCCGCAGAGCGCCGATGCCCACAACCTGTATGCCTATTCGATGCGCAAGGGCCCGAACCCGGCCATGGACCTGGTGTTCCGCCACTACAACGAGGCGCTGCGCATCAATCCGCGGCACCTCGGCGCGCACGAGTACATCGGCGAGGCCTACCTGATGTCGGGCAACGTGCCGAAGGCGCGGGAGCACCTGGCGCAGCTCGAGAAGCTGTGCGGCGCCGACTGCCGGGAATACCAGCTGCTGAAAGTGGCGGTCGCGGCGCAGGAACAGCAGCACGCGCAGAAGTAATTTGCGGCCGAATTTCGTCTTCATCCTTGCCGATGACCTCGGCTACGCCGATCTAGGCTGCTACGGGGGAAGGTCGGATTGCTCCCCCGTGCTCGACCGCATGGCGCGCGGCGGGCTGCGCTTCACCCAGGGCTACGCCAACTCCTCGGTCTGCTCGCCGACGCGCTTCGCGCTGATGACCGGGCGCTGGCAGCACCGGCTGCGCGGCGGCGCCGACGAGCCGATCCGCAGCAACGCGCGGGGCAACGCCGCGCTCGGGCTGCCGCCCTCGCATCCGACCCTGCCTTCCCTGCTGCGCGACGCCGGATACGCCACCGGCCTGATCGGCAAGTGGCATCTCGGCTACCCACCGCACTTCGGGCCGCTGAAGAGCGGCTATCAGGAATTCTTCGGCGCCCTCTCGGGCGGCATGGACTACTTCAGCCACAAGGACACCGCGGGCAACCACGACCTGTGGGAAGGCGAGGAGGAGGTGACGCGCAAGGGCTATCTCACCGACCTCATTTCCGAAAAAGCGGTTTCGTTCATAAAAAGGAGAAAACAACAGTCGTTTTTCCTCTCGGTCCATTACAACGCGCCGCACTGGCCCTGGCTGACGCGCGCCGACGAGGCGGAATCGAAGCGCATCGAGAAGATATTCCACTTCGATGGTGGCTCGGTCGCCACCTACCTGACCATGATCCGGCAGATGGACGAGGGAATTGGTCGAATTCTTTCTTCTTTAAAACAATATAAATTAGAGAGCAACACAATTGTCGTCTTCACCAGCGACAATGGCGGCGAGCGTTTCTCCGACACCTGGCCGCTGATCGGCAAGAAGATGGACCTGCTCGAAGGCGGTATCCGTGTGCCCTACATCGTGCGCTGGCCGGCGAAAGTGAAGGCGGGCGGCGTTACCGCGCAGCACGCAATCACGATGGACTGGGTCGCGACCATTCTCGATGCGGCAGGGGTCGCAGCTGACGGGAATTACCCGCTCGACGGGGAAAGCCTGCTGAAGGTGATTCAAAAACCGGAAAAGACGTTTGCACGGGAGCTTTTCTGGAAAATGCTCTACCGCAGCCAGAAAGCGATGCGCTCGGGCGACTGGAAGTACCTCTCCATCGAGGGCGACGAGTTCCTGTTCAACCTGGAGAAGGACGAGCGGGAGCGCGCCAACTTCGGCAAACGCGAGCCCAAGCGCCTGGTGGCCCTGCGCTCGCGCTACCTGGCGTGGGAGGAGGCGTTGCCGAAGCACGCCGACGCCAGCTACTCCGTGCCGGCCACCAAGGCGGATCTGGCGCAGCCTGCCTAGCGGCCATCCAGACCGTCGTCGCCGGCTGACTAAGTCACGAACACCGAGCGCACGCACGTCGACGACACAGACTTCGCCCGCGACATGATCTTCCGCTCGTGCGCGACATGCGCGTCGCGCCCCACCCTCGGAGGCGCCCGGTTTTCCTGCATCGACGAGTGCGCCGTGTGGAACTCTTCGCAGGCTTCGGCGTGCGCGTTCTGTTCGACTCGTGCGATGAAGCGTTCCAGCGTTTCAGCGGTAGACATGATCTTCTTTCGTGTCGAGGCCCGGCGAATCAGGCCGCGGGCGGCTGAACGGGTGGACTGGGTAGTTAGGCGGCGCCATCATTGAAGCGATTTCCTCATATACACGCGAGCAAGGCCTTTTTCTGTGCGTCGATCAAATTCGACGTAACCGATCTTCGCGTATAAAGCCCGGTTCTCCGTCATTTTCTCGTGGGTGTAGAGATAGATCGACTCGAATCCTTCGCGCCGCGCCTCGGCTTCCGCCAACTCAAGGAGTGTTCTTCCGAGACCTTTGCCGCGATGAGATGGATCTACAGCCACGTTTTCGAGAAGAAATCCTTCACCTGTCACTGCAAGAACAAGCACTGCCGTGATCTTTCCCCGGCTTTCCGCAATAGTGACTCGACGCTCCCGGATTACCTTTGCATAGTCGTCCATCATCGGACCCGGCGGCTTGCCGATACGCTCAATGTAGTGCCGGTAGGCAGCTTTTACGCACGCCGCCACCTCTGCGGCATCTCGCTCGTTGGCCGGTCGAAACGAATATGACGATGCTTGATCGAGTGCGGCCATCTGCTGGGACATTACTTGGCCGCCTGTTGCGCCGCAAGCGCCGTCGGATTGGGCGTGGGCTCGGCGATCTTGCGCAGCCGGTTGCGATCGGTGTGGTGAAACGGCTCTGTCTGGCCGGGTATGACCAGCAGCGTGTCCTGCTCGTACGACCACGTGCCATCCGCGTGGATATCGACCTTGATCGTGTATCGATCCGTGCGAAACGCCTGCTCGAGAAAAGGATTGGAAACAATACCGTTGGTGAGCGAACCACGCACGGCCTCTAGCGTGAATGACTTCGCATCGGGGGTTGCCTGGCCGATGGCCATCGCGGTCTGGCCCCGGGGAATCGACAGCATCAGCAGTATTGCGCGAGTGGCTGGCTCCCACAGCCAGTAGCCGACCTGGTCGTGAAAGGTTTCCGGATCATCGGGCTTCACAATCCGCGTGTGATAGCGCAGCCCGTAGAAAAGTTGCGGCCCGTTGGTCTGGGCGTCGATCGGCTGGAGTTCGTAGCGCTCGATGAACCGCCGATGTTCGGGACCGTCAGGCTTCGGATTGACGTCTTGCCCGGCAGCGCTGGACCAGATGCCCGCCATGCCGGTAAGCGGCCCGAGGTTTGCCAGCGTATCAGCATCCGGTTCGGGTTCCGTGTAGATGTCCGCAGGGTAGTGATGCATGGGGACTCCAAATGTAAATAGAACGCTGCTCGCCGAGGAAGTGAATTAGGGTTTCTTCTTGCCGTAGCCGCCGCCGCCTGGCATCTCGGCGACGAGGCGGTCGCCGGCGGGCACGACGTAGGTTTCTTTTCCGGGCAACACCTTGCCGCTCGCCAGCGCGACACGACCGACGCGGCCGTCGGCGCCGCCGGCGCGGCCGCGCGCGGGATTGTGGCGGCGGTCGAAGGTGGCGCAGGCGATGCTGAAGGGCGCGGCTTCGGTGCTTTCGAGTTCGATCACCACGCCTTCGCCGCCGCGCTGCTCGCCCTGGCCGCCGGAACCGTCGGAGAATTCGCGCCGCCGGAAGAGCAGCGGCGCCTGCGCCTCGGTGACTTCCACGGGAATCGCGCCGACGCCGCTGGGGAACGCGGTGGTGGAGAGGCCGTTCTTGTCCGGGCGCGCGCCCATGCCGCCGATGCCGATGGAGATGGCGCTGAAGCGCGTCGCATCGGATCGTGCACCCTCCACCTGAGGCCCACCCGAGAGGCCGAGGAGCCACATCGCGCCCGCGCCCTCGGCGGGGACCTTGCCGCCCAGAGGCGCATCGAAGCAGTCGAACACCAGCTCGGGGAGCATCTGGCCGATGACATGCCGTGCAGTCACGGCCCTCGGTCTCAGCGGATGGACGATGGAATCCTCGGGCGCGGAGACTGTCACGACTTCCAGCGAGCCCGCGTTGTTCGGGATGCCGGGCGCGACGATGCATTTGACGCCGAACGAGGTGTAGGCGTCGGTGTAGCACTTGGGCGAGTTGATGCCGAAGCGCGAGGCGGGCGAGCTGCCGGCGTAGTCGACGTGTATTTCGTTCCTCGTCACGGTAAGCGCGGCCTTCAACTCGATCGGCGACTCGTAGCCGTCGAGCAGCATCGATGCGCACCAGGTGCCGCGCGGCAGCTTCGCGATCGCCGCGCGCATCGAGGCGCGCGAGGTCGAGACGATGTACTCGCCCAGCGCGTCGAGTTCGGTCAGGCCGAATTCCTGCAGCATCGCCGCCAGGCGCCGCGCCGCCACTTCGTTGCACGACACCAGGCTGAGGATGTCGCCGCGCACCTGCAGCGGTTCGCGCACGTTGCCCATCAGCATCGCGAACAATGTTTCATTGCGTTTGCCGGCCTGCATCAGCTTCATGTGCGGGACGTACATGCCCTCTTCGTAGACCGAGGTCGCCTCGGCCACGAAACCGCGGCCGCCGATGTCGATGACGTGGCAGGTGGAGGCGACGAAGCCGATCAGTTTTCCCTTGAGGAACGCGGGCGTCACGGTGACGAAATCGAACAGGTGCCCGGTGCCCATCCAGGGATCGTTGGTCACCAGCACGTCGCCCGGCTCGAGCGTGGCCGGGGGAAAGCGCTCGAGGAAATGCGCCACCGCCGTCGCCATGGTGTTCACGTGCCCAGGCGTGCCGGTGACGGCCTGGGCGAGCATGCGGCCCTTGGTGTCGTAGACGCCCGCGGAAAGGTCGCCCGCTTCGCGAGTGATGGTGCCGAACGCCGTCTTGAGCAGCACGTTGGCCTGCTCCTCGACCACCGCGATCAGCCGGTTCCACAGGATCTGCCGGATCAGTTGCCGCTTTTGAGTCTTCATGGTTTTCTTTCGAGAATCAGGTGCCGCGCGGCGGCAACGCGGCAGCGCCAGCCGCGCGGCACCAGCGTCGTCGTCTGCGGTTCTACGACCAGGGCCGGCCCCGCAAGGCGCATCCCCGGCGCGAGATCCTTGCGCCGGAACATGGCAATGCTGTGCCGCTTGCCGGACGCGGGATCGAACACGGTTCGTTTGTCGCCCGAAACCGCGTTGCGGCTTTTTCCGGCAGCTTGCGCATGCTTAAACTTCCGGGCAGCAGTCGAAACAATCACCGACCAGGTCAGGAACTCAACGGGTACGTCGGCAATGCGCAGGCCAAATTGCTCTTCGTAGCGCGTCTCGTATGCCGCGCGCAGCTTCGCGGCATCCGCCGCCGCCAGCTTGCGCGCCGGCAACGGCATGGAGATTTCATGGCCCTGGCCGAGGTAGCGCATCTCCACGCTGCCGCGCGTTTCCAGTTTCGCGCCCAGCGCGCCGGCGGCGACGACGGCCGTGGCCTCGTGCCGCATTTTTTCGAGCAGGAGATTCACCCGGGAAAAATCGAAGGCATCATCCCTCAACTGCAGGCTGCGGACGACCTCGAAGGCCACCGGCGCGCGCAGGAAGCCGACGGCGGAACCCACGCTCGCATCCACCGGCACGAGCACCTTGCGCATGCCGAGCTTCGCCGCCAGGCGCGCAGCGTGCAGCGGCGCGCCGCCGCCGAAGGCAATCATGGTGCAGCGCTCGGCGACCTTGCCGCGCTCGATGGCGTGCACGCGCGCGGCGCTCGCCATGTTCTCCTCGACGATCTCGCCGATGCCGGCCGCGGCCCAGCGAGCGTCCAGTTCAAGCGGCTTGCCGATTTTTCCCAGCACGGCGCGCTCGGCAGCGGCGTGATCGAGCTTGAGCGCGCCCGCGGCGAACGCGTCCGGGTCGATGCGGCCGAGCACCACGTTGGCATCCGTCACCGTCGGTTCCTGGCCGCCGCGGCCGTAGCAGGCGGGGCCGGGCTCGGCGCCGGCGCTCGCCGGCCCGACCCGGATGCGTTTCAATTCGTCGAGCCGCGCGATCGAACCGCCGCCGGCGCCGATCTCGACCATCTCGGTTACGGGTATGCGCAGCGGCAGGCCGCTGCCCTTGAGGTTGCGCCAGACGCGCGCAACCTCGAATTTGCGCGACTGCTCGGGACGGCCGCCGTCGATGTAGCAGATTTTGGCGGTGGTGCCGCCCATGTCGAAGGACAGCACCTCGGCGATGCCGGCCTCGCGCGCCAGGCCCGCGGACAGGATCGCGCCGCCGGCCGGGCCGGATTCCACCAGCCGCACCGGGAAACGGCAAGCGGTCTCGAGCGTGGTGAGGCCGCCGCCGGAGGTCATCAAGTACAGCGGACAGGCGAAGCCGCGGCGCTTCAGTTCCGCCGCCAGCCGTTCAAGGTAGCTGGCCATGAGCGGCTGCACGTAGGCGTTGGCGCAGGCGGTGGAGAAGCGCTCGTATTCGCGGATCTCCGGGCAGACCACGGAGGACAGCGTGATCGGCAGGCCGGGCAGGGCGGCGGCCAGCCATCCTGCCGCCCGCTTTTCGTGGGAATCGTTCGCATAGGAATGCAAAAAGCCGATGGCGACGGATTCGACGCCTGAATTTTTTATCTTTCCGGCGAGAACTTCAAAAGATTTTCTGTCCAAAGGCGTGTCGATTTCCCCTTTGGCCGTCATGCGTTCCGTCACCGGGAATCTCAGTTCCCTGGGCACCAGCGGCGCCGGGAGCTCCAGTTCCAGGTCGTAGTGCTCGTAGCGCTTTTCGTAGCCCATCTCGAGCACGTCGCGGAACCCGGTCGTGGTGATGAACGCGGTGCGCGCGCCCTTGCGCTCGATCAGCGCGTTGGTGGCGAGAGTGGTGCCGTGGATCACGACGCCGACGCCGCGCGGCGAAAGCCCGGCAGCAGCGAGCACCTGCGCGATGCCCGCGAGCATGCCTTCCTCCGGCGCGCGCGGAGTGGTCAGCACCTTGGCGGAACGACGCCTGCCGGCGTGCTCGAGCACAATGTCGGTGAACGTGCCGCCAATATCGGCGGCGAGCCGGGCGTTCGTCATCGGAACAAATATACTGGAACTGATTTGCAGGCCTCCCGGATCGGGTAGATTGAGGGTCCCGTGCTGAGTCTCGTCGTCTCCACCATCGCGTTCTTCGTCGCCGGCTATTTCATCAAGCGCTGGGCTGACGCCAACGACCTGCCCAAGGGAATGACGAGAAGCCTGGGCATCTTCGTCCTCGCGACCGCGTTCGCGTACGGCGTCGCCTGGCTGGTGGACGGGGTGGCCGCCCTCTTGGGCGGTTGATCCACTAAAATCATGCTCATGCTCCGACTTGCGTTCCTCGCCGCGATCACGTTTTTGCTGGGCGCTTGCGCAACCACGCCCCCGAGCGCGCCGCCGCTGTCAAAGGATCAGATTGCGGCGATCGTGGCCAGCCCGGACAGGCGCGCGGCGGACCGCACCAACGACCTGCGGCGCAAGCCGGAACAGATGCTGGCCTTCATCGAAGTGCGGCCCGGCATGGTGGCGCTGGATCTGAGTGCGGGCGGCGGCTATACGACCGAACTCATTGCGCGCGCGGTCGGCCCGACCGGGCGCGTCTACGGGCAGAGCCGGCCGCGCAATCCGGACCAGCAGGCGCCGGGGCCAGTGGTACCTGAAGGCGGTGCTGCACCCGCCGCGGCTGCGCCACGTCCCGCAGCGCCGCCGAATTCGGCGCAGGCGCTTGCCGAGCGGGCGAAAAATCCGGCTGCCGGAAACATCACTGCCGTCGTGCAGCGGTTCGAAGACCCCGTGCCTGCCGAATTCGCCTCGAATGGGCTCGATCTGGTCACGCTGATGTTCAACTACCACGACCTCGGCTGGATCGGCGTCGACCGCGCGCAGATGAACCGCGCGGTATTCGCCGCGCTCAAGCGGGGCGGCATATACGTGATCGCGGACCACTCGGGCCGTCCCGGCACGGGAATCTCGGAATCCGGCACGCTGCATCGCGTCGAGGAAGCCTTCCTGCGCAAGGAGGTCGAAGCCGCCGGCTTCCGCCTGGTCGCCGAGGGAAATTTCCTGCGCAACCCGAACGACCCGCGCAACAAAAACACCCCCGACCCGCCGCAACCCAAGGACGAATTCGTCCTCAAGTTCGTCAAGCCCTAGGATTGACGGAAGAAAAGCAGTGGACAAGGCCGGGCGCACGCGGATTCTGATTGCTGCGGGGGCGCTCGCAGCCGGGATTCTCGTCGCGGGCGGCGCTTATGCGGGCGGCAGGTTCGTGCCGCTCGCCCTGCTCGACAAGATCAAGCCCGGCGTCACGACCGAGCAGCAGGTTCTCGAACTGCTCGGGCCATCGCCGCGGACGATCGATTACCCGAAGCGCGGGCTGCGCGATCTTCAATACGAGACCGTCGACTACGGAGATTTTCTCAATGTCGTTATTTCCATCGGCAATGACGGCCTCGTGCGTGACGTGGCGAGAATGAAACATCAAGGACTCTAGTCAGGAGACTGCATCTCATGCCTGTGATTCTGGGGAGCGGCGCGCATCGCTACCGCGTGGTGGAGGACTGGGCGAAACTGCCCGAGGGCTGGGAATTCAAGGACGTGGCGGCGGTCGCCTGCGACAGCAAGGACCGCGTCTACTGCTTCAACCGCGGCGAGCACCCGATGATGGTGTTCGACCGGGACGGCAACTTCCTGCGCTCCTGGGGAGAGGGCCAGTATCCGCGCGCGCACGGCCTGCACATCGACGCCGACGATATCCTCTACCTGACCGACGACGGCGGCCACGTGGTGCGCAAGTGCACCACCGACGGCAAGGTGCTGCTGGAACTGGGCGTGCCCGGCAAGCCGGCGGCATACATGAGCGGCGAACCCTTTCACCGCTGTACGCACACCGCCTTATCGCCAAAGGGCGAGATCTACGTCAGCGACGGCTACGGCAACGCCAAGGTGCACAAATATTCGCCGGACGGAAAGCGGCTCCTGTCCTGGGGCGAGCCGGGAACCGACCAGGGCCAGTTCAACATCGTGCATAACATCGTCACCGATACCGATGGCTGGGTCTACGTCGCCGACCGCGAAAACCATCGCGTGCAGGTGTTCGACGGCAACGGCAGGTACGAGACGCAATGGGTCAACATGCACCGGCCCTGCGGCCTGTATTGCTGCCGCGGCGTGCAGCTGAAATTCATCATCGGCGAACTCGGGCCGGGCATGCCGGTGAACCGCAGCATGCCCAATATCGGGCCGCGCCTTTCGGTGGTAGATGCGAAGGGCAAGCTCATCGCGCGCCTCGGCGGCGAGGCGGGTCCCGGCCTGGAAACCGGCAAGTTCATTGCGCCCCACGGCCTCGCAGTGGATTCGCGCGGCGACATTTACGTCGGCGAAGTGAGCTACACGGAGTATCCGAAAGCTTTTCCGGACAGCAAGATTCCGTGGCGCATGCGTTCGCTGCAGAAGCTACGGAAGGTGGCATGAGGTCTCGCGCAGGCGCGTTCGTGGTGGCGTGCGCGCTGGCGCTAGCCGCGGCGCCGTCCTTCCCGCAGGGCTATCCCGCGAAATCCATCCACCTGATCGCGCCCTGGCCGCCGACCGGCACGGTGGACATCCTCGCGCGCACGCTGGGCCAGAAGCTGTCCGAGAACATGGCGCAGCCCGTGCTGATCGAGAACCGGGCCGGGGCCAACGGCATCATCGGGTCGGAGGCCGCAGCGAAGGCGCCGCCGGACGGCTACACGCTGCTGGTCGACAACATCACCGGCCACGCCATCAACGCCACGTTGCAGGCGAAGATGCCGTTCGACAGCCAGCGCGACTTCGCGCACATCAGCCTGCTGGCCTGGGTTCCCGACGGCGTCGTCAGCCTGCCGTCGCTGCCGGCGAAGGACATCCGGGAATTGATCGCGCTCGCCAAGGCGAAACCGGGGCAGCTGACCTACGCCTCCTTCGGCATCGGCAGCAGCGCGCACCTGGCGGGAGAACTGTTCAAGATCATGGCGGGCGTCGACATGCTGCACATCCCCTACAAGGGAGGGCAGCCCGCGATCGCCGACCTGCTCGCCGGGCAGGTGTCGATCTACATTCCGGTCCTGCCGTCGGTGGTGCCGCTGGTCAAGGCAGACCGCCTGCGCCTACTGGCGGTGACGAGCGCGCACCGCTCCTCGGCGATGCCGGACACGCCGACGATCGCAGAATCCGGGCTGCCCGGTTTCGAAGCGAGCAACTGGTTCGGCCTCATGACGCCCGCAGGCACGCCGCCTGACGTCGTCAGCCGCCTAAACGCGGAGACGGCGAAAGCGCTGCAGGCGCCGGAGGTGCGCGAAAGGCTCGCTTCGCTCGGCTTCGAAATCCAGGTGAGCACCCCGCAGGAGTTCACCGCGTTTCTGAAGAGCGAAACCGAGAAATGGGCCAAAGTCGTCAAAGCCTCGGGAGCGCGCGCGGATTGAACTGACGCGGGGTCAGGAAATTTCCCTGCGCACGATCGCGGCGCCTTCCGCCAGCGCCTTCAGCTTGCCGAAGGCGACCTCGCGGGGCATGTATTTCATGCCGCAGTCCGGCGCCGGGATCAGGTCCCGGGCCTTTACGAATTTCAGGCCGGCGCGGATGCGTTCGGCGACCAGCGCGGGCGTCTCGATGGCGTCGGTGCCGAGATCGAGCACGCCGAGCATGATTTTCTTGCCGGCCAGGTCCTTCAGCACGCCGAGGTCGAGCTTCGGCTGTGCCGCTTCGATGGAAATCTGCTGCGCGATGCTGTCGGCCAGTCCCGGCAGGAACGAATAGCCGGTCGGCTTCGACGCGCCCGGCACCACTGCGGCGTAACCGAAGCAGAGATGCACCACCGTCGGCACGGTGATCCCTTGCAGCGCGCGGTTGATCGCCTTGACGGCGTAGCGTTTCGCCGCCTCGGGGTCGTTGCGCAGCCAGGGTTCGTCCAGCTGGATCACGTCGGCGCCCGCTTTCTGCAGGTCGAGCGCCTCCGCGTTGACTGCCGCGGCGAAGTCCATCGCCATCTCTTCGTCGTCCCCATAGAACTCGTTCTTCGCCTGCTGCCCCATGGTGAACGGCCCCGGCAGCGTGATCTTGGCGGGCAGGACGGTATTGGCGCGCAGGAACTGCATGTCGCGCAGCTCGACCGCGCCGCCGCGCCGCAGCTTGCCGACCACGCGCGGCACCGGCGTCATCTGGCCCGAGCGCGTCTTCACCTGGCCCGGATTGACGAGGTCGATGCCTTCCAGCGCGGTGGCGAAGCGGTTGGAGTAGCTTTCGCGCCGCATCTCGCCGTCGGTGATGATGTCGATGCCGGCGCGCTCCATGTCGCGAATGGCGAGCAGCGTGGCATCGTCCTGCGCCTGCTCGAGGAATTCGCCAGGGATGCGCCAGATCTCCTGCATACGCGTGCGCGGCACGACTTTCGACAGCAGCGGCCGGTTTACCAGCCAGTCGGGCTGCGGATAGCTGCCCACCACGGTGGTGGGCAGCAAATGGGTGGGCAGGGCGGCCATGGGAACTCCTCAGACGGTCGATTGCGCGGGCTGCAGCGGCTTGCCGACGGATTGCCAGACCACGAAACGGCGCTCGATCGCGCGCGACAGCAGATAGTAGGCGATGGAGAGCAGCAGGATCATCAATATGGCGGCGAACACGCGCGGGCTGTCGAGGATGGTGCGGTTCAGCGTAACGAGGTAACCGATGCCGGCTGCGGCGGTCAGCATTTCCGACACCACCACGCCGATGATGGCGAGCGCGCCGCCCAGGCGCAGGCCGGCGAAGACCGTCGGCAGGGATGCCGGGATGATCACGCGCGCGATCTGCTGCGGCAGGCTCGCTCCCATGCTGCGCGCAGCGAGCAGGAACTGCGGGTCGATGGTCTGGATGCCGGCCGCCGTCGACAGCATCACCGGGAAGAAGGCGTAGATGCCGGCAAAGGCGATCTTCGATTCCGAACCGACGCCGAACCATGCGGTGAATACCGGGTAGAGGATCACGATGGGAACCGCATACAGGCTGGAGACGACTGGAAGCAGCAGGTTCCGGAGGCGCGCGAACCCGCCGACCACGGCGCCGGCGAGGATGCCGCCGCCGCAGGCGATCACCATGGCGAACGCCACTTCGTAGAGGGTGACGAGCAGCGCCCTGCCGTAGGTCTGCCAGTCGTTCCAGAGCACCGACAGCGTGCTGGAGAGCGACGGCAGGAACAGCTCCGGGAGCAGACCCGTGCGCGGCACCAGTTCCCACGCGACCAGCAGTGCCGCAAGGATGCTGCGGCGGACCAGGGCGGGAGAGGAGCGCGTCATGCCTCGCTCTTGCGGATCTGCTGCCAGATGCGGTCGCGTAGCCGGCCGAACACGTCCGTGGCCATCATGTCGTAGCTGCGTGGGCGCGGCAGCGGGACCTCGATGCGGTCGATGATGCGGCCCGGCCGCGCCGACATCACCAGCACTTCGTCGGCCAGGTAGACCGCCTCGGTCAGGCTGTGGGTGATGAAGACCACGGTCTTCGAGGTCGTCGACCAGATGCGCAGCAGTTCGTGTCCCATGGTCATGCGCGTCTGCTCGTCCAGTGCGGCGAAGGGTTCGTCCATCAGCAGCACCGGCGGATCCTGCACCAGGCCGCGCGCGATGGAGACGCGCTGCTTCATGCCGCCGGAGAGCTCGTGCGGGTAGCGTTCGCCGAAGCCGCTTAGGCCGACCAGCTCGAGCATCGCCCCGGCGCGCTTGCGGCAGTCCGGCTTCGGCGTGCCGCGCAGGCTGAGCGGGAATTCGACGTTCTCCAGCGCGGTGAGCCAGGGATAGAGGCTCGCTTCCTGGAATATCACGCCGACGCGCAGCGGATCGGGCGCCGGCATCGGCCCGCCAAGGACGCGAATCGCGCCGCGGCTCTGCGCGCGCAGCCCGGCCAGCATCATGAGCAACGAAGTCTTGCCGCAGCCGCTCGGGCCGACGATGACGGTGAAGCGGCCCGCGGCAACGCTGAGAGAGACGTCTTCGAGCGCGGCGACGGCGCCTTCCGCGCCACCATAGACATGGCTCAATCCCTCGATATCTATCGCGGGGATCATGTCCGCCACGCGCTCACCCGCGTCTCGAGCCAGCGCACCATCTCGTTGAACACGACTGCTGCTACGGCAAGCAGCACCACGCCGGCGAACAGCTGCTTCATCTGGAAGTTCTCGCCCCAGCTCGCGATCATGTGGCCGATGCCGGTGCGCGAGGCGTACATCTCGGCGATCAGCACGCCGGTGAAATTGAAGATCATGGAAATGCGCAGCGTCTCGAGCAGCAGCGGCATCATGCTCGGCACGTAGACGCGCGCCAGGACCTGTATCCGGGTCGCGCCGTAAGAGCGCGCGACCAGCAGGTAATCCTGCTTTACCGACTCTATGGCCGCCGCCGCGCTCATCAGCACCACGAAGGTGGTGGTGAAGGCGGCGTAGGCCACCTTCTGCTGGAAGCCGGTGCCGAAAACGAGAATGAACATCGGCAGGAAGATCGACTTGGGTATCGCGAACACGATGAACAGCATCGGCTTGAATACCTCGCCCAGGTAGTCGCTCTCGGCGATCAGCACGCCCAGCGCGGCGCCCAGCGGCACCGCCACCACGAAAGCGAGCAGCACCTCGGCGCCGGAGACTCCCAGCGCCTCGCGCACCTGGGCGCGCTGCAGCAGCTCGCCCAGCATCGCGAGCACGTCGCCCAGCGGCGGCAGCAGCAGCGGGTTGACGATACCGTAGCGCGGCAGGAATTCCCACGCCGCCAGCACCAGCGCCAGCAGCGCCAGGCGAGCTGCGATTATTTTCACTACGCGGTCGGGACCGGCTTGAAGTTGTTGACGTAGATGTCGTTGACCGGGGCCAGGTTGGTCATGCCGATCAGCTTGGCCATCTCCAGCGCGCGATCCATCCATTCCTTTTTGAATTCGCCGTTGGTCGAGAGCCTGACGATGTTGTTGTCCAGCTCGGCCGCCGCGACCGGCTCGGCGATTTCGTCAATCTCGGCGATGAGCTTCACCGCGGCGGCGCGGTTCTTGGACGCGCGCAGGAAGGCGACGCCGCCGTAAAGCGCATTCAGCGTTTTTTGCAGCGCCGGCGAGCGCTCGGCGATGATCTTGTCGGTGGCGATCCAGCTGCCGGTCGAGTGCGCCGGCACCAGTTGACCGAAATCGGCGATCGAGCGCGCCTGCTTCGCCTGCATCACCTGGAAGGTGAGCGGCGAATAGAGCACTGTGGCGTCGACGTTGCCGGTGAGCAGGTTGGGCACCAGCCCACCGCCGCCCAGCGGCACGCGGGTGAATTCGATTTTCTGGTCCGCCAGCGCCCATAGCGCGAGGATGTCGGAACCGGACCCGGCCGAGGTGATGCCGACCTTCTTGCCGGCGAGCTCGGAGAGTTTCCGGATCGGCGAATCCGGCTTCACCATCATGTGCCAGCCGTAGTAGCCGAGCGCGCCGTTGGCGACGCACTTGGACTTGACGCCCTTCACCAGGCCCGCGGCGACGCTGGAAGAGGAGTTGTAGATCAGGTCGGCGGCGCCTGCGGCAAGCGCCTCGAAACCTTCCGCGCCGCTGCGGTAGATCGTGAGCTCAGCCTGCACGCCTTCCTTGTCGAACAGTTTCTGGCGGATCGCCGTCTCCGCGATGATGGTCGGAAAATAGGTTTTCGTGGGTACGCCGATGCGGATCAGCGGTTTTGCCTGTCCGAACGCGAATTGCGGCAGCAGCAGCGTTGCTGCGCCGCCCAACAGCATGGCGCGGCGCCCCTGGCGGGGATGCTTGAGCATGTTAGTTTCCTCCTCGGGCAAGAGTGGGTGCCGGTGCTGGTATTGTCAAGTTTCCGCAACCGGCCGAGGAGCCCGGAATGATCCACGTCATCGCCGTCATCACCGCCAAGCCCGGCCAGCGCGAGCCGATACTCGCGCACTTCCGCGCCAACGTCCCGGCCGTGCGCGCCGAAAAGGGCTGCATCGAATACGGCGCCGCCGTGGACGCCGAGCCCGCGCTCAAATTTCAGACGGCCTACGGTCCGGATACCTTTCTCGTGGTGGAGAAGTGGGAAAGCATGGACGCGCTGAAGGCGCATGCCGCCACGCCGCACATGGCCGCCTACGGCGCCAAGACCAAGGACTTCATCGCCAGCCGGGTGATCCATGTCCTGCAACCGACCTGATGCGTAGCGTCAAAACATTCATCTGCAGCGCGCTTCTGCTCGCCGTCGCGTCGTGCGCGACGGTGCAGTCGCTGGTGGGGGGCGGCCCGGGATTTCCTCCCGTCGAGGCGGGGAAAGGGCGCGTGTATTTCTATCGGACCGGCACCATCGGTTCGACGTTCAAAATCGACACTTCCATCGTGATGATCAACGGGGACAAGGTGGGCAAGTTCATCCGGCCCGGCGTATATCTCAAGGACCTGCCGCCGGGCAGCTATGCGGTGACGACGACCATGACGGCGAAAGTCGTGTTTTTCCGTCTCGAAGCCGGCGAGAAGAAGTACGTCAAGTTCGACAACGACATTTTCGGCTCGATCCTCCGCCCCGAGCTGATCGATCCCAAGAAGGGCGAGTCCGATGTATCCGGCATGGACCGGCTGGTTCAGTGACGGAACTAGACTCAAAACGATAGGCGGGTTGTAGAGTTTCAGGTGCGCGGAGGAATGAATATGGACCAACAGGTTTTCGGCATCGATCGGCTCGCGGCTGAATTGAGGCGCGTCTGCAGTGACAATCCAGACGAAAAGGAGATTCTGGCCACGGTTCGCGAGCTCGCCCGCCGGGCGGCGGCAAGCAAGCAGGCGTGGCTGAAGGACTACATGTACGAGGCGGACGCGGAACAGGGATTCGGCGTGCATCTGCTTCATGAAGAGCCGGACCATACGCTGGCGGTCTTCGCCGTGAGCTGGCTCCCGGATCGCGGCACGATGCCACACGACCACGGGACATGGGCCGTCGTCGTCGGGATCGATGGCCCGGAGCGGAACGAGTTCTGGAAGCGATCGGATGATCGGAGCCGTCCCGGTCACGCCGAATTGAAGAAAGCCGGCAGGAAGGTCTTCGTCGAAGACGATGTCCTCGCCATGCCGGCGGGCACGATCCACAGTGTATGGAACGAGACCGATCGGGTGACCGTTTCCCTGCACATCTACGGCAAGCACGTCAATCACACCGGTCGATCCCAGTACGACCCGGGAAAGCGCACCGAGACGCCCTTCCAGCTCAAGATCGTGTAGCCGATCGAGCAGCGCCCGGCTTGCGGACACCGCCAGTCTCCGCTTTTACCGCGCGGGCACCGGCACCCGAAGTTCCCTGGTGATGCCGCCGCTTTCGACGCTGCCGCTGACGGTGCCTTCGCCGTTCATGCGGCGGATGCAGTATTCGCGGTCATCGCCCTGCAGGTAGTCGCAGCGGGCGTACTTGTTCTGCTCGCGCTGATCGCGATCGGCGTCGTTCTTCAGGCGGCCTTGCTGCTCTTCCTGCTTCGCGGCCTGGGCTTCCCGCACGGCCGGATCGCGCCCGCTGGCGGAGGACGAATCGCTTGGGTCCGCGGCCGCCGCCATCGCGGCAAACAGCATGGCAACCGCTACAAAGACAATAGGATGATCGGACATGATGGTCTCCTGTATGCGGAGACCATATCGGGGAGGCAGCGCGCAGTCCGTGCGGCGTCACACAGAGGAGGCTCCGCGCCCTAGGGTTTCGCCTGCGACTTTGCCTCGATCAGCTTCACCAGCGCATGCAAGGTACGGTTTGCAGGCGTCGCTATGCCCAGCGCTTCGCCTTGCCGCACCACGTAGCCGTTGAGATGGTCGATTTCGGTCGGCTTGCCGCGCGCGAGGTCCTGCGCCGTGGATGAGTACTGCGTGGGCATCGCCTCGGCGATGTTGTAGGTCTTCGCCAGCATGTCGGGCGCCATTCGCACGCCGCTCGCCTTGGCGACGGCCAGCGCTTCCTCGACGACGTCGCGCATGGTGTCGCGGATGCCGTGGCCCTCGAACATTTTCCCGTAGGGGAGCTGGGTAATCGCGGACAGGGCGTTGTAGGCGCAGTTCACCACCAGCTTGGCCCAGAGTTCACCCGCGATGTTGTCCGAAATCACGGCGGCTACGCCGGCCGATTCGAACCAGGCTTTTACCTGCTCATCCGGCCCAATCACGAGATCGCCGCGACCATGATGCTTGAGATGCCCCGGCCCGGCCATCTCGGTGGCGACATAGACCACCGCGGGAATGACGGGTTGCTTGACGCGCGCTTGTATTCGTTCGGTGTTGTCGACGCCATTCTGCAGATTGACGACGATGCTGCCGGGATCGAGGAAGGGCGCGATCTGCGCGGCGGCCTGCTTCGTATCGGTGGATTTGACGCAGAACAGCACCAAGCGCGCGCCGCGTACCGCTTCGGCCTCGGTGCTGGCCTCGACCGGGATGCGCTCGTCGAACTTGAGCCCCTCGAAACGCAGGCCCGATTTGCGGAAGGCTTCGACGTGGAGCGGCCGGCCGATCAATACGACGCTGTGCCCGGCACGCGCCAGCATGCCGCCATAGAAGCAGCCCACCGCGCCTGCGCCCAGCACCGCCACGCGGATGGATTTTTCGTCCGTCATTTACCGGAAGTCTAGCGGATGGAATTCCGCCTCTGCTACCTTTCGCCATGCCCGCCTCGGCGCTCGCGCTGGTCGTCCTCGCCGGACTGATCCACGCCATCTGGAATATCGCCGCCAAGAAGGCCGGCGGCGATGCGCGCTTCGCCGCGTTCAGCAGCCTGTTGGGCACGGTCATCTGGGCGCCCGTGGGCCTGTGGTTCGGCTGGAACGTGGTGCCCGCCTGGGGCGCCGCCGAATGGTCGTTCATCGCCGTCAGCGGCATATTGCACGTGCTGTATTACGTCACCCTGCTACGCGGCTACCGCAGGGCGGACCTGACGGTGGTGTATCCGATGGCGCGCGGCTCCGGGCCGCTGCTGTCGTCGCTCGTGGCGATCCTGCTGCTGGGAGAACGCATCACGGCCTTCGGACTGCTGGGCATCGCCGCGGTGGCGGCGGGCGTGATCCTGATCGCGGGCGGCCCGGCGCTGTTCCGCGCGGCGCACGACCCTGCCCAGAAAGCGATGGTGCGCAAGGGCATGATCTACGGCCTTGCGACCGGCGTCTTCATCGCTTCCTACACCGTAGTGGACGGCTATGCCGTGAAGATCGTACTGATGTCGCCGATTCTGCTGGACTACCTGTCCAATTTCGTGCGCCTGGGGTTCCTCGCGCCCGCCGTCCTGCGCGACCGTGCCGCGCTGGCCGGCTTGTGGCGCCGGCAATGGAAATACGCGCTGGTGGTGGCCGCCATCAGCCCGATCGGCTACGTACTGGTGCTCTACGCCATGCAGGTGGCGCCGCTGTCGCACGTCGCGCCGGCGCGCGAAGTGTCGATGCTGTTCGCCGCGCTGATCGGCGGCCGGCTGCTGGGCGAGGGCGACTGGCTGCTGCGCATCGCCGGCGCGGCCTGCATCGCCTTCGGCGTCATGGCGCTGGCGCTCGCTTGACACGCGCGCAACGCTGACAGTTGCGCACACTTCGCGCATCTCGCCCCGCGTTTCCGCGGACATATCCTTACAGTCGATACTGAAGATCGGGCTACACTATCAATCATGCAAATCGATCGCAGAACATTCCTGGTCAGGGCCGCCGCCGCGTCCGCCTTGACGGTTTCGCCCTTTATTTTCGGCCAGGCTTGCGCGTCGTCCCCGGACGCGACAGCGGGCCTCGGCCGGCTGCTGGTGATTTCGCCGCATCTCGATGATGCGGTCCTCAGCTGCGCGCATCTGATCGCGAAAAATCCCGGCGCGGTGGTCGCGACCGTGTTCGCCGGCACGCCGTCGGACGGGTCGGTCGCAACGTCGTGGGACAAAGGATGCGGTTTTTCGAGCGCACGCGAGGCGATGTGCGCGCGCCGCGAGGAGGATCGCATCGCGCTCGCGCACCTCGGCGCAAGGCCGCTGTGGCTCGAGTGCCTGGACTCCCAGTACCGGAACGGCGACGGCGCGGGCGATGTCGCGTCAATGCTTGCGCTGGTCCTGCAGAAGTACCGGCCGACTACCGTCGCCGTGCCCCTGGGGCTCGGGCACGAGGATCATCATTTGACGCACTTTGCAACGCTGTCTCTTCTGGCGCAGCTCTCCGACGTCCGCTGGCTGCTCTACGAAGAGGCGGTCCACGGCCGTACTCCCTGGATCGTGGAAAACCGCATAGCTGCATTCGAGCAGGAGAGCGGTGCGCGCCTGCAGCCGCTGGACAGCTCGATGGGACGCAATCATCTGCTCAAGGGGCGCGCCGTGCAAAGCTACAAGAGCCAGCTCCGCGGTCTCGGGATGGCGGCCTGGTCCCCGGGCACAGGTCTCCCGGAGGGCTTGCGGCAGGAACATTACTGGACGGTCTAGCCTCAGTCCTGCGGGAAAAATTGGAGTGAGTTTGCCGATACTGGGATAGCATTCTGCCCCCATGTACGGCGCCATCGTCCGAGACATCGTGAAGCTCGGCTGGCCGGTGCTCGTCGCCCAGGTCGCGGTGATGATCAACGGCGTCATCGACACGGTGATGGCCGGGCGGCTGAGCGCGGCCGATCTCGCGGCGGTCGGCATAGGCTCGAGTATCTTCATCAGCATTTTCGTCACGTCGATGGGCGTGCTGTTCGCGCTCACGCCGATGGTGGCGCAGCTGTTCGGCGCCGGCAGGCTGGAGGAGATCGGCGAAGAGGTGCGCCAGAGCCTGTGGATGGGCGCGCTGCTGACGGCCATCGCCTTCGTGCTGATCTATTTTCCGGACCCGTTTCTCGCCCTGGCGCAGGTCGCGCCGGAAGTCGAAGCCAAGACGCGCGGTTACCTGCATTACATCGCGCTCGGCATTCCTGCGATGCTGCTGTTCCGTGTCTTCTACGCGCTCACCACGGCGGTATCGAAGCCGCGCATGATCATGGCGCTCAATCTGGCCGGACTCGCGCTGAAAATCCCGCTCAACCTCGTCTTCATGCACGGCTACCTCGGCATGCCGGCGCTGGGCGGCCCCGGCTGCGCGGTGTCGTCGACGGTCATCGCGTGGATCCTCGGCATCGCCGCCTGGCTGGTGTGCCGGCTGGACCCGGACTACCGGCCGTTCGGCGTCTTCGCGCGATGGTCCTGGCCGCGCTGGGGCGAGCAGCTGCGCCTGGCGCAGATCGGCCTGCCGATCGGCTTCAATTTCCTGGTGGACGTCACCTCGTTCACCTTCATGGCGCTGTTCATCGCGCGCCTGGGCGTGGCGAGCTCGGGCGGCCACCAGATCGCCGCCAATTTCACCTCTCTCATCTACATGATGCCGCTGGCGATGGCGAGCGCAACGGGCGTGCTGACCGGCCAGGCGATCGGCGCCGGCGAGTTGCGCCGCGCGCGGCTCACCGGGATCGTGGGCATCGGCAGCGGTCTTGCCTGCGCCTGCGCGGTGGGGTTGTGCGTGTGGTTCGGGCGCGACCGGATCGCGGGTCTCTACACGCGCGATGGCGAGGTCCAGGCGGTGGCCGCTGCGCTGCTCGCCTATCTCGCCGGCTACCACCTGTTCGACGCGGTGTCCGCGATCGCGGTCAGTGCGCTGCGCGGCTACAAGAAAACCGTGGTGCCGATGCTGTGCAACATCGTGGCGCTGTGGGGCATCGGCCTGGGCGGCGGCTACGTGCTCGCTTTCGCGCCGTCGATGCGCATGGGCGCGCAGGGCTTCTGGCTGGCCGGCACCGCCGGCGTGCTGACGGGTTCGGTGCTGATCGTGGCGTACTTCCTGCGCGTCAGCCGCTGATCAGTCCGGCAGGCCGGCCTTCCGCAGCGATTCGCGGTGGTGCGCGAGGTCGGACTCGCGCTTGTAGTGCAGCACCGGCAGGCAGTGCTCGCGGATGGTGAACCCCGGAACGCGCTTCAATACTTCCGCGACCTGCGCCGCCGCGTCCGCGGAATTTCCGAGCTGGGCGTGGCAGGCGGCGAGCAGGGCGTGGTGCAAGGCGTCCGGCGCGCTCAGGCGCCGCAGCGACTCGATCGCCTCGGCGTAGCGTTTCGCGGCAAACTGCGCGCGCGCGAGGTGGAACCAGAAGCGCTCCGGATGGTAGGGGTTGAGCTTCATCGCCTTGCGGATCCACTCGATGCCTTCCTCCGGCTGGCCCAGCCAGGTGAGGATCTCGCCCTGCTGAACCACGATCAGGTCGTCGTTCGGGTTGAGCGCCAGCGCGCGCTGCTGGTGGAAGGAGGACTTGTCGAGGTTGTCGCGGATCACCCACAGCGCCGCCAGGATGCGGTGCACGTCGCTGTCGTTCTGGTCCAGACCAAGCGCGACTTCGAGTTCCTTCTCGATCGCGGTTTCGGTCGCGCTGCGGTCCTCGCACCAGCCGTAGCCCCATTGCTGGCCGAGGATGCAGGCCTGCCAGGCGTGCGCGTGGCCGTACTGGGGATCGAGTTCGATCGCGCGCCGGATCAGGCCGACCGCGCGGGCGTTGTCCGCGCGATTGGAGCGGTGGTGCAGCAGCTTGGCCTCGAGCACGCACTCGTAGGCGGCCATGTTCGCCGTCAGCTTGCGCTCGGCGCGGCCGCGCGCGTCCGCTTCCAGGCGCCCCGGCAGCGTGGCGACGATGGCCGAGGTGACCTCGTCCTGGATCGCGAAGATGTCCTCCAGCTCCCGGTCGTAGCGCTCCGCCCAGATATGGCGATCTGACTCGGCCTCGATCAGCTGCACCGTGATGCGCACCCGGTTGCCGGCCTTGCGCACGCTGCCTTCGACGACATAGCGCACGCCGAGCTCGCGCGCGACCTTCTTCACGTCCACCGCCTGGCCCTTGTACTTGAACGAAGTGTTGCGCGATATGACGAACAGCTCGCGGAAGCGCGAGAGATCCGTGAGGATGTCCTCGGTCAGGCCGTCGGCGAAGAATTCCTGTTCCGCGGCGCCACTCATGTTGGCGAACGGCAGGACGATGATCGAAGGCTTCTCGGAAGCCTGTGGGCCGGGCGCCGCTGCCGCGGAAACAGCCGGGGCGCCGGCCGCCTGCACGCTGTACGCACGCACCGGGTGCGGGATGTTCTTCACCGTCTGCTCGCCCTGGTCGATGAAGTTCGCCGCCACCTTGCCGCGCACCGCGCCCTGCACCGCGTCCGAGACGGTGATGCCCCCGGGCGCCGCGAGGCCTTCCAGGCGCGCCGCGATATTGACGCCATCACCGTAAATCGTGCCGTCGGGCTTCTCGATCACGTCGCCCAGGTGCACGCCGATGCGAAAGCGCATGCGCAGGGCTTCGGGCATGTCGCCGCCCGACGACGCGATTTCCTGCTGGATTGCGAGCGCGGCGGACACGGCGCCTGTCGCCGTCTCGAACACCGCGAGCACCGAATCGCCCGCCATGTCGATGACGCGGCCCTGGCTCGTGTCGATGCGCGCCTTGAACACGCGCCGCGCCGCGTCGAGCGCCGCCACCGTGCCGCGCTCGTCCGCCGCCATCAGGCGCGAATAGCCCGCCACGTCCGCGGCGAGAATCGCGGCCAGTCTCTGTTTCAGTTCGGCGCCGCTCATGGTGCAAGTATGCCAGCCCGGCGCCGATTTGATTTAAATCAAAACGACCTTATCGGTTTTTCCCGGTCTGGTACCTTGCGGCATGATCGCGCGCAGGGACCGCACGGCAGCGATGCCGTTCATCATGATGACCACGCTGATCGACATGGTGTCGATCGGCCTGATCATCCCCGTGCTGCCGGCGCTGGTCGGCGGCTTCACGGGCTCCCAGGCAGACCAGGCCTTGTGGTACGGCGTGGTGACGTTCTCCTTCGGCTTCGCGAATTTCTTCGCGTCACCTGTGCTGGGCGCGCTTTCGGACCAGTACGGCCGGCGGTCCGTGCTGCTGCTCGGCTTCTGCGGCCTGGCGCTGAGTTTCCTGCTCACCGCGCTGGCGACCTCGCTGTGGATGCTGATCACGATTCGCCTCGTGAGCGGCGCGATGCAGGCCAACATGTCTGTCTCGAACGCCTACGTCGCCGACATCACTGCGCCCGAGGACCGCGCCAGGCGTTTCGGCATGCTGGGCGCGATGTTCGGCACCGGCTTCATCCTCGGCCCGGTGATGGGCGGGCTGCTGGGCGCGATGGACCTCCGCCTGCCGTTCTTCGCCGCGGGCAGCCTGGCGCTGGTGAATCTGCTGAATGGCGTCTTCGTGCTGCCCGAATCGCTGCCGCCGGAACGCCGGCGCGCGTTCTCCTGGAAATCCGCCAATCCGGTCGCCTCGCTGCGCGGCCTCGCGCAATTGAAGGGCGCGGGCCTGCTGGTGGCAGTGATCGCCTGCAGCGGGCTCGCGCAGTTCGTGCTCTACACCACCTGGGTGCTGTACACGACGTTCAAGTTCGGCTGGGGACCGTTGGAAAACGGCTGGTCGCTGGCGGCGGTCGGCGTCGTGTCGGCGATCGTGCAGGGCCTGCTGCTGGGACGGCTGTTGAAGCTCTTCAGCCCGAAGCGGCTGGCCGTGCTCGGGCTCACGTCGTCGACGCTCGCCTACGTGATGTGGGGTGCGGCAAACCACGGTTGGATGATGTTCGCGATCATCTTCATCAACTTGCTGGGCGCCACGGTTTCGGCTTCCATCCAGAGCATTATTTCGAGCGCCGCCGATCCGCGCAGCCAGGGGCAGGCGCTGGGCGCCGTGGGCGGACTCAACAGCTTGATGGCGGTGATCGCGCCGGTGCTGGGCGCGCCGCTGCTGACGCTGGTGTCGCACCTGCCGCAGGGCGACTGGCGCATCGGCGCGCCGTTCTACTTCTGCGCCGCGCTGCAGGCTGCGTCGCTGATCCTCGCCGTGACGCATTTCCGCGCCGAAAGGGCACGGCTCGCTATACTGCAATCCAACAATCTTGGCTGAAAGGTCCGTCATGTCGGTCCATCCCCTACGCGCAGTCGATCCCGTCACCCAGGCGAAGATCCACCTTGCCGCCGCCCATCGCCTCGCGGTGCTGCATGAGCTGGAGGAGGGCATAGACAACCATTTCACGGTCACCGTGCCGGGGCGCGACGGCCAGCATCTGATCCTGCCCTTCGGCCTGCACTGGTCCGAGGCCCGCGCGCGCGACATGATCGTGTTCGACGAATCCGGCAAGACGCTGGAGGGCGAGGGCGTGGTGGAATTGTCGGCGCAATGCATCCATGCGCCCATCCACCGCATCTGCGGCGCTCGCGTGGTGCTGCACACCCACCAGACCTGGGCGGTGGCGCTGAACATGCTGAAGGACAACCGCGTGGTGCCCGCCAGCCAGACCGCGGCCTTCTATCACGGCCGCATCTCCTACGACGATACCTACGCCGGAACCGCCGACACGCTGGAAGAGGGCGAGCGCCTGGCCGGCGTGCTGGGCGAAAAGCGCGGCAACAGGCACACCGTCTTCATGAAGAACCACGGCGTGCTGGTGACCGGCGACACGGTCGCGGAAGCCTACCGGCGGCTCTACAAGCTGGAGCGCGTATGCCGCGCGCAGGTGCTGGCGATGAGCACCGGCAAGCCGCTGGAGGTGCTGTCGGATGCCATCGTCGCCCGGGTGCAGGCGCCCGCGCCGGACGACCGCCATTCGCGCACCGAGCGCGACCGCCTGTTCTTCGAGGCGATGATGCGGATCCTGGACCGCGAACTGCCGGGCTACGCCGACTGAGTCTCGCCGACATATCGCTGCCGGCCGGAATCCGCTCGCGCATGGTGGGCGGCGTCAACGGCCTCGCGATGCACGTGCTGGAGGCCGGATTTGAAACGGGCGGTGTCGAAACCCGCGGCCGGCCCTTAGTGCTGCTGCTGCACGGTTTTCCGGAGCTCGCCTACAGCTGGCGCAAGGTGCTGCCGCCGCTGGCGGCGGCGGGCTTCCACGTGGTCGCCCCGGACCAGCGCGGCTACGGACGCACCACCGGCTGGGACGGCGGCTACGACGGCGATGTCGCTTCCTTCAGGCTGCTCAACCTGGTGCGCGACACGCTGGCGCTGGTCGCCGCGCTCGGCTACCGCTCCGCGGCGGCAGTCGTCGGCCACGATTTTGGTTCACCCGTCGCCGCATGGTGCGCTCTGATCCGTCCGGACGTGTTCCAGTCGGTCGCGCTGATGAGCGCGCCGTTCGCGGGGCCGCCGGCGCCGGCATCCGGCTCCGTCGACCGCCTGCACGAAGATCTCGCCGCCCTCGACCGCCCGCGCAAGCACTATCAGTGGTACTACTCGACGCGCGCGGCCGATGCCGACATGCGCCGCTGCCCGCAGGGCGTGCATGCTTTCCTGCGCGCCTACTACCACGTAAAGAGCGCGGACTGGAAGCAGAACCGGCCGTTTGCGCTGAAAGCCTGGGTTGCGGCGGAAATGGCAAAGCTGCCGGCCTACTATGTCATGGACCTCGACAAGGACATGGCGCAGAGCGTGGCGCCGGAGATGCCTTCGGCCGCCGAGATCGCCGCGTGCCGGTGGCTGACCGAGGACGAGCTGCGCGTCTACAGCGCGGAATATGAGCGAACCGGTTTCCAGGGCGGCTTGCAGTGGTACCGCTGCAGGACGGGCCGCGGCTACAACGCCGAACTCGACGTGTTCCATGGACGGACCATTGATGTGCCGTCCTGCTTCATCGCGGGCGCGAGCGACTGGGGACCGCAGCAGCGGCCCGGCGACCTGGAGAAAATGCGCGGCGCCTGCAGCAAGCTGTCGGGCGTCCATTTCCTGAACGGCGCCGGGCACTGGGTCCAGCAGGAGCAGCCGGGCGAGGTGACCCGGCTGCTGCTGGAATTTCTGCGGCGCTAGCGCGCGTTACCTGAGTTCGAGCTGGTTGCTGATATCCCTCACGCCGCCCACGGAGCGGGCGACGCCTTCGGCGCGCTGGCGCTGGTCGGGGGTCTTGACGAAGCCCGAGAGCAGCACGCGTCCCTTGAAGGTCTCGACGCTGATCTCCGTGCTGTTGACGTCCTTCTCGGCGAGCAGCGCACTCTTCACCTTGGTGGTGATGACGCTGTCGTCGACGAGCTCGCCGGTGCTCTCCCTGGTCTGCGAACTGGCGCAGCCGGCGAGCGCGGCGGCAAGCACTGCAGTCAGGGCGACGGTGCGAATGTCATTGAAGCGGGTCTTCATGGCTGTTCTCCGCGTACTCTGATACGGATTCGACAGCCGGCGGCGCGGAGAATTCAGCGCGTTTTGTTGCCTTTGCCCGACGCTTTCGCGCCGCGGTATTTTTTCCTCGCCAGCGCCGCGCCCGCGCCCAGCGCCTTCAGCTTCGCCACGGCGATCTCGCGCGCCATCGGCGCCATGCCGCAGTTGGTGCAGGGGAAAAGGTGCTTCTTCGGAACGTACTTGAGCGCCAGGCCGATCGCCTGCGCCACTTCTTCCGGCGTTTCGATCCGGTCGGAGGCGACGTCGATCACCCCGACCAGCACGTCCTTGCCCTTGAGCAGCTTCATCAGCTCGGGCGGCACCCTGGAATGGATGCACTCGAGCGACACCTGGTCGATTTTGCTCCTCGCCAGCGCGGGAAATATCTCCTCGTACTGGCGCCACTCGCCGCCCAGCGTCTCCTTCCAGTCGAGATTCGCCTTGATGCCGTAGCCGTAGCAGATGTGGACGCAGGTGGTGCACTTGAGGCCCTGGATCGCGCGGTGCAGCGCGGTGATGCCCCACTTGGTCACGTCGCTCATGTAGACGTTGAACGCCGGCTCGTCGAACTGGATCGCGTCCACGCCGTCCTTCTCCAGCGCGCGCGCCTCCTGGTTGAGCAGCTCGGCGAAGGCCATCGCCAGCTTCACCTTGTCGCCGTAGTGGCGGTCGGCGATGGTGTCCACGATCGTCATCGGGCCCGGCATGGTGATCTTGAGTTTCTTCTTCGTGTGCGAGCGCGCGATGCGAGCTTCGACCTGGTGGACTCGGCCCTTCAGCTTCAGCGGCCCCGTTACCACCGGCACCATCGCGTCGTAGCGGTTGTTGCGGATGCCCATCTTCACCTTGTGCTCGAAATCGATGCCTTCGACGAATTCGAGGAAGCCGTGCACGAAGTGCTGCCGCGACTGCTCGCCGTCGGTGACGATGTCGATGCCGGCGTCCTCCTGCTCCTTCAGCCAGAGCAGCGTCGCATCGCGCTTGGTCTTCTCCAGCTCCGCGCCCTCGGCCTTCCATGCCGGCCAGAGCTTGTCGGTTTCCGCGAGCCAGCCCGGCTTCGGCAGGCTGCCCGCAATCGTCGTTTCGAACATCTCCTTCTCCTTGTCTAAGTCTTGTTGCCGCGCGGTCCGAGGAAATACCACAGGATCAACCCCAGCAGCGGCAGCACCACCACCAGCACAATCCAAAGCGCCTTCTTCTCGTTGGAAGCGGCGCTTTGCGCGATGTTGATGATCGCCCAGACATCGCCGGCAAGCACCAGCAAGCTCCCGATGCCGCCATATCCAAAGATCACCATCCCCAGCTCCTCTCGTTGTCCGGCGGCAAGTGTACGCGTGGGCATCCGCCCAATCAGCGGGAAATCAATCGGTTGTCTTCAGAGAAGTCGGATAACACGAGCGTCGGACGCAGAGGCAACTGAATTTGTTCAGTTTTTTATCAGCCATGCCATGATATCCGGCATGAAAGTCGACTATTGAGAGTCAGGAGCCACCCCAAACATGCGCACGAGCGCTTTGGTTCTACCAATCTTCGCTGCCGTATTGAGCGGATACGCGTACGCACAAGTACTCCCGATCTCTGGTGATTCGAACGCACCACCCCGCACAAAGTCGCAATCCGCGGCCATTGTGGAGATCTTGGCCAAGGGAGTGGCGAATTGTCAGAACATTGAATCGATTCATGTCGAGATCGTAAGGGCTGGCTGCGGACCTAATGTCAACAATTGCGGTGATTTACCGGAATGGACCACGGAGCGTTGGACGGCGAAGTTGTGTGGGCAGGATATTCCATTCCTCGTTACATTCGCCCTGGACGAGAAGGCTGGCGTTCATCCCATAGTATTGTTGGAAAATAAAAAATAACGATGGCTCCCAACTCATCGCTGCAAGGCAGACCGACAAAATACCCTCGGCCGGTGCGGCCGACCGGGCAGAAATCCGCAAGATCGTGCATCTCGTCAATGGCGAGCCCAAGAGCGTGACCGAGCGAGCCTTGCAGATCCTCAAGGCGATAGGCCGGGATACGCGAAAGAATCCGGTCCAATGAACCGGCCGTTGGCTTTTTTTTTGATTGCGTCAATTCTGGCGCTGCTGGCGACGGCGGCGGTGGCGCAGGATTACCCGAACAAGCCGATCGTCATCGTGGTGCCGGGCGCCGCGGGCGGGCCCACCGATACGCTGGCGCGCGTACTGGCGGCGTCGATGAGCGGGCCGCTGAAGCAGCAGCTGCTCATCGACAACACCGGCGGCGCGGGAGGGACCATCGGCATCAACAAGGCCGCCAAGGCGCGGGCCGACGGCTACACGCTGCTGCTGTACCACATCGGCATGGCGACTTCGCCGGCGCTGTACCGCAAGCTGCCGTACGACACGCTGAACGACTTCGAGTACATCGGCCAGATCGCCGACGTGCCGATGATGCTGATCGCCAAGAAGGCGACGCCGGCCGCCAGCTTCGCGGAGTTCCTGACTTACGCGAAAGCCAACGGTGACAAGCTCACCTATGCCAATGCGGGCGTCGGCGCGGCTTCGTATCTGTGCGGGCTGCTGCTGATGAGTACGATGCAGGTTGAATTCACCACGGTGCCGTACAAGGGCACCGGGCCCGCGATGAATGATCTGGTCGGCGGCCAGGTGGATTGCATGTGCGACCAGACCACCAACACGGTGCCGCAGATGAAGTCCGGCAACGTGAAAGTCTACGGCGTGACCACGGCCGCGCGCCTGCCTTCCCTGCCTGACGTTCCCACGCTGCAGGAGCAGGGATTGAAGGGCTTCGACCTCGTCGTCTGGAACGGGCTTTACGCGCCCAGGGGCGCGCCGAAACCGGCGCTCGACAAACTGGTCGCCGCCCTGCAGGCCGCAGTGCAGGATCCCGCGTTCGGCAAGCGGCTCGCCGAACTCGGCGCCGTGCCGGTGCCGGTCGCCAAGGCAACCCCGGAATCGCTGCGCACGCTGCTCAAGGCAGAGATCGAAAAATGGACGCCGATCATCCGGAAGACCGGGGTCTACGCGGATTGAGGACGGGGAGTTCAGCATGGAGAAACCTATGCAGGCAGTGAAAAACGCGGACCACCTGTACGAAGTCGAGCGCCGGGCGGAGCACGCCGCGCGGCCCGGCTTCCGGATCACCGAGCTGCAGATTTCGAAGACGCAGAAAGTGCCCTGGCATTACCACAACAACGTGCAGGATACGTTCTACGTGCTGAAGGGGAATCTCCGCATCTTCATGCAGGAGCCGAAGGAGGAGGTGCGGCTCGCGCCGGGGGAAACCTACTCGGTCAAGCCGCGCCGCCCGCATCTGGTCGTCAACGGCGGCGATACGTCGGCGACTTTCCTGGTGCTGCAGGGCATCGGCGAATACGACTTCGTTCCGCTTCTCGAGTAGGCCGAAAGAAAGGAATCATGTCATGCGAGCCAGGGCTACTTCCAGGCTGCTGCAGGAAACCGACCGCGCCATCGTGACGGAATGGCGCTTCGCGCCCGGCGCGGAGACGGGCTGGCACCGGCACGCGCACGACTACGTGGTGGTGGTGCTGACGGCCGGAAAGTTGCTGGCGGAGACATCGAACGGCGAGGTCGTGACCGAGTTCGCGCTCGGGCAGTCGTATGCGAGGCCGGTCGGCGTCGAGCACAATGTGGTCAACCCGAATGCGCACGAATTCGTATTCGTCGAAGTCGAATTGAAATGAAAGCCGCCATCAAGGGCATCCCGCCCGAAAAGCGCTGAACCGCCGGGTGTTCTAGCGCGGCGAGAAGGGCGACTGGTAGGGCTGGCCGAAGGCGACGCCGCCGACTATGGCGTTGGTCGGCTTGATGTGGACCTTGCCCTGGCGCTTGTTGTTGCGCGTGTCGAGGAACTCCACCGGCCCGTTGACCACTTCGAGCAGCGTGGCGTCCGCCGGCGCGCCGACCTGCAGCGTGCCGTGCTTGGGTATCCGGTTGATGATCTTTGCCGGGGCCGCAGTCGTCATCGCGACCACCTGCTCCAGCGAAAAGCCCATGTTCAGGAACTTGCTCATCACGTTGGTGAGGTAGGGCTGGCCGGCCGAGTTGCCGGAGAACACGTGGATGTCCGAGGAGATGGTGTCGGGCGGGACGCCCTCGGCGAGCGCGACCTCCGCGACGGTGTAGTCGAAACTGCCGCCGCCATGGCCGACGTCGAACACCACGCCGCGCTTCTTTGCGGCGACCGCTGCCGGCAGCAGCTTGCCGCCCTGCACGATGTTGGTGAACTGGCCGGCGTCGTTAGGCGCGCCCGAGTAGCAGTGCGTGAGGATGTCGCCCGGGCGCAGGGTCTCGAGGATTTGGGTCATAAGCTCGACGGTTTCCACGCCGCCGATGTGGCACATCACCTTGCCGCCGGTGCCGGCGATCTCGCAGGCGCGGATCGCGCGCTTGAGCGGCTCGATGCCGTTCTTGGCGATGACGTTCTGCGACATGCGCACCTTGATGCCGATGGCGATGTCCGCGTTCTCCGCCAGCGTGCGGGCGGCCGCCTCGGTCTGGGCGAAATCGATGTTGTACAGCTCGCCAATCGGAAACGCCGACAGGCCGATGTTGGCGATGTGCACGAAAGCGAAGATGCGCGTGCGCGATTGCGCCACCATGTAGCGGCGGTAGGTGGCGAAGGTGCTGGAGCCCGCGTCGCCCGCGGACACCATGGTGGTGGTGCCCTGGTAGGGCACCAGTTCGTCGGCCGGGATGCCGATGCCGGTGGTGAAGACGTGGGCGTGCAGGTCGATGAGGCCCGGCACGACCAGGCGGCCGGCGGCGTTCATCACCCGGTTCGCGCGCGCGGCCGGGATGTCGGCTTCCACCGCCTCGACCAGGCCGTAGCGCATGCCGATGTCGCGTTTCGCGCGCAGCCCCTGGCTCGGGTCGAGCACTTCGCCGCCCTTGATCACGAGGTCGAACTTGTCGTTGGGGCCCATCGCGGCGCGGGCTGCGGAACCGAGGAAACCGGTGGCAAACGCTGCGCCGATGCCGGCGACGAGTTGTCGACGCTTGAACGAAATCATGGTTACCCCTCCCAGAGTAGGACGACGGCGGATAATCTACACCATCCGCTTGCGCTCCGGTGAAAACCGAGTTACTTTAGGTCTAATCTATTCAGGCTTGGAGTATCTGCGCATGGAGCCCCGCGTTGAGTCCGGCATGGACCGGGAAACCGCCTCGCGCACCGACGACCATCGGGCGCTGCGCCTGTGGCTGCGGCTGCTGACCTGCTCGCAGCTGATCGAGCGCGAGGTGCGGGCCCGCCTGCGCGAGCGTTTCGACACCACGCTGCCGCGTTTCGACCTGATGTCGCAGCTGTGGCGCTACCCGGGAGGCCTCAAGATGAACCAGCTGTCGCGCCACATGATGGTGACCGGCGGCAACGTCACCGGCATCGTCGACCCGCTGGAGCAGCAGGGCCTGGTCGAGCGCGCGCCGGAACCGTCGGACCGGCGCGCCTTCCGCGTGCGCCTGACGCGCGCCGGGCGCAAGGTTTTCGGCGAGATGGCGCGCGCGCACGAGGGCTGGATCGTGGAATTGCTCGCCGGCCTGTCGCGCAAAGAGCATACCGACATCTACAGGCTGCTGGCGAGAGTGAAGCAGGTCACCATGGGGGCGAAGTCATGATCGAGGCGAAGCATTTCCTCTGGAAAGTGGAAGGAAAGGTCGGCATCGTCACGCTGAACCGGCCCGAGAAGAAAAACCCGCTGACGTTCGAGTCGTATGCCGAGCTGCGTGATTTGTTTATAAGCCTTCAAAGGGCGACTGAAATAAAAGCCATCGCCTTGACCGGAGCGGGCGGTAATTTCTGCTCGGGCGGCGACGTGCACGAAATCATCGGCCCGCTGACGAAAATGAAAATGCCGCAGCTGCTGGAATTCACGCGCATGACCGGCGATCTGGTGAAGGCGATGCGCCATTGCCCGCAGCCGGTGATCGCGGCGGTGGACGGCGTCTGCGCCGGAGCGGGCGCGATCGTCGCGATGGCCGCCGACCTGCGCTACGGCGCGGCGGACGCGAAAGTGGCGTTCCTTTTCACCCGGGTCGGCCTGGCCGGCTGCGACATGGGCGCCTGCACCATCCTGCCGCGCATCATCGGCCAGGGCCGCGCGTCGGAACTGCTCTACAGCGGGCGCTCGTTTTCCGCCGAGGAGGGCCTCGCCTGGGGATTCTTCAAC
>DATGGA010000080.1:0-34080 GCA_035308765.1 Burkholderiales bacterium
CGCGATCACCGACACGCCGCGCTGCTCGAAATCGGGCACCAGGCGGTCCAGGTCCGCTACCCAGACGCGGCAGATCGGGCAGAAAATGCCGCGGTAGAAGGCGAGCAGGGACAGCTTGACGGATTTTTCGCGCGCGAGCGCCCAGCGTCCGCCGCCGCCCGCACTTTTACTCACCAGTCTTGCATCGATCGCGGGCATGGTGTCGCCCGGTATGACTCGCATGGTTGATTCCTCCGCGCCCATGATAGCCGACGCGAAGGAGCGCGAACGTGCGCTGGACCCCACACGCTCCTTCATCGTCCAGGCGCCCGCGGGCTCGGGAAAGACCACGCTGCTGGTAAGCCGATTTTTAAAACTTCTGTCATCGACGAAAAAACCTGAAGAAGTCCTCGCCATCACCTTCACCAGGAAGGCGGCGGCCGAGATGCGAAAGCGCGTGCTCGAAAATTTGCCCAACGCGGCGGACATCGCGCACCGCCTGCGCATCGAGACCATAGACGCCTTCTGCCTGTCGCTCGCGCGCCAGCTGCCGGTGCCGTCGCAGTTCGGCGTCGCGCCCGGCATCGCCGGCGATCCGGAGCCGCTGTACCGCGAGGCGGCCTGGCGCGCGGCCTCGGCCTTCGACAACCCGGCCGTGGCGCGGCTGCTCGCGCACCTGGACAACAACGTCGGCACCGCGGTCGACCTGCTCGCCGGCATGCTGCGCAAGCGCGACCAGTGGCTGCGCAAGACCGGCCTCGCGCCGACGCGGCAGGAACTGGAAGCGTCCTTTGCGTCTGAAAGGACAAGACTCCTGGATCGTGCAAGGGAACTCGATTCGCGCGCCTCGGAGGAATTTGCCGAAAGCGTTTTGACGAAGAAAGGCGAATGGAGAAAACGCTCCAGGGAGGCGCAAGCCCTTTCATCCAATGAACCGCTGCGCCAGGCGCTCGCGGCGCTGCTCGAACTTCCCCCGGAAAAATATTCCGAGCCGCAGTGGGAGGCGCTGGAAGCCATGCTCGCGCTGCTGCCGCTGGCGGCGGCCGAATTGAAGCTCGTGTTCGCCGCGCGCGGCGAGGCCGACTTCACCGAGGTCGCGCAGGGCGCGGTGCGCGCGCTGGGCAGCGTGGACGATCCTTCCGACCTGCTGTTGAAGCTGGACAGCAAGATCTCTCATATCCTGGTGGATGAATTCCAGGACACGTCCATCAGCCAATGGGAGCTGCTGGAACGCCTCACCGCGGGCTGGGATGGAAGTGGAAACCCTGACGGCGACGGCCGCACCCTGTTCGTGGTCGGCGACCCGATGCAGAGCATCTACCGCTTCCGCGAGGCTGAGGTGGGCCTGTTCCTGCTCGCACGGCGCGAGGGACTGCCGAACGTGAAGCTGGAGCCCATCGCGCTCAGGACCAATTTCCGCTCGCAGGCGGCGCTGGTCGGGTTCTTCAACGAGGCTTTCGGAAAAATATTCCCGAAGCAGGAAGCGGAAACTTCCGGCGCCGTGCCGTATTCCCCGGCGTCGCCCAACGATCCCGCGCTGCCTGGCGAGGCCGTGACCTGGCACGTCTGCCCCGATTCCGTTTTCGAATCCAGAAAAATAATGGAAATAATCCGGGAAAATTCCGGCAGTTGCGCGCTGCTCGTGCGCACGCGCGCTTCGCTCGCCGACATCGTGCCCGCGCTCAAGGCTGCCGGCATCCGCTTCCGCGCCATCGAGATCGACAAGCTGGGCGAGAAGCAGGTGGTGCAGGACCTCTTCGCGCTCACGCGCGCGCTCACGCACCTCGCCGACCGCGTGGCCTGGCTGGCGATCCTGCGCGCGCCCTGGGTCGGGCTTTCGCTTTCCGACTTTTCGAAATACTTTGAAAATAAATCCGAAACCGTCTGGGAATTGATCCGGAACGTTCCTTCGCTGGATCGCTTCCGTGCCGTCCTCGCGCCGGCGCTCGCCAACCGCCTGCGCGGCACGCTGCGCGACCGCGTCGAATCCACCTGGCTCGCGCTCGGCGGCCCTGCCTGCATTGCTGATGCCGGCGAGCTCGAGGACGCCGAGGTCTACCTGGACGCGCTGGAGAAGCTGGAGGAGGCGGGCGAGGTGGACTTCGCGCGCCTGGCCGAGCTGCTGGAGGAGCTCTACGCGCCGCCCGATCCCGCGGCCACCGAGAGCGACCTGCAGATCATGACCATCCACAAGGCCAAGGGGCTGGAATTCGGCACCGTCATCCTGCCGGGCCTGCATCGGCCGCCCGGCAAGGGCGATGCGCCGCTGATGCGCTGGAAGGAGCTTCCCGACAGAAGTCTCCTGCTCGCGCCTATCAAGGAAACGGGCGGCGACGCGGAACCCGCCTACGAATACCTGAAGCGCCTCGACCGCGAAGCCGAGGACACCGAAGCCGCGCGCCTGCTCTACGTCGCGGCGACGCGAGCCGAGCATCGCCTGCACCTGCTCGCCTGCCCGAAGAAGACCATGCCGCCGAAGCGCAGCCTGCTCGCCTGCGCGTGGCCGGTCGCCGAACCGGTTTTTGAAGGCATCGAAGCGCCCGAAACGAATTCGAGCGAATCGAATTCGCAACCGGCCGCGCCCTTCATCCTCAAGCGCCTGCCCGCCGGCTGGACGCCGCCCGCGGCGCCGCCGGCCGCCGCCTGGACCGCGCCGCCCGAGGGCAGGCGGGAGGAGCAGATCGAATTCTCGTGGGCGAGCGAAACCGCGCGGCATGTCGGCACCGTCGTGCATCGCTGGCTGCAGGCGATGGCGGAGGCAGGGCTCAAAGGCTGGGACGCGAAGCGCGTGGAATCGCTGCGGCCCGCGATCGAGCGCGACCTGCGCAGCCGCGGCGTGCAGTCCGCCGGCCCCGCCGCCGAACTGGTGGCCGCGGCGCTGAAGAACGCGATCGGCGACGAGCGCGGGCGCTGGCTGCTCGGGCCGCACCCGGTAGCGTCAAACGAATACCGGTTGCGCAGCCGTGGCCGCAGCTTCCGCATCGACCGCTACATCGAGGATGCGAAGGGCGCGAAGTGGGTGGTGGACTACAAGACCGGCGAGCACAGGGGCGGCAGCGTCGACGCCTTCCTCGATTCCGAGCGCGAGCGCTACAAGGCGCAGCTCGACGAATACGCGAAAGCGATGAAAGGCGCGCGCCCCGCGCTGTATTTCCCGCTGCTGAAAGGCTGGCGCGAGTGGTAATCCCGTTCAGTCGGCAGAAACGAAACCGATCTTGCGTTTCAGCGCGGGCGCCGGCGGTGCCATCAGTTCCCTTATCGCATCGAATACGACCTTGAATTGCCGGTCGTATTTCGACTCCAGATCATCCAGGCGCCTCGACATTTCGCGGTCGTGGCCGATCAGGTCGCGCAGGCGGACGAAGGCTCGCATGATTTCCACGTTGACTTGCACCGCCCGCTCGCTTCGCAGTACCGATGAGAGCATCGCGACACCCTGTTCGGTGAAGGCATACGACCCGTGGCGCCGGCCACCCCAGTTCCGGAGCTGCAAACTTGAGGTCACAATTTGTGACCTCAAGTTTGCAGCTTCTTGTTTTGTAAGCAAAAACATGAAATCTTGCGGAAACCGACTGGGGTTCCGCTTGACCGACTGCAGTAGCGCTTTGGTCGTGACTCGGTAGAGTTCCGCGAGGTCTGTATCCAGCATGACCTTGTGCCCGCGAACACTGCGGATACGCTGGGCCAGGGGCAATGCGGAGACGGGTTCGGACATTCCGTACGAACGCCGGTAGCCCGCCGCGCGTTGACCCGACTAGGATATTGCCCATGACCCGAACGCTCCTCGTTGTTTTCGCCACTCTCTGCCTTGCCGCTTGTGCAAGCACTCCACCCGTTCCGCCCGCCGCGCTCGCCGATCTCGCGCCCACCGGCAAGCTGCGCGCGGTGATCAATTACGGCAACCCGGTCCTCGCGAAGAAGGACGCCGCGGGCGAGCCCGCCGGCGTGTCGGTGGATCTCGCGCGCGAGCTCGCGCGCCGGCTCGGCGTGCCGGCGGAGCTCGTCACCGTCCCCTCCGCGGGGCAGTCGGTCGAGACGCTCAAGTCCGGGCGCGTGGACGTGGGCTTCTTCGCCATCGATCCCGCGCGCGCCGTGGACACCGCGTTCACCGGGCCCTACGTGCAGATCGAGGGCGCGTACCTGGTGCGCGACGGCTCGCCGCTGCGCGCCAACGACGAGGTCGACCGCGACGGCATACGCGTCGCGGTCGGCTTGAAGAGCGTATACGACCTCTATCTCACGCGCGAACTCAAGAAAGCGAGGATCGAGCGCGCGCCCACCTCGCCCGTGGTGGTGAATTTCTTCATCGCCAACAATCTCGACGTCGCCGCCGGCGTGAAGCAGCAGCTCGAGATGGATGCAAAGCGCGTTCCCGGCCTGCGCCTGCTGCCCGGGCGCTTCATGGTGATCAACCAGGCCATGGGCATGCGCCTCGGGCGCGAGGCCGGCGCGAAGTACCTCGCCGCGTTCGTCGAGGAAATGAAGGCTTCGGGCTTCGTGGCCGAAGCCCTGCGCCGCCACGCGATCGAGGGCGCGGCGGTGGCGCCGCCGGACAGCTAGGCGGCAGCCGCGGCGGCGCCGCGCATCTTGCCGAGGACGCCGCCCATGATGCGCTCGAAGAACGGCACTTCGGGCTCTTCTTCCATGTACACCGCCTCGCCGGTGCGCAGGCGCCGCGCGATCTCGGCCCGCGTGCACTCGATGTATTCCTTCTCGCCGCGGTCGGAGAAAATGAAGCGGGTCTTGCGCGGGGTGATGAAGATCAGCCGCGCCGGCCGGCGCTGCTCCTTGTCGTCCACGACCTGCAGGAATTCGACCCAATCGCCCTGCTTGAGGCGGTCGGGGTCGGTCACGCTGCCCGTGTCGCGCACCGGCGCAGCGGGCGTCGAGTCGGGGTCGGCCGAGAAATCCAGGTCCAGCGCGCCGACCTGCACCTCGCCGCCGCCGTAGGGGTTCTTGACCGTGAGCTTGGCGGTGAAGTCGAGCGCCGCGGCGGGCGCGGGCGCCGCGGGCGCGGCGCCGGCCCCGTCCTTGCCCTTCAGCGGCGCGCTCATGATCTTGGTGTGCGCCTTCATGAGCTCGGGGAAGAAGAACTCGCGCACCTCGTGCTCGACGCCGGCGACTTCCAGCCCCGCTGCGAGGCGCTTGAGCAGCGGCGGCACGATGGTGGCGAGCTTGCGGCGCTCTTCGGTGGTGTCCTTGGGCTGCACGCTCCAGATCAGCTGCTCCATCGCCTCGATGGAGTTCTTCCAGGCGTCGCTGGAGGTTCCCACCCTGACGTGGATGATCACCATGAGCTTGAGCCACTGCTCGGCGAGGAACTCGAGCACCGCGCCCGGCGGCAGCTTGTTCAGCACGCGCGAGCGGATCTCCTCCTGCGCCACGCTCTTCGCCACCGCCAGCGCCTCCTCCTGGATCACGCGCTCGGTGGCCGCCTGCGCCTCCTGCACGACGCGCTGGTCCTCGCGCGACATGAGCTCGACCAGCTGGTCGCGCACGATGTTGAAGATCTCGACGTCGTCCTGGTAGCCGCTGATCAGCTCCTGCAGGATGGTCTCCAGGTGGGCGAACAGCGGGCTCTGCGTGTTGAAGTCGGCCGGCAGGCGCTCGGCGATCTCGCCCAGCTTCTCGAGCAGCAGCCGGGCGGGGTGGGCCTTGTTGGAGAAGAAGGTCTTGTCCGCGATCGCCACCTTGAGCATCGGGATCTGCAGGCGGCCGATCAGGCCCTTGGCGCCCAGCGGGATTTTCGCGTCGTCGAAGAGCTGGTCGAACAGCATGGCCACCACGTCCAGCGTCATGGCGTCCATCTGCCCCATGCTCGCGCCCACCTCCGAGGATTTCAGCTCGTGCAGGACGTTGGTGGTGCCCGTGACGGGCGCGCCGCCCGCGGCGAACTGCCCGCCGCCCGCGCCGAGGGCGGCCAGGCCGTCGAGCTGCAGCTTGGTGAGCGAGCCCAGCAGCTCGGCGCCCGCGAGCATCGGGCCGCCGCCGACGCCGGTCCCCGGGCCGCCGCCGCCCGGACCGCCTGCGCCGCCTTTGCCGGCGAAGAGCTTCTGCAGGGCCGCGAACACGTCCGTTTCGCCCGCGGACTCTTCGTCCTCGCCGTCTTCGGCCTTGCCGTCCTTGTCCTTGGCGCCCTTGGGGCCCTTCTTGCCCTCGTCCTTCTTCGTCACGCCGTAGCGGATCTTCGGCAGGATCGCGTTCTGCACCAGCAGGTCGTTCACCGACTTGTAGATCGAGCGGACCTCGTCCAGCACGTGGTCGTCGAACAGCTTGAGGAACACGCCGCGCACCGGGACGCTCTCCAGCAGCTTGCGGCAGGTCTTCTTGTAGGCGTCGCAGATCGCCTGCGGGCCGAGCGGGTTGCCTTCGGACTGCAGGTCGGCGTCGCCCAGCAGCACGCCCACGCGCTGGTCGAGGGCGTTCAGCTCATCCTCGCAGATGCGGCGCAGTTTGCCCGCCATTTCGTTGAACTTGAGCGTTTCCTCCAGGTCGTCGTCGGCCACCAGCGAGAGCTCGAACGACGAGGCCTCGGGGTCGAAATCCGAAAAGCCGCCGCCGGTCTTCTTGCCCTTCTTGGTGCGCTGCTTGAATTCGCTCAGGTAGCTCGCGCCGAACTGCTTTTCCATCGCCGCGCGCTGCGCGCGCACCGCGTCGCGCGCTTCCAGGTAGAGCTTCTGCGTTTCGCGGTTCTGGGTCTTGGTGGAGAGCTCCGCGAGCGCCGCGTCCGCCTTCTCGAGCATGCCGGCGATGGCCTTGTCCAGTTGCCCGGCGACCAGGTCGCGGCATTGCGTCAACAGCCCGTCGAAAACAGAGGTTCCTTCCATCGTCTTGGGTAGATCCGCCGAGCCCGGGTGAAAAAGTGTAATGATTGTAGCCTGTCGGCCGTGTGCGCTATTTAACGAACGATGCGCGCTTCCTCATTAGAATCGAACGCTTACAGCCCCCCATGTCCCTCAAGCGCCCCCGCGGCCACCCCGGCACCCTGGTCGTCCTCGAGCACGACTCGAAGGTCCTCAGGGGCAATCCGCTCGGCGATCCGCACCGGCGCAAGCTCGGCGTCTGGCTGCCGCCGGGCTACGACCACGGCGCACGTGGGGGGAAAAGCCCACGCTACCCGGTTCTTTACGACCTCGTCGGCTTCACCGGCTCCGGCCTCGCGCACGCCAACTGGAAGCCCTTCGGCGACAACGTGCCCGAGCGCGCCGCGCGCCTGATCCACGAAAAGAAGATGGGGCCCGTCATCATCGTCTTCCCCGACTGCTTCACCGCGCTCGGCGGCAACCAGTACGTCAACTCCTCCGCCATCGGCGACTACGCCGACTACCTCACGCGCGAGATCATCCCCTTCGTCGACGGCGAATTCCGGACGCTGGCCAGCCGCGAGCACCGCGGCTGCTTCGGCAAATCCTCCGGCGGCTACGGCTCCATCATCCACGGCATGAAGTACGCGAAGTACTGGGGCGCCATCGCCGACCACTCCGGCGACGCTTATTTCGAGTTCGTCTACTGGCCCGACTGGCCGAACACGCTGAACGAGCTGGCGAAGTACCGCCGCTCGAAAACCAGCAGGAACCTGGCGAAAGGGCTCGATGACGGGCGCATCAAGCGCTTTCTTAACCACGTGTGGAAGCGCGAAAAACTCTCGGGCAAGGAAGGCCACGCCATCATGAACCTCTGCATGGCCGCCACTTACGACCCCGATCCGCGCGCGCCCCTCGGCTTCCGCATCCCCTTCCACGCCGAAACCGGCGAAGCCATCCCCGGGCGCTGGCGCAACTGGCGCCGCCACGACCCGATCAACCTAGTCTCGAAGTACCGCGCCAACCTGAAGTCACTTCGCGGCATCTACATCGACTGCGGCTCGCGAGACCAGTACCACATCCACTACGGCTCGCGCCTTTTATCCCAACGTCTCGCGAAAGCTGGGATTCGGCACCGCTACGACGAATTCGACGACGATCACTCCGACATCGACTACCGAATGGATGTTAGTTTGCCGTTTCTCTACCGGGCGCTAGATTGAAATAAATAGCCGAAACGAAGATTTCGACGCTAAGCAGTTCGAGTTGAAGTTGGGGGAAGGGGTTGTGAACGGCATTCCGCACGATTTTCCATTCTTTTCATCTCCTGATGGGCGAGTGCCGGTTTTCGTCTGTGGCGCGGGGTTTTCCAGAGACTTAATCCCGCTCCCTGGAGTGATCGTTAGGACTCATCGTGCCAGTGCTGAGCGAGCCATTTCGGCAAGTGCTGGCGCGACGTTTACGCCCGTGACAGGTGATCCGGATGGCAATTTGCCGGATACCTTGTATCTCTGGGCTGACGAAGCTATTGAATTTCTGCGAGTCCATGGTGATCCGTGTCCGCAGTTAACCTTGGCTAGCCTTCTTGGAATCACCTCCGGAGCTGATTGGCTCGCCGGTGTAGATGCACCGATAACCAGGCTAAAGGCGCGACACAGGGTGGTCGCTCGGTTTGCTAGAGAGTCAAAATGGCGAGCGCTTTGGACTTTCAATTGGGACTGTCACTTAGAGGCAGCATTGCGTGGGGTCGGCATTACTGACGATCCTATGGCATCTCCGCAACCTTGGCCCGCGCGATTTCAGAGACTACTTGGATTGGAGGACTATGGTGTTCAACCTCAGGTCGGAACGATCCAAGTTCATAAGCCGCATGGCTGCGTAAAGCGCCTACGCGATGCGGAGCAAGATATTCGATTGGGAAAAAAGACTCCAAATGATTTCGGGGACATTAAATTCAAAATTGGTAAGACGGAATTGGACGCTCCACCAACTGGCCTGCCCGCCGATTACCAGCTATTTCGTGCTCGACTGCTTGAGCATTTTGCTGGCGCGCCCCTTGTTGCCGCTGGTTGGCGAGCGGCTGAGCCTTACTTTCTTACAGAGTTAGAAGGAGCGCAACCGCAGATTCGGCAATATCCTGACGCAAATACTCGCCTTTCAGTTGCAGATCTGGAATTCAATGCGCAGGGACATCATCGTCTAGCGATAGCCTACGGAGTGACTCCTGCTCAAGCACATGTGAAGGTCGAACCTACTGGCTTTGATCAGGACCGACTAATGCAATGGGTGCAGGCTATTTATACACTTCGATATCTTGAACACCACATTGGAAACCCAGCGAGGGGAGCAGAAATTCTACAGTTACGTACCGTGGTTACTGATACTGGAGATCCTCGCTGGGCAATCGAATGGTCAGATTTCTTCCTTCCTAGTTGGGTTCGGTTGTGCTGGCGAGAAGGTCTCGTGCAAGCTAGGAATGCTGCAGGTGTTCTTTTGGATCCTGCAGAAATTCGGCTAGAAGACGACTGGCATGTGCCGATTGCGCAAACAATTCCGGATCGCCCTGAGCTGATCTCCGCCGCCTATCTTCTCCTCGGGTTGCAAGCTCACGGAAGTACCTGGGATTGTCAGAAGGCGCCAGGCTGTCTATATGACAAAGCACGTTCTCTTCTGGTGGTACCTGTGCCTGCCTGGGGTGATCCCGGCAAGCGCAATTGGCTTAACTCGATCAAGCCCTTTTTGCGTCAATTGCATTCAGTATTGAGTATTTGCAGCGAAGTGAAGGTTCTTCCAATGATCGCTGGTGATTCAAATCCTACTGCGGACCAATCCGATCATGCTCTGCGCGCGATTCGTGTATCTGCGTCCTCACTGGGCCTAGCTTCTGGCACGACACTATCAAGCACTAGTCTCGCTGCGTTGGCAGGGGGTGCCGTATGAAAGTGACATTTCAGAACGTTCGACCTTACTTTTTGAAATGCTATCAAACTATATATGGGGACGAATTTGAGTTTGTAAAGGGATGGTCCGAAAGTCCAACGACTCCGACGTGGGTTGATGTTTCGTCAAAGCGGCTTACGACTGCAGACGAAGTGGTTGCGGACGGCGGGGTAATTGTCGATCCAGAGATTGGGCTTTTGCAGTATTTGCTTCCTTTAGATTCATTAGACGACATCCCTACGTCAGTTGTGCGAGCAGCTTCGATGCGCTCACAGCTGAGTCCAAATTTAGATGTCCGTGCAGAAGGCAACGACCAGGGCGACGCGTCCGGGCCGTGGCGAATCGCTATTTGCTGGTTCACTGATTCACTCCAGAGGCGCAAAGAGCTTGTTGATGTGCTTGCGAAGCTGCGGCAGAAATCTACTCATTTCGAGGAGATACCGGTAGATATCGTGTCAGTAGCTGGATCAGATTGGGTTTCGGCGTTGCAGAAGAACGGTATGCCTAGACTCTTGCTGGAGACGCGCAGAGTGTTTCGTCGCCATGGAGTTGAAGAGGTGGAGCGTTGGCTAAGCGCGGACGCGGCGCTGGCGGACGCACTAAGGGGTTTTGAGCGTTCATTTACCAACCCCAGTCAGGTGGCAGTTGCGAGGGAGTTCGTTGAGAGATTTAGTGGAATTGGAGTGCAGCCTGCAGCGGTGACAAAGCCTGCCAATCCGACTAAGGGTAAGCGGATGAAGACCTTTAGTGTTTCTAACTTCCGAAATCTGTCATCGATTTCTATAGCCTTTGAAGATAAACAAGTATCGGCCACTGTGATAACGGGACCAAATGGCACAGGCAAGAGTGCGCTTTTTGAGGCGATGTCCTTGGCTCATGGTGGAACGTCTCAGAGATATCTAAATTTCCTGGAAGACAAAGACATCTCAATCAAAGACAAGGGTGCAGACTATTTAAAACACTATTTGCCGAACCAACTCGCGGGAGGTAAGGCTCCAGTCATAGTAATAGACGGAGAGCAGCGTCCCGTCGTCCTGCCGCCAGATCGCGAATCGGCTCTTGTGTTGGATCGGGCGCTAGATGGTTCGTTTCTGTCCCAAGAGCGATCAGCATTTTTTGCAGTTCAAGATTCATCGAGCTTGGCGGCTACTGTTCTCGGTGAGTATTCCAAACGCTCAGCGGAGCTTGTGACCTTCGCTGAAGATGAGTATGACAGGGCAAATGGTGCCAGACAGACTTTGCTGCGATCACTAGGTGCGAGCGCTGCAATAACGAAAACTGATACGGCCTATCGGCGCGCTGTGGAGAGAATTCTGAATGACGCGGTTCCATTTTCCACTGCTGTACTAGTTCAATGGCTATCGAAATGTGCAAATGATTTCTCCGAGATCGCTAGTGACGCAAATGAGGTTCTGCAGGATTGGAAGCGATTGGAGAAGCAACGCGACGCTGTAGTTTCCGCAATTGTCACTTTGCCAGAGCGTGCCCTAATCGAGGGTCAGTTGCTGATATGGATGGCCGAATTCAATAGATGTGCGGCTCGAACAAAATCTTGGTTAGATACATTTGGATCGGCAGGTTTGGAGTCTGCCAGAGGGAGGGCCGTATCGCTCGCGCAAGGTGTGGCTTCGTGGGGAGGCTGGCTTGAGGATGGAAAGGCAAAGAGCGATCAGCAGGTCAATCCGGAAGTAGTGGGTTTGCGTACTAAGCTAAGTGAACTCGAATCGCAACATAGAGAAATTATTTCAAGAGAGAAAGAGCTAAGTGATCATGCCAAACACTTGGAGAGCGCGAGTCAATTCATTTCAAAGGGCTGGCAGAATCGACACAGCTCCACTTGTCCTACTTGTGAGTCTGACATTTCCGCTCGTGGAGGCATTGTCGCGGTTGTCCAAATTTTGTTGCCCGAAATCGCGCGTCGGCATGCTGCGATTGGCGAAGAGCTAAAGAATGTAATTTCTAACTTGAAGTCGGCTGGCGATGGTCTTGCTCGGATGGGTATTCGGTCTAACCCGGTCACTGTGGAACTTCAGCTTCAGATTCGAGAGTTACTTACTCCAATATTGACCAAGATTGGCGTCAAGAATTTGGAGGATTGGATTGGAAATGCTGATCGTCGGCGGGGTTTGGAAGGCTTCTTAGGTCACGTTGCGTCGTTACCGGTGCTCCCGCCCACAATTGATGCCGAAAATGCTGCGCGCGACGGAGCAACAAAACTTGATGAAAAGATTGATGAAATAAACAGAGTGTTTGCCCGCCCTGACGATGTTAAGGCGGTTCTAGATGTCTTAAAGAAAGTATACGCAGAGGTGGTGCAAGTTCATTTGCCGAGAACGACCCAGGCGCTCTGGAGAGAATTAGCGTTGTCGATGACCTCTGCGCCCTGGCTTTCTGATTCACCGCCTGCCATCAAAGTTCAGAATATCCGTGGAGATCAGCGAGCGAGCATCCGAATTGATGGGTTTGATGGAGAGCCATTGGCGCGGCATATTCTTAATCAGGCCGAAGTGCATGTACTTGGACTGGCATGGTTTTTTGTTCGTTATCTGACCAGTGGACGTTTCTCATCCAATTACTTGGTTATGGACGATCCGGCGCAGGAGATGGATCAAACTACGTATCGAGATTTTTGCAGACTGCTTGAAGCTCTTCTGCGAATTCATAGAATTTCAGATCGAGAACTTTGTTTGATTTTGTTGCTGCATCAAGAGGATCGTGCTTTGGATGCTGCGCGATTGCTTGGCGCAATGCTTCATGTGTTGGGCTGGACGGTCGGGCAATCCAATAAATCTATGAATACTGTTCGGGTGCTTGGGGATAGCAATTTCACTCCAAGTCCTAAGTCCGTTGTCCTCAACTAACAGACCGGGGGATTTCCTTGCATCACCGCAATAATTCGCGCCCACGATTAGACCGAATCTGAAGCTGGCAGAGCACCCGCACCAGCGGCCGGAGCATCAGGAAGTAGATGAGGGCGGTGAGGGCGATCGGCGTGGGGTTGTAGGTCAGGCCGGAACTTCGCCCAGCACCGTGCAACGCCGCACCACGCGGCCCTGCGTCGCCGGATCGTAGGGCGTGGCGCGGTGCATTACGCAGCGGTTGTCCCAGACGATGAGCTGCCCCGGCGTCCAGCGGTGCTCCCAAGTCAGATCGGGATGGATCGCCAGCTCGTTTAGTTCGTCGATCAGTTCGCGGCCTTCGGCGTACCGCATACCGGCGATGGATTCGGCGTGATCGCCGAGGAACAGGCATTTGCGCCCGGTCTCGGGATGCGTGCGCACGATCGGATGGTCGACCGGCGGCACCGCTTTCTTCTGCTCTTCGGTCATCGGCTCTTCGCCGTGCCGCCGCGTTCTGGAAAAATCCAGGTTGTGCACGGCGCGCAGGCCGGCGATGCGGGCCTTCCACGCCGGGGTTAGCCGCTCGTAGGCGCCGTACATGTCGGCGAAATGCGTTTCGCCGCCGCTCTCGGGCACGACTTCGCCGTAGATGATGGTCGCCTGGCCGGTGACGCGCCGCCACGAGCCGTCGGTGTGCCATGCGAGCGTGCCCTTGTCCGGGTGGCGGCCGTTGGGCTTGCCGTGTTCGTCCAGGTTGGACAGCCGGTAGAGCTCCGGATGGCCGTCCGCGTGGTACTGGTTCATCACGTGGATCTGCACTTCGCCGAAATGGCGGGCGAACCGCACCTGGCTGGCGGGCGGCAGGTCCTGCGGCGGAAACAGCAGGACCTGGTAGCGCAGCCAGGCCCGGTAGATCGCGCGGAAGACTTCCTCCGGCACGTCCTCGGCGAGATTCACCCCCGAGATCTCCGCACCCAGATTGGGGGTCAGTGGCTTGACGGAAAAAGGCCAGCGCAAGTCGCTATTGGCGTTCATCGGCGGTTCTTAGCATACAGAAATAAAAACAGCGAGGCGCCTGAAGCTCGCCTCGCTGCCGGATGAATTGCGGATTACTTGGTCTTGGTCGTGACGTCGTCGCCCTTCTTGTTGGCGACGGCGCCGCCGCTCTTGGTTTTGACGTCCGAGCCCATTTCCTTCGCCTTCGGCGCGGCCGCGGCGGCGGCCTTTTTCTTCATTTTCGGCGCGGGCTTTTGCGCTTCCTTGGGGGCCTTGGTCTCGACGTTGGTGCCTTTCTTGTCGGCGACGGCGCCGCCGGTCTTGGTCTTGACGTCCTGCTGCGCTGCGGTGCCGAAGCTGGCGGCCGCGAACGCGGCGGCGACGGCGATGGATAAAAGCTTTCTCATTGATTTTCCCCTGGTGGTTGGATTAGCGGGGGCGTCTTGTCGCGCTTTTCCCGTGCGCACATTCTAGTGCATGCAGGCGGTGGCGTGAAATGCGGGGAATAGCCCCCGGCGGCCGACGTTGGCGCATCATGGAGGTCCGGTTTTCGTCGTTTCTCACCAAAGGGGAGGGGTCATGAGGGTTTCCAAGGGATGGATGGCCGCGGCGGCGCTCGTCGCGGGTTGCGCATCGGTGCCGCCGTCGGAGCAGATGACGTTTTTCGTGACGAGCGTCGGCATGGGCAAGGGCGCCGATCTGGGCGGCCTGGCGGGGGCGGACGCGCATTGCAACGCGCTCGCGAGGGCGGCGGGTTCGACGCGCATGGACTGGAAGGCCTACTTGAGCACGAACCTGCCGGGCGGCGACGCGGGCGTGAACGCGCGCGACCGCATCGGCAAGGGCCCATGGCAGAACGCCAAGGGCGTGGTGGTGGCCCGCAACGTCGACGAGCTGCACTCGGACAAGAACAACATCAACAAGGCGACCGCGCTCACGGAGAAGGGCGAGGGGATCAACGGCCGCGGCGACACGCCGAACCAGCACGACATGCTCACCGGCTCGGATCCGGAGGGGATGTATTCCACCGCCGGCGGCGACACCACCTGCGGCAACTGGACCAAGAGCGGCGACGGCTCGGCGATCGTCGGCCATCACGACCTCTCGGGGCTGAAGGACACGCGCCACATGAAATCCTGGAACTCCTCGCACGGCTCGCGCGGCTGCAGCCAGGAACAGCTCAAGGCCTCGGGCGGCGCGGGCCTGTTCTACTGCTTCGCGGCGAACTAGGGCGGCAGGCCGGCTGCTATAATCCGCACTCGCGGTTAGACCGAAAAAAAGCCGGCTTCAGCCGGCTTTTTTGTTTCCGAAAGTCCTCGAGTGATCGTCGCCTCCGGCATCGCCATGCAGTTCGGGGCCAAGCCCCTGTTTACGGACGTCGCCGTGAAATTCGGCGGCGGCAACCGCTATGGCCTGATCGGCGCCAACGGCTGCGGCAAGTCCACGTTCATGAAGATCCTGGGCGGCGAGCTGGAGCCCTCCGCGGGGACGGTGGCGATCGATTCCAACGAGCGGGTGGGGCGGCTGCGGCAGGACCAGTTCGCGTACGAGGACCAGCGGGTGCTGGACGTGGTGCTGCAGGGGCACGCGGAGATGTGGGCCGCGATGCGCGAGCGCGACGCGATCTACGCCAATCCGAACGCGGACGAAAAAGAGTTCATGCGCGCCGCCGAACTGGAGGCGAAGTACGCGGAGTACGGCGGCTACACCTCCGAGTCGCGCGCGGGCGAGCTGCTGCTCGGCCTCGGCGTGCCGACGGCGCAGCACGAGGGCCTGATGAGCGCGGTGGCGCCGGGCTGGAAGCTGCGCGTGCTGCTGGCGCAGGCCCTCTTCGGCGACCCGGACATCCTGCTCTTGGACGAGCCGACCAACAACCTGGACATCAACTCGATCCGCTGGCTGGAAGGGGTGCTCGACCGGCGCGCGAGCACGATGGTGATCATCTCGCACGACCGGCACTTCCTCTCCGCGGTGTGCACGCACATGGCGGACGTGGATTACGGCGGCATCAAGGTCTACCCGGGCAGCTACGACGACTACATGGAGGCGTCCACGCTCGCGAAGCAGCAACTGCAGAAGGACAACGCCAAGGCCAAGGACCGCATCTCGGACCTGGAAGAGTTCGTGCGGCGCTTCCGCGCGCACAAGGCGAAGGCGCGCCAGGCGACCTCGCGCATGAAGATGATCGAGAAGCTCAAGGTGGAGGACGTGAAACCCTCCAGCCGGCAGTACCCGTACATCCGCCTGCAGATCGACCCGAAGGAGAAACTGCACCGGTTGGCGGTCGAGGTTGAGGGTCTTTCAAAAAGTTATTCTTCTTTGCCTCTTTTCAAAAACCTGAATTTTTCGGTGGAAGCCGGAGAAAAAATCGCCATCATCGGTCCCAACGGCATCGGCAAAACGACGCTGTTGCGTTGTCTCGCGGGAAACCTGGAACACAAAGGTACGGTGAAATGGTCGGAGAAGGCGCGCCTCGGTTACTGGCCGCAGGATCCGGCGGACGAGTTCAAGGGCGACGAGACGCTGGCGGAATGGCTGGGCCGCTGGCGCCGCAAGGACCGCCCGGAGCAGGACGACCTGATCGTGCGCGCGACCCTCGGCCAACTGCTGTTCTCCGGCGACGACCAGAAGAAGTCGCTCAAGGTGATCTCGGGCGGCGAGGGCCAGCGCATGCTGATCGGCAAGCTGATCCTGCAGATGCCCAACGTCATGCTGCTGGATGAGCCCACCAACCATCTCGACATGGAATCCATCGAGTCGCTCAACACCGCGCTCGACAAGTACACGGGCACGCTGGTGTTCGTATCGCACGACCGCGAGTTCGTGTCGTCCCTGGCCACGCGCATCATCGAGCTCAGGCCCGGGAAGAAGGGCCACGACGCGAGCGTCGTCCTGCACGACCCGGCGACGGTGATCGACTTCCAGGGCAATTACGAGGACTTCCTCGAGAGCGCCGCGACGGAATCGGCCGCCGCCTAGCGCGTCGCTGTCGGCTGTGTAAGACAGGATGTAACGGCAGCCACGTTTGGTAACAACTTGGTGCTGCCGAAGTGCCCCCCGTGCGCTCTAACAGGCATGAGCAAAGGAGGCACTATGAAAAAAGCCCTGATGATCGCAGTGACTTTTGCCGCATTCGGCCTTGCCGGCTGCGTGGTGGTGCCGGCCTACAACACGCCGTATGGCTACGGCTACGGCGCGCCGGTGGTCGTGGCGCCGGCGCCCTTCTACGGGCGCTACGGCTACTACCGCGGCGGGCGCGGCTACTACTGATTCAGCGCTGCGCCAGATAGCGGCGCCAGGGTTTCCAGTAGTAGTTCTTCCAGCCGTTCTGCACGCCGCGGTAGTCGTGCGCCGGCACGTTGACGTGCACGAGGTCGATGCGGCCTTTGCCCCGCCCAGCGGGCAGGAAGCGCAGGATCAGCGTGGAATCGTGGTCGCCCTTGTGGAAGGGCGTGGAGCGCCAGGACTGCACGATCAGCCTGCCAGGGATCGTCTGCAGCACGCGGCCGGAGAGCGCGCCGCCGAAGGCGCGGAAGCGCGCGCCGGGGCGGGCGCCGATCCGCACCTTGCCGCCCGTGATGGCGGCGTGCGCGCGCGAACTCAGGTACTGGGCGTAGAGCGTTTTGGCCGGGGCGGGCAGGACGACGGTTTGCTTGACGATGCGCAGCATGGGCAGTCTCCTCGAATTTTTAAAGTATCGGCGCTCGCGGGCTGTTCACCGAGAGGAAGATCTCGCGCAGGAAGATCACCAGGCTCGCGATCAGCGCCACCATCGACAACACGAACAGCGCGGCGATCAGCTTGCCGAGGTTCTGCGCCACGAAGGCGTCGACGAAGGCGAGCGCGATCAGCAGGCAGACCAGCAGCGCGCTCGTCACCGCCATGGTGATGGCGTTGTAGATCAGCCGGATGCGGCGTATCTCGAAGTCGACCTCGGCCCGCGCGACGGCCGCGACTTCCACTCCCAGCGCGGGCAGCGCGGCGACCAGCGCGCGCCGGCGGTCCACCGAGCGGCCGAGCCTGCCGGCGAGCACGTTGAGCACGGTGCCGATCGCGGTGAGCATGAACACCGGCGCGATCGCGAGCTGGATGACGTGGCTGATGTCGTTCAGCGGCAGCAGGGTCGGCATGGCGCTATTTTACGTACTGGCGGACGCCCTTTTATCCCCTTGTCCCCTTCCCAGCGCGCGCCGCGGGGGCCCGTCGTACATCTACGGGGAATCGGGCGTATGATTTCCGATTCCCCCGCGAGGCGCAGATGACGCCAGTGCAGCCGACGGACTCCGAGCGCGAAAAGATGGCCGACTGCGCGCGCACGCTGGGCCTCGTGCTCGACCACATGTCGGACCTGGTGGCGATGCTGGACACCAGCGGCAGGCGCCTCTACAACAGCCCGTCCTACAACTCGGTATTCGGCGACAAGGAACTGGCGGGCACGGATTCCTTCCGCGAAATCCATCCGGAGGATCGCGAGCGGGTGCAGCGCGTGTTCCGCGAAACGGTGGAGAGCGGCGTCGGGCAGCGCACCGAGTACCGTTTCCTGCTGGCCGACGGCGGCATCCGCTACATCGAGTCGCAGGGCGACGTGATCAGGGACGCCGCGGGCAAGGTCGCGCAGGTGGTGGTGGTGGCGCGCGACATCACCGGGCGCAAGGAATCCGAGCAGGCGCTGGAGGAGACCAACCGCCAGCTGCGCGCCACGGTGCAGCTGCTGGAGCGGCGCCACCGCGAGAACCTCGTGCTGGGCAGGCTGGGCGACATGATGCAGATGTGCACCTCGGCGGAGGAATCGCGCGGCGTGATCGCGCAGTACGCGGATGAATTGTTCCCCGGCACTTCGGGCAACCTGTACCTGCGCAACTTCGGCAACGACCTGCTCGAGACGGCGGCGTCCTGGGGCGATGCGGGGCCCGCCGGCGATCCGGTCATCGGCAAGGACGATTGCTGGGCGCTGCGCCGCGGCCAGCTGCACGTGGTCGAGGAAGCGGGCTCGAAGCTGGTCTGCCAGCACCTCATCGTGGCGCCGCGCGGCCCGTGCATTTGCGCGCCGATCATGGGGCAGGGCGAGGTGCTGGGCATGCTGCACTTGCAGCTCGGGCCCGAGGAAGCGCACCTGCCCGAGGCGGTGCGCAGGCAGCGGCTCGCGTCGCAGCAGGCCTGGGCGCTCACCGTGACCGAGCAGATCGCGCTCGCGCTGGTCAACCTGAGGCTGCGCGAGAAGCTGAGCTCGCAGGCGGTGCGCGATTCGCTGACCGGGCTGTTCAACCGCCGCTACCTGGAGCAGGCGCTGGAGCGCGAAGTGCTCAGGGCGGCGCGCAACAGCCGCAGCGTGGGCGTGATCATGCTGGATCTCGACCACTTCAAGAATTTCAACGACGGCCACGGCCACGAGGCCGGAGACCTGCTGCTGCGGGCGCTGGGCGACTATCTCGTCACGCACGTGCGCGCCGAGGACATCGCCTGCCGCTATGGCGGCGAGGAGTTCGTGGTGATCCTGCCCGAGGCCTCGCTCGCGATGTCGAAGAGCCGCGCGCAGGAATTATGGCAGGGCCTGCAGGGCCTGCACGTCAACTTCCACGGCGAGCTGCTGCGCGGCGTCACGGTGTCGGCCGGCGTGGCGGCCTTCCCCGAGCACGGCAAGACCATGGCCGGGCTGCTGCGTTCCGCGGACGCGGCGATGTACGCCGCCAAGCGCCAGGGCCGCGACCGCGTCGAAATCGCCGAACTGAAGTAAATCTAGCGGTTGCTTCTGCCTTCGGCGTCGTCCCAGGGCTGGCGCGCGTAGCGCCGGGCCTCGTGCGCAGCCCGCTGCTTGCGTTTCCCTTCCTCAGTCGTGCCGAGAAAGTTGCCGAACAGGCCGACCGCCAGCGCGAAGATGCAGATGAAGATCACCAGTTCGAATGCAAAGCTCATGATCCCTCCTCCAGGTTGCAGTGATGACAGTGTTCCCCTGGAGGGGCCTCGAACCCAGTAAGCAATTGCAACAGTGTGTGATTCGGCGACAGGTTTGCGTCAGCCTGTCGCCGGCCGCCGACAGTACGGCTCAGGGCGCGGAGAAATCGATCTCGCGTTGCGCCGACTTGACGTAGGCGGCGGCGTTTTCGGGCCGGTAGACGGCCGGATCGCGCTCCATGCGCTCCAGCGGCGCGTGGTGCAGGCGCTCGAAGCCGTTCTGCAGTCCGCCGATGGGCCGGAAGGCCTTGCCGAGGAACTGGTAGACGCCGGCGCGCGAGTCGCGCAGTTCGCCGAACTCGTCGGGCGCGATCCAGTTCTGCCAGCGATCATCGAGCGCGAGGCCGCAGCTTTTCGCCTTCGTGGCCATCCAGCATAGCGCGATGTCGGACAGCCCCGAGTCCTCGTAGCCGCCGCCCACGTTGCTGTGCGCGCCCGCGAACCACGATTGCTCGATCAGCTGGCCGTTGGCCGCGCCGTTCGGGCCCTGCTGGAACAGCGTCGGCTGGAACAGGCGCCGGTGCTCGTCGATGGCGACCGCGTGGCAGGCGTAGCGCACGTCGGAACTCAGGACGAGGTCGTGGAAGCGCGCCTTGCTCGCCGAGGTGGTGAGCGTGCCCAGCACGCCGGCGATGCCGTAGGCGCCGACGGTGTCCCAGACGCCGAGGAAGCGCACCGGCACGCGCTGCGCGCCGCGGCGCTGGCGGAAATCGAGCGCGGCCTGCGAATCGGCGCCGCCCTGATCGCGCGCCTCGCGCCCTTCATAGACCGCGTAAGCCTCGTCGATCGCCGCCTTGCGCGCCGCGTCATCGGCGATCGCGGGCAGCAGGCCCGCCTTGCGCATCATGCCGACGACGCGCCGCACGGTGTAGGCGCCGCGGCTGAAGCCGAAGAGATAGATGTCGTCGCCCGCCTGGTAGTTCAGGCTCAGGTATTCGTAGGCTTCGCGCACGTTGTGCGCGAGGCCGATGCCGAACGCGCCGCCGAACAAGCGGTCGACCGGATCGCCGGTGCCCACGCCCTTGTCGTAGTGCACCTGCTGCTCGATGCCGTCCGGTCCCTGCGGCAGCACGAAGCGCGCGATCTTGACCACATTCGTCGGGCGCATCACGCCGCGGTCCTTCTGGTCGGGCGTGTTCCAAGTGCCGTCGCAGCAGACGACGAGGCGCCGCATCGCTAGCGCCGCGGCGCCTGCTGCAGCAGCTCCGCGAGATGCTGCTTCCAGAGCTTCGCCATGCCGGTGGTGCCGTGGCCGCGCGTGTCGGGGCCGCCCTGCAGCAATACGTAGCGGCCGTTCTTCACGCGCTTGATGGCGCTTTCCATGACGCCGAGCTCCGGCGGGTTGCGTTCGTCGTCCGAGGAGTTGATCGCCACCAGCATCGCGGCGATGCGCTCCAGGCCCGCCGAAGGATCGAAGTCGGCGGACGACTCCCACTGGTACAGGGTGTCGTTGGCGTCGCCGCGGAAGGGCTGCCCGAGGCGGGCGGCGATGAACTCGTCGCCCTTCGCGGCGCTGGGCGCCTGCTTGTACAGCGCCTGGTTGCCGCCGATGGTGGCGAGGCCGTAGGTGAGCAGGTAGGCCTGCATGTTCTTCGGCTGCGTCGCGTAGTTGCCGCCCAGCCACTCCGGGTCGTTGCGGATGGATTGCGTCAGCATCTTGCGCAGCATGTAGTTGCGCCCGGACATCGCCACCGGCAGGCAGGCCATCGGCACGAGCGCGTCCATGAACGACGGGTAGCGCGAACCCCACATCCACACCTGCATGCCGCCCATGGAATTGCCGAGCACCAGGCGCAGGTGCTTCACGCCCAGGCCCTCGGTGACGAGGCGGTACTGGGCCAGCACCATGTCGTCGTAGTCGTAGCGCGGGAATTTCGCGCGCAGGCCGTCGGAGGGCCGGGTGGATTTCCCGGTGCCCAGCGCGTCGGGCAGGATGATGTAGTAGCGGCCCGCATCCAGCGGCTGCCCGGGTCCGAACAGTTCGCCCGCGAAATCATGATTGAGCAGCGTCGCGCCGGAGCCCGCGGTGCCGTGCAGCAGCAGCACAGGTTCGCCCGTGGGTGCGCCGATGGTGGTGTAGTGCAGGCGCACTTCGGCCAGCACTTCGCCGGTGTGGAAGCGGAAGTCGCGCGCCACCCAGTCGCCTTCCTTCGGCGCCGGATAGTCCGCGGCGCGCGCGGTGCAGACGAGGACGGCGAGAAAAAACAGTGCGAGGCGGTATGGCGATCTCATGGCTCCTCCCTTGGGCGACGACATCATAGCCGCGGGCGCGGCGGCGCTGGTATAGTAGCCGCGAAGCAGCGTCACTCCAGCACAGGAATCCCATGAAGCAGTCCAGGTTCGTTTCGATGATCGCTGCCGCCTCAATGGTCGCGGCGGCGGGCGCGGCGTCGGCGCAGCAGACGGCAGCCACGCAAAAGGTCGGTTTCGTCAACACCGAGCGCGTGATGGCCGAGTCGCGCGCCTCGCTGGAGGCGCAGAAGCGCCTCGAGGCGGAGTTCGCGGCGCGCGACAAGGAAATCACCGCCGGGCCGCCGGGCGAGGTGGAGCGGCGCCGGCAGGCGCTGGCCGAGGACATGAGCCAGAAGCGCGACGAAGCGCTGAAGCAGATCGTCGAAAAAGCCAACGCCATGATCAAGCGCATCGCCGAGGAGGAAAAACTGGACGCGGTGTTCCTCGAGGCGGTCTACGTTTCCCCGCGCATCGACATCACCGAGAAGGTGATCAAGGCGCTCGACGCCGCGAAGTAGACAGGCGGCGCGCCGCCCACGCGGCGAGCGCCAGCAGCAAAACCGTCAAAGCCGCGCCGGCGCCGAACCTCCCGCCGGGGCGGTCGATCAGCCGCGACAGCAGGCCGGGCACGGGATCGCCGGGCCGGGGCAGGGCGAAGGCGACAATCGCGTCGCCGAGCGTGCCGCCGGCGTCCGAGCGCCCGCCCGCGGCGACGACCACGTACTGGCGGCCCTGCCATTCGTAGGACATCGGCGTCGCGATCGCGGCGGCGGGCAGCCGCGCGGTCCAGAGTTCGGCCCCGGTCCTGGCGTCGAAGCCGCGCAGGTACCTGTCCAGAGCGGCGCCGATGAAGACCAGCCCGCCGCGCGTGACGAGCGGGCCGCCGAAGTTGGGCACGCCTGTATGCAGGGCGACGCCAAGCGGCGCGATTTCCTCGAGGGTCCCCAGGTTCGTTTCCCAGAGGATGCGCTTCGAACGCAGGTCGAGCGCCGCGAGCACGCCCCAGGGCGGCGGGTTGCAGGGAAGTTTCAAGGGCGACACGAGCAGCTCGCGCTTCATGCCGAACGGCGCGCCGGCCTGCGGCGACACCTCGAGGCCGGGAAAGCGTTTGCGCATCGCGTCGATTTCCGCCGACGGAAACAGGGTGACGAGGTGCGCCAGCCGCGACGTGTTGGCGTAGACGATGTCGGTCGCAGGGTCGATCGCGATGCCGCCCCAATTGATGCCGCCGCCCGTGAACGGGAAGAGGATGGTCCCCTGCTCGCTCGGCGGGGTATAGAGGCCGTCGTTGCGCGCGGCGGCGATCCTGTCCCGGCACTTGGCGCGGTCCCAGGGCGTAATGCCCCAGGCGTCCCCGGGCGCCAGCTTCGAGGGCGCGAGCAGCGGCAGGTCGGCCGGGAAGGGTTGCGTCGGCGAGAGCGCTTCCCCTGTCGCGCCGCCCTGCGGCACCGCGCGCTCTTCGACCGGAAACACCGGCTTGCCGGTATCGCGGTCGAGCACGAAGATCATCGCCTGCTTGTTACCCGCGATGACGACGTCGCGCGGTTTGCCGGCGACGGTGATGGTTGCCAGCGTCGGTTGCGCCGGCACGTCGTAATCCCAGACATCGTGGTGCACGGTCTGGAAGGACCAGGCCATGGCGCCGTTCTCCAGCCTGAGCGCGACGACGGAATTCGCATGCAGGTTGGCGCCGGGCCGCAGGCCGCCGTAGAAATCCGGGCTGGCGCTGGAGGTGGGCAGGAACACCAGGGCGCGCGCAGTATCCACCGACATCGGCGCCCAGACGTTCGCGCTGCCCGTTTCCTTCCAGCCTTCGCCCCAGGTTTTCGCCGCCGGGTCCGCCGCGTCGCGCGGAATCGGATCCCATTGCCAGCGCGGCTTGCCGGTGCGCGCGTCATAGGCGTGCACCGTGCCGCGCGGCGAGGCGACGCGCTGATTGTCGTTGATCGCCGAGCCCACGATCACCACGCCGGCCGCCGCCACCGGCGACGAAGTGATCTGCCATTCGCCGGGGCCGAGCAGCGGCTTGCCGATGTCGACCCTGATTTCTCCCTTTTCGCCGAAATCCGCGCAAGGCTTGCCGGACGCGAGGTCGAGCGCGATGAGGCGCGCATCGTTGGTGGCGGTGAATATGCGCGCCGCGCAGACGGCGCCCGCCTTCGCCGCAGGGTCGCGCCACAGCTCGACGCCGCGGCAGTTGAACAGGTTGGCCGGCCGGTAATCGGTGCGGATCTTCGGATCGAAGCGCCAGAGTTCCGCGCCCGAGCCCGGATCGAGCGCGACGACTTCGTTGAACGGCGTGCAGAGGACGAGCCGGTCGCCGGCGAGGATCGGCGTCACCTGGAATTTGCTGCGACGCATGACCTGCTCGCTGCGCCTGGCCAGGTCGCCGCTGCGATAGGTCCAGGCCGCCGAGAGATCGCCGACATTGGCCGGCGTGATTTGCGATAGCGGCGCGTAGCGCGTGCCGCCCGCGTCGGCGCCGTAGTGTTCCGGAAAGCCCTCGGCCAGAGCGGCCACCGCGGCCCATGCCAGCAGCCATGCCGGCGCCGTTCGACGCGCCATCACCCCCATGCGCGCAAGTATAGGCGCGCCTAGGCGCCGCGGTTTTTTCCCGCCCGCAGCCGCCAGGCCGCCGCGGCGAACACCTGCAGCGCGTGCTTGGCGATGTTGCAGTCCCGGTCGCGCAGGTTCTGCGAGGTCAGGTTGACGACGCTGACCAGCGCCATCATGCGCCCCGCGACGTCGCTTTCTCCTTCTAGCGGCAGCCGCAGGCACCACTCCGGTATCACCGGCGCGTGGCGCAGCGATTCGACGTAGACGGAGAGCGCGGAGAGGACTTCAGGAGCCGAATTTGCCGTACGTATGAGTTCGAGCGCGTCCATGCGGCAATCCTACGCCGCGCGCGTTGCGCTGGTGTGACGGAACCGCGGAAAAATCGTTACGAGATGTTTCCGGACTTTCGCCAAGCTTTCATCGCGCTGCCGATGCCCGACAGTGTGCGGAAGTTACAATCGCCGCATGATGGTCCTGCACCATGCCTGGCGCTCCAGCGCTTCGCGCCGCGTGCGCCTGTGCCTGGAGGAGAAGGGCCTCGCGTATGAGAGCCATCCCGTGAATCTGGAAAAGATGGAGCACCACACGCCGGAATACCTCAAGATCAATCCGAACGGCGTGATTCCCGCGCTGCTCCACGACGGCAGGCCGCTCTACGAAAGCGGCACCATCTGCGAATACCTGGACGAAACCTTTCCGGCGCCGCCGCTGCGGCCCGGCGACGCCTACGGCCGCGCGACGATGCGCAACTGGATCCGCCACGTCGACGGGCTGATCGGCAACCTGATCGTGTTCAACTGGGTGCACGGCATCGCGAAGACCGCGTCGCAGTGGTCCGACGCCGAGCTCGCCGAGCGGCTGAAGAAAATCCCGAGCAAGGAGCGGCGCGAAGCCTGGCTGCGCGCCGCGCGCAAGCCCTACACCGAGGAGGAGCGCGCCGCGGCGCGCGGCAAGCTCGTGGAACTGCTGGACGGCATGGAGTCCACGTTGCAGGCGGGGCCGTGGCTGGCTGGCGAGCGCTACACCCTCTCGGACATCGCGGTGGCGCCTTTCGTCAAGCGCATCGAGGAAGAAATCGCGCCCGGCGAGATGGCCGCGGGCAAGCATCCGCGCGTCGCCGCATGGTGGGCCGCGATCCAGGCGCGGCCGGCTTTCGCCCGCGCCAGGATCGGGCCGTTTCTGGAATAGGATCCGCGCCGCCGGACGGCCGCGCCCGAAGCGAAGAAACAGCCTTAACGCGGGTCGCGCTGCGCTTTCGCGCGCCGCTGCTCGAGCCGCTGCGCGTGGGAACGCGACGTCAGCGCGTACATCCAGTAGAAAATCCCGGCGAACACTACGGCGGCGAGCACTGCGTCCAGCACTGAAAATCCCGTGGTCATGGTTGTTCTCCTGGCGGCGGAAGTTTCCGCCGGATGCCGTACCGCAGTGGTAACCAATTGAAACAACATGTATCTGACGCCGCGTGCCGCTAAGCGTCTGTTTTCAGCGACAAAAATACGCCAACTTCTGCCGCGACGGATGCCGTGGGCCTGGCTAGGATGGATGCCGATGGAGGTTCCCATGGACACCCATGAGCACGAGCCCTACCCCCGGATGCCCGCGCTGTCCACCACGGTGCTTGGCGTCATCACCGCCATCGTCTACGTCGCCGGCTTCGTGATGGTCGCCGCCTGGTTTGCGACGCTGCAGCTGAACTGAACCCGCAGCGCCCGCCGCCGTAGCCGCGCAGGCGCCGGGTAGACTCCGGCCATGCGTGTGGCACTGGCGGGACTGGCGGCGCTGGCCGTCGCGATGGGCATCGGCCGCTTCGCCTTCACGCCGCTGCTGCCGATGATGCAGCAGGATCTCGGTCTCACGGTCGCCGCCGGCGGCTGGCTCGCCTCGGCCAACTACGCCGGCTACCTCGCGGGCGCGCTGTGGGCGGGCGCGATGCGCGTCGACGCGGCGCGCGCGATCCGCGCCGGGCTGGCGGCGATCGGCCTGGCGACCCTAGCGATGGGCCTCACCACGGAGTTCGCACTCTGGGCCGCGCTACGCTTCGCCGCGGGCGTGGCGAGCGCCTGGGTGCTGATCCATGCTTCTTCGTGGTGCATGGAGCGCATCGCGCCGCTCGGGCGCGCGCTGCCTGTCGGCGTGCTGTTCGCCGGCGTCGGCAGCGGCGTCGCGCTCGCCGGCGTCGTCTGCGTGCTTCTGATGGCGATGCACTCGAGTTCCACCAGCGCGTGGCTGGTGCTGGGCGCGATGGCGGCGGCCATCACGGCCGCGATCTGGCCGGTATTCCGTTCATCGAATGGGAAAACCATCGCCGCCGGCGAACGCCTCCGCTGGACCTGGGCGGAAGCGCGCCTGGTGCTCGCCTACGGCGGCTACGGCTTCGGCTACATCATCCCGGCGACCTTCCTGCCGATCATGGCGCGCGAGGTGGTTGCCGATCCCGCGGTGTTCGGCTGGGCGTGGCCGGTGTTCGGCGCCTCGGCGGCGGTTTCCACGCTCGCGGTGTCCCTGCTCTCGGGCCGTTACGGCAGCCGCGCGGCCTGGATCGGCAGCCAACTCGCGATGGCGGCGGGCGTCGCCGCGCCCGTCTTCCGGCCGGGCATCGGCGGCATCGTGCTGTCGGCGCTGTTCGTCGGCGGCACTTTCGTCGTCATCACCATGGTGGGCGTCCAGGAAGCGCGCAAGGTCGCCGGCGCCCACGCGCCACGCCTCATCGCAGCGATGACCGCGGCATTCGCGGCGGGGCAGATCGTGGGGCCGCTGTCGGTGAGCCTGCTGGCGGGCGCCGGGGGCAATTTCTCCGCGGCGCTGCTGACCGCCTGCTTCGTGCTGATCGCGAGCGCGGGTGCGCTGCGCGGGGGAAAGGCCTGACTGCCGCTACTTCTTGCCGCCGATGGCGCCGAAATCGATTTCGATCTTGCTCACGTCCACGCTCGCCTTGGCCTTGGCGTCGGCCCGGGCGCGCGCCGCGGTGTTGAACTCGAGGTTGCCGGCCTGGAAGGCTTCGGCCAGGCGGAAGCTCAATTCGACCAGCCTGGCGTGCGGCGGCTTTTCACCCGGCGTCGCGTGCACGTTGGCCGAGAGCTCGATGAATACCAGGCGGGCCAGCTCCTCGATTGGATCGTGCGCGGGTGCCGCGCCGGGTTTGGGGGCTGGTGCGGGGGCTGCGCCGTGTTCGCTCATGATCCCCTCATCCTATAGGAGATCGCGCGTGCGTCATAGGTCTTGCGGCAGGCGGCCGTGCCGTAGAGTGCGGGAATGACCAAGCACGCCGCAATCCGCTGGCTGGACAAGCCGGACGAACACGACTACCCGGCCGCCCGGTCCTATCTGGACCTCATATATGGCAAGCCGGCGGCGAAAAAGCTGGTGCGCAAGCTCCGGCGGGCGCCGATCACGCAATTCAAGGCCAAGGACATTTTCCGGGCTTCGGGTCTTTCACTGTTGGGCATCAGCAATGCGCGCGTGGAGATGGACCGCAGGAAGATCAGGAACGGCAACGCGCTCTCGCCTCTGCTGCTCGTGCGCGACGAAAAAAACGGCAAGGTCGTCATTGCCGATGGCTATCACCGCCTTTGCGCCGTGTATTCCTTCCGAGAAGATGCGCTGATCCCGTGCAAAATCGCATGAGAACGGCGGCCGGCTAGAGGACCAGTGGAATGAGCCCCAGCGCCGCGTACCCGAGGAGCAGGCACAGGCCCTGCAGGCCGGCGCCGCGGGACGACAGGAAGTAGCAATAGAGGCCTTTCACCGCGTTGTTGCTCGCTGCAGCGATCACGATGGCGTCGGCCGCCACGTCCAGCGGCGCAAGCGACGGCGCCGACTGGGTCAGTCCCATGATGTACGGGTCTACGTCGGTAACCCCCATGATGGCCGAGAGCGCGTAGACGCCGGCGCTGCCGAGGCGCAGCAGCGCGAAATGCGTTGCGACGATCAAGGCGAGGAAAACCGCGGCGAACAGCAGGGCCGTGCGCAGCTCGAGCGGATTCCTCGACTCCCGATCCAGCGGGACCGCCGTGTTGCGCGGCGCGCTGCGCGTCCAGAACCAGCCGGCACAGAGCGCGACCGCCGCGAGCGCGACGAACGGCGCCGCCAGCCGCTCCATCAGCTGGCGGTTGAACAGCGCGAGCAATGCGGCGAGCCGAAGGTACATCACGCCGCAGGCGACCAGCGTGGCGCCCGAATACAGGCGCGGCTGGTCGTCATGCGCGGCTTGCCGCGCGAGGGCGACGGTGGTGACCGTCGAGGAATAGGCGCCGCCCAGGATCGCGGCGAGGATCACGCCGCCGCGCCCCCTGGCGAGCCGCTGCAGCACGTAACTGCCGTACGAGACCGCGCTCACGGCCACCACCACGAGCCAGGTCTTGTACGGATTGATCTGGTACTCGGTGAAATCCTGGTCCGGAACCAGCGGAATGATGACCGCGCTGAGCAGCAGGAACTTGGTGAACGTGAGGATGTCGGTCGACGAGGTGCGCCGCGCCAGTCCTTCGAGCGCCACCTTCAGTTCGAGGAGCAGCAGGCTTGCGACCGTCAACGCGGTCGCGATCCAGAATTGCTCGTGGTACACCAGCGCGCCGACGATGTAGGTCAGCAGGCCCGACATCTCCGAGGTCACGCCGGCCGGACGCCCGGTCTGCAGCTTGTGGCGATAGGAAAGCCAGAGGAAGCCCGCGACCGAGAGCAGCCCGAGCGACTCGGCCGTGGGCTGCCCGCCGGTGAGAAGCGCGACCGCGTAGCCGGTCAGGCCGATCAGGGGGAAGGTGCGAACCCCGCCGAACGCGTATTGCTCCTCGGCCGCCTTGTGCTCCTCGCGTTCCAGCCCGGTCAGGAACGACAGGAACAGCACGAGCAGGATCTTCACGCTGTCTGGCGTCAGGGAGTCGAGGAAGTTCATGGATCGAGCAATGAAGGAGTATGCACGGGAGTAAGCACCTCGCCCAGCAGCCCGTGCGCGCCGACGCCGAGCAGGCGCACCGGGCGGCGCGCGGCGTCGGTGCGCTCGAGCATGGCGACCGCGCGCGCGGCGAACTCGCCGGGGTCCCGGGTGGGCGCGGCTCCCGTATGGTTGCGGGTCACGGTGGTGAAGTCGGCGTAGCGCAGCTTGATGGTCACCGTGCGCGCGAGCAGGTTTTTCTTCTGCAGCGACCGGGCGACTTTGTTCGCCAGGGCTTCCAGCTCCGCCTTCATGTCGTCCAGTTTCTCGAGGTCGACGGCGTAGGTGGTTTCGGCGGAGATGGACTTCCATGGCCGGTCGGGCTTCACTTCGCGCGGATCGTCGCCCCAAGACAGGCGTTTCAGCGACGCGGCCAGGCTGCCCACCGCCTTTTGCAGCGTGAATTCGTCCGTGTCGCGCACGTCCACCAGCTTCTGGATCCCCAGCGCGCGCAGCTTCTTCGCGGTCACCGGGCCGACGCCCCACAGCGCCTCAACCGGCAATCCCTGCAGGAAGCTCTCGACGCGCCCGGGCGGGATCACGGTGAGGCCGTCGGGCTTTTTCCAGCCCGAGGCGATCTTGGCGAGGAATTTGTTCGGCGCCACGCCGGCCGAGGCGGTGAGGCCGAGTTCGTCGCGGATCTGCGCCTTCAGCCGCCTGGCGACGTTGGTGGCCAGCGGCTCGCCCCAGAGGTTTTCGGTCACATCGAGATAGGCTTCATCCAGCGACAGCGGCTCCACCAGCGGCGTGCAGGACCGCAGGATCGCCATCACGCGCTGCGAGGCGGCGCGGTAGCGCGCGAAATCGGGGCGTACGATGAGCAGTTCGGGGCAGAGCCGCACCGCGCGCGCCATGGGCATCGCCGAGCGCACGCCGAACTCGCGCGCTTCGTAGCTGGAAGCCGCCACCACGCCGCGCGATTGCGGCGAGCCGCCCACCGCCACCGGCTTGCCGCGCAGCGCGGGGTTGTCGCGCTGCTCGACGGAAGCGTAGAAGGCGTCCATGTCGAGGTGGATAATGCGGCGCAGGGCGTCGGGCATGGGAAAGTGTAGCGTCCTGCAATGCCCGCGGCGAAGGAGAGTCGATGGCGGTCCGTTGGTACGTGATATTCGCGGTGCTGGCGACGCTGGCGTTCCTGCTGTACGCCGCCAACCGAATCTGGTGGCCGGCGTCCGATGCCGGCCGGAAGCCGGTGCCGCGGGCGGTAGCCGGGCCGGCGCCCGGCAAGGCTGCACCGCCGGCAGCAGCGCCCGCCTGGCTCGTATCGCGCGACGAGGCGCTCGCCGCCTACCGGGGGCAGCGCTACCAGGAAGCGCTCGATGCCTGCGGCAGGGCGGTCGCGCTCGCGGCGACGGCGGGACAGGCGCAGCAGGCGCTGGCGCTGGTGACCTGCGGCGGCCTCACCGTGATGCAGCCGAGCGCGCTGGTGCAGACGGAGGATTGGCTCAAGCAGGCGGTGGCGATCACGCAGAAACTGGGCCAGCAGGCGATCGTCGCGGCGCTCGGGCCGCGGGAGGCGCTGCTCAAGGAACGCTGCCTGCGTACGCTGGGCGTGTATTACCGCGACCGCGGCCGGCCAGGCGAAGCGGCGGAGAATCTCGCGCTGGCGGTGGATACCGTGCGCGCCATGCCGCCGCCCGAAACCGCCGACCGGCGCCTGGCGCTGCGCTCCGACCTGTTCGACCTGGGTGTTGCCCTGGGGCAGCTCGGCTACCGCGGCACCGCGCTCAGGGCCTTCGCCGAATCGCGCGAGTACTACCTCGAGACCGAACCCGGCAGTCCGGCGCTGAAGGCGATCGCAGAACAGCAGCGGCGCCTGGGCGCGCCGCGGGGCAACTAGCGGAAGGGGAAACCGCGGCGCCGGTACTGGATCATCAGCCAGCCGCCCAGCATGCCGCCCAGGTGCGCGAAGTGCGCCACGCCCATTTCGGTGCCGGTGACGCCCAGCAGCAGTTCGATCGCGCCGTAGACCGCGACGAACACGCGCGCCGGCATCGGGATCGGCGGAAACAGCAGCAGGATGCGCCGCTGCGGGAAATACCAGCCGAAGGCGAGCAGCAGGCCGAATATCCCGCCCGATGCGCCCACCATTGGGGCGGGCGGTGCGCCCATCCACGCGGTGACGGCGAGGTGCGTGGCCGCGGCGGTGATCACGCAGGCCAGGTAGTAGTTCAGGTAGAAGCGCGCGCCGAACAGCCGCTCGACGTCGGAGCCGAACATGTACAGCGCGAACATGTTGAACGCGATGTGCGCGAGGCCGCCGTGCAGGAAGCCGTAGGTGACGACTTGCCAGGGCTGGAACTGCGGCAGGCCGGTGTCCCCGGGCGGCCAGAGCGCGAACCAGACGAACAGCTCCGGCCCGCCCATGTTCTGCAGCAGGAAAACCGCGATGTTGGCGATCAGCAGCGCCTGGGTGACGGGCGGCATGGCGGCGGAATGATAACCGCTGCGCGGAGCCCCTTTCGTCAGAGTGGTGCAAGGAACGGCACAGGACAGAACGCCGAAAGGCTGGCAGAGTAGCGTCTTGCGCAGGGGGCGAAAAGGTACCGGCAAGGAGGTCATCGATGAACTGCTTCAAATCTGGCGCTGTGATCATGCTCGTCCTGGGCGCGGCGGCGTGCGCGGACAACGGCTCGACCATCGTCAAGGGAACGCTGGACGGTATCGTGACCACCGACGAGTACTACTCCGCTCACCAGTCGCCGACGGATCCCGATTACGGGATGCAAGGCTTCAAGAGCGTGGATGAATACTACGGCGGCAGCGCGGCGCCGAGCGCAGACCCGGCGCGCAAGGTGTCGGACGAAGATTGCGCCAAGCCGGTCAATCCGGACGGCAGCAACTTGCGCTGCAAGTGAGGGTTCCCTGCCGGCGGCGCGGTATTCGCCGCCGTGCCGCGGGTGCATAGGCGGCTTGTAGCGCTGCTGCTGGCGCTTGCCGGGTCCGCCTTCGGACAGGCTGGTTCCGCAGTGTGGCCCGCGAAGCCCGTGCGCGTGGTCGTCCCGTTTCCGCCGGGCGGCGGCGCGGAAGCCGCGGCACGCTTTCTCGCCAACGACTTTGCCCAGGCTTTCGGCCAGCCGTTCCTGATCGACAACCGCCCGGGCGGCAACACGGTGATCGGCGCCGAGGCGGTGGCGAAGGCGGCGCCCGACGGCTACACGCTGCTGCTCACCGGCGGCTCGACCATGTCGGTGCAGCCGCTGGTGTTCGCGGGCAGGCTGCCATTCGATCCGCTGGCCGATTTCGCGCCGGTCAGCATGGTGTCGCACTTCCCGTTCTTCATCTTCGTGCCGGCCTCGGTGCCGGCAAATACGCTGCCCGAGCTGGTGGCCTACGTGAAAGCGCGGCCCGGGCAGCTCTCCTACGCCTCGAACGGCAGCGGCACCATGGCGCACCTCGGCATGGAAATGCTCAAGCAGTCGACCGGCATGGACCTGCTGCACGTACCCTACAAGGGCTTCGGTCTCGCGATGCCCGACCTGCTCTCGGGGCGCGTGACCGTGATGATGGCCGATCTCGCGCCGGTCGGGTCGCAGGTCAAGGCGGGCGCGCTCAGGGCGCTGGCCGCGACTTCGCTGCAGCGCTCGAGTTTCCTGCCCGACGTGCCCACCGTCGCCGAGCTCGGCAACCCGGGCTACGAGATCGACGTCTGGTTCGGCCTGTTCGCGCCCGCCAGGACGCCGCCCGGAATCATTGCGCGGCTGAATGCGGAAGCGCGCAAGTACCTGGATTCGGCGGAGGCGAAGGAAGCGTACGGCAAGGTGGGGCACGAAGCCATCTCCTCGACGCCGGAAGCGGTGCGCGCGCGCATCGCCGCGGAACAAAAAACGTTCGCGAAAGCCGTGAAGAACGCGAATCTGAAGCCGGAGTAATCCGGCTCCCTGCTATTTCACGCGCGAGGTCAGCAGCCGCAGGCGCTCGGCGAGCGAGCCGAGCAGGGACTCCGCGAAGTCCGGGCTGGTCTTCACCAGCAGCAGGAACGCGGCGCGGTTTATCGGCAGCAGCGAGCAATCGGTCTCGGCGACCGCGCTGGCCGCGCGCGGCGACTGATCCAGCAGCGCGAGTTCGCCGAACACGCCGCCCGGCCCGAGCCGCTCGATCACGCCCCCGCCCATCATGCTGACCGCGACCCGGCCCTCGATCACGGCATACATCCGCACGCCGGTCTGGCCTTCCTGCACGATCGACTTGCCGCGGTCGAAGTACAGCGGCGGGTCGCTCGACAGGCCGTCGGCGAGCTCGGCGAGGCGCTTGGGATCGAACACCACGGATTCCTTCTGCACCGCGTCGCCCTGCAGCGTGGTCTGTTCGGCCAGCTTGGCGATGGTTTCGCGCAGCCGCCCGATCATGATGCCCATCAGCATCAGCGCGAACGAAGGGTTCTTGCGCAGTCCCGCGTGAAACTGCTTGTCGTCCAGCGCGATGACGCGGCAGGGCGCCTTCGCCACCGCGCTCGCGCTGCGCGGCGCGTGCGTGATCGAGGCCATCTCGCCGAAAATCTGCCCCTTCTTCACGGTGCCGATGCTTTTTTTGCGCGCCAGCAGCTCGACTTCGCCCTCCAGCAGCAGGTACATCTTGTCGCGCATGAACAGGAATGGCCGCGCCTTCTGGTTCTCGGTGAAGAAGACGCTTCCCTGCGGGACTTTTTCCGGCTTGCCGGCCGCCTTGAAGAATTCGAGCGCGACGGCCGGGCTGTAGATTTCCTTCATACCGAAACCACGGATTGGTCGTAGCGCCCGGACCCCATCTTGCCGTCCTCGAAGATGCCGTGCTCGGCGATCCACTCGCGGGATTCGCCGAAGATCTCGGCGGAATAGGTCTCGAACACGATGCGCTCGCCCGGCCCCCAGCG
>DATGGA010000081.1:0-10657 GCA_035308765.1 Burkholderiales bacterium
ACGATCGATGCTTTTCCCTTCCTGTCGGTCGGGGTGACCTATCTGCCGATTCCGATCGGCGGCCTCATCACGATCCTCTTCGTCATCGAGCGCGTCGCCATAGGGCGGCCCACGCCAGGACGCTAGGGTGGAATTCTTCGTCGTCGTTGCCGTTCTTTTCGCGTGCTTTGCGATAGGCGTCCCGGTGGCCTACTCCCTCGGGCTGGCGGCCATCGCGGGGGCCCTGTGGATCGGCATTCCGCTGGAAGCGGTCATGCTCAAGATCTCGGACGGCGTCAGCAAGGTGGCGATGCTGACGATCCCGTTCTTCGTGCTCGCCGGGGCCATCATGGCCGAAGGCGGCATGGCGCGGCGCCTGATCGCTTTCGCCAACGTGCTGGTGGGGGTTTTCCGCATCCGCGGCGGCCTGTCGGTCGTGAATGTCGTGGCGACGACTTTCCTGAGCGGCATCTCGGGATCTTCGGTCGCCGACACCTCGGCGATCGGCTCGGTGATGATTCCGCAAATGGAAAAGAACGGCTATCCGCGGGTGTTCGCCACCAACGTGACGATCACCGGGTCGGTGCAGGCCCTTCTCGTCCTGCCGAGCCACAACGCGGTCATCTACTCGCTCGCCACGGGCGGATCGATTTCGATCATCAGCCTGTTCATGGCCGGGGTCGTTCCCGGGCTGTTGCTGGGAGTTGCGCTCATCCTCCTGTGCCTGGTCATCGCCTACCGCGACGGGCATCCGAGAGGCGAACCGGTGCCTCTGGGGCAAGCGCTGAAGATCACTTTCGACGCCCTCTGGGGCCTGATCACCCTGGGCATCATCCTCGGCGGCATTCTTTCCGGCGTCTTTACCGCGATCGAAGCCGGCGCGGTCGCCTGCATCTGGTCTTTCTTCGTCACCATGTTCATCTACCGCGACTACCGCTGGCGCGATCTTCCGGCGCTGGTGCACCGGACCCTGAAGACGGTCGCCATGGTGATGACGCTCATCGCCTGCGCCGCGGCGGTCGGCTACGTCATGGCGCTGATGCAGATCCCGTCCCGGGTCACGGCATATTTCCTGACGGTGTCGAGCGACAAGAACGTGATCCTCCTGATGATCAACATTCTGCTGCTGGTGCTCGGCTGCCTGCTCGACATGGCGCCGTCCATCCTGATCTGCACGCCCATCCTGCTGCCCGTGGTCACGAGTTTCGGCGTCGACCCCGTGCATTTCGGCATGATCATGATGCTGAATCTGGGCATTGGACTTTGCCACCCTCCGGTCGGCGCGATTCTCTTCGTCGGGTGCGCCGTCGGCAAGGTCAGCATGGAGCAGGTGATGCGGGAAATCTGGCCGTTCTACGGCACCATGCTGGCAACGCTCGCGCTGGTAACCTACGTGCCTGCAATCTCCCTGTGGCTGCCCAGGCACCTCGGGCTGTAGCGACGCTTGGATACAATCTCGAAATCATGACCTTTCCCGACTGGCAACCCAGCCAACGCTACCCAGACCCTTCCATCGTCGTGATGGACGAGGCGTTCAACAAATACCGCATGCCCCTCACGAAGGTGGAGCGCCTCTACACCGGCTGCCGCTGGGCCGAGGGCCCGGTGTGGCTGGGTGACGCGCGCTCGCTGGTCTGGAGCGACATCCCGAACAACCGCATGCTGCGCTGGGACGAGGAGTCGGGCGCGGTGACGGTGTTCCGCAAGCCCACCGGCTACGCCAACGGCAACACGCGCGACCGCCAGGGACGCCTGCTGACCTGCGAGCACGGCGGGCGGCGCGTGTCGCGCACCGAGCCGGACGGCCGCGTGATCACGCTGGTGGATTCTTTCGAAAATAAAAAACTGAATTCCCCCAACGACATCGTCTGCAAATCCGACGGCTCGGTCTGGTTCACCGATCCCACCTTCGGCATCCTCGGCTGGTACGAAGGCCACAAGGCGGAGCCCGAGCTGCCGATGAACGTCTACCGGTGGGATCCGTCCGGCAAGGTGACGGTGGTTGCGGAAGGCATCAACCAGCCCAACGGGCTCGCCTTTTCGCCCGACGAGAAGATCCTCTATATCGTGCAATCGCGCTCGGTGCCGAGGAACATCCTTGCTTTTGAAGTTACAAAGGAAAACGCCCTGAAGAATTCGCGCGTGCTGATCGACGCCGGCCCGAAAGGCACGCCCGACGGCTTTCGCGTCGACATGGACGGCAACCTATGGTGCGGCTGGGGCATGGGCGAAGCAGGGCTAGACGGCGTGCACGTTTTTAATCCCGCGGGCAAGTTGATCGGCCGCATCGACCTGCCGGAACGCTGTGCCAACCTGTGCTTCGGCGGCCTGGAGCGAAACCGCCTGTTCATGGCGGCGAGCACCTCGCTCTATGCGCTGTATGTGAACACGCAGGGAGTGCCGTATTCCTAGCGCCCGGGCGGGCTACGGCACCGCCCTCGCCCTGCTCGCGCTGGCCAACCTGTTCTGGTCGGGCAATTGGATCGCCGGCCGCGCACTGCGGGACGCCTTCGAACCTGTCACGCTCAATTTCTGGCGCTGGGTGGTCGCGACGCTGGTGCTGGCGCCTTTCGCGCTGCCGGCGCTGCGCGGCAAGGGGGGAGTGGTGCGCCGCCACGCCGGCATCCTGCTGCTGCTCGCCCTCACCGGCGTCACCTTGTTCCAGAGCATGGTCTACCTCGGTCTGCGCAGCACCGAGGCGATCAACGCCGTGCTGCTCAACTCCTCCCTGCCGCTGTTCATGCTGCTCTGTTCCTGGGCGATCGAGCGCGAGCGCGCCTCGCAGCGGCAGGTCGCCGGCATGTTGATCTCGCTCGCCGGCATCCTCGTGATCCTGTCGCGCGGCGACCCGGCCGCCTTGAGAAACCTGGAACTGCACGCCGGCGACGGCTGGATCCTGCTCGCCATGCCGGTCTGGGGCATCTACTCGGTGCTGCTGAAACGCCGTCCGGCGGAACTCGGCGGCGTCGAGCTGCTGTTCGTGATCTCGCTGGCGGGCGTGCTGCTGATGGCGCCCGTGGTGGCGCTGCAAGCCGTTCAGACCCCGACGCACTGGCCCGGCCACGCCGCGGCGCTCGGCGTGATTTACATGGGCGTGGCCGCGTCGGTGCTCGCCTTCATCTGCTGGAACCGCGGCGTGGCGGCCGTGGGCGCGAACGTGGCCGGCTTCACCATCCACCTGCTGCCCGCTTTCGGCACCGTGCTCGCGATCCTGTTTCTCGGCGAGCGCTTCGCCGCCTTTCACGCCGCCGGCATCGCCATCATCATCGCCGGCGTGCTGCTGGCGACAAGCGTGGCCAACCCGGCCGGCCGCTAGCTCGCGCTCAGGAAACGGTCCTTGCAGGTCCTGAGGACCTCGTCCGGGTCTCGCTGCCACCAGTCGAGTTCGGAAAAAATCTCCACTTCGTGAAATCCTGAATAGCCCGCGCCCTCGACCCAGGAACGGACGCGCGGCAGGTCGATGACGCCGTCGCCCATCATGCCGCGGTCGTTCAAGAGGTCGCGCGTGGGCACCAGCCAGTCGCAGATGTGGTAGCCGAGGATGCGCTTCTTCCCCGCCCGCCTGATCTGCTGCTCGAGCTTCGGGTCCCACCAGACGTGATAGACGTCCACCGCCACTCCGATTCCGTCGCCCAGCGCGTCGCAGATATCCAGCGCCTGCTCCAGCGTATTGATGCACGCGCGTTCGGCGGCCTGCATCGGATTCAGCGGCTCAATGGCGAGCGGGACTCCGGCCTTTCTCGCTTCGGGAAGGATTCTTGAGATGCCCTCGAGGATCTTTTCTCTCGAAAGATTCAGATCCCTGGATCCCGGAAGCAAACCCCCGACAACCAGAACCAGGCACCGGGCTCCGAGCTCGTGCGCTTCCTCGATGGCGCGGAGATTGTCGTCGAGCCAGTCCTTTGCGGTGAAGAAGCCGCCGCGGCAAAGGCCGGTCACGTTCAAGTCATGGCTTTTTATCAAAGAAACGGATTTTTTAAGGCCAAGCTCCGCAACCTTGTCACGCCAGGGCGCAATGCCGCGGATGCCGTGGCGCGCGCAGCCGTCGATGGCCTGCGCGAGCGTCCACTGTTTTCGCACCGTCGCGGTATTCAGCGACAGCAGCAAAGGATCAGGCGACACCGTGCAAGGCCAGCAGTTGCTTCATCCTGCGGCAGGCGAGCTGCGGATCGGAGAGCAGGCCCGCGGCGTCGGCGAGGCGGAACAGTTCCGAGAAATGCTGCATGTTGCGCGCGCTCTGCTGGCCGCCCACCATGACGAAATGTTCCTGGTGGCCGTTCAGCCAGGCCATGAAGACGACGCCGGTCTTGTAGAAACGCGTAGGCGCGCCGAAGACGTGGCGCGACAGCGGCACCGTGGGCGCGAGCGCTTCGTGGTAAGCAGTCCTGTCGTTTTTCGCCAGAGATGAAAGCGCATCCGAAGCCGCCGGCGCGATGGCATCGAATATGCCCAGCAGCGCGTCCGAATGCCCCTGCGCGTCGCCCTCGATCAGTTCGGCGAAGTTGAAATCGTCGCCGGTGTACATGCGCACGCCTTTCGGGAGCTTGCGGCGCATGGCAATCTCCTTGTCTTTGTCGAGCAGGGATATTTTTATTCCGTCCACTTTTGATTTGTTTTTCTGCAAAACCGAAAGACAGACATTCATCGCTTCATGGGGGTCCTTCTTACCCCAGTAGCCTTCCAGCGCCGGGTCGAACATGCCGCCCAGCCAGTGGATGATCACCGGCTGCTTCACCTGGCCGAGGATCCGGTCATAGACCCTGGCGTAGTCGTCGGGCGATTTCGCCGATGCGGCCAGCGCGCGGCTCGCCATGAGTATGATCCTGCCTCCCAGCTTTTCGATTGCCGCGCATTGCTCTTCGTACGCTCCTTGTATTTTTTCCATCGAGTGTTTTTCGCCCAGGGCGAGATGGTCGGTGCCCGCTCCGGAAGCCACCACGGCGCCAGGCAGGTCTTCGAGAGTCCGGCGAATCAGCTCGAGCGAATTCGCCCAATCCAGCCCCATGCCGCGCTGCGCGGTGTCCATCGCTTCGGCGATGCCGAAGCCCCATGACGAGAGGTGCCTGCGGTAGGCGCTGGTCGCGTCCCAGTCGATCGCAGCGTCCAGCCAAGGGTCCTTCGTGGAGAAAGGGTCGGCCACCACGTGCGCCGCGGCAAAGGCGACCCGGGTGAAAGGAGCGGCGGGTTTCCTGAACTGCTTGGGTTCCCTGACGGCGTAATCCTCCAGCGCGCTGCCTCGTGGAAGCTTGATCGTCAGAATCGTGTCGCGCTTCATGGCTTGATCCTCGGCACCGCCAGCCATTTCTTCTGCCGCCAGCTTTTCAGGCCCAGCTCGGCGAGCTGCACGCCCTTCGCGCCTTCCAGCAGCCCCCAGCGGAACGGGCCTTCGCCCGCGACGTGCCTGAGGAACAGTTCCCACTGCACCTTGAAGGCGTTGTCGTAATCCTCGTCGGGCACTTCCTCCCATCCAGTAAAGAAATCGATCGGTTGAGGAATGTCGGGGTTCCAGACGGGTTTGGGCGTGCCGGCATAAGCCTGCGCCCGGCATCCGCGCAATCCTGCGACCGCGCTTCCCTGGGCGCCGTCCACCTGCAGGGTGAGCAGATCGTCGCGCCGCACGCGCACCGTCCAGGAGGAGTTGAAATGCGCGATCGCGCCGCCCGCAAGCTGGAAAGTCGCATAGGCCGCGTCGTCCGCAGTTGCCTTGTATTTCTTGCCGGCTTCGTCCCAGCGGAACGGGATGTGCGTCGCGCCCAGGCAGGAGACCGCCTTCACTTCGCCGAACAGGTTGTCCAGCACGTAGCGCCAGTGGCACAGCATGTCGAGGATGATGCCGCCGCCGTCTTGCTTGCGGTAATTCCACGACGGCCGCTGAGCAGCCTGCCGGTCGCCTTCGAACACCCAGTAGCCGAATTCGCCGCGCACCGACAGGATCTTGCCGAAAAAGCCCTGGTCGCGCAGTTTCGCGAGCTTCAACAAACCAGGCAGCCAGAGCTTGTCCTGCACTACGCCGTGCTTGATCTTCGCCTTCTTCGCCGCCTTGTAGAGATCGACGGCCTCGGCAAGTGTGGTCGACACCGGCTTTTCGCAGTAGACGTGCTTGCCGGCCGCGATCGCCTGCTTGAGAAGTTTCGGCCGCAGCTGCGTCGAAGCCGCATCGAAGAATATCGCGTCCTCTTTCGATTGCAGCGCCTTCTCCAGATCGGTGCCGTAGCGCTCCACCCCATGCTGCTTCGCCAAGGCGGCGATTTTGTCCGGGTTGCGGCCGATCAGGATCGGATCCGGTATCAGGCGCGTGCCGTCCTTCAGCGCCACGCCGCCCTGCTTGCGGATCTCGAGGATCGAGCGCACCAGGTGCTGGTTCATGCCCATGCGTCCGGTGACGCCGTGCATGATGATGCCGATTCGCTTTTGCATTACACCCCTCTCATGGAATTCCATTGCGGCATTGCGGTACTCGCGTAACCGCTGCAGTCGAGCGATCCAATCGCCAGTTCGCCGTTCGAAATCTTCAGGCGCACCGCGCCGTGGCCGCGCTCGTAAAGATCCGGATGCGCGGCGAGAAAAACGTCCTGCTCAGATCGAGGCAGATCCGCCATGCCGTTCACGTAATGATGCCCGTTGCGTTCTACATGCGTCAGGCCCAGCAGCGAAACCAGTGCGAGGTCCTGCTGCAGCGCGAGCCCCGCCTGGATCGTCAGGTCCTCTCCGGACATGAAGTACGCATCTCCCCAGGCGGCGCAGCGCGCGCGGTTGACCAGGGATTTGTAGATGCCCTTGCAGGTCTTGGAAGACACGCCCTTGTACCCGAGCGCCTTGGCGCGCGGGAACGCGTCCATCGAATCGTCGGACTCGTCGATGATCACCGGCTTGTCGATCCCCGCGACGTTCTGCTCGAGCGCCTTCTGCCGCTTCACCGGCTGCTCGAAGAAGATGATGCTGTCCACCAGCTTCTTCAGGCGTGCCTCCGCCTTCATTTTCGACCAGAGCGCAGCGACGCCCTCGAAATCGTCGTACTGCTCATTGCCGTCGAGCGAGGCATGGTAGGGTCCGGGGATGCGGTCGAGCACCGATGCGATCGCCGACAACCGCTCGATATCTGCCTTCGCGTCGCCGCCGACCTTGAGCTTGAACCAGCGGTGGCCGTAGCGCGCCACGACTTCCTCCAGCGTCTCCGGCAGTCCGTCGTTCACGCGTTCCTTCTGGTCCGAAGCGATGATCGGGTCGACCAGCCCGACCGTGTGGCGGGCGGCCACATTAGATCGCGGCTTCAGGGTCGCAAAAAATGCGGGCAGGTCGATGCCTTCGAACTGCTCCGCACCGACGACGTTTTCTTTTATTGCGCTGTAAAAGGAAATCCCGAGGCTTCGGGCCAGCGCGTCCAGCAATGCCCGGTCAATCAACGCCGGGCCGAAGTTCTCCACCAGGCCTGTCGCCGGCGTCGAGTGCGCCCAGGCCGTTCGCGTGCCGTTGGCGAGGTAGCGTTCGCGCGCGGCGCGCATCGAATCCCGCAGTTGTTCGAAGTTGTCCTCGTTGCTCAGCGCCGGGTTCTTGTCGAACCATTTCGGCGCCAGCAGTTCGGCCGACGCGCCCTCCGCTTCCCGCCCGCCCTCCAGCCGGATGCGCGCATGCACGAAAGCCTGCGGGGCCCCGGTCAGGGTTACGACGCCGAATCGGAACGGCATGCGCAGGCGCACGTCGCGCTCGAGCAGGTCGATGGAAACGATCCGGAACCTGGCTGCATTTGGCATGCGATCTAGCGCTCCTGCAGCGCCTCGAGGATGCCCCTGACGTAGCCGATGGCGCGCGCTGCGGCGCCGGGGCCGTCGGGCACGTAGTCGAAGGGCTCGACCGCGATGTCGCCGGCGTAGCCGTGGCGCACCAACGCGGCGAGGAGCGGCGCGAAGCGCTGCTCGCCCTGGCCGGGGCCGCGCCGGTTGCGGTCGTTCACCTGCACGTGCGCGATCATGCCCTTCGGCAGCCAGGCATCCACGAGTGCGGGCAGCGGCGCAGTCTCCATGCGTCCGGCGGAACTGCAGTCGAGCATGGTGCGTACGCTGCGGCTGCCAATAGCCGTCACCAGCGCGGCAGCCTCTTCCAGGGTGTTGATCAGCGGCGTCTGGTCGGACGACAGCGGCTCGATGCAGTAGACCACCCCCGCCTTCGCCGCGCGTTCGGCGACCGCGGCGAAAGATTCCTGCGCGCGCGCCATCGCCGCCGGGCGCGTGTCGCCCGATTCGACGCGCCGCTGCTGCGGCGAGCCATGAACGAGGTAACGCCCGCCCAGTTCCGCGCACTGGTCGATCAAAGCCAGCATCACGTCAATGGTTTTCCTCCTGATGGTTTCATCCCTGGAACTTATCGAAAGGCCGGAGGGCTTCAACAGCAGCCAGTGCAGTCCGGTCACCGCTACTCCGGCGTCCTGGGCGGCGCTGCGCGCCGCGGCGAGCTGCGCAGCGCCCATGCGATGCGGTTCGTCCGAAAGGGTGTAAGGGGCGATCTCCAGGCCGTCGTAACCGAGCTTGGCCGCGTACTCGCACTGCTTCGGGAACGGCATCGGCGCGATGACTTCGTTGCATAATGCGATGCGCACGGCCTATTTCCTCAGGGCGTCGAGAATCATGCGCGTATTGTGGCGCGCGCGCGTCGCCAGCGCGGTTTTTGTCATGAGGTCGCGGCCGAAAATGCGCGACAGCGTATAGCGGTTGCTCAGGTAGAAGTAGCCCTCGCCGGCAATCGAGATGTAGAGCTGCACGGGATCGACGCCGCGCCGGAAGATGCCGCGGGCTTGGCCGCGCTTGAGGATCTGGCGCAGCATTTCGACGAACGGCGAGTGCATCTCGCGCACGCGCCGCGAGCGCGCGACGTGCCGGCCTTGGTGCAGGTTTTCGCTGTTCAGCAGCGTCATGAACTCCGGGTGCCGGAGAAAATAGTCCCAGGTGAAGGCCACCAGCCGTTCCAGTGCCGCGCGCGGCTCCAGGTGCTCCAGATCCAGCGCGCGCTCGGCGTTGCGGATCTGGGCATAGCTTGACTCCAGCACGGCGAGAAACAAGGCTTCTTTGTTACCGAAGTAGTAGTAGAGCATCCGCTTGTTGGCGCCGGCACGCGCCGCGATGCGGTCGACGCGCGCGCCGCCCAGGCCGTGACGCGCGAACTCGTCCAGCGCTGCGGCGAGGATGCGTTCCCGGCTCTTCGCCGGGTCGCGCTTATGGTCCTTCATTCCATGCCCAGCAGTTTGTAAATGCGGCGCGCGTACTCGCCGAAGCGCTCCTGGGTTTTCAGATCGAGCGTTCTCGGGTGCGGCAGGCTGATCTCGAAATTGTCCGCCATGCGCGCCGGGCCCGCGGTCAGCACCACGACTCGCGTGCCGAGGAACACCGCTTCAGATATCCCGTGCGTGACGAAAATAATGGTTTTGCCGGCCTCTTTCCAGATGCGCAGCAGTTCCAGGTTCATCTTCTCGCGCGTGAGCGCATCCAGCGCGCCGAAGGGCTCGTCCATCAGCACCAGTTTCGGGTCGTGCACCAGAGCGCGCGCGATCGCCGCGCGCTGCTGCATGCCGCCCGAGAGCTCGTAGGGATATTTCCCCTCGTACCCCGCAAGCCCCACCAGTTCGAGCAGCTCGCGGGCCCGGCGGCGCGCATTTTCCATGGGAATGCCGAGGATCTCCGCGGGCAGCAGCACGTTCTCGAGGATCCGGCGCCACTTCAGCAGCAGCGGCGCCTGGAACACCATGCCCACGTCCCGCGCCGGGTCGAAGGAATGGGTGGCCGAGCCGATCTTCAGCTCGCCGCCATCGTAGGGATGCAATCCGGCCAGAATCTTCAGCAATGTCGATTTTCCGCAACCCGAAGGGCCGACCAGCGAGACCAGCTCGCCCGGCATCACGTCGAACGTGGCATCCGAGATCGCCAGGTGCTCCTTTTTCCCCTGCCGGTACGTCTTGGTGACGCCGCGCAGGTGGATGAATGGTTCAGCTGACACGTCAGGAAACCCGTGCGTCCTTGACCACCAGCAGCTTCTCCAGCCCAAGCACCATTCCGTACAGCGCCATGCCAATCAAGGTGATGAGGATCACGGCCATGAACATCGCGGGTGTATCCAGCGTCACCTGCACCTGCAGCATCAGGTAGCCCAACCCCTTGTCCGAGCCGAGGAACTCGCCGACGATCGCACCGGCCACAGCGAGGATCGCCGCGACTTTCATGCCCGAGAAAATGTAGGGCAGCGCGCCGGGCAGCTGGATCTTGGCGAACAGCTGCCAGCGCGAGCCCTTGAGCGACTTCACGAGATCCAGCAGCTCGGGCTCCACCTCGCGCAGGCCGCGTGCCGTGGTGAGCAGGATCGGGAACACGCAGATCGAGAACGCCATCAGGGAATTCGGCAACACGCCGTACTTGAACCAGACGATGATCAGCGGCCCGAGCGCCACCTTGGGGATCATGTTCAGCGATACCAGCAGCGGCATGAAAAAGGATTCCAGCGCTTTCGACCAGCTGAAGACGAGCGCCAGCACCACGCCCGCGATCAGCGCGAGAAAGTAGCCGGCGAAAATCTCGGTGCCGGTGACCGCGATGTTGGTCCACCAGGCGTAGTTCGGCTGCAGCAGCGCGCCCAGCGTCGCGCCCGGCGAAGGCATGACGAACTTCGGCACGTCGCCGAGCCTGACGAACAGGTA
>DATGGA010000082.1:0-5493 GCA_035308765.1 Burkholderiales bacterium
CGACCGGACGCGCGACAACCGATACCGGCCTCATTTGCATTCCCCTTCGGATCATCGCCACGCTGCTAGACAGCCACCCTGTCGCGGCGCGGCGATTCATGGGCGTCGTAATCCAGCGGCTGCGGAGCGCCGACGAATTTATTTCCCGCCTTCAGATCAAGAACGTCAACGACATGGCGGACGAGCGAATGACCTTCGGAGCAAAGGTGGCCGAGCTCGTCGCGCGCTTTGGCGGGTCCTGGACTTTCATCATCTGCTTCTCAACCTTCCTGCTAATTTGGGCAGGCGCTAACACTGCCTATGTCTCTGCGCACCCGCTCGACCCCTATCCGTACATATTTCTGAATCTCATTCTGTCGTGCATTGCTGCGCTCCAAGCGCCGGTAATCCTGATGAGCCAGAATCGCCAGGCCGCCAAGGACAGGTTGCAATCCGACCAGGATTTTCAGATCAACATAAAGGCGGAATTTGCAGTTCAGCAACTGCACCGGAAACTTGACGAACTGCGCGCAGGCCTCATTCAGAGGCGCTGATCGGCCACTCGCGAACGACCGCCAGCGGCCAGAAGCGGTCATTCGAGGCGTAAACTGAACTCCGAATCGGGTTGATAAGGCGCAGCACTCGCTCCATGCTCCCAGAGAATGGGCGCCGGAGCTCGTGACTGTGTGGCGGTGGGCGCAGTCTCTCGCGAACCCGTGTGCAGGTCGCGGTGTCGTGGTAGCCGTTGTAGGCCGGAATCGGCACCCCCCCCGGGCGAGAGACAGCCGGTCATTCGAGTAGCAGCGAATGCACTGGGGCTCCGCGACGGCACTTATATTTTTGAGAGTTCTCATGAACCGTGCTCGCAACCTGTTCAACGCAGCATTGACACACGGAAAGCCTAATTCGGTACTATCTCGCACCCGGCGGCAGAAGCGCATCGTGCTGCCCACGTCTAAATGAGGAGGATGGAATGAGGAACTCTGCCCGCACTTTGGCCGCCGCGCTGTTGTCGTCGGCTCTCTTTACCTCGGCGCATGCCGCCGATCCCGTCAAGATCGGCGTGATCCTGCCGCTGAGCGGCAACGCCGCCGGCGCCGGCACCGCCGCGCGCGCGGCGATCGAACTCGGCGCCGAGATCGTCAACAACGCGCATCCGGAACTGAAGGGGCTGCCGCTCGCCGAGACGGCGGGCCTGCCCAACCTGGGCGGCGCCAAGATCGAACTCGAAATCGCCGACCACCAGGGCAATCCCTCGGTCGGCCAGAGCCAGACTCTGCGGCTGATCACCCAGGACAAGGTGGCCGCCATGCTGGGCGCCTACCAGTCCAACGTGAGCTTCACCGCGACCGCGGTGTCCGAGAAATACGGCATCCCCTTCGTGGTCGGCGATTCGGTCGCCGCCAACATCACCGGGCGCGGCTACAAATGGGTGTTCCGCGTGACCCCGGTGGCGGGCGACTTCGCCAACAACTACATGCTGTTCCTCGCCGACATGAAGAAGGCCGGGCGCAAGATCGACAGCATCGCCATCGTCAACGAGAACACCGATTACGGCACCTCGGTGGCCGACACGGTGCAGAAGGCGGCGAAGACGCACGGCTTCAACGTGGTGGCGCAGATCCCCTACAGCGCCAATTCCTCGGACGTCTCGGCGCAGGTGCTGCAGCTCAAGGAAAAGAAGCCCGACGCGGTGATCTTCATCAGCTACACCGCCGACGCGATCCTGTACATGAAGACCATGAAGGACCTCGATTTCATCCCGGCGATGATCATCGGCGACGATTCGGGCTTCTCCGATCCCTCCTTCATCCCCGCGGTCGCCGACATCGCCCAGGGCGTGATGAACCGCAGCGCCTGGGACATCGGCAAGCCCGGCAGCGTCACCTACCTCATCAACGAGATGTACAAGAAGAAGACCGGCCGCGACCTGGACGACACGAGCGGCCGCGACATGCAGGCCTTCTTCGTGCTCGCCGATGCGATAAACCGCGCCGGCTCCACCGACCCGGCGAAGATCCAGAAGGCGCTGCAGCAGACCGACCTCAAGCGCGGCGCCCTCATGATGGGCTACCGCGGCGTCAAGTTCGATGAGACCGGCCAGAACACCGAGGCCGCCACCTATCTCATCCAGCTGCTGGGCAAGGAGTACAAAGCCGTATGGCCGGCGCAATCCGCCACCGCGCCCATCCAGTGGCCGATGACGGGCTGGAAGAAATAGCGCCGCACTGATCCGTACCGGGGCCGTGGCGCCGGCATGATCCTCGTCCAGGTGATCGTCGGCGGCCTCCTGCTGGGCGCCGTCTACGCGCTGTTTTCCTCGGGTCTCACCTTGATCTGGGGCATGATGAACTTCATCAATTTCGCCCACGGCGAGTTCGTCATGATCGGCATGTACCTCGCCTACCTGGTCGCCGTCGCGTTCCACGGCGGACCGTTTGCGTTCTCGCTCGCCGCGGCGGCCGGCCTCTTTGTCCTCGGCGCCGCCATCTATTTCGGCCTCATCCGTGCGGTAATGCGCGGACCGATGCTGGCGCAGATCCTCTCCACCTTCGGCCTGGCACTGCTGCTGCGCTACGCCGCCTTCTGGATTTTTTCGCCCAATGTCGTGACCCTGCCGCACAGCTACCTGAGCGGCATGATCAACCTGCACGGCATCCTCATCCGGGAATCGCAGCTCGTCGTCGGCGCGGCCGCTGCGGCGCTCACCATCGGCATGCATCTCCTCCTGACGCGCACCGCGATCGGCAGCCAGCTGCTCGCCGTGGCGGAAGACCGCAATGCCGCGATGCTCATGGGCATCCGCCCCGACCGCATGCAGGCGCTGGCCTGGGGCCTGTCCGCGGCCAGCGCCGGCATCGCCGGCGCGCTGATGGCGATCTCCTTTCCGTTCTCGCCGGAGGTGGGCGGCACCTTTGCGCTCATCGCCTTCGTGGTGGTTACCCTGGGAGGCTTCGGCAGCGTGCCCGGCGCCCTGCTGGCGGGCCTCGTCGTCGGCCTGATCCAGGCGCTCTCGGCCTACTACTTCGGGCCGATCTACAAGGACATCATTGTCTACGGCCTGTTCGTCGCGCTGCTGTGGTTCCGGCCGCAGGGCCTGCTGGGCAAGGCGTGATGCGCAGAGGTACCTTCGCGCTGAGCGCGGCGCTGCTGCTCTATCCCTGGCTGGTTTCCGGGACCGGCAGCTCCGCCTTCCTGCAGGACATGGGCGCCAACGTGCTGCTGGCGGCGGTCGGCGCCGCGGCCTGGAACATCGTCGGCGGCTATGCCGGCCAGATCTCGGTGGGGCACGCGATGTTTTTCGGCACCGGCGCCTACCTGCCGTTGCTCGTGTTTCATCACTGGCAGCTGCCGCCGGTCGTCGGCGTGCCCGCCGGCATCGCCGTCAGCCTGGTCATCGCGGTGCTGATCGGTTTCCCGACCCTGCGGCTGCTGGGACACTACTTCAGCATGGCGACCATCGCCGTGGCGGAACTGCTGCGCATCATCGTCAGCAACTGGGACTTTGCCGGCGCCGCCATCGGCGTGCAGGGGCCCGCGACTTCGCGCGGCTGGTGGGACCTGATCTTCCGCAGCGCGGTGCCCTACTACTACATCTTCCTCGCCGTGCTCGCGCTGCTGCTGTTCGTCGCCTGGCAGATGCAGCGCAGCCGCATCGGCTACTACCTGCGCTCGATCCGCGCCGGCGAGCGCGCGGCGCGCAGCCTGGGCGTGCCGGTGCGGCGCTACAAGCTCTACGCGCTGATGCTGAGCGCCACCTTCACTTCGCTCGCCGGTTCGCTCTACGCGCTCAAGACCGGCTTCATCGATCCGGAGAGCGGGCTCGGCATCCTGGTCTCGGTGCAGCTGGTCATCACCGCCGCGCTTGGCGGCGCGGGCACCCTGCTCGGGCCGCTCCTGGGAGCGGTGATCCTGGTGCCGCTGCAGACCGCCACCAACACCTGGTTCGGCGGCGGCGGCACGGGTCTCACCTACATCATATACGGCGGTATCATCGTGCTGATCGCGCGCTTCGAACCGGGCGGCCTGCTGGAACTCTGGCACCGCCATATCACACCACGCTTCAACAGGCGCGCGCAGGCCGGCGATGCTGCTTAGCGCGGAAAACGTCTCGAAGAGCTTCGGCAGCTTCAAGGCCGTGGCGGGCGCCGGCCTGCAGGTAGCGCAGGGCGAGATCGTCGGCCTCATCGGCCCCAATGGCGCCGGCAAATCCACCTTCTTCAACTGCATCGCCGGGGACTTCGCGCCCTCGGGCGGGCGCATCGCCTTCGACGGCAACGACGTCACCGACGCGCCGGCGGAAACGCATGCTCGCCTGGGCATCGGCCGCACCTTCCAGATTCCGGCCACCTTCGAGGACATGACGATCCTCGAGAACGTCATGGTCGGCGCCTTCCTGCGCTGTGCGCGCCGCGGAGAAGCACGCGATCGCGCGCTCGAAGTGATCGAGATGACCGGGCTCAAGGAGCTCGCCGACCAGCGCGCGCGCAGCCTCGGCACGCCCGGCCGCAAGCGCCTGGAGATCGCCCGCGTCATGGCCACCAGCCCGCGCCTTCTACTGCTCGACGAAGCGCTCGCGGGTCTGACGCCGACCGAAGTGCAGCGCGCCATCGAGCTGGTGCGCGCGATCCATCAGAGCGGCGTCACGATCGTCATCGTCGAGCACATCATGGAAGTGATCCTCAATCTGGCGCAGCGCGTGATCGTCTTCAACCAGGGCCGTATCATCGCGCAGGGTAAGCCGCAGGATGTCATCAACGACGAGGCGGTGATCGAGGCTTATCTGGGCCGCGGCCACGGCCGCAAGGCGAAGCAATAGCCATGGCGGCGCTCCTCAGCGTCCGGCACCTCGAAGTCCGCTATGGCGGCCTCGTCGGCGTTGCCGAGGTTTCGCTCGAGGTCACCGAGGGCAGCGTGGTCGCGCTGCTCGGCTCGAACGGCGCCGGCAAGACGACGACGCTCAATGCCATCGCCGGCCTCGTGCAGACGAGCCGCGGCGACATCGAGTGGCGCGGCCAGGCCATCGCCAATCTGCCGGCCTATGCCATCGTCAGGAAAGGCCTTGCCCTTTCGCCCGAAGGCTGGCGGCTGTTCGTCGGCCAGACGGTCGAGCAGAACCTGCGCCTAGGCGCCACGGCACTGGCAGGGAAGCGGCAGGTCGGGCAGGTCCTCGACCGCGTCTTCGCCATGTTCCCGCGCCTGGCGGAGCGCCGCCGCCAGAGTGCCGGCACCTTGTCGGGCGGCGAGCGGCAGATGCTCGCGCTCGGTCGCGCCCTGATGAGCGAGCCCAGGCTACTCATGCTTGACGAACCCTCGCTGGGCCTAGCGCCGACGATCGTCGAATCGCTCTACGAAACGCTCGGGCGGCTCCATGCCGAGGGGCTGACCCTGTTGCTGGCGGAGCAATCCGTGCCGCTCGCGCTGGAGATCGCCGACTACGCCTACGTGCTGCAGACCGGACGCAGCGTGCTCGAAGGCGCCGCCGACCAGCTCGGCAGCAACCCGCAGGTCCAG
>DATGGA010000083.1:0-2950 GCA_035308765.1 Burkholderiales bacterium
GTGCACGAACTCGATCGGATCCTCGATGGTGAGGATGTGGCCTTCCTCGGTCTCGTTCTTGTGGTTCACCATCGCCGCGAGCGTGGTGGACTTGCCAGAGCCGGTCGGGCCGGTCACGAGCACCACGCCGCGCGGCTGGTCGGCGATCGCCTCGAAGGACTTCGGGCACTTCAGCTGCTCCAGGGACAGGATCTTCGAGGGAATCGTCCGCAGCACCGCCGCAGCGCCGCGGTTCTGCACGAAGGCGTTGACGCGAAAGCGCGCCAGGTTCGGTACCGCGAATGAGAAGTCGCATTCGAGGTTTTCCTCGTAGAACTTCCTCTGCCCATCGTTCATGATGTCGTAGAGCATTCCGTGCACGTCCTTGTGCTCCATCGCCGGCAGGTTGATGCGCTTGACGTCGCCGTGGACGCGGATCATCGGCGGCAGTCCGGAGGACAGGTGCAGGTCCGATGCCTTGTTCTTGACGACAAAGGCAAGCAATTCAGTGAGATCCATTACAATTCCCCGGAAAGCGAGTGGCCAAAGTATGCGGGCAATCCATGACAACTTGCAAGCCGTACAGGAGCGCATCGCGCACGCCGCAGCGGCGGCTGGCCGCGACCCCTCCGCCGTGACGCTTTTGGCAGTGTCCAAGACCCATTCCGCGGCCCTGGTTGCCGAGGCCCTGGCCGCGGGCCAGCGGGCTTTTGGGGAAAACTACGTGCAGGAAGCCGTCGAAAAAATGGATGCCCTTGCAGATAAGGGCGTCGAATGGCATCTGGTCGGGCCTTTGCAGAGCAATAAGACCAAGCTTGTCGCGGCGCGATTCGATTGGGTGCACAGCGTCGAGAGCGAAAAGATCGCGCGCCGCCTTTCCGAGCAGCGGCCCTCCGGCATGCGTCCGCTGAATGTCCTGATCCAGGTGAACGTGTCCGGTGAAACGAGCAAGAGCGGGGTCGCGCCGGTGGAAGTGTCCGCGCTTGCGGGCGCGATTGCGCCCATGCCGAACCTGAAGCTGAGGGGTTTGATGGCGGTACCGGAGCCCGGCGCGCACGTCGACCGCTATCGGGAATTGAAGAATTTGTACGAAACACTGAAAAAAAACGAGTTTCAGTTCGACACCCTTTCGGTGGGGATGTCGGACGACCTGGAGCTTGCCGTAGCCGGAGGCGCGACCCTCGTGCGCGTCGGCACCGCAATCTTCGGCGCGCGCAAGAGCATCAGGACCGCAGCGTGAATGTCGCCATGAACGTGGTGTTCATCGGCGGCGGCAACATGGCCGATGCGCTCATCGGCGGCCTGCTGAAAAACGGCTTCTCGGCGGGCCAGCTGCGCGCCGTGGAGGTTAACGGCGACGCGCGGCGGCGACTTGCCGACAAGCACCGCGTCGACTGCTTCGACGCGCCGCAGAAGGCTTATCGCCCGGGCGACGTGATCGTGCTGGCGGTGAAACCGCAGCAGATGAAGGAGGCGGCGCGCTTTTCGGGCTTCAAGCCGAACGCGAACCTGGTGATCAGCATCGCCGCCGGCATCACGCTGGCGAGTCTCGCGCGCTGGCTCGGCGGGCACGGCAAGCTGGTGCGCGCCATGCCGAACACGCCCGCACTGATCGGCGCCGGCGTCACGGGCCTGTACGCGCTCCCTGGCGTGAGCGATGCCGAGAAAAAGCAAGCGGAAATCATCCTCGGCGCGGTCAGCGCGACGGTATGGATCGCGGAGGAGCCGCTGATGGATGCCGTCACCGCGGTTTCCGGCAGCGGCCCGGCCTACGTGTTCTGGTTCATCGAGCAGCTCGCGAAAGCGGGCGAATCGCTCGGCCTGCCGGCTGAAACCGCGCAAAAGCTCGCGCTGGAAACGGTGCTGGGCTCGGCGAAGCTCGCGGCGCAGAGCGGCGAATCCCCTGTCGCGCTGCGCGAGCGCGTGACTTCCAAAGGCGGCACCACGGAGGCGGCGCTCAAGGCCTTCGAGGAGCAGAAGCTCGCCGAACGCTTCCTGCGCGCGGTCGAAGCGGCGCGCGACCGCGGCGCGGAACTGGGCGATGAGATGGCGAAGGACTGAATGCTCTCCCAGATCGCCAGCCTTGTGGTGGATTTCGTGGGGAGTTTTTTCGTGCTGATGTTTCTCCTGCGCTTCTACTTTCAGTGGTTGCGCGTGCCGTTCCGCAACCAGGTAGGCGAGTTCGTGATAGCCACCAGCAACTGGATGGTAAAGCCGATGCGGCGAGCGATTCCCTCATTGCTCGGACTGGACATGGCGAGCCTGTTTTGTGCCTGGATTCTTCAGGCTGCCGTGCTGGCCTTGTTGCTCGCCGTCAACGGCAGCGATCTGACATCGGCACCGGGCGCGGCGGCAGGGATGCTGTTTGCGCTGGCGTTGGTAGATCTGCTCCAGCTGAGCGTCAGGATCCTGCTGTTCGTGGTGATTCTTCAGGCTGCGCTATCGTGGATCAACCCCCACAACCCGATGCAGTATGTGCTGGACGCGATCACCCGGCCGATGCTGCGGCCGATCCGGCGATTCGTGCCGCCGATCGCCAACGTTGACATGTCCCCCTTCGTCATGATTCTCGTGCTGCTGGTGTTGCTGGTGCCGCTCGCGGAGCTGCGGCGGCTGGTGGGAGGATTGTTCTGAGCTGACGCCGGCGAGGATCGCGCGCGATCCTCGCCGGCGCAGCCGGCCCTGGAATCAGGCGGCTTTCTTCTCTTTCTTCGACTGCGCCAGTGCGTCCTCGCCGAAGAACTGCTCGTCCTCGGTGGAGCCATGCAGCGCCGTGGTCGAGGCCTTGCCGGCGGTGACGACCTGGGTGATCTGGTCGAAGTAGCCGGTGCCGACCTCGCGCTGGTGCTTGACCGCGGTGAAGCCCTTCTCGGCCGCGGCGAACTCCTTTTGCTGCAGCTCGACGAACGCGGTCATGTTCTCGCGCGCATAGCCGTGCGCGAGCTCGAACATCGAGTAGTTGAGCGCATGG
>DATGGA010000084.1:0-3087 GCA_035308765.1 Burkholderiales bacterium
GCTGCAGTGATCCAGCAAGTACCGCAGATCGCCGCGCGACGCGGCGGCCTGCGGCGTCTTGCGCGCCGCAAGTCGACCATCGCTTTCCTGATGGCGTTGCCGCTCATCGTGCTCGTCTCGGCGATGGTGATCTACCCGGCGCTCTACTCGATCCACCTGGCGACGCTGAACAAGTCCCTCGAGCATTTCGTCGGGCTGTCGAACTTCACTTTCCTGTTCAATCGCGAGACGTTCTGGATGGTCGTAAAGCAGTCGTGCATCTTCGCGATCACGGCGGTGCTGTTCAAGGCGCTGATCGGCTTCTGCGTGGCCCATTTCGTGCACAACGTGCCCGCCAAGGGCCAGCGCAAGTGGCGCGGCATGCTGCTCATTCCCTGGGTCATCCCCCCGGCCATGAGCACGCTGGGCTGGTTCTGGCTGTTCGACCCGTCCTACAGCGCCTTCAACTGGGTCTTCGAGCGGGTCGGCATCCCGCCGGTGACCTGGCTCGGCGACCCGTTCTGGGCGCGTTTTTCGGTGATCCTGGTGAACGTGTGGTACGGCGCGCCGTTCTTCCTGATCATGTATCTCGCGGCGCTCAAATCGGTGCCCGAGCAGCTTTACGAGGCCGCCGCCATCGACGGCGCCAGCTGGTGGCAGAAGATCTGGTACGTGACGCTGCCGATGATGCGCAACATCATCGCCATCACGGTGCTGTTCTCGCTCATCGTGACCTTCGCCAATTTCGACATCGTGCGCATTCTCACGGCGGGGGGACCGATCGACCAGACGCACATTTTTGCCACCTGGGCGTTCAAGCTCGGCATCGAGGGCGGCGACATCGCGCTCGGCGCGGCGGTATCGCTGTTCATGTTCCCGATCCTGGCGATTGCCGCGGTATTCATCCTGCGGGACATCAACCGGCGCGGGAACGAGGCCTGACCGGTGGCCTCGGTCATCGGCGCGGACCCGGCGCATGCCGGCACGGCAAGGGCGGGCAGCATGCGCGGCGACCGCCGTCGCGCGCTGGTCTGGTCGTATGTGTTCCTCTGCATGTTCGTGGTGTTCTTTCTCACCCCGCCGCTGTACATGTTCATCACCTCGCTCAAGAGCAGCGCGGAAGTCGGAGCGGTCACCAATCCGTGGTGGGTCTACCACCCGTCGCTCGACAATTACGTCGCGCTGCTCACTTCCGAGCAGTATCTGATTTTCTTCCGAAATTCGGCGGCGGTGTCGGTCGCCGTTGTCGTCATCACCATGCTGATCAGCGTGCCGGCCGCCTTCGCGCTCGCGCGCATGAAATTCTGGGGCTCGGCGACGCTTGCCACGGGCGTATTCCTCACCTATCTGATACCGGAAACGCTGCTGTTCATCCCCTTGTTCAAGATCTTCGCGTTTTTCAACGACACCTTCGGCATCGAGCTCATCAACCACTGGTGGATACTGGTCTTCATCTACCCGACGCTGACGGTGCCCTTCTGCACCTGGATCATGATCGGCTACTTCGCCAGCATTCCGAAGGAGCTGGACGAGGCGGCGCTGATCGACGGCGCCGGCTACTTCCAGATGCTCACCAAGATCTTCATCCCGGTGGCGCTGCCCGGCATCATCGCCGCGACCATCTTCGCCTTCACGGTGTCGTGGGCGGATTTCCTCTATCCCATGGCCTTCACCACGTCGGCGGACCAGATGGTGCTGCCCGCGGGCATCGTCAGCATTCTGATCAAGGGCGACGTCTACAACTGGGGCCAGATCATGGCGGCTTGCCTGCTCGGCGCGGCGCCGCCGCTGATCATCTATGCTTTCCTGATGGACTACTACATCGCCGGCCTGACCGCCGGCGCGACCAAGGGGTGAACGACGGATGGCGAACGTAACGCTGCGCAGCCTGGTCAAGCATTACGATGAGACGCCGGCGGTGCGCGGCATCGACCTCAACATCGCGGACAAGGAGTTCGTGGTGCTGGTCGGCCCCTCCGGCTGCGGCAAGACGACCACGCTGCGCATGATCGCGGGACTCGAGGACATCACCGAAGGCGACGTCGTAATCGGCGAACACGTGGTGAACGACGTGCCGCCGAAGGACCGCGATATCGCGATGGTGTTCCAGAATTACGCCCTGTACCCGCACATGACGGTGTACGAGAACATGTCTTTTGGCTTGCGGTTGAAGAAGGTGCCTAAGGAGGAAATTGCGCGCCGGGTGGAGAACGCCGCCCGCATCCTGAGCATCACCGAGTTGCTCGATCGCAAGCCCAAGCAGCTCTCGGGCGGCCAGCGCCAGCGCGTGGCGATGGGCCGTGCCATCGTGCGCAACCCGAAGGTGTTCCTGTTCGACGAGCCGCTCTCCAATCTCGACGCCAAGCTGCGGGTGCAGATGCGCACCGAGATCAAGAAGGTGCACCAGAAGGTGCGCACGACCACCGTCTACGTGACGCACGACCAGGTCGAGGCGATGACGCTCGCGGATCGCGTCGTGGTGATGAATGCGGGCCGGATCGAGCAGGTCGGCGCGCCGAACGACCTGTACCATTCCCCCGCAACCAAGTTCGTCGCCGGATTCATAGGCTCGCCGGCGATGAATTTCATTCCATGCGGCCTGGAAGAGGCCGGCGGCGGCCTGCGCCTGAACCTTGGCGGCGGCATCGCGTTTCCCGTGTCCGAGGAGCGGAGCGCGCGCTATCGTCCTTACCTTGGCAGCAAGCGGCTGCTTTTCGGGCTGCGGCCCGAGGACGCTTTCGAGCAGCGGCCGCACCTCGAGCCGGGACAGCACGCCTTCGAGGTGGTGCCCGAGGTCGTCGAGCCGCTGGGGATGGAGACGCTGGTTTTCTTCGCCATCGGCGGCGTGGAGATCTGCGCACGGGTGAATCCCGATTGCGGCGCGCGGCCCGGCGCCCCTCTCAGGCTCGTTGCGGACCTGCGGCACATGCACCTCATCGACGACGACAGCGGGCGCGTGCTCTAGTACGCCCGCGGCTTGATTCCGAGAAGCCGTGCCGCATTTCCTCCCATAATCAGTTTCTTTTCTGCGGCGCTGAGCCGCGGTACCTTCCCGATCAGCGCGACGGGATCCTCGACCCCCATGTCATAGGGGTAGTCGGTGCCGAG
>DATGGA010000085.1:0-5508 GCA_035308765.1 Burkholderiales bacterium
CACGCGCGACTATGCGGTCGACCTCTCCGCGCCGCCGGCCAGCCCGCCTTCCGTGCGCCGCGGAGCGCTCGATCCGTTCCTGGCTCCGACGCCGCTCATTCCGACCGACGGCATCGTGCGGGAGACCTCGGCGAAGATCACGCGCGGCGCCCGCACCGATCTGGATCGCGCGCGCGCCATCTACGAGTGGATCGTCGACAACACCTTCCGCGAGCCGAAGGTGCGCGGCTGCGGCGTCGGCGACATCAAGGCGCTGCTCGAATCCGGCAACCTCGGCGGCAAATGCGCCGATCTCAACGCGCTCTACGTCGGCCTTGCCCGATCGGTAGGACTGCCCGCGCGCGACATGTACGGCATACGCGTGGCGAAAAGCGAATTTGGCTACCGCAGCCTCGGCGCCGGATCGCCGAACGTGACGAAGGCGCAGCACTGCCGCGCGGAGGTATTCCTCGCCGGCTTCGGCTGGGTCCCGGTCGATCCGGCGGACGTGCGCAAGGTCGTGCTCGAGGAAAAGCCGAATCCGATCACGCTTGCAGATCCCGTGGTGCCGCCGGTGCGCGCGAGGCTGTTCGGCGCCTGGGAAATGAACTGGCTCGCCTACAACGAAGCGGCCGACGTGAAACTGCCCGGCTCGGCAGGTGCGCCGGTCGCGTTCCTGATGTACCCGCAGGCCGAGAACGGCGGCAAGCGGCTCGACAGCCTCGACCCGGATAATTTCAAGTACACGATTACCGCGCGCGAGATCAAAGCCCGGGGATAGGCCGGCGTGCTGCCGCAGCTATCCGCCTCGCAGGCCGTCGCCGCGAGCTGCGAGAGCGTGACGGACTGGTGGCCGCGCCACCGCGCCATCGCCGCCCAGCACCCCGATACCATCCATCAGGCCATCATCGGCGGCTTCGTCGCCGACCGCGTCGGCTGGGCTTTCGCCTCCGGCTACCAGGCCGCGCTGCACGCCCTGTTCCCGGACGCGCCGGCCGGCCGCATCTGCGCGCTCTGCGTGACCGAAGCGGACGGCAACAGCCCGAAGGCGATCAGGAGTTCGCTGAAGAAAAACGGCGACGGCTGGCTGCTTAACGGATCCAAGCGCTGGGCCACGCTCGGACCGGAAGGCGCGCTGTTCTTCGTCGCTGCGCGCGACGAAGCCGCCTCGGCAGAGAGGCCGGCGATAAGGCTCGTCAAGGTTTCCTCGGGTTCTCCTGGACTGAAAATCGAAAACATGCCGGCCACGAAATTCGTACCCGAAGTCCCCCATGCGCGGCTTCAATTCGAGAATTTGAAAATAAGCGAAACCGAAATTCTTCCCGGCGACGGCTACGATCTGTACGTAAAACCGTTCCGTACCGTCGAGGACATTCACGTCCAGGCCGCCGTGCTCTCGTACCTCATGCGCGAGGGACAGCGCCTGTCATGGCCGCAGCACTGGCTGGAGCGGCTGTCCGCGCTGCTGGCCGCGCTGGGAAAGCTATCCGACATGCCCGCTACGCACGCCGAGACGCACATTGCGCTTGCCGGCGCGCTGGCGATCGGCGCGGGCCTGATCGGAGAAACGGAAGATTTCTGGCGCGCCTGCGCGCACGACCCGGCCGCGCCGCGCTGGGCGCGGGATCGCGAACTGCTGACGGTCGCCGGGGGAATCCGCGCGACGCGCACGCAGCGCGCCTGGGAGTCCGTCAGGCGGCCTGGGCCTGCTCCCGGCTAATACGCTGCTCCCTGTTCGCCGTGAGCTCCGCGCGCGAGGGGAAGAAGAAGGACGCGAACAGCATGCCGCCCGCCAGCGCAGCGAGCACCAGGAACACGTTGCTGAAGCCGCCCTGGGTGCGATGCAGCGCGGCGATCATCGGCACCGCCACCGCTGCGACGCCGAGCGACACCACGTAGCGCACGCCGAGCACGCGGGCGCGGAATTCGTCGGCGAAGTGCTTGCCGACGATGGCGTCGTTCAGCGGGATCTGCCCGAACACCGCGAGCATCATGAACAGCGCCGCCAGCAGCATCCACCAGCCCTGCAGGTTCGCCGCCAGGTAGAGCATCGGGATCTGCACCAGCGCGACGCCGATCATGAGGCGCCGGAGCTCGATACGGTCGATCAGCGTGCCCATCAGCACCTGCGCGAAGGCGGCGGTCGAGTACACCACCGCCACCAGCATGCCGATGCCGAGGTTGGTCTGCGTCAACTCGCGCAGCCGCTCGTCGAACACCTTGGGCATCGAGATCGTGGCCGAGTTGAAGATCACGCCGCCGCAGGCCGTGGCGATCAGCATGATGGAGAAGATGCGGGTCATCATGCGCGCATCGAGATGCAGCCCCAAGGACTTGGACGTCTTTTTCACTTTTCCCGGGTCTTTTACAAGAATTAAAAATAAAATTCCTGCAAAAACACACACAAAACCCGGAACGAAGAAAGCCGCGCGCCAGCCGGCGAAATCCATGAGCGCGCCCGTCATCAGGGCAGCGAAGGCCAGCCCGAGATTGCCCCAGAGGCCGTTCCAGCCCAGCATCTTGCCCATTTTTTCCGGCGAGGCGACCAGCATCGCGATGCCCACCGGGTGATAGATGGCGGCGAAGGCGCCGACGACCGTCAGTCCGGCCGCGATCTGCCACGGCGACTGCGCGAACCCGGTCAGGAACAGCGCGGCGCCGATGCCGAAGAAGAACACCACCATCACCTTGTAGCGGCTCCAATGATCGGCCAGCCATCCCGCGGGAATGGCGAAGGCGCCGAAGGCGATGAAGCTGCCCAGCGCCAGCGGCAGCAGGTCGGAATAAGGCATTCCCCACTCGCGCCCGACCGCGACCACCGCCGTCGGGAATACCAGCATGGAAAGATGGTCGAGCAAGTGCCCGATGTTGAGAAAAGGGACCAGCCAGCGGTTCGACATGAGCGGCAAGATACTCCTTTTCAAGGCGCCGGGCTTTTCAGTTTCGCAAGTAAAATCAGCGGCATGCTTGAGACCACAGCGCTCGGCTGCGAACGCGGCGGGCTGCGCCTGTTTTCCGACCTCGGCTTTGCCGTCGCGCCGGGAAACCTGCTGCGCGTGCGCGGCAGCAACGGCAGCGGCAAGACGACGCTGCTGCGGACGCTGGCCGGGTTGACGCGGCCCGCCGCCGGCGCCGTGCGCTGGAAGGGCCGGGAAATCGACGACGATTACCGCGGGGAGATGCTGTTTCTCGGGCATACGCCGGCATTGAAGGCCGAACTCACGGTGATCGAGAACCTGGAATTTTCGGCGCGGCTCGCGGAACTGAAAAATGCCGATTGCAGGCGGGGCCTTCGACAGCTCGGCATAGAACGCCTTGCCGATCTGCCCGCCTCCTATCTTTCTCAAGGCCAGCAGAAGCGCGCCGCGCTCGCCCGTCTTGCGCTCGCTGCAGAAGTCCCTCTTTGGCTGCTCGACGAGCCGTTCTCGGCGCTGGACGAGGAAGCGATCAGCCGCGTAAGCGCGCTCTGCGCCGCGCATCTGGCCGCGGGAGGAATGCTGGTGCTGACCTCGCACCAGGATGTTCCGGTAGCGGCACCGGCAGTGCAGACCGTCGAACTCCGGGGCTGAGGCGCGGTGCGCGGCTTCGTCCTGATCGTCCGCCGTGATTTGCGTCTTGCGCTGCGCCGCAGGGGCGATGTGCTGAACGTGCTGGTGTTTTTCGTCCTCGTCGCGAGCCTGTTCCCGCTCGGAGTCGGCCCCGAGGCTGAACTGTTGCGGAGCATGGCTGCGGGCGTGGTGTGGGTCGGCGCCTTGCTGGCGGCGGTGGTTTCGCTGCCGCGGCTGTTCGCCGCGGACTACGCCGATGGCACGCTGGAGCAGATGCTGATCGCGCCGCAACCGCTCGCCGCCGTGGTGCTGGCGAAAATCGCGGCGCACTGGCTGTACACCGGGGTGCCGCTGGCGCTGATCGCGCCGCTGATCGGCTTGCAGTATGGGCTGCCGGCTGATGCGCTCGCCGTCCTGCTCGCAGCGCTGCTGCTGGGTACTCCGGTGTTGAGCCTGCTCGGCGCGGCCGGCGCGGCGCTGACGCTGGGCGTGCGCGGCGCCGGCGCCCTCATCGGCCTGCTGCTGTTGCCGCTGTACGTGCCGGTGCTCGTTTTCGGCGCCGGCGCAGTCACCGCTTCTTTGACCGGGATCAATCCGTCTGCGCACCTGTCGCTGCTCGGCGCCCTGCTTGCGGTATCCTCGCTCGTCGGCCCTTGGGCCGCCTGCGCGGCCCTCCGGGTCGCCCTCGATTGACGCGATGAATTCCGACCTGTTCCGTTTCGCCTCGCCGCAGGCTTTTTTCCCCGTCGCCGGGAAACTGATCCCGTGGTTCTCGATCCTAGCTGGCGTGCTCGCTCTCGCCGGACTGTACATCGCTTTTTTTGTCGCCCCCGCCGATGCCACGCAGGGCGAGGCCTACCGCATCATTTTCATCCACGTGCCGGCGGCCTGGATGTCGATGTTCCTCTACCTGGTGATGGCCGGATGGGCGGCAACGGGACTGGCCATGAACACGCGGCTCTCGGGAATGATGGCCTCCGCGCTCGCGCCCACGGGAGCGATGTTCACCTTCGTCGCGCTCTGGACCGGCGCGCTCTGGGGCAAGCCGACCTGGGGAACCTACTGGGTGTGGGATGCGAGGCTTACCTCGGAACTGATCCTGCTGTTCCTCTACCTCGGCTTCATCGCGCTCAAGAGCGCGATTCCCGATCCCGCCCGCGCCGACCGGGCCGGCGCGATCCTCGCGCTGGTCGGCGCGGTGAACGTCCCGATCATCTACTTCTCGGTGCAGTGGTGGAACACGCTGCACCAGGGCTCCTCGATCAACCTGATGGCGGCGCCGACGATGGCGGCAACCATGCTCGCCGGAATGCTGGTGATGGCGCTGGCCGCGTGGATGTACGGCATCGCGGTGACGCTGGCGCGCCTGCGCAGCATCATCCTCGAGCGCGAGCGCGATACCGAATGGGTGCGCCTGCAGAGAGCGACGGCATGAGCGAATTCTTCGCCATGGGAGGATACGGTTTTTACGTATGGGGTTCGTACGGGGTTACAGCCCTATGTATCTTTCTGGAAATTTTTTTTCTAAGAAGTAAAAAACAAAAATCATGAAACCCCGCCACCAGCGCATGGTCGCCATCGCCGCGGGCGTCACGCTGCTGGCGGTCGCCGCCGGACTCGTGCTGTACGCGTTCCAGGGCAACGTGGTGTTCTTCTTCAGTCCGAGCCAGGTGGCCGCGAAGGAAGCGCCGCTCGACCGGACCTTTCGCATCGGAGGGATGGTGGAAAAAGGAAGCCTCAAGCGGCGCGCCGACGGGCTGACCGTCGAATTCATCGTCACCGACACGGCGAAGACGATCCCGGTGGTGTACAGCGGCATCCTTCCGGACCTGTTCAAGGAGGGCAAGGGGGTGGTCGCGCAGGGCAGGCTCGGGCCAGACGGCGCCTTCCATGCGAGCGAGGTGCTCGCCAAGCACGACGAAAACTACATGCCGCCCGAAGCGGCGCATGCGCTTTCCAAGGCGCAGGCCGAGAAAGCGGC
>DATGGA010000086.1:0-20503 GCA_035308765.1 Burkholderiales bacterium
CACATCCATTCGATGCTCGCTGCGGCTGAAGCGTTTCCGATGAACCTGGGATTCCTCGGCAAGGGCAATGCCTCCCTGCCCTCGCCGCTTGCGGAACAGATAAAGGCCGGCGCGATCGGCCTCAAGCTGCACGAGGACTGGGGCACCACGCCCGCGGCGATAGACAATTGCCTCGCCGTGGCCGAGGAGAACGACGTCCAGGTCTCGATCCACACCGACACGCTGAACGAATCGGGCTTCGTCGAGACCTCGGTGGCGGCGATCAAGGGGCGTTCGATCTGCACCTTCCACACCGAAGGCGCGGGCGGCGGCCATGCGCCCGACATCATCAAGGTCTGCGGCGAGCCGAACGTGCTGCCATCGTCCACCAACCCGACCATGCCCTACACGGTGAACACCGTCGCAGAGCACCTCGACATGCTGATGGTGTGCCACCACCTCGACCCCGCGATCGCCGAGGACGTGGCCTTCGCCGAATCGCGCATCCGCAAGGAGACCATCGCCGCGGAGGACATCCTGCAGGACCTGGGCGCCTTCAGCATGATGTCCTCGGACTCGCAGGCCATGGGCCGCGTGGGCGAGGTCATCATCCGCACCTGGCAGACCGCGCACAAGATGAAACTGCAGCGCGGAGCGGCGAAGGGCGATCCGAAAACGCACGACAACGCGCGCGTCAAGCGCTATGTCGCGAAGTACACCATCAACCCCGCGATCGCCAACGGCGTCGCGCACATCGTCGGCTCGATCGAGCCTGGCAAGCTCGCGGACCTCGTGCTGTGGCGGCCCGCGTTCTTCGGCGCCAAGCCCTCCCTCATCCTCAAGGGCGGCATGATCGCCGCGGCTGCGATGGGCGATCCGAACGCCTCCATCCCGACGCCGCAGCCGGTGCATTACCGGCCGATGTTCGGCGCATTCGGCAGGGCGCTGACCTCGTCGGTGACCTTCGTGTCCAAGGCGGCGCTGAAGAATCCTGCGCTCGCGAAGCTGAGGCTTTCCAAGCCCCTGGTCGCGGTCAGGAACGTGCGCAAGGTCGGCAAGAAGGACATGGTGCACAACAGCTGGCAGCCCAAGATCACGGTCGACCCGGAGACCTACCAGGTGCGCGCCGACGGCGAACTGCTGGTCTGCGAGCCCGCAAAAGTCCTCCCGATGGCACAGAGGTATTTTCTTTTCTGATGCTCGAAATAAAATCCAAGCTGAAGATTCCGCGCAGCGCCTACAAGGTGGCGGTCGGCGGGCAGTTGAAGCTGCCGTTCGAATCGCGGCAGAAGAGCCGCCTCAAGACAAAGCTCGTCTCGGGAGAAGAGGTGGGGCTGATCCTGCCGCGCGGCGAGATCCTGCGCGGCGGCGACCTGGTGACGGCTTCCGACGGCCGCGTGATCGAGGTGCTGGCCGAGCCGGAGAAAGTGCTGCACGTGGTGTGCGACACGCCTGCCGAACTCGCCAGGGCGGCCTACCACCTCGGCAACCGGCACGTGCCGGTGCAGGTGGGCGACGGTTTCCTCAGGCTCGCGGCGGATCACGTGCTCGAAGAAATGCTGAAAAAAATCGGCGCCGATGTTTCGTCGATGGAGGCGCCCTTCGAGCCCGAGGCCGGCGCCTATGCGGGCGGCCACCACCGGCACGACGAGATGGGGCATGGCGGCAAGATCCATGATCATCATCAAGAACATGATCATGACCGCGATCACGACCATGACCACGCGCACTGCGATCATCCGCATCATCATCGCAAATGAACCTGGCGAAGCTATTGCAATTGGCGAGCCCGGCTCTCCCCGTGGGGGCCTACAGCTATTCCGGCGGCCTGGAAGCGGCGATCGAGGATGGCGCAGTGCACGATGCCGCAAGCGCGGAACAATGGATCGGCGACGTGCTGGAATTTTCGATGGCCCGCATGGAAGGCCCGGTATTGTTTTCTCTCATTGTGGCTTTTATTGAAAAAGATTTTTTAAAATTAGAAGAAAAAAATCAGTTTTTCCTGGCCGGCCGGGAGACGGCGGAACTGCGGGCCGAGAGCGTGCAGATGGGCTATTCGCTGAATCGCCTGCTCAAGGACCTGGGGCTCGGCGAAGTGCCTGTCGAGGAGCCCTCGTTTCCAGCGGCTTACGCATACGCAGCGGCGCAGTGGAAAATCGAGCCCGAAGCCGCGCTGCAGGCCTACCTGTGGGCCTGGCTCGAAAACCAGGTAATGGCCGCGATGAAGGCGATTCCGCTCGGGCAGACCGACGGCCAGCGGATGCTGCTGTCGCTTGGAGACCGGATAGAGGGCCTGGTGAAGAAATCCATGCGGATGAAAGACGAAGATCTCGGAAATTTCGCTCCGGGGCTGGCGCTATTGTCGTCGCACCACGAGACGCAATACAGCAGGCTGTTCCGCTCATGATGGACCGGCTATGACTCTTCGCGTCGGCATTGGCGGACCGGTAGGCTCCGGCAAGACGGCGCTGATGCTGGCGCTGTGCAAGCAGCTGCGCGACCGCTTCAACATCGCCGTGGTCACCAACGACATCTACACCGAGGAAGACGCGCAGTTCCTCGTCACCAACAAGGCGCTCGCGCCCGAGCGCATCATCGGCGTCGAGACCGGCGGCTGCCCGCACACCGCGATCCGGGAAGACGCCTCCATCAACCTGGAAGCGGTGGCGCGGCTCAACCGGCGCTTCGCGGGCCTCGACCTGATCCTGATCGAGTCGGGCGGCGACAACCTGGCCGCCACCTTCAGCCCGGAGCTCTCCGACCTGACGCTCTACGTGATCGACGTGGCGGCGGGCGACAAGATTCCGAGGAAAGGCGGGCCCGGCATCACCAAATCCGACCTGCTGGTGATCAACAAGATCGACCTCGCGCCCATGGTCGGCGCCTCGCTGGAGGTGATGGGCCGCGACGCGAAGAAAATGCGCGGCCGGCGGCCCTTTGTCTTCAGCAACCTCAAGACCGGACAGGGCCTGGACACGATCGTGAAATTCATCGAAACGGAAGGGATGCTCGCCCATGCCTAAGGGCATGGTCGACTACGAGGGCCTGCGGGGACCCGAAAGCCGGGCCCTGCGCGAGCTTCAACCGCGCGCCGGCCGGCCCTTCAATCTCACCAAGATCGGCCACGTGGTGCTGATGTCCACGGACCTGAAGCGATCGGTGGAGTTCTATACCGGCGTGCTCGGCTTCCGCGTCTCGGACGTCTATCCCGAAACCATGATGAAGGGCCGCATGGTGTTCATGCGCTGTGCCGCGGACCATCACGGCGTCGCGCTGGTGGGAGCTGCGCCGGCCGGGTCTTCCGGCACATCGCCGCAGCACGAACTGCACCACATGGCCTTCGAGGTATCGACGCTCGACGAGGTGTTCCGCGCGCGCGACTGGCTGCGCAAGAACGGCGTCAAAGTGGAATTCGAGGGCCGGCGCCGCGCCGGCTGCCAGGTCGCGGTCGAGTTCCGCGATCCCGACGGCCACTGGCTGGAAATCTACTGGGGCCTGGACCAGGTCGGCCCGGACGGAAAAATCCGGCCGCCCGAAGAATGGCGCGAATGCTTCACTCTCGAGCAAGCGGTCGCCGACGCACCGCCCGGTCAGGACACGACCCTGGGTGCGCCAAAGCGGGGGTAGACCTTCTTCACGTTCGTCTCGTAGATTTTTTTACGCTCTCCCGCCTCAAGCCATTCGATCGAGTCGATGTAGCGCCTGGTGTCGTCGAAGTACTGCCCGGTCTCCGGGTCGATGCCGCGCACCGCGCCGACCATCTCGGACGCGAACAGGATGTTGTCCGCCGGGATCACCTTGAGCAGCAGCTCGATGCCGGGCTTGTGGTAGACGCAGGTGTCGAAGAACACGTTGTTCAGCAGCAGTTCCTTCAGCGGCGGGCGCTTCATGTCCTGCGCCAGGCCCCGGTAGCGGCCCCAGTGGTAGGGCACCGCGCCGCCGCCGTGCGGGATCACGAATTTCAGCGCCGGAAAGCGCTTGAACAGGTCCGAAGTCAGGAACTGCATGAACGCCGTGGTGTCGGCGTTGATGTAGTGCGCGCCCGTGAAATGGAAGGCCGGGTTGCAGGATGAGCTCACGTGCACCATCGCCGGCACGTCCAGCTCCACCATCTTTTCATACAGCGGATACCACCAGGGATCGGTGAGCGGCGCCTCCCTCCACCAGCCGCCCGAGGGGTCCGGGTTCAGGTTGCAGCCGACGAAGCCCAGCTCTTTCACGCAGCGCTCCAGTTCCGGGATGCAGGCGGCGGGCGAAACGCCGGGCGACTGCGGCAGCTGGCAGACGGCGGCGAAATTCGCCGGGTAGAGGCTGCAGGCGCGGTGGATCAGGTCGTTGCACTGGCGCGACCAGGCGAGGCTGACCGCGGCGTCGCCGACGTGGTGCTCCATGGAGCCGGCGCGCGGCGAAAAGAACGTGACGTCGGTGCCGCGCTCGCGCTGAAGCTTGAGCTGCGCGCCTTCGAGCGATTCGCGGATCTGGTCGTCGGAAATTTTCGGTTCGCCGGGGTTTTTCCCGGCAACCTGCGCCTTGCGCCAGTCCCATAGCGCGCCGGGAGCGGTGGTGTAGTGCCCGTGGCAGTCGACGATCATGGTGTCGCCATGGCCGTCGAATTCCTGCTCTTCAGCAAAAGCATGAAACCAAGAACCAGGGCGTGCAGCGTGCAGTAGAAGGCGCCGGCGATGGCGGGCGGATTGGTGGTCACCAGGCCGATCCATGGCACTTCGCGCGGCCAGGACCAGTTGCCGAGCGTGGTGCCGTAGAGTTCCAGCGTAAGCGTGAGCAGGAACGAGCTGGCGAGCAGCCGCCGGTGCGCCGGCAGCGACAGCACCGGCACCATCAGCAGCAGGTACAGCGGCGCGGCGAGCGTGTCCAGGCCCGTGGCCGCGGCGAGAATCGCATAGGCTCCGGCCCCGCCGAGGATGGCGCGCGCGGCGATCTCGGGCATGCGGCGCGCGACCGACAGCCCCAGCATCAGCATCAGCGCGTGCCCGGGCGGCACGAACATCGGCACGTTGCCCAGGCGGTAGGTATACAGCCCCCAGACCAGCGACAGGAACAGTTCGCCCGCGGTCGCGATCGCGACGCAGGCGAGGTAGCGATGGCGCTCGGCCGCCGGCAGCCGGGCGATCAGGAACAGGAACAGCCCCCAGACCACCGCGCCGATGGCGAGCTGGCCGGGCAGATCGACATGCACGTCGGCCCAGAGGCCGAGCGCAAGAGTAACGATGGCCGCGAGCAGCGATGCCGATCCCATGCCCTCAAGGATAAGGCATGGGAGCGGCGGTACTTAAATCTGGTTCGCGCGTTTGGGCAGTATCCCGACCTGCGTTTTATCCAGCACGCTGATTTCGCCGGAAAGCTCGGCGCCTTCCTCCACCTTGATGCGCGCGTAGCGGATCTTGCCCGACAGCCTGCCGGTCGCGTGCACCACCAGCTGCTTGCGCACCGTCAGCTCGCCCTCCAGCCGGCCGTGGATTTCGGCGCTGTCCACCGCCACGGTGCCGCAGAACACGCCCTTGTCGGCGATGTGCAGCACGCGCGCATCCAGGGTCGCTTCGATGCGGCCTTCCACCTGCAGGGTGTCGCAGTCGTTGACTTCGACGCCCTTCATCTTGATGTCGGGGCCGACGATCAGCTTCGCCTCCTTGCGGTCCTCCGGTTTTTCCGCGGGCCTGGACGGTTCATTGGCGGGATGTGCGGCAGACGGCGGGACCGGCGGCATCAGCCCGCGTGCGGGCGCGGGATCGGGGGTGCGGAAGAAACCGTTTTTCTGCAGCATATGAATTCTCCTTGGAAGGTATCAAGGCCGACCTGCATGCAGGGTTCGTGCCCGGTTTCGCGTCTAACGCAATCAACGACTTGCGAATACCGTTGTCACCGGATTACGACAGGAAGTCGCGCAGCACTTTCCCCGGAAGGCGCTGCAGCGGCAGATTTCCCTGCGCATCGGCGATGCGCGCGCCGTTCACCCACACGCCATGCACGCCCACCGGCGGCGTGATCAGGCGCGTGCCCCCGCCGGGCAGGTCCTGCACGCGTTTTTTCGGGCCGCGGTTCACCGTTTTTGGGTCGAAGAGCAGCAGATCGGCGTGGTTCCCCGCCTGCAGAACCCCGCGCTCCGGAATGCCGAAAATCGAAGCGGGATGGGCAGTGATTTTCCGTGCTGCTTCTTCAAGCTTCAGGATCCCCAGATCGCGCACCCAGTGGCCCAGCAGATGCAGGCCGAAGCCGGCGTCGTTGAACAGCGTCAGGTGGGCGCCGGCATCCGACAGGGAAACCAGGCTGTGAGGGTGATTCAGCATCCTGCCGACCGCCTGCTCGTCGGAATTCAGCAGCAGCGCGCTGAATTCGGTGTCCAGGTCTTCGGCGATGGCGAGATCGAGCATCGCGTCCAGCGGATCGGCGCCGGTGGCGCGCGCCATCTCGGCCACCGTCTGCTGCTGCCACTTCCTGTTCTGCGGCCGGCCGACGTTTTCCACGTAGACCTTGTCCCACTCGCCGTTGAACAGGCGCGTCGCGACCGGCGGGCCCGAAATCTCGGCGCGCACCGCGCGGCGGAAGGCCCGGTCGCCGAGCATCGCGCGATAGGGCTGGCCGCTGAGAGGCAGCGCGGGCTTCCATGCCGCCAGGCCCTCGAAGGTGTAGGGCGAATGCAGCGTGAAGTCCATGGTCAGCGGGCAGCAGGAAATCGCGCCCAGCAGCCTGCGGCCGCGGCTGTTGGCCGCGGAAATTTTCTCCAGGTCGTCGAACACGGTGCGCGGATTGGTGTTGTTGTGCAGCAGCGCGGCGACCACCACGGGGCGGCCCGAGGCGGCGGCCAGTTCCTCGAGAAATTCCACCTTCGTCTGGCCGCCCTTGGTCAGCATGAACACGCCGCGCCCTGCTTCCTTCAGGCAGCCGACCAGCGCGCGCAGTTCCGCATCGTCGGCAAGGCGCGAGGGCATCGGAATGCCGGCGTGGCCGTTGTGGTTGGGCGAAGTGGAGGTCGCGAAGCCCACCGCGCCGGCGCGCACGCCGGCCAGGACGATCTCCTTCATCTGCGCGATCTCGGCGGCAGTGGCCGCGCGCTTCGGAGCATCCTCGCCCATCACGTAGGTGCGTACCGACGAATGGCCGACGAAGCCCGCGATATTCAGCGCCACGCCCTGGCGCTCGAGCATGGAGAAGAACTCCGCGATCGATTCGAAACCCCAGCGCGTGCCGGCGCGCAGCACTTCGATCGACATGCCTTCGACCTGCGTCAGGTTCTTCAGGATCAGGTCGCGGTCGGACGGGCGGCAGGGCGCGATGGTGAAGCCGCAGTTGCCGATGATGGCGGTGGTGACGCCCAGCGCGGGCGAGGGCGAGGCGAGCGGGTCCCAGGTGAGCTGCGCGTCATAATGCGTGTGGTTGTCGATGATCCCCGGCATCAGCGCCAGGCCGTCGGCGTTCAGGGTCTGTTTTGCCGTTCCGAGGTTTTTCCCTATCCCAGTTATTTTTTCTTTTGTAACGGCAAGGTCACTAACAGCCGGCGCGGATCCCAAGCCGTCCAGGAGCAGGGCGTTTCGAATGATCAGGTCATGCACCCGCATATACTACGCACACCATGGAAATATTCGATCTGAAAGGCAAAACAGCGCTGGTGACCGGTGCGGCAAGAGGCATCGGCAAGGCCACGGCCGAACAGCTTGAAAAAGCCGGAGCAAAGGTTTTTCGCATCGATATTGACTCGGAAATCCGTTGTGACGTGTCAGACGAAAAGCAGGTCGAAAAAACCTTCAAGGACATCGGTTCTGTCGACATCCTGGTGAACAACGCGGGCATCGCGGTGCGCAAGACCGCGCTCGACATCACGCGCGAGGAGTGGGACCGCGTGATCGGCGTCAACCTGACGGGCCTCTTCCTGTGCTCGCGCGTCGCCGCCCGCGGCATGAAGCAAAAGGGGAAGGACGGGCTGCCGCGTGGCGGCGCTATCGTCAATCTCGCCTCCATCATGGGGTTTTCCGGCGGCATCTTCCCCAATCCCGCCTACCAGGCCTCCAAGGGCGCAGTGGTGAACCTGACCCGGGCGCTGGCGCTCGAGTTTGCCGGGGACAGGATCCGCGTCAACGCGGTGGCGCCGACTTTCGTGCGCACCGACCTGACCAAGCCGATATTCAGCAACCCGGAGATATTGGAGAAGGTAATGCAGCACACGCCGCTGGGCGTGCTGCCCGAAGTCGCCGACATCGCCGCGGCAGTCCTCTTTCTGGCGGGGCCCGCAGCGCGCTGCATCACGGGCGTAACCCTGCCGGTGGATTCGGGTTACCTGGCGCGTTGAGCTAGAATCTCCGCGATGCTTTTGCGCCGCAACCGCCTTGCCGCCTTTCTCGCCGTGCTTGCCCTGGCGCTGCAGGCGTTCTGGCCGCTGCTTGCCCAGGCCAGGCCTAGAATCGCGGGCATCCTGGTGCCGGTCTGCACCGTCGAAGGCACCACCCATTACCTCGAACTGCCCGCCGGAAAGTCGCCGCTCGATGAACGCTCGGCCTCCCATGGCGAGCATTGCAAGCTCTGCGTGTTTGGAGGCGGGAAGCTTGTTTCTGCCGCTTCCTTCGATGTTTCCGCCTTTCTCGCAGGAAATGCCGATCAGGGCATTGCCTTCCGCCGTACCCCGCTTCGCGAGTTTCCGCTTCTTCTCTCCGCCCATCCCCGGGCGCCTCCCGCAGTCTCCTGATTTTCTCCTTGAATTCCGGGCGCCTGTGGGCGGCCGGTTCCTTTGACTTGCCTGGGAGATTTTCGGATGTTTCGCGCCATGCGTTTTTTTGTCGTCGCTGTTCTCGCCACCGCCTTTTCGCCCGCTGCGCAAGCGTGCGCAAGCTGCGGCTGCAGCATCAACTCCGATTTTGGCGTTCAGGGACTTTCGGCCGGAGGAGGATGGAGCGCCGATCTTCGCTATGACTATCTGAACCAGAATCAGCTCAGAATGGGTGCAGGGAAGATTTCTCCGGCTGCGGCCTCGATGGTAACCAATACGCAGACGAACGGGCCGGCAGAGGTCGAGCAGTTCACGAAGAACAATTACCTCACCGCTACTTTCGACTACAACAACGGCAAATCGTGGGGCATGAGCGTAATTGTTCCTTACATCGACCGGTCGCACGGTACCCTGGGAACCGGCAGCGACGGAGCGACGTTTGACCCGGCCAACGGCGCCTACGGATCCTCCGGTTCCGGATTGGGGGATATCCGGCTGCTTGGCCGGTATTTCGGTTTCTCGGAGCAACACAATTTCGGCATCCAATTCGGCATAAAGCTTCCGACTGGCGACAAAAACCAGGTTTCGAATTTCGGCAACCCTCAACCCGTCGATCCCGGGCTGCAACGCGGCACAGGAACCACCGACCTGATTTTCGGCGCATATTATTACGACAATCTCAGCGCCAACTGGGAGTACTTCACGCAGGCGTTTCTGCAGACGGCGTTGAACTATTCGAACATGGCCGCCGGCACCTACCAGCCGGCAACCGCCGAGAATGTGAACCTGGGCCTGCGCTACCGGGGTTTCGAAAACGTGATCCCGACTTTGCAGGTGAACGTCCGGCATGCGGGCAAAGACGCGGGAACTGCTGCCGATACCTTTTCAACCGGCGGAACGCTCGTCTATCTGACTCCTGGCGCCATCGTTCGGGTAACAGACAAGGTTTTTGCCTACGTGAACGTTCAACTCCCCGTGTATCAAGACGTGAACGGTATCCAGTTGGCACCCAAGTACGTTCTATCTACGGGAGTACGATTCTCGTTCTAACGCCGAGCAAGCGCTCAGGGAGCGCGTAACAGCGGTGTCACCACCGCATCGAGAGATGCTTCGTCGATACCGGGGTCGACGAACCATCCGTCCTTGCGAACGACGCCTTTGCGGTCGATCACGAAGGTGACGGGGATTCGCCAGATCCTTCCGTAGCCTCTTGCGTTCACGTCTTTCACGAACGCTGCGGGGAACGCGAAGGACTTCATCACTTCGCGTACCTTTGCTTCGTCCGAAGGCTTGTCCATGCTGACGGCAACGATGGCCAGGCCTTCGTCGCGATGCCGGCGGTAGTAGGCGTCGATCGCGGGCATCTCGGCCCGGCAGGGCTCGCACCAGGTCGCCCAGTAATTGACCAGCACGACTTTGCCGGCCGCGTCGGCGAGCCTGAATGGATTCCCGTCGAGCAGCTTCGCTTCCAGGGCTGGCGCAGGCTGCCCCTCCAGTCCGGCCGGCCAGGCGAGGGCGGGCCAGGCGAGTCCGGCGGCAAGCAAGACGCACAGCAGGGGGTTCATTTGCATATGATATCGGCTTGATTCTCAATCGGCCGAAAGATCATGAATCCGAAAACGCGCTATTTGTTCACCGCCGCCATGGACGTGGATCCCGACAAGGAAGCCCTGTTCAACGAGGTCTACGACACCGAGCACGTGCCCGAGCTGATGAAAGTGCCGGGCGTGCTCGCCGTGACGCGCAGCACGCTTGCGCCGCTGAAGATGAGTATCGGCGGCGAGCTGAAGACCATCGTGGCCGAAGGCGAGCCCAAATACAGCGCGGTCTACGAACTTGAAAGCGCCGAGGTGCTCACGGGCAGTGCGTGGGCAAAGGCGGTGGAGCTGGGCCGCTGGGCCGGGGAGGTGCGGCCGCACACGCGCAACCGCCGCCACACGCTGCGCAGGGTAATGGGTGGCTAGAATTTCCGTCTGCCATGCTCCGCCGTCTGGCACTGTTGACGATACTCGGGGCGGTATCGGCTTGCGACGCGCCTCCGCCCCCCGCCACGCGGCCCGCGGCCAAGGTCGAGGAGGCGGCGCCTGCGCTGTCGCAGCGGCAGGTCTACGAGCTGTCCGAGCAGTGCGCGACAAGATCGCGCGACCAGTTCCGGCGCGATTGGAAGAACGGTGCCGTATCCACCCCGCAGGGCCGGATGAGCGCGGACTTTATCGATCACTACAACGCCAAATTGAATACCTGCTTCTACCTGCTTACGGTCAGGCATTCCACGGATAACGGCGACCAGGGCGGCGCTTCCACGGACGCCGTCAGCATAAAGCTCTTCGACATCGGCGACGGCGAGCAATACGGCGAATATTCGGGCCCGGCGGTTGCCGGGTCGCCGCCCACCAGCCTGCCGAAGACCTGCTCCATCGAAGCCATGTACTGCGCCTCCAGGCGGGAGTGGGACGTGCTCCTCCAGCCGTACATGGAGGATTGAAGGTCTTATTCCGCCTTGATGCCGGCGGCCTTGATGACCGGCCACCACTTGTCTATCTCGGCCTTGTTGAACGCGGCGAGGCCTTCCGGCGTCTGCTGCTCGCGCGAAGCGATATCCAGCCCGAGGTCGGAGAAGCGCGCCTTGACCGCCGGGTCGGCGAGCGCCTGCACCATCGCGGCGTTCAGTTTCGCGATGACTTCCTTCGGCGTGCCCCTGGGGGCGAACAGCCCGAACCATCCCGATGCGTAGAGACCCGGAATCCCGCTTTCCGCGCATGTCGGCACGCCCGGCACCACCGGCGAGCGCTCGGGCGACAGGTTGGCGAGGATCTTGACCTTGCCGGCCCTCGCCTGCGGCAGGGTCACGGCGGCCTGGACCACCATCAGGTCCACCTGCCCCGCGAGCATGTCCTGCATGGCGGGTCCCGCGCCGCGGTAGGGGACGAGCAGCACCTGCGTGCCGGTCATCTGCTGCATCAGCACGCCGGTGACGTTCGCCGACGCATTCTGGTTCACGAACGTCGCTTTGCCGGGATTGGCTTTCATGTATGCGACGAGGCCCTTCAGGTCGTCCGCCGGGAAGCCTTTGCGCGCGATCATCAGTTGCGGATTGTTGGACAGCATGCCGATCGGCTCGAAGTCCTTCTGCAGGTCGAAGCCGATCTGGTAGATGATGCTGCCGACGTGCGTGTCCCACTGGCCGATGTCGATGGTGTAGCCGTCGGGCGCGGCGCGCGCGAGGCGCCCGACCGCGATGCTGCCGCCGGCGCCGCCGGCGTTCTCCACGATCACGGTCTGGCCGAGCGGGCCGCGCATGCGCTCGGCGATGATGCGCGCCGCCGTGTCGGTCGATCCGCCGGGCGGGAAGGGCACGAGCAGCGTGATGGGGCGCGCCGGAAAGGTCGTCTGCGCCCCCGCGGTAACCGCGGATAACGCCAGCGCAACTGCCGCAATGAGTTTTTTCATTTCATTCCGCCTTTATGTTGGCTTCCTTGATCACGCGTCCCCACTTCGCCGAATCGGATTTGATCCGCTCCACGGTCTGGGCTGGCGTGAGGATGTCGACGTCGCAGCCCGTCGCGTTGATCGTATCCATGCCGACCTTGTCGGTGGCCGCTTTGGCAAGCGCCTGGGTCCAGCGCGCCACCACTTCCGGCGGCAGCCCGGCCGGCCCGAGCAATCCGTACCACGCCGTCGAGTCGAATCCCTTCAGCCCGAGTTCGTCCATCGTCGGCACGTCGGGGAATGCGGCCGAGCGTGCGAGCGAGGTCACCGCCAGGGCGCGGATTTTGCCGCTCTTCACCGCGCCCACCGCAGGACCCAGGGACGAAAACAGCATCGGCACCTGGCCGCCCATGAGATCGGTCATCGCAGGCCCGCCGCCCTTGTAGGGGATGTGCAGCAGCTGCGCGCCGGTGACGCTCTTGAAGTATTCGCCCGACAGGTGATGCGGCCCGCCGACGCCTGAGGTGCCGTAGCTCCATTTCGCGGGCTCGCGCCTGGATAACGCTATGACGTCGGCCACGTTGTTGAAGGGCGTCGCCGGGTGGACCACCAGCAGGCTGCCGCTGCCGCAGACGTGGCCGAGCTGCGTGAACGAGTTGAGGTAGTGGTAGCCGACCTTGGACAGGTGCGGCGCGACCGTGAGCGGGCCGCTGTCGAAGTAATACAGCGTGTAGTCGTCGGCCGGCGCTCTGGCGATGAATTCCATCGCGACGCCTCCGGCGTTGCCCGGCTTGTTCTCGATGATGATGGGTTGGCCGAGCAGCGGCTCGAGCACGCGCGCGAGCGGGCGTATGCCCGCGTCCGCCGATCCGCCTGGTGCGTAGCCGATCATTACCTTGATCGGCTTGCCGGGATAGCCCTGCGCATGCAGCTGCGGCGCCCACGCGGCCGCAGCCGCCAGCAAGCCCGCCAGGATCATTGCCGTCTTCATCGGTCGGTCAGAAAAATTGCATTCGCGGTGCAGCGAATGGACTCGAGGCACAGCTTGATGATGGAGCGCCTTTCGGGAAGGCCGCAGGCGAGGTCGGCGATCGCGTTGGCGCCCTTTTTCATGGCCTCGTATTTTGTCCGCAGGATCGTCGCCTCCCAGCTCGACGTCGAACCGGAGTAGGGCCGCTTGCACGATACGCCCTCGACCTTGCCGAGCGATTGGAAGGGTCGCCCCGCAAGCTCCTGGTCCCCGAGTTCGGGCAGTGCGCCAATGGCGGCGATCTGCGCGGCAGGCAAGTGGTCCAGATCTTCCTCGCCCCCGGGAGTCGCGCATCCCGGCAGGAGCGCGATGATCAGCAATGATGCGGCTGGCAGGCGTGTCGCGAACATCGTTCCCATAGAATACCGGTTTATGCCCGCCATCGATCCCGATCGTCTCCTTTCAGATCTCCGCCACCTGCGCAGCATCGGCGCGCAGGGGCGCGGCGTGGTGCGGCCCGCGTTCAGTCCGAAGGACATGGAGGCCCGGCGCTGGCTGAAGGACCGCTACGAAGCGGCGGGGCTGGAGGCGGCGATCGACGGCGTGGGCAACGTGCTCGGCCGCTCGCGGCGACCGGGCAGGGCGCTGCTCGTCGGATCGCACTCGGACACCCAACCCACGGGCGGCTGGCTGGACGGCGCGCTGGGCGTGATCTATGCGCTGGAAGTGGTGCGCGCGCTCGCCGCCGACAGGGAGACGCGCGCGCTGCCGGTGGATGCGGTGTCGTTCCAGGACGAGGAATCGCGCTTCGTCGGCTGCCTCGGCAGCCGGTCGCTGACCGGCACGCTGTCCACCGAGGTGGAGAAGGCGGCCGTGGACAACGGCGGCGTGACGCTCGCCGACGCGCTGCGCGAAGCCGGGCTTGCCGATGCGCCGCGCTTGCGTCTTTCCCGCGAGCGCTATGCGGGTTTCGTCGAGGCGCATATCGAGCAGGGGCCGGACCTGGAGGACAGCAACCGGAAAATCGGCGTGGTGACGGGGATCGTCGGCCTGCGCGCCGTCCGCTTCACCTTCCGCGGGCAGCAGAACCACGCCGGCACCACCATGATGGCGCGGCGGCGGGACGCTTCCACGGCGCTCTACGAACTCGCCCATCGCATCAACCAGGAATTTCCCAAGGTCGCTGGCCCGCGCAGCGTCTGGACCATGGGCCGGCTGAGGGTGGAGCCGAACGCGGCCTCGATCGTGCCCGGCTATGCCGACATGGACCTTCAATTTCGCGACGCGTCGGAAGCGCCGTTGGATGCTTTCGAAAAAGTGGTCGCGCGGCTGGTCGCGGAGATGAATGCGCGCGGCGGCATCGTGATCGAGGCGGTTCCTTCACGGACCCCGATTCCTCCCACGATGATGGATGCCGATTTGCAGGAGCACATCGCGCGCGCCGCCGAACGGCACGCGCCGGGCAAGTGGCAGCACATGCCGAGCGGCGCTTTTCACGACGCCGGCTTCATCTCCGCCAGCCTGCCCTCGGCGATGCTGTTCATCCCGTCCATCGGCGGCATCAGCCACGACTTTGCCGAGGACAGCCGCGACGAGGACATCGTGCTCGGCTGCCAGGTGCTGGCCGATGCAGCCGCGTCGATCCTGAACGAAGCGAATACAGCTCGCTGAAATGGTGACGCATGCCTTCTAGCCGTCGGTTTTTGACTGACACGTTCCGCGCGGTAAAACCAGGACGTTAGGCATCAAACCTAAGAAATGTCCAAGGTGTCGTTGCGAACTGCTGCAATTGCCTGCCTTGCGATCTGGGTGGCGGTGTGGGTGCTGTTTCTCTTGATGCGTTTCTCGCAGCTCGACATTAGGGGCATACCAGGTATCGGTGTGGTCATGCTTGTGGCGCTGGCGGTTACCTTATTGGCTCCGATTGTGGGCATAGGGCTTGCAGGTGTTGCGTTAGTTCGACAGCCCCGGGTGTCATTGAACTGGCTCACATTCGGATGTGCATTTGCGGCTCTCTTTGGCCAGGGACTTCTATTCCTCATTACAAGGTGGATGTGATGCCTAGCTTGCGTCGGAGCGGCCCGTGAACCATAAAATGCCAAGGCTTCTTCGAGTCATGAAAAAGCCGGGCGCGAGCCAGAGCCGGTCGGCATCGGAGCTCATCTCGAAAAGAATCGCCGAGCTCGGGGACTGGCGCGGGAAAACCCTCGGCAGGATGCGCAAGCTCATCAGGGAAGCGGACCCGGACGTCGTCGAGGAGTGGAAGTGGATGGGCACTCCGGTTTGGTCGCACGACGGCATCATCTGCACCGGCGAATCCTACAAGAAGGTCGTGAAGCTTACCTTCGCCAGGGGCGCGTCGCTGAAGGATCCGGCCCGTCTCTTCAACTCGAGCCTCGACGGAAACGTACGCCGCGCGATCGACATCCACGAAGGAGAAGAAGTTGACGAGTCCGCCTTCAAGGCGCTCGTTCGCCAAGCTGTCGCCCTAAACGGGCCCGGCAAGTCAAAAGCTGCGAAGAAAGCGAAGTCCTGAGGGTTATGTAAAACGCTACTGCATGAACCACCCGTGGCTGACGACGAGCGATTGCCCGGTGAGCGCATTTGACGGGAAGGACGCGAACAGCAGCGCCACCTGGGCGACGTCGGCGGTGGTGGTGAATTCGCCGTCAACCGTCTCCTTGAGCATCACCTTCTTCACCACGTCGTCCTCGCTGATGCCGAGCGTCTTCGCCTGTTCGGGAATCTGCTTCTCCACCAGCGGCGTGCGCACGAACCCGGGGCAGATGACGTTGGCGCGGATGTTGTGCCTGGCGCCTTCCTTGGCGACCGTCTTCGCGAGGCCGATCAGGCCGTGCTTGGCCGTGACGTAGGGCGCCTTCAGCACCGAAGCTTCCTTGGAGTGCACCGATCCCATGTAGATGATGCTGCCGCCCTTTTTGCTGGCGATCATCCGCCTGACGCAGGCGCGCGTGGTGAGGAAGGCGCCGTCGAGGTGGATCGCGAGCAGCTTTTTCCACTCGGCATAGCTGAACTCCTCGATCGGGTGGACGATCTGGATGCCGGCGTTGCTGATCAGGATGTCGATATTGCCGAAGGCCTTGATGCCCGCCTGCACCGACGCATCCACCTGCGCTTCGTCGACGACATCCACCGCCACGCCGATCGCCTTGCTGCCGGCCTTTTCGATATCGGCCGCGGCAGCGTCCGCCGCCTGCTTGTTCAGGTCGGCGATGATGATCCTGGCGCCCTCGCGCGCGAATTCGACGGCGATCTCCTTGCCGATGCCGCTGGCCGCGCCGGTGATGTATGCAACCTTGCCTTCGAGTCTCGCCATGGGCTATTCCTTTGATGGTGAAAGGTAATCGTAGACGACTTCGCCGAGGCCGAGCGTCAGGTCGGCGATGAAATGCAGCGCGGATTCGACCTTGAGCACCGGCAGCTCGGCCACCGGCGCGAGCGCATGCGGGTGCAGTTCCAGCGACCCGGGCGCGGTCCAGGCGCCCTTGAGCGTGACCTCGGTGGTGTAGTACCGCACCAGTTCGCAGATGCGCGCCGAACCGTCGACGTGCGGGATGATTTTCAGCAGGAAATTGGGCGCGGCGAGCGCGGCCAGCACCGCGGCATGGTCGGTAGGGCGGTGCTTGAATCCCATCGTCGCCTTGGCGACGCGCACCTTGCCGTAGTCCAGCGTGCCGACCAGCGTGTCGATCTCGGTCTCGAGCACCGGCGTGGCGAGTTTCTTCGGAAAGCCCCACAGCTCGCGCCCGCCGGCGATGGGCGGATGGTCGTTCAGGTACATGGCGTGCACGTAGCCGCCCCTGGCGCCGCGGAAGCCGACCGGGATGACCTGGCCGGATTCGGTGTAGTCGCCGAAGCCGGTCGAGTCCGGCATGCGGATGAATTCATACTTCACCAGCGGCTCCGTCACCTCCAGCGGTTCGGGCACCAGCGCGCGCAGGGCATCCATGTCCGTGCGGTAGGTGATGACCAGGAATTCCCGGTTGTTGAAGCGGTAGGGCCCGCGCGGGAACGCCGGGCTGGTGAGCGGCATCGCGAATGCGTTCGCTTTGACGTCGGCGATTTTCATGTTCGGGAAATCCTCCGCTGGCCGTGCGCCGCTCAGAGCGGCCGGGTGTGCCGTGTCAGGTCGTACTGGGTTATGCCGTCTCCGTCGCCGGAGGACTTGAGCCAGTCCGGATGCTCGATGGTGTCGCGCAGGTCGCGCGCCCCGGCCTTCCAGTGTTCGAGCACCGAGGCGCGCGAGAACTCGTAGTCCTTCGATTCGAGCTCCCAGGCCGCCTGGCGGTAGATGAGGTGCACGATGTCGGCGGGCGCCGCGCGCAGGGATTCGGCCAGCTTGCGCACGGAAGGATCTTTCTGCAGATGTTGCGGCAGCTTCGCCAGCAGCCCGCAGACCAGCTTGCGGGATTCGGCCAGCTCGCTCGCCTTGTTGCTGTTGTAGCGCGTGCGGCTGGAATAGAGGATGTCCTTCTGCCGTTGCTGCACGCCGGCGAGGTTGGCCGGCATATTGCCGCGCGCGCTGAACAGGTCGACCTGCAGCGCGAGCAGGCTGTCCTTGCCGCGGGTGTCCAGCACGTACTGCAGCGGCGTGTTTGAGACGATGCCGCCGTCCCAGTAGGCCTTGTCGTCGATCGTCACCGGCGGGAAGGCCGGCGGCAGGGCGCCGCTCGCCATGATGTGCTCAGGCCCGATGACGCGATCGAAATTGTCGAAGTATTCGGAATTGCCGCTGCACACGTCGACCGCTCCGACCGATAGGCGCACCTGCCTGCTGTTGATCAGGTCGAAATCGATCAGGCGCAGCAGCGTCTCCCGCAGCGGCGCGGAGTCGTAGATGCTGAGGGCGCCGGGCGCGCCGTCGGGCTGCAGCACGGCGGGCGGGACGCGCGGCTTGTAGAACCCGGGAATGCCCAGCATGGCGGACCACAATGCGCTGAACTGGTTGAACGCGCTGCGCGGCTGCTCCAGTCCCGTGGTGTTCAGAAACCCGGGCGCCGGGAACGCGCTGGCCAGCGGCCCCATGCCCGAGGACACCAGGTGCCAGAACTCCGACAGCCGCTCGACGCGGCGCTCCGGCGGGTTGCCGGCGATCAGCGCGGCGTTGATCGCGCCGATGGATACGCCCGCGATCCAGTCGGGCTGATAACAGGTGCTGGAAAGTTCTTCGTAAACGCCGGCCTGGTAGGCGCCCAGCGCGCCGCCGCCCTGCAGCACGAGGGCGATGCGGTCGTGGCGGCGGGTGATGCCGGTGGAAGAGGCGTCGGCCATGGATCAATTCTGGAGCAATAAACGCGCCACCTCGGTGCGGCAGCGTACCGAGGAGCGAGTCAGTAGCCTGCGGCGTAATCGACTGTATTGAGCGGTTTCTCGCCGCGCCGCACGCGCTCGAAATTCTCGACGATCTTCGCCACCGAGGTGCGCGGCTCGGTGAACGCCGCGACATGGGGCGTCAGGGTGATGCCGGGATGCGACCAGAGCGGGCTGTCCGGCGGCAGTGGCTCGGTCTCGAATACATCCAGGTAGGCGTGCTCCAGGTGTCCCGAGTCGAGCGCCGCAAGAAGATCCGGAACGACCACATGGCCGCCGCGCGCGACATTGATCACGCAGCCGCCTTTGCGGATAAGGGATAGCGTCTTCGAATTTATTATTCCTTTTGTTTTTTCCGTCAAAGGTAGAAGGCATACAAGAACGTCGCTCCGGCGAACCACATCTTCGAGATCCGTCGAGCAATGCACGCCGGGAAGTTCCTTCGGCGTGCGGCTCCAGCCGCAGACGTTGAACTCCATCGCCAGCAGCTTCGCGGCGACCGTGCCGCCGAGTTCGCCCAGCCCGAGGATGCCCACGGTACGGTCCGAGGGCATGAACTGGCCGCGCCGTTGCCATTTTTTTTCTTTTTGTAATGATTTATACCAATAAAGATGCCGGTGCCAGTTCAGAACGTGGGCGATGACCGTCTCGCCCATCGCCGTCACCATGCCCGGATCGATCAGGCGGGCGAGGGGCACGTTGCGCGGCACCTGCGGGTCGTCGAGAAACGTCTCCACGCCCATCCACATCGATTGGATCAGTTTCAGCCTCGGAAGGTTCCCGAAAGTGCCCCGTGGATGCGTGGCGACCAGGGCGATGTCGATGTCGCCGCCGTTGGTGTCGGGCCAGGCGAAGAACCGGTCGGCGGGCAGCGCCTTCTGCAGCAACGGAAACCAGCGCTCCGCTTTTTCCTTGGTCGAAGCGAAGAGTACGTTCAATTTTCGGGTTTGAAGCCCGAGGCCCTGATGACCGGGCCCCACTTGTCGTAGTCGGCTTTCTGGATGTGCGCGAGTTCCGCGGGCCCGTAGCCGGTCGGCTCCATGCCGAGTGCTTCCAGCTTCTCGCGCACGTCGGGCGACTTGATCGCCTCGGCTATCGCGGCGGCGAGGCGGTCGATCGCCTCCTTCGGCGTCTTCGCCGGAGCATAGGCGGCATACCAGCCGCCGCCTTCGATGTTGTAGCCCTGTTCGCGGAACGTCGGCACGTCGGGCAGGATGCGCGCGCGTTGCGCGCCCGACGTGGCGATGACGCGCAGCCGGCCGGCCTTGTGCTGGGCCGCGACGTCGGAGGCCGTGCCCATGAAGGCGGAGATCTGGCCGCCGAGCAGATCGGTGATCGCGGGCGCGGAGCCCTTGTAGCCGATGTGCACCATCGGGATTTTCGCGGTGTCTGCGAACAGCACCGAGAAGAAATGCGGCAGGCTGCCCGCGCCAGCGGAAGCGTAGCTGCCGTACTTCGGATCCTGCTTCACCAGGGCGACATATTCAGCCAGCGTCTTCGCCGGCACGTTCGGTCCGACGCTGAAGGCGAACAGGAACGAGGCGGCGTGCGCCACCGGCGCGAAATCGGCGAACGCGTCGTAGCGCAGGTCCTTGAACACCTGCGGCGCCGTGACCACGGTGATGAGGGGCGTCATCACCAGCGTGAGGCCGTCGGGCGGCGAGGCCTTGAGCAGGTCCATCGCGATCCGCCCGTCCGCGCCGGGACGGTTTTCCACCACCACCGGCTGGCCGAGGCGCACGCGCATCTTGTCGGCCACCAGCCGCGTCATCGTGTCCAGGCCTGCGCCGGCCGGAAAACCGACGAGGAACTTGACGGTCTTTTCCTGCGCCGCCACATTCGCGGACAGCAGCAGTACGGCGATCAGTGTCGCAATGCGCATGTGCTGCGATGTTAGCATTCCGCCGACAGGAGGCCGCCATGGCAGTCCGCAGATTCAGCGAGAAAAAACTCACCGGCGAGGTGCTGCACCGCATTCGCAACACGAAGAATCCGCGCCTCAAGCAGGTGATGACGAGTTTCATCAAACACATGCACGCCTTCGTGCGCGATGTGAAGCCGACTCAGGAGGAATGGTT
>DATGGA010000087.1:0-15005 GCA_035308765.1 Burkholderiales bacterium
ACTGCATGTCGCGGTACAGCAGCTCCTCTTCCGCTTCCTTCGACAGCACGTCGGTGTCGTTGAAGGTGATGTCGCGCTGGAGCTGCACGACGTTAAGCGGCAGGAATTCACCGCCCTTGACGTCGGTGACGCGGAAGCCGACGCGGTAGAGCAGCCGGTATTCGCTCACCTTGCCGCCCGTCCCTAGGGACAGAATGACCTTCTGGCGCGTTTCCTGCGAGAACTCGAGTTTCGCTTCGGCTTTCTTCGGGTCATCGACCACCTTGGTGTTCGTGCCGGTCTGGATGTTGCGCCTCAGATTCAGCGCGATGCCGCCCGTTGCGTTCGGCATGTAGATCGTGTCGAACGGCAGCTTGGCGGTGCCGCGCATCTGGAAGCCGCAGGCCGCAAGCAGCAGGGCGAAAGCGAGCGCGAGGAGGCCGGGTTTTACGATACGCATCAGACGACGATATTGATCAGGCGGCCGGGCACGATGATGATTTTACGTATGGTCTTGCCGTCAATGTACTTCCTTACGGCTTCTGCCGCCATCGTTTCAGCCGTCTTCTGGTCGGCGGATTTCGCCACTTTCACGTTGCCGCGCGTCTTGCCGCCCACCTGCACCACGTAGTCGATCTCGTCCTGCTCCAGCGCCGCGGGGTCCGGTTCCGGCCAGGCGGCGAGCATCACGTCTTCGCCGAACCCAAGCTCCCGCCACAGCGCGTGGCAGACGTGCGGCGTGATCGGCGACAGCAGGCGCAGCAGGATCGACAGCCCTTCCTTTGCGACTTCGCTTTTCGCGCCGGCAAGCTTCTCCAGCGCGTTCAGTATCTTCATCGCGGCCGAGGCCACGGTGTTGAACTGGTGCTTGCCAAGGTCGTAGTTTGCCTGCTTCAGCACCGAGTGGATTTCGTGGCGGATGGCCTTGGCGTCGCCCCTGCTTTCGGCTGCATTTGCCGAGAAATTCAAACCGTAGTTCCACAGCCGCTTCAGGAATCGGTAGGAGCCGTCCACGCCTTCGTCCGACCATTCCAGCGTACTGGTCGGCGGCGAGGCAAAAATGATGAAGAAGCGCGCGGTGTCGGCGCCGTATTTCTCGATGAGCTGTTGCGGGTCGACGCCGTTGTTGCGCGACTTGGACATGGTGCCGATGCCGTCGTAGATCACTTCCCTGCCGTCCCTGGTCCTGGCGGCGAGGATCTTCCCCTTGGCGTCCCGCGTCAGTGCCACATCGGCCGGATTCACCCATTCGCGCCGCCCGGCCGCGTCGGTGTAGTAGGACTCGGCGAGCACCATGCCCTGCGTCAGCAGGTTGGTGAAAGGCTCGGACACGTTCAGCAGGCCCTCGTCGCGCATCGCGCGCATGAAAAAGCGCGAGTACAGCAGGTGCAGGATGGCGTGCTCGATGCCGCCGATGTACTGGTCCACCGCCATCCAGTACGCGGCGCGCTCGTCCACCATCGTCTTGTCCTGGCCGGGGCAGGCGTAGCGCGCGAAGTACCAGGACGAATCGACGAAGGTGTCCATGGTGTCGGTCTCGCGCTTCGCCGGCTTGCCGCAGGACGGGCACCTGGTCTCGTAGAACGCGGGAAGCTTCGCCAGCGGATTGCCGGTGCCGTCGGGCACCAGGTCCTCGGGCAGTTTCACCGGCAGCTGGTCGTCGGGAACCGGGACGTCGCCGCAGGACGGGCAGTGCACGATCGGGATCGGGCAGCCCCAGTAGCGCTGGCGCGAGATGCCCCAGTCGCGCAGGCGCCATTGCACCTGCTTCTCGCCGAGATTCTTCGCCTTCAGGTCCGCCGCGATCGCATCGACCGCCTGCTGGAAGCCGAGGCCGTCATATTTTCCGGAGTTGACGCACTGGCCCGGGCCCTTCTCGTCGTACCAGGCGTACCACTTGCGATCGTCGAATTTCTCGTCGCCGACCTGGATTACCTGCGGGATCGGCAGTCCGTACTTCAGTGCGAACTCGAAATCGCGCTCGTCGTGTGCCGGCACGCCCATCACCGCGCCCTCGCCGTAGCTCATGAGCACGTAGTTGCCGACCCAGACCGGAATTTTCTCGCCGCTGATCGGGTGCGCGACGAACACGCCGGTGGGCATGCCTTTCTTTTCGATCTGCGCGAGCTCCGCCTCGACCACGGTGCCGCGCTTGCATTCCGCAACGAATTCTCTTATTTCAGGATTTTTTTCCGCAGCCCAGGCGGCGATGGGATGTTCGGCCGCGACGGCACAGAAGGTCGTTCCCATCAGCGTGTCGGCGCGCGTAGTGAATACCCAAAGCATCTTCCGCTCGTTGTTCAGTTCATACGGGAAGCCAATTCGGACGCCTTCCGACTTGCCGATCCAGTTTTTCTGCATCAATTTGACTTGCGCGGGCCATCCGTCCATGCCATCGAGCGCACCGAGCAACTCTTCCTGATAGGCGGTGATGCGGAAGAAGTACATCGGGATTTCGCGTCTTTCCACCGGCGCGCCGGTGCGCCAGCCGCGGCCGTCGATCACCTGCTCGTTGGCCAGCACCGTCTGGTCGACCGGGTCCCAGTTGACGATGCCGGTCTTTCTGTAGGCGAGGCCCTTCCTGAACAGGCGCGCGAACAGCCACTGGTTCCACTTGTAGTAGCCCGGATCGCAGGTCGCGAGTTCCCGCGTCCAGTCGATGGCGAAGCCCAGGCCCTGCAGCTGCTTCCTCATGTACGCGATGTTGTCGCGCGTCCATTTTGCGGGCGGCACCTTGTTCGCCATCGCGGCGTTCTCGGCGGGCAGGCCGAAGGCGTCCCAGCCCATCGGCTGCAGCACGTTCATGCCGCGCATGCGGTAATGGCGCGTGAGCACGTCGCCGATGGTGTAGTTGCGCACGTGGCCCATGTGCAGCTTCCCCGATGGATAGGGGAACATGGACAGGCAGTAGAATTTTGTCCGCGCCCGGTCTTCCGCGACGGCGAACGAACGCTTCGCGTCCCAGAATTTCTGGGCGTCGAGTTCGATGCTGCGTGGTTCGTACCGGTCCTGCATGTGGATTTTTCTTTTCTCGGCTGCCGCGCGCGGAAGCGGCGGATTATAAGGGCTTCATGAAGCGATTCCTGCTCGTTCTTGTTCTCCTCTTGGCCGCGCAAGCGGCGCAGGCACAAGGCTGGCCGGCGAAGCCGGTGCGCTGGATCGTGCCCTACCCACCGGGCGGCGCGACGGATATCGCGACCCGGCCGATCGCCGATCGCGTCGGCCAGGCCTTGGGAGGAGCTGCGGGCGGCTACTCGGGGCTGGTCGAGAACCGCGCCGGCGCCGGCGGCAACATCGGCGTCGAGGCGGCGGTAAAGAGCGCGCCGGACGGCTATACGCTGCTGGTCGCAGTCGACGCGGTCGCCAGCAATCCGCACCTCTACAAGCTGGCCTGGGATCCGTTCCGCGATCTCACGCCGGTGATTCAGCTCGCGCGCCAGCCCGTGGTGCTCGCGGTGCACCCTTCGCTCCGGGTATCCAATCTGGCGGAATTCGTCGCGCTGGCGAAACAGAAGCCGGGTCTCGGGTTCGCGACTTCGGGCGCGGGCTCGCAGCAGCACATCACCGCGGAGTGGTTCGCCAAGCTCGCCGGCATCCAGCTCACGCACGTGCCGTACAAGGGCGGCGGCCAGGCGATCGTGGATCTCGTCGGCGGCCAGATCCAGGTGGGCTCGCTCGGCTCTTCGCCGCTGATCCCGTACTACAAGGCCGGCAAGCTCAGGCTGCTCGCGCAATCCACCTCGACGCGCGCCCCGACCCTGCCTGACATCCCGACCTACCAGGAAGCCGGCTACAAAAGCCTGGAAATCGAACAGTGGATCGGCGTCTTCGCGCCGGCCGGCATGCCGCCGGAGATCGTCGCGCGGTTCAACGCCGAGATCGGCAAGGCGCTCGCCGATCCGGGCATCTGCGAACGCTACGCGCAGGCGGCGCTGGAACCCGTCGGCGGCAGCGCGGAAGGGCTTGCGCGCCTGCTGCGCAGCGACTACGAAAAATACGGCCGGCTGGTCAGGGAACTCGACATCCGCATCGAATGAAAAGCAGATGCGCGTGAGATAATGCGCGCGCTTTGTCGCTGCATCTTGAACACCTAAACCCCGAACAGCTCGCCGCGGTAACTCTGCACGAAGAGGGAACTGCGGGGCACGCCCTCGTGCTCGCGGGCGCGGGCAGCGGCAAGACCCGGGTTCTCACCACGCGTATCGCCTGGCTTGTCAAATCAGGCCATGTGACGCCGGGCGGCGTGCTGGCGGTGACCTTCACCAACAAGGCGGCGCGCGAAATGATGACGCGGCTCACGGCGATGCTGCCGATGAATCCGCGCGGCCTGTGGATCGGGACCTTCCACGGCCTCGCCAACCGGCTGCTGCGCACGCATCACCAGGAAGCCGGGCTGCCGCGCGATTTCCAGATCCTCGACACCCAGGACCAGCTCTCGGCGGTGAAGCGCCTGGCGAAGGCGCTCAACGTGGACGAGGACCGTTTTCCGCCGCGCGACCTGCAGCGCTTCATCAACGGGCAGAAGGAAGAGGGCTTGCGCGCCCGCGACGTGCCGGCCGGCGACGACATCACGCGCCGCCAGGCGGAATTCTTCGCCGCCTACGACGAGCAGTGCCAGCGCGAGGGCGTGGCGGATTTCGCGGAACTGCTGCTGAGAAGTTTCGAGCTGCTGAGCAGGAATGAAGTGCTGCGGCAGCATTACCAGGCGCGCTTCCGCTTCATCCTGGTGGACGAATTCCAGGATACCAACCGGCTGCAGTACCGCTGGCTGAAGCTGTTCGCCGGGCCGCAATCGCGCCTCTTCGCCGTGGGCGACGACGACCAGTCGATTTATGGTTTCCGCGGCGCCAACGTCGGCAACCTGGCGGAATTCGAAAAGGAATTCTCCAAAGGCAGGGTCATCCGCCTCGAGCAGAACTACCGCTCGCAGGGCAACATCCTCGATGCGGCCAATGCGCTGATATCCAACAACACGCAGCGCCTGGGCAAGAACCTGTGGACCTCGGCGGGCGCCGGAGACCCGCTGCGCGTGTTCGAGGGCGAGAGCGACGGCGACGAGGCGCGCTTCATTGCCGAGGAAGTGGGCGCGCTCAGGCGCGAAGGTGCGCGCCTGGTGGACATCGCGGTGCTCTACCGTTCGAACGCCCAGTCGCGCGTACTGGAGCATGCGCTGTTCGGCGCAACGATCCCTTACCGCGTCTATGGCGGCCTGCGCTTCTTCGAGCGCGCCGAGGTGAAGCACGCGCTCGCCTACCTGCGCCTGATCGCCAATCCGGCGGACGACACCTCGTTCCTGCGCGTCGCCAATTTTCCGCCGCGCGGCATCGGCGCGCGTTCGATGGAGCAGCTGCAGGACGCGGCGAAGCAGAAAGGGATTTCGCTTTTTGCCGCGGTTGACTCTTCATCCGGCAAGGGTTTGCCGTTCAAGAAATTGATCGGAGAACTGCAAACTGAAACCAAGGATCTCTCTTTGCCTGAAATGGTCGAGCACGTAATCCATCGCAGCGGCCTGATCGAGCATTTCAAGAACGAGCGCGAGGGTGCCGACCGCGTCGAGAACCTCGAAGAACTGGTGAACGCGGCGGCGGCGTTCACGCAGGAGGAGGCGAATCCGGAAGCGGGCGAGGAGATGTCGCCGCTGGTCGCATTCCTCACCCACGCCGCGCTGGAGGCGGGCGACCACCAGGCGGCCGAAGGGCAGGACGCGCTGCAGATGATGACGGTGCACTCGGCCAAGGGCCTGGAGTTCAACGCCGTGTTCATGAGCGGGCTGGAGGAAGGCCTGTTCCCGCACGACCAGAGCCTGGTGGAGAGGGACGGCCTGGAAGAGGAGCGCCGCCTCGCCTACGTCGCCATCACGCGCGCGCGGCAGCGCTTGTATCTCACGTTCGCGCAGACCCGCATGCTGCACGGCCAGACGCGCTACAGCCTGGCGTCGCGCTTCCTCGACGAAATTCCCGAAGGCCTGAAGAAATGGCTCACGCCCAGGCTTTCGCGGCAGCGATCCATGGGCTTCGAGGCGGCGGGGCGGAAGCAGTCCTACACCGACAGCAAGGACACCTACTTCCCGAAGAAGGAGGCCAGCTTCGCGAGGCATCGCGAAACCGCGGGCTTCCGCATCGGCCAGAACGTCACCCATCCCAAATTCGGCGCCGGCGTGATCGTGGATGCCGAGGGCGACGGCAACGACGCGCGCGTGCAGGTGAATTTCGGCGGCCAGGGCGTCAAGTGGCTCGCCGTGGCGGTAGCCAAGCTCGAGGCGGCTTAGCGCCGCAGTTTCATCTCTCGAGCAACAGCACCAAATAAGGAACAGAACAGCAGCAGGTGCACCACGCTGCGGCCGGTGCTAGCACGCGGAATCTGCGCCGGAAATGCGATGTGCTAGGCTTTTCCGATGCGCAAGGACGGTTATCTCGAGCGCGTTCTCAAGGCGCGCGTCTACGACGTGGCGATCGAGTCGCCGCTCGAACTCGCGCCCGCGCTGTCGCGGCGCCTGGGCAACCGCCTGCTGCTCAAGCGCGAGGATCTGCAGCCGGTGTTCTCCTTCAAGCTGCGCGGCGCCTACAACAAGATGGCGCGCCTCGCGCCGGCCAGGCTCGCGAAGGGCGTGATCACGGCGAGCGCGGGCAACCACGCGCAGGGTGTGGCGCTCGCCGCACAGAAACTCGGCTGCCGCGCCGTGATCGTGATGCCGGTGACCACGCCGAAGATCAAGATCGATGCAGTGATGGCGCGCGGCGCCGAGGCGGTACTGCGCGGCGACACCTACGCCGAAGCGCTAGCGCATGCGATGAAATTGCGGCGCCGTCTCGGGCTCACCTTCGTCCATCCCTACGACGACCCGGAAGTGATCGCGGGGCAGGGCACCGTCGGCATGGAAATCCTGCGCCAGCATGCGCGCCCGATCCACGCCGTGTTCGTTCCCGTCGGCGGCGGCGGCCTGATTTCCGGCATCGCCGCCTACATCAAGCGGGTGCGCCCCTCGGTGCGCATCATCGGCGTGGAGCCGGTCGACGCCGACGCGATGGCGCGGTCGCTGAAGGCCCGGCGGCGCGTGGTGCTCGAACATGTCGGCCTGTTCGCCGACGGCGTCGCCGTGAAGCAGGTGGGCGAGGAGACATTTCGCCTGGCGCGCGAGCTGGTCGACGAGATGGTACTGGTGGACACCGACGAAATCTGCGCCGCGATCAAGGACGTGTTCGAGGACACCCGCGTGGTGCTCGAACCGGCCGGCGCGCTCGCCGTCGCCGGCGCGAAAACCTGGGTCGCGAAGCGCAATGCGCGCGGCAAGACGCTGGTGGCGATCGCCTCCGGCGCCAACACCAACTTCGACCGGCTGCGCTTTGTCGCCGAGCAGGCTGAGCTGGGCGAGCACCGCGAAGCCGTGTTCGCGGTCACCATTCCGGAGCGCCGCGGCAGCTTCCGCCGCTTCTGCGAGGCGCTGGGCGGCCGCAACATCACCGAATTCAATTACCGCATGGCTGGGCCGGACGCGGCGCACATCTTCGTCGGCGTCGGCGTGACGGGGCGGCAGGAAACCGCCCGCATCGTGCGGCGTCTCGCGCGCGCCGGCTGCCGCACGCTCGACCTGTCCGACAACGAGACCGCCAAATCGCACGTGCGGCACATGGTGGGCGGCCACGCCGGATTGGCAAAGAATGAACTGCTGTACCGCTTCGAATTCCCCGAGCGGCAGGGCGCACTGGTAAAATTCCTGCGCTCGATGAATCCCAGCTGGAACATCAGCCTGTTCCACTACCGCAACCACGGCGCCGACTACGGCCGCGTGCTGGTCGGCATGCAGGTGCCGAAAAACGAGATGAGCCAGTTCCGCTGTTTCCTCGCGAGACTGGGCTATCCCTGCGTGGACGAAACCCGCAACCCGGCGTATCGCCTCTTCCTCGGCTGAGCATGGCGCGCGGACCCGTCGACCTCCCTGCGAAGCTCGCCGCCTATATTGCCGCGACGGGCACGCGCGAGACCGCGGTGCAGAGGCGGCTGCGCACGGTGACGCGCAAAATTCCGTTCGGCACCATGCAGATCGGCCCCGACCAGGCGGCGCTGATGCAGGTGCTGGTGCGCGCGCTCGGGGCGAAGCGCTGCATCGAGATCGGAACCTTCACCGGATATTCGTCGTTGGCCGTGGCGCTGGCTCTGCCGCCCGGCGGGAAAATCATCTGCTGCGACGTGAGCGAGGAGTGGACCTCGGTGGCGCGGCGCTACTGGAAGATGGCCGGCGTGCAGAAGAAAATCTCGCTGCGCCTCGCGCCGGCGCTGGAGACGCTGAAAACCCTGAAGGGAAAATTCGATTTCGCGTTCATCGACGCGGACAAGGAGAACTACCAGAAGTACTTCGAGCGCTGCCTGAAACTGCTGCGCCGCGGCGGCCTGATCGCCATCGACAACACGCTCTGGCATGGCAGCGTGATCAACCGCAAGGACCGGACGATCGACGCGCGCGCCATTCGCGCCTTCAACAGAAAACTGCGTAGCGACCGGCGCGTCGAGATTTCACTCGTGCCGATCGGCGACGGCCTGACCCTCGCGTTCAAGCGCTAGTCGGGCAACTGCGCGGGTTACTGCGGCTCGCCGAAGTATCCGGGCGCGATTTCGTCCGCGTAGCAGACCGGGGAGGCAAGCTTGCTCGGCTCGCCTGCCGGCGGTTCGCCGAGGAACACGAGCTTGTCCCCGTCGCGCCCGCTGTCCCTCTTGTAAACGCCGCGTTCGGTCACCACCCAGTCCATCGGGATGTCCCAGCTTTGCGGGTGGATGGTGTCCATGCGCGCGAGTTCGTAGCTGACGCCGATCACCGCGGGCTTGTCCGGGAATTTTTCCAGGGTGCGGTCGAAAAAGCCGGCGCCGTAGCCGAGCCGGTAGCCCGCGCCATCCCAGCCGTTCATGGGCAGCAGCACCGCCTGGGGAACCACTTCCGGCGAGTTCACGGGGTAGGGAATGTCCAGCGCGCCCACGGCCAATTCAACGCCGGGATGCCATTCGCGGAACAGCAGCGGTTGCCTGAGCGCGACAACCACCGGCAGCGCGGTCAACGCGCCGCGCTCGCGCAGCGTTCTTACAAGGTGGCGCGCATCGTATTCACCCCGGATCGGCCAGCAAAAGGCGAGTTTCGCCATGGCCAGGCCGGGGAACGCGCGCCCGATGTGGGCGTCCATCCGGACGCGGAACTGCTCGAGCGTTGCCGCATCCAGTTTTTCGCGCGCCGCGATCAGGCGCGCTCGCTCGGCCTTGCGCCAGGTTTTCAATTGGTCCGCTGTCATGCGGCTTCCACCTCGGAGTGCTAAGCTTAGTCCATGATTTTTAGGCGTTTCCTTACCACTATAGCAGCCTTGGCCTGCGCCGCTGGCAGCGCGCTGGGTGCGCCCAAGCCGCTGTCGCCTGACGAGGCCATGTTGAAGGCCTACGACGCGTTTCGCGCGGGCGACGCGGTCAAGCTGCAGAAGTTCTCGGCCGAGGTGAGCAGCGGCTACGTGCTTGCGCCCTATCTGGACTACTGGCGCCTGAAGCTGCGCATCGAGGACGCGTCCGAGGCCGAAGTGCGCGCTTTTCTGCAGGATCAGGAGGGCAGCTATCTCGCCGAGCGGCTGCGCGGCGAATGGCTGAAGGAACTGGGCCGGCGCGGCGACTGGGAGAACTTCGAGCAGACCCTGCCGCCGCTGGTGCAGGACGACTTGGAGATCCGCTGCTATGCCTGGATGTCGCGCCTGTCGCGCGGCGACGACGGCGCCTTCGACGAGGCGCGCGCGATCTGGCTCGAGCCGCGCGAGCTGCCCGACGGCTGCAATGCGCTGGTCGACATAATGCTGGACGCGCAGAAAATCAGCGTCGACGACGTCTGGCGGCGGGCGCGGGTGCTGTTCGAGAACGGCGCGCTCACCGCGGCGCGGCGCACGCTCGCTTTCCTCCCGGCCGGGGAGAAGCACGACGAGGCGCAGCTGAACCTGGCCGCCACCGCGCCGAAGAAATTCCTCGCCAGTCCGCCGCGCAATCTCGACAGCCGCGCGGCGCGCGAGATGACGATATTCGCCGTGTTGCGCCTCGCGCGCAGCGATCCGGAGGGTGCGGTGGAAATCCTGCGCGGCAGGCTGAGCGCGCGCCTGCCGGCCGAGGACCTGAAGTACCTGTGGGGGCGCCTCGCCTATGAAGGTGCGCGGCACCTGATCCCGGAGGCGCAGCAGTGGTACGCGTTCGCCGACGTCACCCAGCTGAACGACGAGCAGCTGGCATGGAAAGCGCGTGCCGCGCTGCGCGCTGCGGACTGGCAGGCGGTGCGCGACGCGATCGACCGCATGTCGGTGATCGCTCGCCAGGACCCGGCCTGGACCTACTGGTACGGCCGCGCGCTTGCCGTGCAGGGAAGCGCCGAGGGCGCCCGCGCCTACTACCTGCGCATTTCCGGCCAGCCGAGCTTCTATGGGCTGCTTGCCGCCGAGGAGCTCGGCATCATGACGATGGCGCCGGAACCGTTTTACGTCTCGGCCGAAGCCGACGTGGTTGCCGCGAAGGCGGTCCCGGGCCTCGCGCGCGCGCTCGAACTTTACAGCCTCGACTTGCGCCCCGAGGCGACGCGCGAATGGGTATTCACCATTCGCGGCATGGAGGACACGCAGCTGCTGGCTGCCGCGGAACTCGCCCGCCGCAGCCAGATATTCGATCGCGCGATCAACACGGCCGACAAGACCGCCCATCTGCACAACTACAAGGTGCGGTTCCTGGCGCCGTTCCGGGAGGTATTCGATGAATATGCGCGCAGCTACGGCCTGGAGGAAGCCTGGGTGCTGGGACTGGTGCGCCAGGAGAGCCGCTTCATCGTCAACGCGAAGTCTTCCACCGGCGCGAAGGGACTCATGCAGTTGATGCCCGCGACCGCCCGCTGGGTCGCCAGGCGCGACGGAGTGAAGGATTTCAATCCGTCGCGCGTGGCCGAGGTGTCGGTCAACATCGCGCTGGGCACCGGCTACCTGAAGCACGTTCTCGACGATCTGGGCCACCCGGTGCTGGCAGCCACCGCCTACAACGCCGGGCCCGGCCGCGCGCGCCGCTGGCGCGACGCGCGGCCGCTGGAGGGCGCGATCTACGTCGAAACCATCCCGTTCAACGAAACGCGCGACTACGTGAAGAAAGTGATGGCGAATACCATGTACTACGCGCAACTGATCGGCGGTAAGCTTGTTCCCCTGAAGGACAGGCTCGGGCTGATCCCCGCCAAGGAGGCGGGCGAGCGCGTAAACGAAGAGTTGCCTTGAAATACGACAATTTCCTCGTCGTCGGGGGTTCCGGCTTCGTCGGCCGGCACCTGGTTGCCGCGCTGGCGGCGCGCGGCGCGCGCGTCACCGTGCCGACGCGGCGCCGCGATCGCGCCAAACACCTGATCCTGCTGCCCACCGTCGAAGTGATCGAAACCGACGCGCGCGACTCGCGCACGCTCGCCAGGCTCGCCGCCGGCCGCGACGCGGTAATCAATCTCGCCGGCGTGCTGCACAGCCGGCGCGCGCGTTCGCCGAATCGGTACGGGCCGGACTTCGCCCAGGCGCACGTGGAACTGGCGCAGGCCGTGGCTACCGCCTGCCGCGAGTCAGGGGTCAGGCGGTTGCTGCACATGAGCGCGCTGGGCGCCGACCCGCAGGCTCCTTCCGAGTACCTGCGCTCCAAGGGCGTCGGCGAAGAGATGGCGCTCGCCGCGGACGACCTCGCAGTGACCGCGTTCCGGCCTTCGGTGATCTTCGGGCCCGAGGACCGGTTCCTGAATCTGTTCGCGAAACTCACGGCGTTGTTCCCGGTGCTCGCGCTCGGCTCGCCCGAGGCGCGCTTCCAGCCGGTCTACGTGGGCGACGTGGTGCAGGCGATGCTCGCATCGCTGGAGAGCCGGGAGGCAGCCGGCAAGCGCTACGACCTGTGCGGCCCGCACGAGTGCACGCTGCGCGAGCTGCTGGACTACGTCTGCGACGTCACCGGGCGCACGCGCTTGATCGTCGGCCTGCCGAACGGTCTTTCGTATCTGCAGGCCTGGTTGATGGAATTCCTGCCGTTCCCGCTGCTGACGCGCGACAACTACTACTCCATGAAGGTGCCGAGCATATGTGATTGTGAATTTCCCTTCGGCATCCGGCCGACGGCGCTGGAAGCCGCCGCGCCGGCCTGGCTCGCGCACGCGGACCCGCGCGAGCGCTACCCGAAGCTGCGCTGGCGCGCGGGAAGATAACCGCGGTGAAGGCCGTCCGGGTTTGAAAGCCTATACGGTCGGCGGCGCGGTGCGCGACGAACTGCTGGGCCTTTCCGTGCAGGATCGGGACCACGTCGTCGTCGGCGCCACGCCCGAAGAAATGACCGCCGCCGGCTACAAGCCGGTGGGAAAGGATTTCCCGGTGTTCCTGCATCCCGGGACGCACGAGGAATACGCGCTCGCGCGCACCGAGCGAAAAAGCGGGCGCGGCTACAAGGGCTTCACCGTCTACGCCGCGCCCGACGTCACGCTCGAGCAGGATCTCGCGCGACGCGACCTCACCATCAATGCCATCGCCAAGGCGCCTGACGGCGCGCTCATCGATCCGTTCCATGGACGAAAGGACCTTCGGGACGGCGTGCTGCGCCACGTGAGCGAAGCTTTCGCCGAAGACCCGGTGCGCATCCTGCGCGTGGCGCGTTTTGCCGCGCGCTTCGGCTTTCGCGTCGCCGACGAGACCATGGCGCTGATGAAGACCATGGTTTCCTCGGGGGAAACCGACCACCTGGTGCCCGAGCGCGTCTGGCAGGAATTCGCCAAGGGCCTGGCCGAACCCAAACCGGCGTTGATGTTCGAGGTTCTCGAACAATGCGGCCTGCGCGCGAAGCTGCTGCCCGAACTCAAGCAGTTGCCGAAAACTTTTTCCGGTTCACTGCCGGTGCGTTTCACGGTGCTGTGCTGGCCGCTGCAGGAAGCGGAAATCAAAACCCTGTGCGACCGCCTGAAAGCGCCGAACGAGGAACGGGAACTGGCGCTGCTGGCCTGCCGCACGCAAAAACTGCTGAATGCGTCGCAAGCCGGTGATCTGCTGAATCTGTTCAAGCGCGCGGATGCCTTTCGCCGCCCGGAACGCTTTGCGCTGCTGCTGCAGGCCGCAAAGATCGCGCAACCGGATTTCGGCGCGCAACGGATCGATCAAGCACTGGCCGCTGCCACGGCGGTCGATGCCGGCGAAATTGCGCGTCGCGCCTCGGCACCCGCCGCGATCTCGGCGCTGCTCGACCAGGCGCGCGAGCAGGCGATCGCCGCCGCGCTCTGAAAATCCCGCATTTCTGAACCAAGAGGCAAGCAATGATCGACCTGTATACATGGAGCACGCCGAACGGGCGCAAGGTTTCCATCATGCTCGAGGAGTGCGGCCTGCCGTACCGCGTGCATCCGATCAACATCGGCACCGGCGAGCAGTTCAAGCCGGAGTTCCTCGCCATCAATCCGAACAACCGCATTCCGGCGATCGTCGACCCCGACGGCCCGGAAGGAAGACCGCTGCCGCTGTTCGAGTCGGGTGCGATCTTGATCTACCTCGCGGAGAAGACGGGAAGGTTTTATCCCCCAAAAGATAAATACATCGTCCTGCAATGGCTGATGTTCCAGATGGGCGGCGTCGGGCCGATGTTCGGCCAGGCGCACCATTTCATGCGCGCGAAGAAGGACGAGATTCCCTACGGCACCGAGCGCTACGGCACGGAGGCGAAGCGCCTCTACGGCGTGATGAACAAGCGCCTGTCGGAAGCGGCGTACCTGGCGGACGAGTATTCCATCGCCGACATCGCGACGTACCCTTGGGTGGCGCGCCACGAGTGGCATCGCGTGGACCTCGCCGGATTTCCCGCGGTGAAGCGCTGGTACGACGCCATCGGCGCGCGGCCCGCGGTTGCGCGAGGCATGGCGGTTCCTTCCTGAGGCGGCTAAAGCGCCTGCGACCGGTCTCCGCTGGAGAATCCGGTCAACGGACGATCGACGCCCCGCCCGACCGCCAGCACCTTGAACAGTTCGCCCATCTCCGAGGGATGAAGCAGTTTCTGCGCCGCCGATGCCGCCGGTAGATAGCGCTTCGCATCGGCGGGATTTTCCCCGGTCAGCAGATCGGTGATGCCGCAGTTGACCAGGAACTGCGCCTGGTTGGCGTAGCCGAGCACTTCCAGCCCCGCGTCGACGGCGGCGCGGGCAAGGGCGCTGAAGTCCACGTGAGCGGTGACGTCCTGCAGGCCCGGCAGATAGAATGGGTCGCCGTGCACGTGGTGGCGGTAGTGGCAGGCGAGGGTTCCCATGGAGCGCTGCGGATGGAAATACTCGCGCGCCGGAAAACCGTAGTCGATGACGAGGACCGCGCCGCGCTCGAGGAAGCGGCCGAGCGAGCGCATCCAGGCGCGTGCGAACAGCGCGAGTTCGCTTTCATATCTGCCTGAGGGGGGAACTTCTATTGCAAGTTCTTTTGAATGACTTAAAACCAGGCCATTCGCCGGCCGGTCCGACCATGCCAGTTGATCCTCGTTGGCGCACACGCCGCGCTCGAGAATCCCCGCGCCGGTCCATGCCAGCGCGTGCACCGGCATCGCGTCCACGACCTCGTTCGCGATCATCACGCCGCGAAAACGCTCCGGCAGCCGCTCGAGCCAGCGCGCGCCGCCACCGAGCCGCTGCTCCTGGCGCTGGCGCAGTTCGGGACTGGTTTCGACGATGAAATAAGGGCAGGAAAGCTCGCCCAGCAGCGTTTCCGCCAGCATCCCCGAACCGGCCCCGAATTCGAGGATGGCTTCGCCGGGCTGCAGCAGCTGTCCGACCTGGCGCACTAGCGTGCGTCCGAACAGGGGCGAGAGCTCGGGCGCCGTGACGAAGTCACCGCCTGCCCCCAGTTTGCGCGCGCCGGAAGCGTAGTAGCCGAGGCCCGGCTCGTATAGCGCGAGCTCCATGTAGCGCGCGAACGAAATCCAGTTCGCCGACGCACCCAGCTCTGCGCCGATGCGATCAAGCAATGCGCGGCTCGCGGCGAGCGCCTGCGGATCGG
>DATGGA010000088.1:0-1536 GCA_035308765.1 Burkholderiales bacterium
CTGGGAGCTGCTCGAACGGCAGATGGACGCCCGGGTCGGCGGTCGCGAACGGCTCAAAGGCCGCTGGGAAAGCGGCATGGTCTCGACCTTTGATGCCATCTACCTCGACGTCATCCCGGACGAGCGCCTCGTCTACGCCTATGACCTCTACATGAACGACAAGAAAATCTCGGTGTCGCTGGCCACGCTCGAACTCAAGGCGGAGGGTGGTAAGACCACGCTGCTGGTGACCGAGCAGGGCGCCTTTCTCGACGGCTACGACGATTCCGGCTCGCGCCAGCAGGGCACCGCCCATCTGCTCGACGCCCTCGGCGCGTCGCTGCAGGGCGGCGATTGATAAATGATGCTTTGAAGTTGAACCACGTGCCGGATTGGCAATGTGCGTCCTTCGAGGCCGCGCTCCGCGCGGCACCTCAGGATGACGAGGTTCTTTAATGCCATTGAGGGCTTACATCATCCTGAGAGTCTGACTCGAAATGAAAGAGTTTGGTTCAAGCATTTGCGAGCCGACGGCTAAGGAGGCGCAGGTTGGCGAGGAAGACCCAAGCGGTGGCGCTGGCGATGCTGGCCTCGAAGTCCTTGGCGAGGCGGCGGCTGCGGCCGAGCCAGGCGAAGGTTCGCTCGACCACCCAGCGCCGCGGCAGGAGCTGGAAGCCTTTGACGCCGGGCGGGCGCTGGACGATCTCGATCGTCCATGGGCCGCAATCGGCGATCGCGGCGAGCAGTTGTTCGCCGCGGTAGACGCGGTCGGCGAAGACGTGGTCGAGCCGGGGGAAGGCTTGCCGCAACGAGCGCAACAGGGGCACCGCACCGTGCGGGTCCTGGATATTGGCTTCGTGCACCCGCACCGCCAACAGGAAGCCTTCGCTGTCAGTGACAATGTGGCGCTTGCGCCCTTTGATGCGCTTGCCGGCATCCACGCCGCGCGGACCACCGCTTTCCGTGGTCGGCACGCTTTGGCTGTCGATGATGGCGGCCGAGGGCGCCGGATTGCGCCCGGCCTGCTGCCGCGCCCGCGCCACCAGCGCGGCGCTGATCCGGGCCCAGGTGCCATCGTCGCGCCAGCAGTAGAAATACCGCTGCACGGTCGAACGCGGCGGGAATTCGCGCGGCAGAGCGCGCCACTGACAACCGGTCCACAGCAGGTAGAGAATGGCGTCGACAATCATGCGCAGATCATGTCGCCGCGGCCGCCCGAGCCGGCACGGCGGCGGCAACAGCGCGGCGATCTGCGCCCACTCGCCCGCTCGGGTACTGCTTGCATAGGCCAGCTCGTCCCGCCGATACTGCACCCGGGTGGTTTCAGTCCACATGTTGCGGCTCCATCATTGTCTGACAACAAGACGGAATCACAACTCTCTGAAATCACCCAATTCATTCCGAGCCAGCCTCTCAGGATGAGGCGCTTTGGTGGTGCCATAAAACAATATCCTCATCCTGAGGAGCATCGCGGCGAAGCCGCGGTGCGTCTCGAAGGACGCCTAGGGCGATGCAGCCTTGTGCTCACTGCTGCACCTTGCGCGGGTCGAAAGCGTC
>DATGGA010000089.1:0-26897 GCA_035308765.1 Burkholderiales bacterium
AGCAGGTCTCCGCTCGCGCGGTTCAGTTCGCCGATGACGGTCTTCGGGGGGTTGAAATAATCGTGCACCGCAGTGCCCTCGCGCAGGAATTCCGGGTTGATGCACACGCCGAATTCCACGCCTGCGCGCCGGCCGGAGCCCGATTCCAGGGCCGGAATCACCACCTCGCGCATGGTGCCCGGCAGCATGGTGCTGCGGAACACCACTGCCGGCGCCCCGTCGTGACTGCGCAGCGCCGAGCCGATCTGTTCGCAGACGCGCCGCACGTATTTCAATTCGATGTCGCCGTTGCTGCGGCTTGGCGTCCCGACGCAGACCAGGACCAGGTCGGACTGGCGCACCGCGGCGCCGACGTCCGTGGTGGCCGACAGCCGGCCGGCGGCCACCTGCTGCTCGATGATCTGCCCGATGTCCTTCTCGATGATCGGCGTCCTGCCGGCCGCGATCAGGTCGACCTTCCTTTGCTCCGGATCCACGCCGATGACGCGGTGGCCCTCCCGCGCCAGGCAGCCCGCGGAAACCGCGCCGACGTATCCAAGGCCCAGGATGCTGATTCTCATGGGCGCTGCGGGAGTTTCCGCGCATGCACGATGCGATGCCAGCCCCAGCGCCGGCCGAGCGCGCTGCGCAGGCTCCCGGGCAACATGCGGCCGAGCACGCCCCAGTGGCGATGGTCGAAGAAATGCGCCTCGTTGCTCTCGATGTGGAACGCCGCGAACAGCTGTTCCGCTTCGGCGGCGTCGTAGACCCTGCAATACGGGTAGTCGGGGCCATTGGTGTTGCGGCTGAGCCATTCCCCGTCGGACATGCGCCCGCGCTCGCGGTAGAGCTGCCGGTGGCGCTCCAGCTTCGCCCGCGGCAGCCCCAGCCGTTCCAGCACCGCGATTGCTCCCGGAATGCCCAGCAGGCGCAGGCCGAGCTTGCGCAGGAACATGATCTCGACCGCGTAGTTGATCGAACTGCGGTTGTAGAGCATGGCGAGCACCTCGCCGCCGGGTTTGAGCACTCGGTGGATCTCCGCGACCGCCCGTTGCGCTTCCGGAATGTGCTGAATGACGCCGAACGAATAGACGGCGTCGAACATGCCGTCCGGAAAATCGAGCGCCGTCGCATCGCGCTCCAGCGCCACGCCGCGCAGCGAGAATGCGTGCAAGGCCTGCGATGTCGCCTCCGTCGATCCGCGGTCGACATTGATGCCGGTATAAGTCGCCCCCCGGAGGATGATCTGGCGTGCATCGGTGCCGATGCCGGCGCCGACCTCCAGGACCTGCTTGCCGCGCCAGTCAATCCTCGAAATGAGCTCGAGGATGTGCGGCTGAAGCTGGTAGCGCTGCCGCTCGACGTCGAGGAAGAACTCGCGCGTCATCCGCTCGCGTTCGCTCAGCTCCGAATCGCAGGGCTGGCTGTTCCAGTAGGAGCGAACCCGCTCCTGCGCCAACGCGTTATCCATGGCCATCGACTCCTTTCGAGATGCCGTCATTTACCCGCAGGCAGGCTGCATTTCCGAGTTCGGCGCATAGCCCGATCGGCGCATGGCCATTGTTCACAAATCGCAGTCGATCCGGGTGCGCAGCACGCAGTGCCCTGCGATGCGCGCACGCCAGCAAATGGTCGGTGCGGGCCGTTTGCGGTCGAATTGCCTCGATACCCAGCCGCAGATCGGCGCCGTGCTGCCGCGGTATACGCGCGACGTAGCGGACACAAGCCGCGGCGGCGTCAGGAGCAGCGTTCTGCCCTCTTGCGCGATCGCGTAGCCGTCCCTCAGCGCATTGACGCTGCAGTTCTCGCTGCAATGGAAGAAAAGCTCGATGTCGTGCGCCTGCTTCATCTCCAGCCGGTCCTCGATGACCACGCTCTTGGCCTCCTTGTCGAGCGCGATCCGGCGGCGATGTGTCACGGGATCGCGCAGCCGCGAGTAGCCGTCGTGCCAGCCCTCGAACAGGTCGCGCTCGGCGTCCGCATCCCACAGGCTGCAGCCCGCGTTCGCTTTCTCCAGCCACATGAAGTTGCCCCCGGCCCGCGATTGATCGAGGCCGTCGACGCGAACCGTGTTGTGCGCGGCGGTGCCGCGGAAGTAGTCGCGCCAGGGACTGCGCCCGTGATAGGCGTAGGTACCCGGATCGATCAGGAATTCCATGCCACCGACCGACAGCGTGAATGCCAGCGCGTCGGCGTGCCCGTGCGCGGCGATCGCCCGGTATCCCAGCGGACCGGCGTCGGCGACCAGGCGGATCTCCTCCGGGGTCTCGAAGTCGCAGCCGAGGACGTAGTAGCCGCCCTCCGGAAAAGACCGCTCCGGCGGAAGCTGGGTCTGCTCCGCGCGGATGCGCTCGAACAGTTCGCCGGCCCGGGCGCCGAAGAGCCAGCGCGTCTTGTCGTCCAGGACCGCCGCCTTGCGCTTGAATTCGCCGCTGCCGAACAGGACTGCCCCGGTCGCGAGCAGCGAGCGGTAGGGACAGAACCCCGCCTCCCGGGAAAACCTGGCGACGGTTCCCTCGTCGCCGTCCCCTATCATCGGCACGTGGCCGCCGGCGTCCGTAATGGAAGCCAGAAAATCGAGCATCGAATCGATGCGCCATTCGTAGGCGATCGAGAAATACTCGCCGTTCGCCCTTCCGGCGACGTCGCACAGCAGCAGGAAATCAAGCACGAACTGCTGGTAACAGACGGCTTGCTCGCGGTTGACGCCGTCGGCCGCGTTTTGCAGCAGCGCTTCGCTCTCCAGGATCGCCTTCGCGGCCCGCCGCCAGGCGCGCAGCTTCGGCCAGCATGGCCAGGTCAGCGCCGCCAGATAGAGACCGGCCGCCTCGCCGATCAGATGGTTGTTGGCGGACGAATGGCGCGAGAGGAAGCCGCGCACGAACCGCGCATGCTGGTAGACCGAACGCATCCAGCGCTCCCGGAACCGGCTTCCCTCGGCCCCGCTGAAAACGGCCGAGTTCCCGCCGCCGATCAGTTGCCAGGTGATTGACCAGTTGATCAGCCGGATGGCGGCCTCGAGCGCGCTCGACCAGTTGGGGCCCACGCCGCGAGGGCAGGCGTCGAACCAGCTCTCCAGGTGCAGCTGTATGGTCGCGAGGTAGCGCGGTTCACCGCTGAGCGCGTAGGCCTGCGCCAGCGTCACGAGGTGAAGGTGGCGGTTGAGCTCCCACAAATACTTGATGTCGCCGACCAGGCGCGGATCGCGGTAATCGAGCAGCTTGCCGAAACGTGGCGGAGCCTCCGTGCCGGTCTTGGGATCCCGGTTCCATTGCGGCGGTGCGCCGGGATTCGAGATCCTCGCCGAAAACACCTCGAGTTCACCCGCCACGATGCGATCGGCGGCGGCAAAATAGGGCGCGGGATCGACGCCGGGCGCGGCGTGCACCCAGGGCCGCAGCGGCGCAAGGCGATCCGGCGCAGGCTCGGCTCCGGCGCCCAGCCATCCGGCACGTTCCGCCTGCGCCGCGGCGAGGCGTGCGGCGCGATGCAGAACCTCCGCAGGCGTCATGCACCGCAGCCGGTTGAGCCGCCAGCGCAGCCATTCCGCAGCTCCCCCGCAGGCGGCATCGCCTCGCGGCGGCGGGGCGTCCGCCAGTTCAGGTGCGAGCGGCATCGACGCGTTTCTTCGCACCGTAGATCTCCGCGTAGAGACGGCAGAAGTCCCGCGCCAGGCGGTCGATCGCGTACCCGTTCGCGATCCGGCCGCGGCATGCTTCGCTCATCCGCGCCAGCAGCTTGCGGTCGGACGCGAGCGTCAGGATCGCCCGCGCGATCGCCTGCGGATCGGCCGGCGCGATCAGCAGGCCATGCTGGCCGTCGGCGACGACGTCGGGAATCGCGCCTACGCGCGTGGCGATCGGCGGAACACCCGCCGCCATGCTCTCGAGCAGCGCGTAGGGCAGGCCCTCGGCGTAGCTCGCGAGGATCGAGGCATCGGCCCAGCGCAGGAGCGTGTACCTGCCCTCGCCGGAAACCGGACCCACGAACACGACATCGTTTCCGAGCGAGAACTGCGCTGCGCTGCGTTTCAGCTGCGCTCCCTCTGGTCCGCTGCCCGCGACGATCAACTCGGCCCTGATGCCCCGCACGAGCGCGAGTTTCAGCCCCTGCAAGGTCTCGTGCAGGCCCTTCTCGCGCGCCAGGCGGCCGATGTAAAGGAGCCGCAGCGGCGCATCCGCGTCGGCGTGGCTTCGTGCGAGCCTGGCGTACGGCGCGCAATCGACCGCATTCGGCAGCGCCAGCACCTGCTGCCGCGGCACGAATTCCCGGAAAGCGGCCAACTCTGCGCGCGCGAGCACGACGATCGCGTCCGGCAGCTGCAGCGTGGCGCGCAGGAACGCCACGAGAACGCGGCTCGTGCCGAGAAACACCTGCGGCAGCGCGCCGCCGTGCACCTGGTAGAGCACCCGCGCGCCGCACAATTTCGCCACCACCATGTGGGCGAGGTCGCGCCAATAGGCGCGGGCGTTGAGCGCCGTATTGATGTGCACGATCGCCGCCCCGCTGGCCACGACCGCCGCGGCGAGCCGGAACGGGCTGACGAGCAGCCGCGCCCAGCGTGCCATGCGGTCCTCGTTTCTTCCCTCGCTGCCGACCTGGAAATGAAGCAGCGAAAAATCATCCGCCAGCCGCGACCTGAGCAGCAGGCTCAGGTGCGTGCTGACGCCGCTCAGCGCCTCGAGCCGGGGCCCGAGCAGCAGCGCCACGGGACGCTTTTCCGCAGCCGCCGTCTCAGGGGGTGACATCGAAGGCGTCCACCAGGATCCAGATGTACTGCGACGCCGGATTCTTCTGTCCCGTCACTTCGATCGTCAGCGTGTGCGGTCCGGCGGCAAGCCCGTCCGCGGCGAACACCGTCTTCTGCGGCGCCTCGGTAGGCGCGTACGTATCCACCTGCTTCACGAAAACGCCGTCCAGGTACACGTTGGCGATCCCGGTCGGCGGCCCTTCGCCGCTGATCCAGCGAACCCCGGTGCCGTTGAAAGTGAACGTTGCCCGCGAGCCGGCGATGACGGATTCGGCCGACGTGCCCTCGCTGTAGGCCTTGTCGCGGTTGCCCCGCACCCAGCCCGAGTCGAGCGCGACGGACGAATCGGTGTCCTGGTACCGCCTCCCCGGCGTCACGACGTCGAATCCGTCCACCACGACCAACGCGGAACTCGAGGCGGCATTCATGTTGCCTGTCACCTGCACCGTCAGGGTGTGGCTCGCGCTGGAAAGACCTGTGGCGGTGAACACCGCTGCCTGGATCTGCTCCGCCGGGGAGTAGGTGTCGATCTCGGCGGCCAGTGCGCCGTCGAGGAAAACGCGCGCGATCCCGGTTTGGGGTCCGCGCGCGCCGATCAGGGTGATCGCGGTGCCGGTAAAGACGAACGTCGCCTGCGCGCCCGCTGTCGCGGACAGCGCGGCAACCCCCGCGCTCCAGGCCCTGGCAGTGTTTCCCTGGGACCACCCGCCGCTATAGGTCACCGCCGGGTCCGTTTCCTGGAGGCGGGAAATGATCTGCGCCGGAACATCGAATGCATCCACCACGACAAAGGTGCCCGAGGAAGCCGAATTCGACGTGCCGGTGGACTGGATCGTCAGGGCATGGCCGGTGTTGGCGAGGTCGTTCGCGGTGAACATCGGCACGCGGATTTCCTCGGTCTTGGAATACGTGTCGACCTCGGCAAGAAAGACGCCGTCCAGGTAAACGTCGGCGATGCCGGTTTGCGGTCCGCGAGCCCCGATCCAGGCGACCGAGGTCCCGGAAAATGTGAACGTCGCCTGCGCACCCGCGGTCGTCGCGTAGGCTGCGCTGCCGCCGCTCCAGGTCCGGCTCGAGTTGTCGTCCGTCCAGCCGGCGCTGAACGCGACTGCGGGATCCGTTTCCTCGTAACGCCTGCTCTGCGGTGGCGGGGGCGGCGGGGACGGGTTGGAAACGGTCACCGTCACCGGGTTCGAGGAGTAGCGGTTCCCGAGATTGTCGCGCGCTATCGCGGTCAGGCTGTGCGTCCCATTGCCCGAGGAAGCCGTGTTCCAGGGGATCGAATACGGTGCGCTGGTGTCTTCCGCGCCGAGGTTGGCCCCGTCGAGCTGGAACCGCACGCCCGCAGTGGTGAGGGAGCCGGCTGCGCTGACGCTGGCGCTGACCGTGATGGTGCCGCCGACGGCGGACCCCGAAGCAGGCGATGTCACGGTCACGACCAGGCTTCCCGGAAGCGGCAACTGGGCGCCGGCCTGCGGCGCGACGCCGGCCAGGCCGAGCATCAGCGCAACAAATATGATGGACGCGAGCTTATTCGTCATGGCCAGACATCGAAAGCGTCGATCAGGATCCACGTGCCCTGCGAGGCCGCGTTACGCATCCCCGTCGCTTCGATCGTCAAGGTATGGGTTCCGCCTGCCAGCCCCCGCGCCGTGAACACCGGGTGCTGGGGCCCTTCTCCGGACGAATACATGTCGAAGTCGGCGACGTACACGCCGTCCAGGAACACGCTGGCGACGCCGGTCTCGGGTCCTCGTGCGCCGATCCAGCTGATCCCCGTTCCGACGAACGACACGCTGGCCCGCGCTCCGGCGGACTGAGTCTCCGCCGTCGTCGCCTCGCTGTAGGCCTTGTCCCTGTTGCCCATGATCCAGCCGGTCGCGCCGTAGGAAATCGACGGATTCGTCTCCTGTATGCGCGCGCCCGTCGAGGTCACTTCGAACGCATCGACCACGACGATGGCGGACTGCGAGGCAGGATTGTTGAGGCCGGTCGCCTCGATGGTCAGCGTGTGCGTGGTGTCGGCCAGGCCGCTGGCGGTGTAGATGGCGGCCTGGATCTGCTCGGCGGGCGCATAAGTGTCGAAATCTCCGACGTAGGCCCCGTCCAGATAGACGCGCGCGATGCCGCACTGATTGCCGCGCGCGCCGATCCAGGTGGCCGACGTCCCGGAAAACGTCAGGGTGGCCTGCGCACCGGGGGTCGCCGACAGGACCGCGGCGCCCGCGCTCCAGGCCCTGATCGACGCTCCTTGCGTCCGTCCGGTCGTGACCCCGGGTGCCGCAGTGACCACCGGATTATCCTGGACCCACCCTGTCGTGAGCGCCACGGACGGATCCGTTTCCTGCAGGCGAGACACCGCAGGCCCCGGCACGTCGAAGGCATCGATCACGATCATCGGTGATGCCGCGTTCGCGTTCTTCTGGCCGGTCACCTGGATCGTCAAGGCATGGCTGGTGTTCGCAAGCCCGGAGGCGGTGAAGACCGGCACCCGCGTTTCCTCGGTCTTGGAGTAGGTATCCACCTGTGCCGCCAGGGTGCCGTCCACGTAGACCAAGGCGATGCCGGTGTCGGGCCTGAGGCCGCCGATCCAGTTGACCGAGGTGCCGGTAAACGTGAAGGTGGCCTGCGCGCCCGGGGCGGCGGAAACCGCCGCGGCGCCCGCGCTCCAGGGCCTGCTCGTGTCCTCGCTCCAGCCGGCGCCGAGACTAACGGCCGGATCCGTTTCCTCGTAGCGTGTCGCGCCCATCGCCGGAGCCGAAGTCCAGGCCAGGCCAAGTACCAGCGAGAGCGCCGCAATCCCGGCGCTTCTTGCGATGCTCAACATGAGGAACTCCTTGTCCTTCAACCCAGTGCCCGCGTCACGAGGGATTGTGGGGGGCGACTGTGTAGCGTCTGCGCCGCCGGAATGGTCCGGATGGACCCCGGCATGCTCATGAATTCGCCGTGATGCCGGCGCCTGTCTCGCAAAGCTCCAGCAGCATTTCCTCATAGCGGTCCACCATCCCGCTCTCGGAGAACAGCAATTCGACGGTCGACCGCGCGCTGCGGCCGGTCCTGATCGACGTGGGGCGATCCGCCAGGATCACGAGCCTGTGGACGAAGGCGGTCGTGTCGCCCGCCGGAAAGAGGAATCCGTTGCGGCCGGGAAAGATCATCTCCGCGGCGCCCCCGACCTCGGAATGCACGACCGGCCTGCCCATGGCCATCGCCTCGATCGCGGCGAGGGAGAACGCTTCGGTGACGCTGCACAACGCGACCACATCGCTCGCGGCGAGGCAGGGGCGAACGTCCTGCCGGAATCCGGTTATCGCGACGTGTTGCGGGACGCCGAGCGCGTGAGCCCGCGCCTCGATCGTCCCGCGCATCTCGCCTTCGCCCACGAGCAGCGCCTTCGCCGGGATGCCCATGCCGCGCAGGCGAGCAACCGCTTCCACCAATTGCACGTGATTCTTCTCCGGCCGCAGCGCCGCCGCGATGCCGATTACGTAGTCGGCCCCGGAAAAGCCGAACCCGGCTCGCAATGCATTGCGCTCTTCCGCGCTCCAGGTGTCGCGAAAGCGCTGCGTGTCCACTCCATTGTGAATCACTTCGTTTCTGCGCGAGAACAGGCCGCGCCGCATGCAATAGCGGCGCTGGCTTTCGCACACGAAGACCGTGCAATCGGCCATCCACAGGAATGGCCGGTAAAGAATGGATTTGAGTTGTTCCTTCGCGCCCGGCAGTTTCGTTGAGTGATAAGTGCAGACGAGCGGCACGCGCATATCCGCGCGCACCATGGCCAGCGCCGAATACATGAGGGGATAGCCGTTCGCCGCGACGACCGCCGAAGGCTGGACACGCGACAGGTGGCCGGCGAAATTCGACAGGGCGCGCGGATCGAGATAACTTCTTGCGTCAAGGCAGCGTACCGTGCCCGCGCTGCCCAGCCGGAGCCGCGCCAGCTGGTCGGCGTCCCGTTTCACGTAGGTCGCGTGGCATTCGTGACCGCGCTCAGCGAGGCGGTTCATGAGGGCAACGGCGTGATGCTCCGCCCCGCCGTGCGCCAGCGACGCGGTGACGAACATCGGCCTCATCGCGCCGTGTCCGGACTCACCCGCCGGGTCCCGGATTGCCGAGCGCGACGAGCCAGCCCCTTCCTGCACCCGATGCCAGCATCAGCGCCGCGTAGGCGGAGGCCAGCAGAGCGCCGCCGGCGACGACCCGGGCCAGCGCGCCGCTGCCGGCAAAAAAGCAATCCGTGACGCCCCAGGCAAACAGGCCGGCAAGCGCAGCGCAGGTCAGCAGCAGTCCGAGCGACCGCCAGTCCTGCAACCGGCCGACCGATATCCCGGTGCGATGCGAAATCCGCCACAGCGTGGCGGCATGATCCACGTAGATCGCGATGACGCTGCCCGTCGCCGCCCCTGCCAGTCCGAAGCCGCGCGCGGCGGACCAGCTCAGCGCGACCGACAGCGCCAGCGCGATCACGCCGAGGCGCATGGTGAACGCGCCCTGCCGCAGCAGCAGCATGACGGTGGCCAGTTCGATCACCAGCGCGCCCATTCCGACGGTGTAGACTCTCATCACGGCGGCGGCGGCCACGTAGTTCGCGGTGTAGACGATGGTGACGATTTCCTCGGCAAACACGAAGGCGAAGGCGAGCAGCGGATACACCAGCGCCGCCACCATGACGTTGCCGCGGCTGTTGAGCTCGAGCATGCCGGCGACATCGCCCGCGGCCTGGCGCCGGCTTACGCTCGGCAGGAAGGCATGCATGACCGACTGTCGGCAAAGATGCACGAGCGGGCCGAGCACCGCGGCGATGGAGAAAGAGGCGAACATGCCGACGGAGAACAGCGCGGCCGCGACCCATTGGTCGGCCTGCAGGCGCAGGCCGTACAGCGCGCCGGCAAAGCCGAACGGCGCGGACTGCCGCAATTGATCTGCGAACGTGCGGCGCCGCATCAGCGGCCCGCGCAGGCCATGATGGCGCGCCACGTAGCCGAGCAGCAGCGCGACCTTGAACGCGACGAACCCGAGGAGCGTCAGCAGCACGGGTTCGAGTTCACGCGTCAGGATCGCCGCCAGCGAAAGCCCGGTGGCGCGCAGCGCCGACAGGCCGATCGTCGCCTTCGCCTGCCACGCCACCCGTTCCTCGGCCGTTGCGATCAGGTCGAGCATCGAGGCGACCACCCAGAGCATCACGAACACGGGCACGATCGCCTCGTGCCGGGCAAGGCCGAGCACCTTGTCCGGCAGCCAGGGATTCCATGCGCTGACCGCCCAGGCCCCGAGCATGCCGGCGGCCGAGAGAAACAGCAGCGTCTGGTTGATGTAGAGCCGCTTCGCTTCGGCGTCCGAGCGCGGCAGGAAGTAATAAAGGCTGCCCGACATCGCCTGCGTCACAACCGCCATCACCGTGCCCGTTTCCAGCCACAACAGCCGGTACTGGCCGAACGCATCCGCGTCGAGGTAGCGCACCAGTACCACCGGCAGCAGGAACTGGATGGCGTAGTCGAACGCGTTAGCAGCGCCCAGCGAGAGAGCGCGCCGCCCGAGCCGCCGCAGCGCGGGTTCTGCCGCGACCGCAGACATCCCGGTACTCACTGGCCGCTGCCGCTTTCGGCGCGCGCCGCCACGGTTCGCGCACTCGCCTTCGCCTGCTGGCCGTACATCATGCCGATCGCCAGCCACAGGAAGGCGTGCTCGGGCCTCGGCACGAAGCTGCTGTCGGTAAGATTGGTAACCAACATGGTCAGCAGGCCGGCCGCCCCTCCCAGGTAAAAACCGCGCAGCGCCCGACTCACGGCGGGATCGGCGGCAAACCTGCGGAATCCCGCCCAGACATGCGCAAAATAGGCGCAGAGCAGGAGCGTCCCGGCGACGCCCATGTCGAGCACCGCTTCCAGGTAGGCGCTGTGAGGATGCGTGACCGCAGAGATCATTTCTCCGGCCCCCCTGCGCATCGCGTCCGACCAAAGTATCGAACCGATGCCGTTGCCGAAGACCGGGTGGCGCAGGACCTCGGGCAGGAGCGGCAGCCAGATCTCATTCACGCGCCCGGCGCTGATCGCATCCAGCCCTTCGCCCCGGCCTGCCGCCAGCCGCTCGTAGACGGCCTCCGGAAGCAGCAGCGCCCCGGCGACCAGCACCAGGCAAGCGGCGGCCAGCGTTCTTGCATTGAACCGCCAGAGAATGAAGGCCGCATTGGCAACGGCGAACCCGAGGAACGCGCCGCGCGAGAACGTGAGCATGAGCGCGCCGACCGCGAGCCCCATGGACGCGAGCAGCGCCAGTTTCAGCCCGGGCGTCTCGGCTTCCGTCCAGGTAAAGAGCAGCAAAGCGTAGGCAACGGCGAACAGGCGCCCCAGATCGTTGGCATGCAGGCCGAGCGGCGACAGGAATTCCCGGGAGGTGCTGCTCGCCAGCTCGTCGAGCGTGATCCCGGACTGCAGCACGAAGGCCACCACGATCGCGCCCATCACCCAGATCGAAACGACGGCCGGGATCAGGAATTTCTCCGGCCTCTCCGACTTCGCCGCGGCGGCGCCCAGCAGCAGCGCGTACACCACCATCAGCAGCGGCTTGGCGACCATGTCGCGCAGATAACCGGCGGCATCGCGGAAATCGAGATGCTGATAGACCACGAATATCGCAGCGGGAATTTCACCGAGGTGACGCGTGCCGATAACTCCGGCAACCAGGATCGGAACGACGTAGAACCACAACAGCGGGCGCGGGATGAAGCGCCGCAGGCTGCCGTCCGCAAGCGCCTGCAGCAGGTATGACCCCAGCGTGCCGGCGAGCAGCAGGTTCAGCGGATTGAGGCCGGTGATCCCGAACATCGCGTGCGGGAACAACTGGCTGCCCGAGAGCGGCATCAGCAGGATGAGCATGACCACGCCGGCGCGGAAGTCGTATAGGACGAACGCGCACCCGACCAGCGAAACGCACAGGTAGAGCGCGTTCAGGTCGGCGACCGCGACGCCCAGCCCCCAGAGCGCGCCCAGCAGCACGATTGCGGCCAGGACCGCGAAATTATCCAGAACCAGGGACATTGCGCCCCGCCCCGCTCAGAAGGTGTTCAGTACGGTTCCGACGATGCGTGCTCCGGTGTCGCTAAGCTCGCGAATCACTCCGGTCGTGTCGTCGCGGCGGGTGTGATCTTTGCGTACGAGCACCAGCGCGCCGCCGGCGCGGAAGGCAAGGCTTTGCGCATCGGCGTAGTCCTTCGCCGGCGAGGAATCGAGCAGCACGACGTCGAACTCGGCTTCCATCTGGTCCAGCAGACCGGCCAGGGCGGGGCGCAGCAGCAATTCCTGAGGATTGGGCGGCGTCGCCCCCGCCGGCATCACGCATAGCGGGCCAAACACCGGCATCGACACCAGGGCGCTGCGGTCGGCGCGTCCGGACAGCACGGCCGACAGTCCGGGGCGCTCCGGGATATTGAAAATCCGCTGCAAGCGCGGCGCCCGCAGGTCGGCGTCGATCAGCAGCGTGCGCTGCCCGAGCTGCGCGAAGGCCACGGCGAGATTGGCGACCACGTAGCTGCGCCCCTCGCCGCTGCCGGGACTGGCGATCACCAGCACCCGGCGCCGGATGCCGGAATTCGACCAGCGGATCAGCAGCTGCGTGCGCAACGCGCGGAGCTGCTCGGCGCGCTGCCCGAACGGCTCGCTGGCGACGACGAGCTCCCGGCTGATGCTTTCGTTGCCCGGTGGCAGGCACGGGAAATCGTATTGCTTCGCTACGGCAGCGCGCAGGTCGTCCGACGTAACCAGGTGCAGGCAGAGCGCGGCGTCCCCGAAGCGCAGTCCGGATGCCCGCTGGAGTTCGACCACGCGCTCGATGCCGGCGTCGTCGAGCTTCCCCTCGTCGGCCAGGATGGCGCCAAGCCGGCGGTCGTTGCGCACCATGGAGCGCATGGCGGCGCCATCGGGCGGCAGGACATGGTCGCGCGCTTCCATCCGTGGCCTTCAGCCCGGACTCGGCAAGGCGCGCATGCCGCTGCCCGGCCCGCCGAGCATGCGTTCGATGGCGGTCCGGCCGCCGAGCACGGCGAGCACGGGCAGATTGCGCAAAAGCGCGAGGTCTTCGATGGAGCGCACGCGCCGGTCGTGTATCTCCATCAACATCACGATGCCGAGGCCGAGGATGGTTCCGATCACGACGGAGAGCGCGATATTGAGCGCGATCCTGGGGCGCGACGGCTGCGACGGCACCACCGCCGGGTTAAGTATGGTGACGTTCGTCTGGCTCGCCCTGCTGTCGACCTGGCTGACCACGAAGCGCTGCATCGCGGTGTCGTACGCGCTCTCCGCCGATTCCACGTTGCGTTTCAGCACGGTGAACTCGTTGCGGCTCTCCTTCATCTTAAGCAGCCGTGCGCGCTGGTCCGCCAGCGCCTTCACCAGTGCGGCGTCGCGCTGGCGGCTCTGCCGCGCCGAAGCCCCGATGCCATCGACCACTTTCCGCATTTCGGCGTCCAGCTTTTCGCGCAGGCTGCGGTTCTCGGAAGCCTGGCGTTCGTAGGTGGGATGATTGACGCCGTACTGCGTCGACAGCTCCTGCAGCCTGGCCTCCCCGAGCAGCAGATCGGCTTTAAGCTTCTGGACAAAGGCGTTGTCCATCACATCCGGGATCCGGTCGGGCGCGCCGCCTTCATCCAGGCGCCGGCGCGCCTGCTGCTCGCGGCTGTTCCAGAGGAGGGTCTGTTCCTGCCCCCGCGTCACCTGCTCCGCGAGCACGCCGAGCCGCGTGGTCTCGTCGTCGTAGCGTTCGTCGGCGGAGATGATTCCCTGCTGCTGGTGGTACTCCGTCAGCTTCGCCTGCGCCTCTTCAAGGTTGGCGCGCAGCGTCTTCAACTGCTCGTCGAACCACGCCGCCGCTTCGCGCGTGGGTTCGACGCGCAACTCGAGCATCGTGTCGACATAGGCCTTGGCGAACGCATTGGCGACCGCGGCCGCGTAGCGCGGATCGGTCGAGGTGAAGCTCGCCTGCATGACGTTGCTCTGCGAGGTATCCACCTTCAGGTTCCTGAGCAGGCTTTCCACCAGCCGGTCCTCGATGAGCCCCTCGTTCGCCGCGTCGCGCTCCAGCCTTTTGCGGACCTCGGCGTTCTCGGCGAGACGCAGGTCCCGCACGACCTTGATCGCCACCTTGCGGCTGGTCAGGATGTCCATCTGCGTCTGCATGTAATTCAGCCGCTCCTGCGGCAGCACCAGAGGACGCAGGGGGTTGTTCATCGATTGCTCGTCCTTGGCATCCACCATCAGCGACACCATCGCCTTGTAGGACTTCGGCAACAGCAGGCTCGCCAAAGTAGCGGCCAGTACGATGCTGGCCAGCACCACGGCGAAGATACCGATGCGCGCGCGCAACGCCAGCAGGAATTGCTGCAGGCTCATGGCGCCCTAGAACAGGCTTTCCCTGACGTAGATCACGTCCTCGGGCTGCACCTTGTCCGTCAGGCTTGCCTCGAGCTGCCGCACGTTCCCGTCGGGCATCCTGCGGTGGATCTTCAGCCCGCGCTGCGTACCGCGCGGCGTGAGGCCGCCGCCCACGGAGATCGCCTGCTGCACGGTCATGTCCGGCTCGATGCGATAGGCGCCCGCGCGCTGTACTTCGCCATAGATGTAGAACTGCGGCGCGCGCTGCACGTAGACGACGTCGCCATTTTCCAGCGGAATGTTGCGCGACATGTCGCCCGTGCGGTACATGCCCGGGACGTCGACCTCCACTTTCTTCGCGGCCTCGCCGCCGCGCCGGAGCATCACGGTGACGTTGTCGTCGCCGCCCGGAATAATGCCGCCGGCGAGCGCGAGGATGTCGGTGAGCGTCGAACTGACGTCGTCCAAGGGGTAGCGGCCCGGGCGCGCCACCTGCCCCAGCACCGAGACCTGGCGGCTGCGCACGCGCACCACGTTCAGGTTGACCTGGGGCTTGACCACGAATTTGCCGCCGGCGAGCTGCTGCGCGATGCGCGCCTCCGCGCCCGCGGGCGTCATTCCGCCGATCGCGATCTCGCCGATCAGCGGGAACGTGATCGTGCCGCGCTCGGAGACGCGCGTCTCCGTCGTCAGATCGGGATTCTGGAACACCGTGATGCGAACCGCGTCGCCTTCGCCGAGGGTTTCGCGCGACTGCGACTGCGATTGACCGGACGCGGGAGCCGAAAGCGCCGCCGCGGCCAACACGAGGTAGAGAAGCTGTCTGGCGAACCACATGAGGCAGCACGTTAGCCGCCGTATTTTTCCCGCCGCTCGGCGCCCAGTAGTCCGATAGACCTATTGCGTGGAGTATGACCTCGCGTGTTAACTACGCGCCCGTCACGATGACGCTACAAATTTGTAGCGACATATTTGTCGTGCTGGCACTACATGGAGGTCAACATGAAATTCCTGAACATTCTCGCCGCCAGTGCGGTCGCGATCCTGCTGGCTCCAGCGGCGCCGGTCGCGGCGCAAAACATCTCGCCGTCCGCCGCTTGGTCTTGCACTTTCCCGAACGCGCCGTCCAATTGCGGCTTCTCCGAGCAGTCCCTCGCGCTGCCGCGCGCCACGATCAACGGCACGGTCGCGCGCGACGGATCCACGAGCATCCAGTTGAACACCCTGCCCGGCGACAGCAACGTCGACGGCAGCGGCACCAACGAGCGCGACGACCTCGAATACCCGCCGACGTCGGGCTATTGCAATCAGGGGCAAGAGGAGTGGTGGGCGCACTCCGTCTACTTTCCGGACGGTTACGTCGTTCCGCCCTCGGGCTCGACCTGGAATTGGGGCGTGGTGTTCGATTTCCACCACACCGGATCCAGCGGGCAGCCGAATTTCGAGATCGCCTCGATCCCCACCGGCCTCGTGTTCCAGATTGCAGGCGGCTCAACGATCGTGAATGGTCCGAGCGATCCGGGCTACTACAGCGTGCCGATCGGCCCTGTGGTCAAGGACACCTGGTACGACTTCGTCTACCACATCAAATGGTCGTCAAACAGCGACGGATACTTCCAGGCCTGGGTAAACGGGGTGCAAAAGATGAATTTCAGCGGCCCGACGCTTTACGCGGGGCAAGCCTGCTATCTCAAGCTCGCCAACTACCACACCCCGCTCGGCGTTCCGGTTTCGGTCATCCACGACCGCGTGGTGTTCGGGACAACCCAGACTGCGGTGGCGCTCGCGCCGCTGCCGGCCGCTCCCGTCAAGCGCGCCGTGGCGGACGATTTCAACGGCGACGGCATGTCCGACATCCTGTGGCGCGACTCGCTCACGGGTCAGGATGCGATCTGGTTCATGAACGGCGGCGTTCTCTCGAGTGGTCCGTTCATCACCACGGTCTCCGACCTAAACTGGCAGATCGCCGGCACCGGCGACTTCAACGGCGACGGGATGGCGGACATCCTCTGGCGCAACAAGTCCACAGGCCAGAACCAGGTCTGGTTGATGAACGGCGGCACGATCACCGCCGGCCTGAACATCACCACGATGTCGAACTCTGCCTGGACAGTCGCGGGGATCGGCGATTTCGATGGTGACGGAAAGTCCGATATCCTCTGGCGCAACAATTCCAGCGGCCAGAACCAGATCTGGTTCATGAACGGCGCCACGGTCGTCAACAGCCCCAACATCAGCAAGCTTTCGGACCTCAACTGGATCGTGGCCGCCGTCGGCGATTTTGACGGCAACGGGAAATCGGACATCCTGTGGCGCAACAAGTCTACCGGCCAGAACCAGGTGTGGTTCATGAACGGCGCCACCCAGGTCAGCGGGCCGTCCATCAACGCGGTGACGGATCTCAACTGGAGCGTCGTCGGCGCGGGCGATTTCGACGGCGATGGCAAATCGGACGTCCTGTGGCGCAATAAAGTGACCGGCGAAAACGCCATTTTCTTCATGAACGGCGCCACGGTCCTGAGCACCACGTTCATCACCCAGGTGTCGGACCTGAACTGGGCCATCGCCGGGGTCGGGGACTTCAACGGCGACGGCAAGTCCGACATTCTCTGGCGCAACGCCTCGACCAGCCAGGAGGGCATCTTCTTCATGAACGCCGGGACCGTCACGAGCACGGTCTACCTCTCCAACGTTCCGACCGAATGGTCTATCGCTCTCCGATAGGGTCCTGGTAAAACCCTCTCGCTTCCGGCCGCGCGCGCGGTTAGCCCCGCGCTCGCGGCCGATTTTTTCCCCGCGGCCCGCCCGAAATTAGAAGGCGAGGCGGCCGGAAAGGAACACGACGTTCGCCGCGTAGTCCCCGAAGGCGATGTTCGACGAGCGCGTCTCGTGCACGGCGCTCAGTTGGAGCGTCACGGTCTGCAGCGCCCGGTAGGTCAGCAGCGCGCCCAGGGAATGCACCTTGTCGATCCTGGACGGCGTGACCCCGAGCGCCGCCGACGGATCGCCCAGGTACTCCCTCGTCACACGGTCGAACGAGCCCGAGAGATCGATCTTCGAGGTCACGCTGTAGGTCGGCCGCAAGGTGATTCCCTTCACCAGCACGAAACTCGAGCGCACGTACTCGAACGGGCTCAGGTCCCGCTGCGCGAGCGCCGTCAGGCCGATCTTCGCCGTCGGCTTCCAGTCGTACTGCAGGCGGGCGGTGGTGCCGTTGAAGTCGCGCTGCGGCACCTGGTCGTAGCTCCGGTTGACGTGGTCGATCCTCCCGCTCAGGTGCGAGGCCGCGGTGACCGGCCAGTCCGCGACGAACCCCGCCCGGTACTGGCGGTAGGCGTTGTCCACGAGTATCGCGCCAACCGGCTGCTGGACCGGAAATCGGCCGCTCTCGCCGCGCACGCTGAAACCGAGTGACGACTCCCCGAGTGACGACTCCTTCGGCGTCAGGTAGCTCAGGCCGACCTCGCCGTCGACGATGTCGACGTCGTTCACTTGCTGCGCGGGATTGCCGTTTCTCTGCTGGTAGTCGTCAGCCCCCGCATGGATCCGCCAGCGCGGCGAGGCTAGATAGGTCCCATTGAAAAACGCCTGTTGCGTTTTCAGTATGTCGGGCGCCGTGCCCGCGATATTGGCGAAAGAGGCCAGCGCGGCGGAATTGACGTAGCCCAATTGGCCACTGGCATTGTTCTCTGCCTGCCACAGCCAGGTGGCACGCAGGTCGTGGCCGGTGTAGTCGAGCTGGCTGAACCGGTCGTAGCGCGAATCGATTGCGCTGAGGTTTGCCACGAAACGCTGCCGGCTGACGGGGAGGTCTAGGTTCAGGCCCGCCGAGGTGATGCGATAGGTGTCGCTCCTTGCCGCGGTTCCGAGGAGGGGCGTGGGGTCCGTGTCCCTGGAAAGCCGGAACACGTTGTCGTCGTGGACGATTTTTTCTTCCACGAACGGCGATACGGGACTCGCCGCCTGCCCCAGGGCAACGGCGGGCAACAGCAGGGCGCAGGCCGCCAGAACTGCTGCGCCCCGGCCCTCAGGTAGAGATTCTCCCCATGCCACGCACTCCTACTATGACATGCGGCGCCGGGCGATGCTAATTGCGCCGAGAATTCCCGCGGCCAGCATGGCCCAACCCCGGGGCTCGGGGTCCCGCTCCGCGGGAGCCTGGCTGCGCTGCCCGCCGCCAGGCCGCGGGGCGGCGAAAGAAACGCGCATGACGCCGCCGTTGCCCGGGGCCGGCTGCGCGCGCGCGTCCTTCGAATCTGGAGCAGCTGCGGCGGCACTCGCGGACACGACGGACAGCGCGAGCGCCGCGGCGACAATCCCGGCTTTCGATATTTTCATTTCCTGTGTCCTCCAGCTCAGATGTTCAGTATCCGCAGCGCCAGCGCCTTGCCGACGGCCTGCGTCCGGTTCTGGACGTTCAGCTTGCGCAGGATCTTCTGCACGTGATTCTTGACCGTCAGCGGGCTGATATCCAGGATGGTGCCGATCTCGATGTTGCTCTTGCCTATGTGGATCCAGCGCAGGATTTCCTGCTCCCTGACCGTCAGCAGGTCGGCGGCCCTCTGCGGCGCATCGGAGCCGTCCAGCGGCCGGTTGATCCGGGTCCGCAGCCACGCCAGATGCAGGAACGGCACGATCAGTTCGACAAGGAAACCCTGTCTCGCGCCGATTTCCGCGGGCGCGCCGGCAAAGATGAACAGGCTCGCCGGCTTGCCGAACGAGTCGTAGGTTCCGTGGGCGACCAGCGCCTGCGCGCCCGTCCGCTTCAATTCGGCGGCGAGCGCGCCGCCGGCCCCGGCATCGCAGAACACCGGGCGATACTGGCCGTCTTCCCAGGTCTTGATGATTTGCGGCACCAGGGCGGTGTCGTGGCGGAACAGGTCGCCGATCAGCGCCGGGTCGAACGCCGGGCCGGCGAAGCTGTCGACCTGGTAGCTGGGCGGTTCGCCGTTGCGCAACGCGCAGATGAGCAGCTCGTGCTTCACGAGATTCTGCAGCATCCCCTGGGCCCAGCCGAACAACTGGTGCCGCGCGTACACCCGGAGCGAAGCGTCCATGTTGATCGTCAGCGCTTCGAGCTCGAGAGGCTCGAGCAGCGCGGCGGTGCCGGCATCCGCGCGGGCTTCCCGGGACCGGGCCGCTAACGCGCGCTGGGGCCGCCGTTGTTCCGCGGTGAATGTCTGGTCGCTCGGCTGCATTTGCAATCTCCCTGCTCTCAGGAAGAGAACGTTCCCCGCCAATATGTGGGTGCCCTGTTACGGAAAAATTAAGTGGAAAAGCGCACGTTCCCGGATTTTTGGAAATATCTGTAACATTATGATTTCGTGGAAATAAATTATCCCGACACCGTTCCCGCCCCGATTCCGGTCGCGCCGCGCCGCGGGCAGGACGCACCGCTAGTCCGAACGATCTACGGAATTCCGGCTGCCGGTTAATCCGTGCTGAGCGCCGCGCCCCTAGTCTGGGCCGACCTTGCTCGCGGCACACGAATCGCAACAGCAACAGCGTTTCCTCGATCACCAGATCGCCCCCGCGACGCTGGTGCGGGCGGTGGTCGATCCGGTGGTGACCATCGGCACGCTGCTGCTCTCGGCGGTGGCGTGCGACGTGCCGTTCGAGGGCGCCTACCTGATTCTCGCGCTGATCGTTTTCTCCCTCACGTTTCCGGGCCGCCTGCCGGAGGCGACAGGCGCGCGCGCGCTGGCGGGCGAGGTCGCCAGCAGCTGGCTAATGACCGTCGCGATCCTGCTGTTCATCGGCTGGGCAACCCGGACGCTTGCCATCTTCGACCAGCGCGTCATGCTGGCATGGCTGCTTGCGACGCCCGCCGCGCGGTTCGCCGCCCACCTTGTCATGCCTCCCGTGCTGCTGCGCCTGTTCGCCGCGGAGCGCGCGCAACGCGTCGCGGTGATCGCGGGCGGATGCGAACTGGGCCGGGCGCTCGACGAGCGGATCCGCCGCAACCCGCTGCTCGGTGTGCGCGTCGCGGGGTACTTCGACGACCGGGGCCCCGGCCGCACCGGCGACGCCGGACCGGGAGAAATCCTCGGATCGCTGGACAATCTCGCGGCCTACGTGAAGTCTCGCCGCGTTGACCTGATCTACATCACGCTGCCGATGGCCTCGCAGCCGCGCATCCTCAAGCTGCTCGACGAACTGCACGACACTACCGCGTCGATCTACTTCACGCCCGATATCTTCCTGTTCGACCTGATCCAGGCGCGCATGGACACGATCGGCGGCATGCCGGTGGTGTCGGTGTGCGAAACGCCCTTCTCGGGGTTGAACGGCCTCGTCAAACGTGCAAGCGACGTCGTGCTCGCGTCGGCGATCCTGCTGCTGATCCTGCCGCTGATGCTCGCCATCGCCGCTGGGGTCAAGCTGAGCTCTCCCGGCCCGGTGCTGTTCCGGCAGCGCCGCTACGGACTGGATGGCAGGGAGATCATCGTCTACAAGTTCCGCTCCATGACCGTGACCGAGGACGGCGGCGTGATCCCGCAGGCGACGCGCGACGACCGCCGCGTGACGCCGTTCGGCGCTTTCCTGCGCCGCTACTCGCTCGACGAATTGCCGCAGTTCATCAACGTTCTGCAGGGCCGCATGAGCGTGGTCGGTCCCAGGCCGCACGCGGTGGCCCACAACGAGTTGTACCGCAGGCTGATCAAGGGCTACATGATCCGCCACAAGGTCAAGCCGGGCATTACCGGGTGGGCGCAGGTCAACGGCCTGCGCGGAGAGACCGAGACGCTCGACAAGATGAAGGACCGGATCGCGCACGACCTCGCCTACCTGCGCAACTGGTCGCTGCAACTGGATCTCTGGATCGTGCTGAAGACCATTCTGGTGGTGCTGCGCGACGACAAGGCGTATTGAACTGAGAGCAAAGGAGACCGCCGCCATGAGTCCAATCACCAAGGCCGTGTTCCCCGTCGCCGGTCCGGGCAGCAGGCTGCTGTCCGCGGCGTCGCCGGGCCCCAGGGAGATGATGCCGGTGGTGGACAAGCCTCTCATCCAGTATGCGCTCGAGGAAGCGCTCGCCGCCGGGCTCACCGACATGGTTTTCATCACGGGCGGGAGGCATGCCGCCGCCGATCACTTCGACGCGGCGGATGAACTCGACATCGCGCTCGAGCTGCGCGGCAAGACCGATCTGATCGAGACGGTCCACAAGCTGCTGCCGAAGGGCGTCAATTGCGTCTTTGTCCGGCAGGCCGAGCCCAGGGGGCTCGGCCATGCGATCCTGCGCGCCCGGGCGCTGATCGGCGACGGTGCGTTCGCGGTGATTCTCGCCGACGACCTGATCGAAGCCAGGCCCGGCGCCCTCGCGCAAATGCTGGCCCAGCACGAGCGCTATCGCTGCTCCATCGTCGGCGTGCAGAGGATCGGGCGGGAGGAGGCCGCCCAACACTGCGTCGTGCGCTGCCATGCCCTTTTTGATTCCCTGTCCCAGGTAGCGGGAATCGCGAAGTATCCGCGGCCCGCGGACGCGCCCTCGACGCTGGGTATCGTTGGCCGCTACATCCTCACGCCGCGGATCTTCGATCATCTGGAATCGGCGGTGCCCGGCCCCGACGGCGGGGTCCACCTTGCGGATGCAATCGCGAAGCTGCTGCGCGAGGAACAGGTTCTGGCCTTCGAATTTCTCGGCACGCGTTACGACTGCGCCTCGAAGCTCGGCTACCTCAAGGCCACCCTCGCCTACGGCCTGACCCACCCCGAGGTAGGGCCGGGTTTTGCGGCATTTCTCGAAAAGCGCATGGCCGGCCCGCAAATATGTGCGGAATAGTCGGCGCCATAGGCGGGCGGAACATCGTTCCCAGCCTGCTCGAGGGGCTGAGACGGCTGGAGTACCGGGGTTATGACTCGGCCGGACTGGCCGTCATCAATGGCAAGCTGCAGCGGCTGCGCTCGGCCGGCCGCGTAGCCGAGCTCGAGCGCCGCGCGCGCGCCCGCGGCCTTAACGGCGAGGTCGGCATCGCGCATACCCGCTGGGCCACGCACGGCGCCCCCTCCGAGCGGAATGCCCATCCCCACGTCTCCGGCGGCGTGTCGGTAGTGCACAACGGCATCGTCGAAAACCACGAGGACCTGCGCGCGAAGCTGCGCGCCGAGGGCTACGCGTTCGATTCGGACACCGATACCGAGGCCATCGCGCACCTGGTTCACTCGAAGCTGCGGTCGGGCGACGGACTGTTCGAGGCGGTGCGCAGAAGCATGGCCGAACTCGCGGGCGCCTATGCGATCGCGGTGATCAGCGAAGCCGAGCCCTCCCGAATGGTGGTCGCGCGCAACGGCGCGCCGCTGCTGCTGGGGATCGGGCGGGGCGAAAATTTCGCCGCTTCGGACGCCTCCGCCCTAGTGCGGGCGACCCGGCGGATGATCTATCTGGAGGACGGGGATTGCGCCGAAATCACGGCTTCGGGAATCAGGATCGCCGACGCCCGGGGCGAGGCCGTGCAGCGGCCGGTGCGCGTCTCCGACCTGACCGCGGAGTCGGTCGAACTGGGGCCGTACCGCCACTACATGCAGAAGGAGATCTTAGAGCAGCCGGCAGCGGTCGCCGACACGCTGGAAGCCGCCATCGGCGCGAACGCCGTCATGCCGGGGAATTTCGGGAACGAAGCGGAGGATATCCTGCGAAACACCAGCTGCGTGCTCGTCCTCGCCTGCGGGACGAGCTACCACGCCGGTTTGGTGGCGCGCCACTGGCTCGAGACCATCGCCGGCATTCCCGCCATCGTCGAGATCGCAAGCGAATACCGCTACCGGGAGACTTCGCTGAACCGGGACGCGCTGGTGGTCGCAATTTCCCAGTCTGGAGAAACCGCGGACACGATAGCGGCGCTGGAGCACGCGAAATCCCTCGGCCACCGCCATTCTCTCGCGATCTGCAACGCGCGGGAATCCGCGCTCGTGCGCGCAACAGGCATGCAGTTCATCACCCGTGCCGGCCCGGAAATCGGCGTCGCCTCGACCAAGGCCTTCACCACCCAGCTCGCGGCGCTGGTGCTGCTTGCCGCCAGCATCGCGAAGCTGCTGGGCCGGCTGCCGCGCGAGGAAGAAAGGAAGCTTGTGGCTGCGCTGCGGAATTTGCCGGGCACGCTGTCGACCGCGCTGCAACTCGGGCCGCAACTGGAAACATGGGCGGGCAAGTTCGCCCGCAAATCGCATGCGCTATTCCTGGGCAGGGGCATCCATTACCCCATTGCCATGGAAGGGGCCCTGAAGCTCAAGGAAATTTCGTACATACATGCCGAGGCCTACGCCGCCGGCGAGTTGAAGCACGGTCCCCTCGCGCTGGTCGACAGGGACATGCCAGTGATCGCCATCGCGCCGAGGAACGCGCTGTTCGACAAACTGAAATCCAACCTGCAGGAAGTGCGCGCCCGGGGAGGCGAGCTGTACGTGCTCGCCGACCAGGACGCGCAGGTGAGCGAAGGCGAAGGCGTGCAGGTCATCCGCGTTCCCGGCCACGCCGGGCTGCTGTCACCCGTCCTTCACACGATCCCCTTGCAGCTGCTTGCCTACCATACCGCCATAGCCCGCGGAAACGACGTCGACAAGCCGAGAAACCTCGCGAAATCAGTGACGGTGGAGTAGGGAGCCTTTCAGGATCCGGCCTCCCGCGAGCCGCGGTGGAAGCGGTAGCCGCTGCCGCGCACCGTTTCTATCATCGTGTCGTGGTTGCTGGGCTGCAGCGCTTGCCGCAGCCTGCGGATGTGAACGTCGACCGTGCGCTCTTCGACGAATACATGATCCCCCCATACTTCGTCCAGCAGGTGGCCGCGGCTGTATACGCGTTCCGGATGCGTCATGAAAAAATGCAGCAGGCGGAATTCGGTGGCCCAGAGCTCGATCTTGCGGCCGCCGGCGGTGATCCGGTGCGCGGCGGGGTCGAGTTTCAGGCCGTCGACTTCGACCAGGTCATCGCTTAGCAGGGGCGCGCGGCGGCGCATGACGGCCTTGACGCGCGCGAGCAATTCGCGATGGGAGAACGGCTTGGTGATGTAATCGTCTGCGCCCGCTTCCAGGCCAATCACCTTGTCGGTCTCCTCGGAGCGCCCGGTAAGCATGATGATCGGGATCTCCTTGGTTCGCTGATCGGTGCGCAATTGCCGGACGAAGGTCACGCCCGTGGTGTTTGGAAGAATCCAGTCGAGCAGCACCAGATCCGGCAACACGCCACGGATGGCGGCCTCCGCCTCCGGCACGTTGCCTGCCCGGGTCACCTGGTGCCCCGCGCGCTCGAGGCTCGCGGCGATCAGCCTCTGGGTGACGAGTTCGTCTTCGACGATCAGGATTGCTCCGCCCATGGACCACGATGATAGTAAGTCCGATGCCGGTTCACTATCGCGGAAGCTTGATCTTTTTGTGGCGCGCCGCCGGCGGGCTGTCGCGGCGCGTCTACAAGCGCCCGCCCGCCGGGCTGCCGCGGCTCAGATGAGCCGGTACTTGACCGCGTAGCGGACCAGCGCCGCGTTGTTCGACAACCCGAGCTTTTTCAGGATTCGCGCCCTGTAGGTGCTGATGGTGCTGGGGCTCAGGAACATTTCCGCGGCGATCTCGTTGATCTGCTTGCCGGAGGCCATCAGCCACATCACCCGGTACTCGCGGTCGGAAAGCATCTCGTGCGGCGGCTTTTCGCCGCCCGACGACAGCTCGGACGCCAGTTTCTCCGCAAAAGCCGGGCTGACATATTTGCCGCCGTTCATGACCTTGCGGATCGCGCCGGTCAGTTCCTCGCTCGCGCTCTCTTTGTTGATGTAGCCGGCGCCGCCCGCCTTGAACACCTGCCCCGCGTGCACCTCCTCGGGCAGCATGCTCAGCACCAGCACCGGCCGCCCGGGATGCTGCCGCTTGATTTCCTTGACCAGGTCCGCCCCGCTGCAGCCCGGCATGGAGTAGTCGAGCACCGCGACGTCCCATTCGAGCTTGCGCCCCATGTCGAGGGCGTCGTCCCCGTTGGTCGCCTCGCCGACCACGACCATGTCGCGCTCCGAAGCGAGAATCTCCTTCAGGCCCCTGCGGACTATCGGATGGTCGTCTGCGATCAGGATTCTCATGACCGGTCTCCTCGGCGCAACAATGTCACAGGTACGGCATCAGCCATTGGGGATCGTCACCTTCACCCGGGTTCCCTTGCCCGGCCCCCCGGCTATCTCGACCGCGCCGCCGAACGGCAGGACGCGCTCGCGGATTCCCATCAGCCCGAGCGATTTCGGACTGTGTACCGCGTGTTCGTCGATGCCCTTTCCATTGTCCTCCACGGTCAGGACGAACGCATCCTTGCCCGTCTGCACGCCGACGTCGATCCGGGTCGCGGAGGCGTGCCGCGCGGCGTTCGTGAGCAGCTCCTGGAAGATCCGGAACGCCGCCGTGGACCGGTCGCGATCCAGCGCCAGCGTTTTCTGAGCCAGCGATACGTTGCAACGGATGCCGCTTCGCCGCTGGAAATCGCCGGCCTGCCAGCCGATCGCTGCCGCGAGCCCGAGCTGGTCCAGCGCTTCGGGCCTCAGCCGCGACGCGATCTCGCGCACCGACACGATGGTGTCGTCGATCAGGCCGACCATTGATTGCGCTTTCTCGCTCAGCGTCTTCTGATCCCCGGGCAACCTGTTCGCAATCCACATGAGGTCCATTTTCAGGCCGGTCAGGGCCTGCCCCAGCTGGTCGTGTATCTCGCGCGCGATGCGGATCCATTCCTCTTCGCGCACCGATTGGAGATGGGCGGCCAGCGCGCGCAGGTTGTCCTGAGACTTCTTCAAATTCTCCTCGACGCGCTTGCGTTCGATGATTTCCTGAACCAGTTTGGCGTTCTTCCTGTGCAGGTCGACAAACACCGAGACCTTGGATTTGAGAATCTCGGGCCTGGGCGGCTTGACGATGTAGTCCACCGCGCCGGCCTCGTAACCGCGATCCACCGACGGCGCGTCCTCGTAGGCGCCCGTCAGGAAGATGATCGGGGTGTAGCGCGAGCGCTCCCGCTCCCGGATCAGGCGCGCCGCCTCGAAGCCGTCCACGCCCGGCATGCGCGCGTCCATCAGGATGACGGCAAAATCCTCCTTCAGCACGCAACGCAACGCCTCGTCGCCGGATTTCGCGGTCACCACATTGAGGGACAGGTCCTGCAGCAGTTCCCTCAATGCCACCAGGCTCTTCGCATCGTCGTCGACGGCCAGGATGCTCGAATTCTTCAGGGTCGGGTTCATCGCCTCTGCCGTACGGTGGGCCATTATCACATCAGACAAGCGCTACAGAGGGCACGCATTGCCGCTTCCTTGCGCGGCGGCAGCGCTTCGCGTCGTGGCGGCGGCGAAAACTTGCCATTGTTGTGGCGCTCGCGCGAATGCCTGTAGCGAATCGGCGACAGCAGACGACCTCCGGCGGCGTGTCGCCGCACGGCCACATGCGGTCAAAAAAAATCTGGCAGATAGTTCCAACGGACCATGCGCATCCATGACGTTCCGGTGCGCCGAGGGTCTAAGCTGAAACGAGATGCGTCGCCGGTTGAAAATGGCTCTCCTGGCACTTGCCTTGGGCGCGGCAGCTTTGTGGGCCGCGTTCGACGCCGGCAATCGCCTGGAGACGCCCGTCACGGCGAAGACCGGCGCTTCGCCGCGTGCCGGGCCCGCCGGCTTGAGGACCGGGCTTCCCGCGCGGGCTGCGTTTCGCGACGCGACGCCGGAATTGTTCGCCCCGCGCGCGCAGGAAGCGCCGTCGTCGTCGATGCAGAGGGCGCGAACGTCCCCGCCCGATGCACCCCCTCTGCCGTACCGTTTCATCGGCCGCGTCTACCA
>DATGGA010000090.1:0-57640 GCA_035308765.1 Burkholderiales bacterium
CAGCAGTTCGCCGCCGCGATGAACAAAGCCCTTTACATAACGGGACATAGCAAGGGAGGAGCAGTAGCCAATCTGGCTGCAGCACGATTCAGCCTTACCGAAGGCATGTCCCCTCACGTCTGCACATTTGCGGCAGCGCATCCAGGTGATGAGAGCTTTGCGAAAGCCTACGACAAGGCCGTTATCGACAGCACGCGCTACGAGTACGCGGACGATATCGTCCCGCACCTTCCTCCTAGCCCAGCCTTCGGGCCACTGCTTGAACGGATAGCCGCGCTACGCGGCCTTTTTGGCAAACTCGCTTATGCGCACGTTGGGCAGCTGCGCTTCATCGATTGGAGCGGAGACGTCATCGACGATCAGCCTTTCCTGGATGTCAAGCGATTCGCAAAATTGCTTGAGCTTTTGACACAACTTAAATTCGACGAAATTGTTGATGATCATGCGATCGATGACCCTCAAAGTGGCTATATGAAGGCGATCATCCCATCCGGACTCTGAGCGACCGTGACATTCAGTTTTGCAAGAAATCACTTCCTAACGCTGCAGGCTGATCATAACTCTCTTCGCTTCCCCTGAGTTTACATTCACTTGGAACTCAGTTTTCGTCGAATAGCTTGTCGTTTGGCTCTTGTAGGTCATGACGTAGGAATCGTCGCTTGACGTTTCGTCACTTGGATTTCCGTACATCTCTTTAATTCGTGTGGCGCTATAGCCGTTTCCGCCAGTCAAGAAGAAAACAAGACTTGCATAAGGACTAGCGTGCGATTTGAGCGCTATGAGTCTGGTAAATGGACCAGGCTGCCGAAGTAATGAAATATCCGCGCTCGTCATTTCCCCTCCGCTCTTCAATCGCGCCGTTACTTCCTGATCAATCCCACTTGAAATTTTCTCCTCGAGAGCTGGCTCGCCCAATTTAGCGCTACAAATCGAATCTGACGACTCGGAACTACAGCCACGCAAGAGTTGTATCGCCATATATGTTCGAAGATGGGCGGAGTTCTGCAAAATCAATCTGACCGCATCTTGCGGCGGCATTCCAGATGCACGATACAAGTATGGAATTTCATCGGCCCATTCGAAACGCTTCTTGTAGTCAATCACAGGAAGCGGATCTTCGTTATTTTCTTTGTTCGCCGATGACTTATGATCGAAAGTTGCCAGAAGAACAGCGGTTACAACAATGAAGCTCGCAACGATTAAAAAGACCATTATCACCTGGCGTGAGAACCCATGACTATTCTTTGTCATGTCCACTCCTTACAGTTGCGGCGCTAACAGCACAACGAAAGCCTACGTTTCCATGTCTCGCCGAAGGAACACTTTCGGCTCGAAATGCTGTGCGTACACTATTGGGACCCGATGTCCACGAGCCACCTCGAATCACCTTATGCCTAGAAAAATTAAACGAAAGAGGTTTTACCTCTGTGGAAACTGATGGTCCCTTCGGATTGCTCGCAGGACTATTTTGATAGTAGTTTGCGCTGTACCAATCTGCCGTCCATTCGGAAAGGTTTGTCCCCATATCATGCACGCCATAAGGACTCTCTCCTTTTTCAAAGCTGCCGACAACGGCAAGCGTCGCATACCCGTGCCACTTACAACATTCCCCAAAATTTCCATACTCACTTGTAGGATCTTCATTGCCCCAGGGATATTTGCGTCCATCTGTACCGCGCGCCGCTTTTTCCCATTCGGCTTCGGTTGGTAGACGTTTCCCAACTGACTCGCAATAGGCACGTGCATCCTCCCAGCTCACGCCGACAACTGGGCGATCTGCGTCGTTGTGAAGGCGCACTTCACCCCATTTAAAGGGCTCCTCGCGTCTAGTCAAAGTAAGGAATTTTGCGTATCGAGAAGTCGTGACCTCATACTTGCCTACGTATAGCGCGTCGACATATACGACGTGGATCGGCTTCTCATCTATCTCTCCGTCATCGCTCCCCATTGAGAATCTTCCTGCGGGGATTAGCACCATTGGGGCCCCATCAGCCCCAATGATCTCGCGCTCGTACCTAGGTTGAAATAATGAATATACCAATAGAGCTAAGGCGACTAAGCAAAAGGTGCCCACGAATGCCACAAGGACCTTCATGGGGATCGACAACCTGCCTTTCCCTAAAAGCGCTCCATAGTCCATCCGATCAGAGGTTCAAACTTTTCGGATATCCAATAAAGAACACTTACTACAGGCTTTACGTTTATTGCGACCATCGCTACGATCAAAGCAACAGAAATTCGCATGACGCTTATCCGGTGAGCGGCCCATATTGCGCATCCGTAGCAGTAGACTAAAAAGCCGATTAACCAAAGAAATATTGTCGCGCTAAATGCAACAGCTATGATATTTCCGGTCGTACGCTCAAGTGCGCTAGCAATCGGAACATCAAACGGAGGGAGCGCAGTCCACGACAAACCCGTCACGAGCTTGATGAATAGAACATTTACGATTAATACGAAAGCAGAGACGGGCCAGAGGAATCCAAACGTAAAGGCAAAGGTCACATATGTTTGTCGCCAATTGCCATTACCTCTTAGCACAAGTGCTATCACATGCGCGATCGCGGCGTAAAACACACAGCCTAAAACAAGCGCTATTCCCGTTGCTCGCGCCGTAAGAAGTTCGTGCGCTTGCTCATCTCCTACGTAGGGCGAAAATTTCAGATTCACTGTCGCGAGTGCAATTGCAGCCGTCGTCCCACCTGCGAGAATTTTGGATGATCGAGAAAATGTCTCAGCGCTCGACAGGTTTTGGTTAGCAAGGAACATCTTGGGGCCGCGGAGATACGCCCACCAATCGGTAAAGTACTTGAAAATTGCGAGTGGTTCGTTTTCCAGCCCGTTGTTTGCCACGGTAACGCCTCCTAAGCGTGTCCGATCAGGCATCGTACCAAAGCGACCTACTAGTGACTTGATTTGTTGCAACCATGAACGAAAGAGACAGTAGACAGAAAGATAAAGCTCGTTCCCCGTCAACCACGTTCTTATTGAAATTGACCGAACACCCACTCTTCGTCTACCGTGTGCGCTACCGCGCGTTGACGGATCACCAACCCAAGAATCCCGGCTTTACATACGTTACGCTCGAAACTAGCGGAGGGCGCGATGCTCAAAGTGACAGCTGGGATTGTCACGATCGTGGCCTTCTTGTTGCTTGTTGAACCTGCGGCATCTCAAAGCCAAGAAAAAGTTCTTCCGGTATCAAGCGAGCTCTTTTTAGCTGGCTACGCCTACGGAAAACTTTCTCGCTACTATGGTCGTTCACTAGCCAATTTTAAAACGTTGACAAGCGCGCAGAAGGACTATGAGAAAGAGGTCATGATTGCCTTGTCGGTGCACTTGGAGATGCACGCGCGATCGTTGGGCTGTCCACCACGAGTGCTGCAAGCGATAGGCGCTCTTGAATCTGAATTGAGTGCAAGGGGTAAACCGTCGGAGTCTCGCTTATCCGAAATGGACAGTTTCCATGAGTGCGTAGACCAATACGGCTCAGACTTGAGGGGATATTGGTGGACAGGGCGGAGCGTAGGCGGTCTTTCATGGCTATTCGAGAATCTCGAACGCCCTCAAGTTGAACTTCGTCCGAATTCCTCCGACCGAGCACTTATAGGAGAACTGAAATACCTCGGACTCAATTCGATACAGCTCTATGGAACAAAAGATTTGCCACCTCGCGTAGAGCAGCTTCTGAAAGCGCTTGAGAGCATAAGAATGGAAAATTCACAGAAGACCGAGTTGGACACAGCGACGCGAAATCTTGTCAAACAGTACGTAAACGAAATCCTGCCATTTTTTTTGCTACGCTAGCGCTGGCAAACGCGGCCCGAATAGATTGGCTAGTACGAGCTAGGTGGAAGAAGTCCTTACTAAAAGCTCATGACGAGCCAGTCGGCTCTCACTCTTTCAGTTCTGCCATCAGTTGCCCGTGCTCTACGTTTTCCTCATCTCTGCAAATTGCGCTAAAACATTAAGCTTCTGATTACTTGAATGTCTGTCGACACTGGGGATAGTTACGGCATCCCCAGAACGCGGTGTCGTCTTTTTTGTTCTCTCTCCGAATCATTTTTATCGCGCAGGATGGGCAAGTGGGAGTAGTGAAATCCCCCTCTGTCGCCGTGCTTACCTGCGGCGATCTCTCCAACTGACGCTGGCCCGTCGCGTAGACGCTCCAATATCAGGCATCTTGTCGGGCTGCCAAGCGCAACTAGCGCCTTCTGGTAAGCCATGGCTTACGGTAATTCCAGGCTTACATGCTGTCAATCGCCCCCCAAAAGTCGGACCTCGACAAACGCACCTGGAGAAATTGCCCTGGAAATAGCGACAAATCGGCAGCTAGGCCGCTCGCTCATAGGGAAAACGGCAAATTTCTGCGAGCAACTCTTTGAAAACTCGGCTCGTTCTCCGGACTCCGGAGAATGAGCTGGTTCGCAATGGACTGGTTGGCGGAGAGAGAGGGATTCGAACCCTCGATACGAGTTTAAGCTCGTATAACGCCTTAGCAGGGCGCCCCCTTCGGCCACTCGGGCATCTCTCCGGCGTGCGGCGAATTTTACCCCTGATCGAGCTCGAAAGCCTTGTGCAGCACGCGCACCGCGAGCTCGGCGTATTTCTCGTCCACCACCACCGAGATCTTGATTTCCGAGGTCGAGATCATCTGGATGTTGATCCCCTCTTCGGCCAGCGTACGGAACATTTTCGCCGCGATGCCGGCGTGCGAGCGCATGCCGAGCCCGACGATGGACACTTTCGCCATGTGGTCGTCGCCCGTGACGTCCCGGCAGTGGATGTGCGGCTTGACCTGGTCCTTGAGCATTTTCATCGCCCTCGCCAGGTCGCCGCGGCCCACGGTGAAAGACAGGTCGGTGGTGCCGTCGTGGCTCACGTTCTGCACGATGACGTCGACGTTGATGCCGGCGTCGGCGATAGGCCCCAGGATCGCGTAGGCGATGCCGGGCTTGTCGGGCACGCCGTGGACGGTAACCTTGGCCTCGTCGCGCTGGGCGGCGACTCCAGAGACGATTGCTTTTTCCATCGCCATGTGCGGGTCTTCCTCGAAAGTGATGAGCGTGCCCGAGCGCGCCTCCTGCTCAACCGGCATTTTCGGATCGGTCAGGCTGGAGAGCACGCGCGTCGGCACCTTGTACTTGCCGGCGAACTCGACCGAGCGGATCTGCAGCACCTTGGAGCCGGCGCTGGCCATCTCGATCATTTCCTCGAATGTGATCGTGGCGAGGCGGCGCGCCTCCGGCACGATCCGCGGATCGGTGGTGTAAACGCCGTCCACGTCGGTGTAGATCTGGCATTCGTCGGCGCCCAGCGCCGCGGCGAGAGCGACCGCGGAGGTGTCCGAGCCGCCGCGGCCCAGCGTGGTGATGTTGCCGCTCGCGTCCACACCCTGGAATCCGGCGACGACGGCGACGCAGCCGTTTTCCAGGTCCTGGCGCAAATTGACCTCGTCGATCGAAAGGATCCGCGCCCGCGTATGGGCGGAATCGGTCAGGACCTTCACCTGCCAGCCGGCGTAGCTGCGCGCCTTGACGCCGAGCGCGAGCAGCGCCATCGCCAGCAGGCCGACGCTCACCTGCTCGCCGGTGGAGGCGACCACATCCAGCTCCCTCGGATCCGGGTGCTCTTGGAGTCCCGCGGCAAGCGACAGCAGGCGATTGGTCTCCCCCGACATCGCCGAGGGCACCACCACGATGCGATGCCCGGCCGACTGCCACTTGGCGACGCGCCAGGCGACGTTGCGGATGCGCTCGATCGAACCGACCGAGGTGCCGCCGAATTTCTGGACAATCAAGGCCATATCCTGCGAATCGTAACATCGCAGGACGCTTCCGAAATTGCCGCCGAGTTACCTCGCCAGGCTGACGTGCGCGGCGACGACCTTCCAGCCCCCCGGCGTGCGCACCCAGGTCTGCATTTGCCGACCCCGAAGTCCGGATTCCGTCCGGCGGAACTCGCAACTCACGGTCGCGAAATCGTCCCCGTAAGTCGCGATTTCCACCCGGGTCAGCTTGCGCTGCAAGTCGACCGGCGGACGGCCCGCGCGAAATCCCCGGATCGCGTCATAGCCGTACAACTGTTCCGCCACGCCGTAGCGGACCGTGCGGGGGGAATCCCAGAACAACGCGTTTAGCGTCGCGACGTCGTTGGCGACCAGCGCGCGTTCATAGCGCTCGAAGGCCGCGCCGACTTCCTCCACGATCTCAGGCTGGTTGATTTTCCAGTTCACGCGCCACCCGGAAGCAAAGATCCTCGCGCCATGGCGCCGCGATCACCTGCATTCCCACCGGCAGGCCGTCGACCTTGCCGACGGGAGCGCAGATGACCGGCAGACCGATGCAGGAAATCGGCTGCGTGAGCAGGCCCAGGCTCGGTCGCGCGGGCAATTCTCTGCCGCGCAGCGAAATGGTTTCCTGGCCGATTTTGTGCGCCGGCCGCGGCGTGGCCGGGGCGAGGATGACGTCCACCGTCTCGAACAGCTGCATCACCTTGCGGTAATACCAGCGGCGCAAGCGCTGCGCCTGCAGGTACCACGCCGCCGGGATCAAGGCTCCGGCGCGCAGCCGGTCCACGATCAAGGGCTCGAAGTTTTGCGGCTGTTTCCTCAGGTTTTGCAGATGCAACTGCCCGCTCTCCGAGGCGGTGATGACGAAAGCGGCAGCGCGCCCGTGCGCAGCCTCAGGTATCTCAACGGTGCGCATGGCGCCGAGACGTTCGGCGGCGCGGTGCACGGCTTGCGCGACGGAGGCTTCCGCGTTCTCCTCGAAGTAACCGACCGCGCGCGCGATGCGCAGGCCGCCGATGCCGCGCAAAGCCGAAACCGGCTCGACCGGACCGGCGCGGCAGACGGGATCCTGGGGATCCGATCCCTGCATCGCGTCATAGGCGGCAGCGAGAAGATCCACGTTGGCGGCGATCGGGCCCAGGTGGTCAAGGCTGGCGACGAACGGAAACGAGCCCGCCCTGGACAATCTGCCGAAGGTGGGCTTCAGCCCCCAGACGCCGCAAAGCGAGGCAGGCACGCGGATGGAGCCGTTCGTGTCGGACGCAAGCGTCAGCGGCACCATTCCCGCGGCAACCGCCGCCGCGCTGCCGCCCGAGGATCCGCCCGCAACGCGCTCGGGATCGTGCGGATTGCGCGTCGGCCCGTAATGCGTGTTTTCCGTCGTGAAACCGTAGGCGTATTCGTCCATGTTGAGCGTGCCGACCAGCACCGCGCCGGCGGCTTCCAGGCGCTCCACCAGCGTCGCATCGCGCGACGCCGGGGGCAGATCGCGGTTGATCTTCGACCCAGCGAGCGTGGGAAGCCCCTCGACATCGAACAGGTTTTTCACCGCAAAGGGCACGCCTGCCAGCGGGCCAGCGGCAGTTCCGGCCTTGCGGAGCGCGCGCTGCTCGAGCACTGCGGTAAAGGCATTGATCGATCCGTTCCGGGCGCGGATCGTTTCCAGCGCGGAGGTGACGCACGCTAAGGTCGCCATACCAGGCCCGTTTCGTGGTTCGGCTCGAGCGCGACCTCCAGCATCGGCTGCGCGATCTCTTCGACCCTCTGCAGCTGGGCGGTCACGGACGCGGCGTCGCCGGCCGAAAGCGGAAGCTGCGCGATGCGCGCGGCCGCCAGCACATAGTCGCCGTCGATCGTCTTCCTCATTGCAGTCTCTAGAGCGATTTCATGTAGTTGCGCCAGCCGCCGAATTGCGTGATGTCTCTCGCGCCGGCGATGGCGTATTCCTCGCAGAGAAAACCCTTCACCCGCTCGCCGTCCTCGAGCTCGACCGTTCCGATCGCGAGCGGCGCGGGAATTCCCGCGACAAACGAGCCGAAGTGGCGTGCGGGCATTTCCCATACTTCCACTTCGATGCACGACCCTCTTCCCCCGTTCGCGACTCTCGACAGCCCTGGTTTCGGCGGCGTTTGCCCCGGCAACGCAAAGAGACGGTAGGCCTCGGCGGTACGGGTTGCGCGCACCAGCTTCCCCATGCGCTCGGTCAATTGCCCGTTGAGCGGCATGCCGGACAGGTGCGCGCCGACCACGGCGACGCGGACATTGTCCGATGCAGCGGCAATCTCTTCCCCATGGAATTTTCCGCCGAGCGCGGCAAGGCTGCAGTCGGAAAATGCCGGACCGACAAGCGTGAGGCCAAACGGCAATCCGTCTGGCCGAAAACCGGCCGGGACGGTGATCGCCGCAAGATCGAGCAGGTTGACGAAATTGGTATAGATGCCCAGCCGCGAATTCAGCTCGACCGGGTTCGCGTCCACCTCGGCGATCCTATAGATCGTCGGCGCACCGGGCACGACGAGAACATCGGCGGCCGCCCAGACCCGCTCGGTTTCGCGCCTGAGGGAGGCGAGACGGTGCTGCGCCCTGAACGCATCGGCGGCCGAATAAGACCGGCCCGACTCGAGGATGGCTCGCGTCACGGGGTGCACCGCATCGGCATGCTGCGCAAGAAACGCCTCGAATTCGGCGGTGCGTTCAGCGACCCAGGGGCCGGCGTACAGCAGTTCCTGCGCTGCAAAGAACGGCGACAGGTCGACTTCCAGGCGCTGCCCGCCGAACGATTCGAGGCGGCGCAGGGCGTCGGCATAAAGCACAGCGTAGGCAGCGTCTCCGAAAAACTCTAGCTGGACAGGCTTCGGCACGGCGAAGCGGAAGCGCCCGGCCGGGAACGAAACCGGGTCCGCCGGCCGGCGCGAGTAGGGGTCCGCGGCGTCGAAGCCTTCCGTTACGGCAAGAACCTTCGCGGCCGTCGCGCAATCGGGCGCGAAGACCGACACGCAATCGAGTGAACGGCAGGCGGGAACGACGCCGGCGGCGCTGACCAGGCCGCGCGTCGGCTTCAGGCCGACGATGCCGTTGAACGCGGCCGGCACGCGGCCGGAGCCGGCGGTGTCGGTGCCGAGGGCAAAATCGCAGACGCCGAGCGCGACCGCGACGGCGGAGCCCGAGCTGGATCCGCCGCTGATGTACGCGGGATCGATCGCATTGCGGCAGGCGCCGTGGGGGGAACGCGTCCCCGTCAGCCCGGTCGCGAACTGGTCGAGATTGGTCTTGCCGAGCAGAATTCCGCCGGCATCGAGCACCCGCTGCACCGCGGTCGCCGTCTTTCCGGCCGTGTAAGCGAACGCCGGACAGGCCGCGGTCGTGGCAAGCCCTGAGACGTCGATGTTGTCCTTTACGGCAAAGGTGACGCCATAGAGGGGAAGCCTCTTCTTTTCTGCATCCGTCAGCCGTTCGAGCCATCGCGCCCTCTCGAGCGCCGCTTCCCGCGGCACGACGTGCAGGAACACGGGATTGCCGGCCAGGCCTGCGATACGGCGGTAGGCCCGCTCCACCTCTTCGATCGGCCCGGTTCTTGCAAGGGTTGCCGGCATTTCCATTCTTTGTATGCAGGATGGCATACAAGTATGCACGCACAACTCATGCCAAAACCCTTGCGATGAGGAAGACCAGCCGGGGCGATCCGGGCGGGCGCCGTCAGAGGAGCGACCGGCTTGCCGACGCCGTCTATACGCGGGTCAAGACCGACATCTTCGACTTCCGCCTGGTGCCGGGAGCGCGCTTTTCCGAGAACGAAATCGCCCGGCGAGGACGCGTTTCGCGCACGCCGGTGCGGGAGGCGCTGCTCCGGCTCGAGCGGGAGGGTTACCTCGAAGTCAATGCCAAGAGCGGGTGGAGCGTGCGGCCGCTGGACTTCCAGCATTTCGAATACCTCTATGACGTGCGCATCATTCTCGAACTGGCGGCGGTCAAAAAGCTCTGTTCGGCCGATATCGGCGACGCGCTTACGAGCCTCAAAAAGACCTGGCTGGTTGCCGCGCCAAGGCAGCGCCTCAGGGATTGGCTCCAGGTCTCCAGGCTGGACGAGGCGTTTCACTCCTCCATCGTCGCCGCTGCGGGCAACCCGGAGCTCGCCCGCATCCACAACGGCATCACCGAGCGAATCCGGATCATCCGCCGCCTGGACTTCACGCAGCCCGAGCGGATCGATTGCACCTACGACGAGCATGCCGGGATTCTGCGTGCCATCCTCGCGAGGAAAGCGCAACAGGCGGCGCTGCTGCTGAAATCCCACGTCGAGCAATCCAAACTGGAGGTGAGAAAAATCTCCCTTCACCGTCTGCACGTCGCGCACCAGGAATCGCGGACTCGCAACTAGCCCGGTTCAAGTCGATGCACGCTTATGGGGCAGATTCCGGCAGCCGTGCCCCAACAAGTTGCGATTCGCGCGCAGCCCCGTCTGGCAGCAGCAGCAGTCCTCGCCGTGGCACGGAGCGTGCTTGGTATACAAGCTGGTATCCATGTCACGGGAGAACATCATGAAAAAATCGATCGGAAATGTCTCACGCCGCGCCTGGTTGAAGCGCGCAGCGGCCGCCACCGCGGGGGCGGCGCTGGGCGAAGGCCTGATCTCGCGCGCGTTTGCCGCAGACAAACTGGTCGTCGGCGTGATCTACGTCGGGCCGCGCGACGACTACGGTTACAACCAGGCGCAGGCGCAGGCTGCGGCACAGATCAAGAAGATCCCCGGCGTCACGGTGCTCGAGCAGGAAAAAGTCGCCGAGACCACCGACGTGCAGAAAGTGATGGGCTCGATGGTCGAGCAGGACGGTGCGACGCTCATCTTCCCGACCTCGTTCGGCTACTTCGACCCGCACGTGCTGGCGGTGGCCCCCAAATACCCGAAGGTGCGCTTTGCCCACTGCGGCGGCCTTTGGACAGCCGGAAAGCACCCGATGAACACGGGCAGCTACTTCGGCTACATCGACGAGTGCCAGTACCTGAACGGCGTCGTCGCGGGCCACGCCAGCAAGAGCAAGAAGCTGGGCTTCATCGCGGCCAAGCCGATCCCGCAGGTGCTGAGGAACATCAACGCGTTCACGATGGGGGCGCGCAGCATCGATCCGAAGATCACCACGCAACTGATCTTCACGGGCGACTGGTCGCTCCCGGTCAAGGAGGCCGAGGCCTGCAGCAGCCTGATCGACCAGGGCGTGGACGTGGTGACCTGCCACGTGGACAGCCCCAAGGTGATCGTCGAGTCCGCCGAACGGCGCGGCATCTTCGTCTGTGGCTACCACGCCAACCAGGCCACGCTCGCGCCCAAGGGCTACCTGACCGGCGCCGAATGGAACTGGCTGACTCCCTACAGCGTGCATGTCAAGGACGCGATGGCGGGTGCGCCGTTCAAGAATTTCATCCGCGGCGGCCTGAAGGAAGGTTACGTGAAGATGTCGCCCTACGGCAAGGCGGTGTCGGACGCGGCGAAGAAGAAGGCCGACGGCGTCCACGCGGCGATGATGAAGGGCGACTACGTCATCTTCAAGGGCCCCCTCAAGGACAACGCGGGAAAGGAGATCATCGCCGCCGGCGTCTCGCAGAAGCAGACCGATCCGGTGCTCGAGCAGATGAATTATCTGGTCGAGGGCGTGATGGGCAAGATCTGAGCGCAGCCGCATGGCGCGCGCCGCCGGCCTCGGCCCCTCGGCCGAGGCGCTTGCAATCCCTGTCGGGGCGCTGGCGGCGGCAATGCTGCTGTTCGGACTGTTCGTCGCGCTGCTCGGACAGAGCCCGCTCGAGGTCTACGGGCTGATCTACAAGGGAGCGTTCGCCAGTTCGTTTTCGTGGCAGAACACCCTTTCCCGCGCCGCGCCGCTGATCCTCACGGCGCTGTGCGTGGCCTTGCCCGCGCAGGCCGGTTTGATGGTGATCGGCGCGGAGGGCGCGCTGGTGCTCGGCGGGCTCGCGGCCGCGCTGACCGGCCACGCGATGGACGGCGCCGCCCCGCTGCTGGTCAAATCCGCGATGGTCGCGGCCGGGCTGCTCGCCGGCGGCCTCTGGATCGCGTTTGCGGGCGCACTGCGCCAATACCGCGGCGTCAACGAAACCATCTCGAGCCTGTTGCTCACCTACATTGCGATCGCGCTGTTCAACCATTTCGTCGAAGGCCCCTTGCGCGATCCCGCGAGCCTGAACAAGCCCTCGACCCACCCCATCGGCACCGCGAACATGATCGGCAATTTCCCCGGTCTCGACGTGCACTGGGGCCTGGGATTCGGCGTCATTTTCTGCGTCGCCATGTACGTGCTCGTGTACCGCACTACCTGGGGATTCGGCCTGCGCATCGTTGGCGGCAACGCGCGCGCCGCGCGCCTGGCAGGGCTGCCGGTCGGGCGGCTGGTGCTGCTCGCCTGCTTCCTGGGAGGCGCCGCTGCGGGTCTCGCCGGCGCCACGGAGGTAGCCGCGGTGCACGGCAACGCCAATGCCTCGCTCATCGCAGGCTACGGCTACACCGGGATCCTGGTCGCGTTCATCGCGCGCCAGAACCCGCTCGCGATCATTCCCGTGGCGATGCTGCTCGGCGGCATTTCGGCGAGCGGCGGCATGTTGCAGCGGCGGCTCGACATGCCCGACGCGACGGTGCTCGTGCTCCAGGGCATGGCGTTCATGCTGATCCTCGCCAGCGAAACGCTCTATGGCCGCTTTGCCATCTTCCGGCCGAAAGAGGCCCCCGCATGACCGATCTGGGCTGGTGGGGTGTGCCGATCGGGGTGCTGGGCGGGGCGCTGCGCGTCAGCACGCCGTTTCTCTTCGTCAGCCTCGGCGAGTGCATCACCGAAAAAAGCGGCCGCATCAATCTCGGGCTGGAAGGCATCCTGGTGATGGGCGCCATGAGCGGCTATGGCGTCTCCTATGCCACCGGCAATCCCTGGCTCGGCGTTCTGGCGGCCGGATTCGCCGGGCTGCTGCTTGGCACCTTGCACGGCCTGATCTGCAACCTGCCGCGCGTCAACGACATCGCGGTCGGCATCGGGCTGATGCTGTTTGGCACCGGCCTGGCGTTTTTCCTCGGCAAGCCCTACGTGCAGCCCAAGGCGCCGACGCTGCCGGCGATCCCGCTCGGCGACTGGAGTTCGATTCCGCAGATTCAGGCGGCGCTCAAGGTGAATCCCCTCTTCCTCATCGGCATCGTACTGGCGATCTTGCTCGCCTGGGCGTTTCGGAATACGCGATGGGGGCTGGTGGTGCGCATGGTCGGCGACGGCTCGGATGCGGCGCGGGCGATGGGATACCGTGTGAACGCAGTGCGGACACTGTGCACTGCGGCCGGCGGATTCCTTGCCGGGATCGGCGGTTCGTTCCTGTCGCTGTACTACCCGGGTAGCTGGAGCGAGGGCCTGTCGAGCGGGCAGGGCTTGATGGCGGTCGCGCTCGTGATCTTCGCGCGCTGGCAACCCGTTTACTGCTTCTATGCTTCATTGCTCTTCGGCGGCGCGGGATCGCTCGGGCCGGCGCTGCAGTCGGTCGGCGTGACCTCGGGCTATTACCTGTTCAACGCGGCGCCCTATGTACTGACGCTGGGCATCATGATCGCGACCTGTTCGACGCGCCGCACGCTTGCCGGCGCACCCGGCGAATTGAGCATCGTCAAATGACCCAACGCACCGCAGCGCCGAAAAGCGCCCGCACCATCCAGGCCGATCCCTATCCCTGGCCCTTCGACGGCGACCTGCGGCCGGCGAACACTGCGCTGGTCGTCATCGACATGCAGATCGATTTCTGCGGCAAGGGCGGCTATGTCGACAAAATGGGCTACGACCTGTCGCTCACCCGCGCCCCTATCAAACCTATCAAGGCGACGCTGGCGGCGATGCGCAGCAAAGGCTTTCACATCATCCACACCCGCGAAGGCCACCGGCCGGACCTGTCGGACCTGCCTGAAAACAAGCGCTGGCGCTCGCGCCGCATCGGCACCGCCGGCGTTGGCATAGGCGACCCCGGGCCGTGCGGCAGGATCCTGGTGCGCGGCGAACCTGGTTGGGAAATCATTCCCGAACTCGCGCCGATGCCCGGCGAAATCGTGATCGACAAGCCGGGTAAGGGCTCCTTCTGCGCCACGGACCTCGAGCTGATCCTCCGCACCCGCGGCATCCGCAACCTGGTGCTCAGCGGGATCACCACCGACGTCTGCGTGCATACCACGATGCGCGAAGGCAACGACCGCGGCTTCGAGTGCCTGCTGCTCGAGGACTGTACCGGGGCCACCGACCGCGGCAATCATCTCGCCGCGCTCAAGATGGTAAAAATGCAGGGCGGCGTGTTCGGCGCCGTTTCGGATTCGCGCAAGCTCATCAAGACGATCGGGGCCCGCTGATGCCGGTCGAAACGGAGCTGATGCGGCTCAAGCCGGACCGCGGCGCAGTTCCGGCGCGCGGGCTCGAAGTCGAGGTGCGCGGCATGAGCAAGCGTTTTGGCTCCTTCGCCGCCCTGGACGATGTCTCGATCAAGGTGGCGGCGGGTTCGTTCCATGCGCTCCTCGGCGAAAACGGCGCCGGCAAAAGCACGTTCGTGAAGTGCCTGGTCGGCTTCTATGAGCCCGACAGCGGCGAGATCCAGGTGGACAAGCGCGAATGCTCGATCCGCTCGCCGCAGGACTCGCATGCGCTCGGCATCGGCATGGTGTACCAGCACTTCACGCTGGTGCCGAGCATGACGGTGGCGGAGAACCTAGTCATGTCGCGCGCCGACGTGCCTGCGGTGGTGCGCTGGAAGGCGGAACGCGAGCGGCTGGCCGCGTTCATGGAAACGGTGCCGTTCAAGCTCAAGCTCGACACCCCGGTATCGCGCCTTGCCGCGGGCGACAAGCAGAAGACCGAGATCCTGAAGCAGCTCTACCTGCAGCGGCGTTTCATGATCCTGGACGAACCCACTTCCGTGCTCACGCCCGACGAGGCCGACGAGGTGCTCGGCATGCTCAAGGCGATGGCGCACGGAAACAAGGTGACGGTCCTGATGATCACCCACAAGTTCCGCGAGGTGATGGCGTTCGCCGACGCGGTAACAGTGCTTCGGCGCGGCCAGTTCGCGGGCGAAGGACGCGTCGCCGACCTGAATCCCGCGAAGATGGCCGAAATGATGGTCGGCGACCGGGAGATTCCGCAGGCTACGGGGAAAAGGGCCGGCGCCCCGGGCGCCGGAGACGCGCCGCGGCTCAGCGTCGAGGGCCTGGAGGTGCAGGACGATACCGGCCTGCCCGCGGTCAGGGCCCTCACCCTCGACGTGCACCCCGGAGAGATCGTGGGCATCGCCGGCGTTTCCGGCAATGGCCAGAAGGAACTGGTCGAAGCGCTGATCGGCCAACGCGCCCACGTTGCCGGGAGCATCCGCGTCGGCGGCAAGCCCTATGCGGCCTCGCGCGGCGAGATCCGCTACTGGAAGGCGTTCAGCCTGCCCGAGGAACCGCTCAGGAACGCCTGCGTTCCGGGCATGAGCGTAGCCGAGAACATGGCGCTGCGGAATTTCGACCGCGCGCCGCTCGCCTCCGGCATCTGGCTGAAAAGAGGCGCAATGCAGGCGCAGGCCTTGCGCTGGATCGACGAGTTCAAGGTCAAGACACGCGGTCCGGAGACCCCGATCGCCGCTCTGTCCGGCGGCAACGTGCAACGCGCCGTGCTCGCGCGCGAGCTGTCGGGAGAAGCGGCGGTGCTGATCGCGGCCAACCCGGTATTCGGCCTCGACTTCGCGGCGGTGGCCGAAATCCACGACCGCATCCTCGCGGCGCGCAACCGGGGCGCAGCCGTACTCCTGGTCAGCGCCGACCTGGACGAGTTGCTCGAACTGTCGGACCGGATCGTGGTGATGTTCGAGGGAAGAATCGTCCACGAAACGGCCGCCTCGACGGCCGACATCGCCGTCATCGGCCCGCGCATGGCGGGGCACGCGTGATCGCCGTCGCCGCCAAGCCTTTCGCATTCCGCCTTGAGCCGCGCAGCACGGCGCTCGTCGTGATCGACATGCAGCGGGATTTCATCGAGCCCGGCGGATTCGGCGAGACCCTCGGCAACGACGTGCGCCGGCTGCAGGCGGTCATCCCCGCGGTGAAGAAGCTGCTGGAAATCTGCCGCAAATCGGGACTGACCGTGGTCCACACGCGCGAATCGCATCGCCCCGACCTGTCGGATTGCCCGCCGTCGAAACGCCTGCGGGCGAATCCGAAGCTGCGCATCGGCGATGCCGGGCCGATGGGCCGGATACTGGTGCGCGGCGAACCCGGCAGCGAGATCGTGCCCGCGCTCGCCCCCCTGCCGGGCGAGGTCGTGATCGACAAGCCGGGCAAAGGCGCTTTCTACGCCACCGATCTGGCGGAAATTCTGCGGTTGAAGGGCGTTCGCCAGCTTCTGTTCGCGGGGGTCACGACGGAAGTCTGCGTCCAGACCACCATGCGCGAGGCGAACGATCGCGGCTATGAGTGCCTGTTGATCGAGGACGCCACGGAAAGCTACTTTGCCGAATTCAAGCAGGCGGCCCTCGAGATGATCCGCGCGCAGGGCGCGATCGTCGGCTGGACCGCCACCGTCGCTCAACTCGCCGAGGCGCTGGTCTGAGCGTTCCGCGCACGAGTCCACCTGGCATGTTTCCTGCGTCCTCAGGTCCTGCAGGGGATCACTTTTGAAAAGAGAGGCTGGTATGGTAAAGACGATTTCGGCGGTCAATCCGCGTCCGGATGCGGGCCGACGCCGGGCGCTTCGGGCGCTGGGCGGCCTCGCGCTTGCGGCCTGCGCGGTTCCATGGAAGGCGCGGGCCCAGGCGGCCCCGAAAATCCGCATCGGCTACTGGCCGATCGCGGCCGGCCTGCCGTTCTACGCCGCCCTGGAAAAGGGCTTTTTCAAGGAAGCCGGCGTCGATGTGGAAGGAATCAAGTTCGCGGGCCCGCCCCAGATCGTCGAGGGCATGATCGCCGGCAGGGTCGACGGCACCGCCAACGGCACGGCTTCCGCCGCGCTTGCGATCGGCGAGCTCGCCTCGCCGGGCCTGCTCAAGATCATCGTATCCAATCCGAGCAACGTGCAGAACGTGCTCGATGAGTTCATCGTCGCCGACAAGAGCGCGTTCAAGACGATCTCCGACCTCAAGGGCGGGAAGCGCGTCTCCTCCGGGCCCGGCATCCAAAACGTGACGCTCGCGAAAGCGGTGCTGGAAAAGGCCGGCGTCACGGACGCGACGGTGATCGAACTGCCGATCGGTCAGCATGTCGCGGCGATCGCAGCCGGGCAAATCGACGCCGCCTACACGCTGGAGCCGACCGGGACCGTCGGCCGGCTCCAGGGATCCACCCGGATACTCGAGGCCGGCGTCATCGCGAAATACATCCTGGGCGATCCCAGGGCGCCGTGGTTCGGCGGCTCGGCTTCCCTGGCCAGCGCCTTCATCGCAAAATATCCGGAAGCAACGGCGAAATACATCGCGGCCTACCTGCGCGGCGTCGAATTCATCCGCAAGAGCCCCGCTGAGGCGCGCGCCTTCCTCAAAGGCTACACCGCGATCGAGGGCTCCCTTACCGCGGAAGTGCCGCTCGCCGCCTACACCACGTACAAGGAGTTCACCGCGAGTGACATCGCCTACTTCCAGAAATTTTTCGATCTGTTCTCGGACCGGAAAATATTCTCGGCGCGCGTGCCGGTTGGCCCCTTGATCTACAAAGCCTGAGGCATGGCCGTTTCGCATCCGCGCAGCTTCGCTGCGGCACGCCTTCTGCCCGCGCTCGGCCCGGCGCTGATGTTCGCCCTATGGTTCGCGGCAGTCGAGTTCCGCTGGGTCAGTCCCGTGCTCCTGCCGACGCCCCAGGCCACCCTTTCCGCCCTGGCGCAAGGCATCGCCAGCGGTTCGCTGAACCGCGATTTTCTGGTGACGGTGCTGCGCACGCTCGAGTCCTTTCTCGTCGCCGCGACGTTGGGCGTGCCCCTGGGAATCCTGCTCGGGAGCAACGAGCGCGCCTACCGCAGCGTGGAGTTCCTCATCGATTTTTTCCGCTCGACGCCCTCCTCCGCGCTCATTCCGCTGTTCATGATGATTTTCGGCGTCACCGACATCAACAAGATCGCGATCGCGTCTTTCGCCGCCGTGCTCGTGATCCTCTTCAACAGCGCCTACGGTGTCATGAATGCGCGCAAACAGCGGGTCATGGCCGCGAAGGTCATGGGCGCGAACCGCTGGCAGATTTTCAAGGACGTGCTTATCTGGGAGAGCCTGCCGCAGACTTTCGTCGGCTTGCGCAGCGGCGTCAGCATGGCGCTGGTGATCGTCATCGTCGCCGAGATGTTCATCGGTTCGGAAAACGGCCTCGGGCACCGGATCATCGACGCGCAGCAGGTTCTCAATGTGCGCGACATGTACGCCTCGATCCTCGCCGCCGGAGCGCTCGGCTACGCGCTGAACATCATGTTTCTGGTCGTGGAGAAGCGCCTCGTGCACTGGAGCGGGAAGTAGCGTGCGCGTCGTCACTCCCGTGGTGGCGCCGGAAGCCCCGCCCGAGCCCTTCGTGCCCGGTCCGCTTGGCACGCACATCACCATCCGCGGCCTGACCAAATATTTTGCCGGCACCCCCCTCTACGACCGCTTCAACCTGGATCTTCCAAAAGGCGAAATCGTCTCGGTGTTCGGACCGAACGGCTGCGGAAAATCCACGCTCATCAACATGATCGCGGGGCTGCTGCCGCCGGACGCGGGCGAGATCCTGTTCGACGGCAAATCGCTGCGCGACACCAAGATCGGCTACGTGTTCCAGAACTACCGCGATGCGATGTTTCCATGGCTGCGCACGATAGACAATATCGGCTATCCGCTGAAGCTCGCCGGCAAGTCCGCGCACCAGGCGCGGCGGCGCGTGGATGAGCTGATCGCCTCCTTCGAGGTCACCTTCGACCTGAATCGTTACCCGTACGAACTCTCCGGCGGGCAACAGCAGACCGCTTCCATCATGCGCGCGCTCGCTCCGCAACCCGAAGTGCTGTTCCTGGATGAACCGTTCTCCGCACTCGACTACGAAATGACGCTTTTCATCCGCGACAAGCTGCAGGACGTCTTCATGCGCACGCGGACCACGATGGTCCTGGTATCCCATGACCTGGAAGAAGCGGTCTATCTCGCCGACCGCATCCTTCTGCTGACCAAGCGACCGACGCGGGTCGCGGAATTTGCGTCGTTCTCCAGCGTGCGTCCGCGCACCGTGGATACCCTTTCCGACCCGGACTTCATCCGCACGAAGGCGCACTGCCTCGAGGTGTTTCAGCGCGAGGTACGGCGCTAGCACTCGTGCATTGCGCCTGCCGGCGGGCATGTTCGATCTGTCGCCCAGCGGCGACAAGGGGGCGGAACGCTCCCTTGTAAAATGGGGCTGCTCCACTTTCCCGCTGGCGGCCCTTTCCATCCCAAGCGGGCTCCCTCTCAACCGAGGAGGATCCAGCATGCAGGAGATCGGATGGTTCCTGCCCTCTTGGCCCCTGCAGTTCGGCCAGCTTGCCCTGTTCGGCATGCTGCTGATCGCGGGCCTGCTGGGAGGCGAACTGGCGAACCGCGTCGCGTCGCTGCCGCGGGTCACCGGCTACGTTCTCGTCGGCATCGCCTGCGGCCCGCACGCGCTCGACCTGGTACATGCGCCGCTGTTTGCCGGAGCGCGCGTGTTCATCGACCTCGCGCTGGGCATGATCGTGTTCGAGCTCGGCCACCGCTTCGACTTCGACTGGCTCGGGCGCAATCGCTGGCTTGCGCTCGCCGCGCTAGGCGAAAGCCTCGGCGCCTTCTTTGCGATCTACGCCGCGCTGATGTACTTCGACTATCCGTCCCTGCTCGCAGCCGCCGCCGCCGCCGTGGGCACGGCAACCTCGCCGGCGGTGGTGCTCGTGGTTGCGCAAGAGCTGCGCGCCTCCGGGCAAATCACCGAGCGCATGCTGCTGTTCACCGCGGTCAATTGCGTGTTCGCCTATGTCGCGCTGACGCTGCTGCTGCCCTTCCTCCATCTGGAGCATGAGGCGAGCTGGCGCTCGGCGATCCTGCACCCGCTGTACCTCCTGGCCGGCGCGGGATTGCTGGGATTCATCGGCAGCCAGTTTCTGCTCGGGCTCGCTAAATGGCTGGGCAAACGGGAGGACCGTCAGTTCGTCCTGTTCGTGGCTCTCGTGGTGCTGGTGGTCGGATGCGCGCGGGCGCTGAACATTCCAGTGGTTGTCGCGCTGCTGACGCTCGGCATGCTCGCCCGCAACCTAGACTACGATCACGTCCTGCTGCCGCTGCGTTTCGGCCATGCCAGCCAGCTCCTGTTCGTGGTTCTGTTCGTCCTGTCCGGCGCCAGCCTCGACTTCGGCGGGCTGGAAACGGTCGCCGTCGTGACCGCGGTGTTCGTCGCGGTGCGCTTCCTCGGCAAGGCGGTCGCGATCCTCGCGCTCGGACGCCTGTCCGGGCTGCGCGCAGGGGGCGCCGGGCTGCTGTCGCTGTCGCTGCTGCCGATGTCGGGGATCGCGGTGGTCATGGTCTACGACACCGCGGCGCTCTACCCGCGCTTCGGCGCCGAACTGGCGGCGGTCGTGCTGTCCGCCTCGGCGCTGCTCGAGTTGCTCGGCCCGCTCGCGACGCAGTTTGCGCTGCGCAGGGCGGGCGAGGCCCACCCGGAGGCATGAATGGAATTCAGCCCCTCGCAGCGGCTCAGCCTCGGCATCGAATTGGAACTGCAACTGGTGCGCGCCCATGACCGGGACCTCGCGCACGAGGCCGGCGACCTGATCGAACGCCTGGCGAAGAAGCAGATCCCGGGCGCAGTCAAACCGGAGGTGACCCTAAGCATGATCGAGCTGAACAGCTCGATCCAGACCTCCTTCGCGGGCGCGCTGGCGGAACTGGAGGCGCAGCGCGCCGTGGTCTGCGAGGCGGCCGGCTTGCTCAACCTCGGGGTCTGCGGCGGCGGCGCGCATCCGTTCCATGACTGGTCGGAGCGGCGCGTCCATCCGGCCGAGCGCTTCAAGGCGGTTACCGAGCGCTACGGCTACCTGGCCAAGCAGTTCACGGTGTTCGGCCAGCACATCCACATCGGCTGCGCGGGCGGCGACGAGGCCGTGTACCTGGTGCACATGCTCACGCGCTACATGCCGCATTTCATCGCACTGTCGGCCTCTTCGCCTTTCTCCCAGGGCGAGGACACGTCGTTCCAGTCCTCGCGCCTGACCGCGGTGAGCGCGTTTCCGCTCTCGGGCCACATGCCGTTCGTGGCCGACTGGCCTGCGTTCCTGGAGTACTTCGAGGTCATGCGCGGCTACGGCATCGTCGAGGGCATGAAGGATTTCTACTGGGATATCCGCCCCAAGCCCGAGTACGGCACCATCGAAATCCGTGTTTGCGATACGCCGCTCACGGTGCGCCGCGCGGCGCTGCTGGCTGCCTACGCCCAGGCGCTCGCCGCCTGGCTGCTCGAAGAGCGCAGCCGCGCGCCGTCCCCGGCGGTGTACCAGGTGAACGCCTTCAACCGCTTCGAGGCCTGCCGCTTCGGCTGTCTCGGCCAGATGGTCGACCCTTTCGAGCGCCGCAGGATAGAAATCGGGGCTGACTTTCTCAATACCGCCGCGGCGGTGATGCCGCACGCGGCCCGGCTCGGCAGCGTCGAAGCGGTACGTGAACTCGCCAACGATGTGCGGCGCAGCTACTCGGATGCGGGCTGGCTGCGCTCCCGCCTGGCGGCTTCAGGCTCGCTGCCCGACGTGGTGCGCGAAGCGGCCGAACTCTGGGGCACCCGTCCGTAGCTCCGCTCCGCGTTATTCGCGCGGCAGCAGCAGTGTGAACGTGCTGCCCTTTCCGGGCTCGCTGTGGAGGCCGATCTTTCCGCCCAGCAGACCGGCAAGCCTCTGGCAGACATGCAGTCCGAGGCCGGTGTCCCCAGCGCGCGCGGGCCTTGCCGCCTCGACCCCGGGGGAAGCGGAAAACAGCCGGGCCTGATCACCGGGACCGATGCCGACACCGGTATCCGCCACGGTTATCTCGATCATCTTTTCCCCCTCTACCGTGCGCAGGCCCAGGCTGAGGCGGGCGCTTCCCAGCGGCGTGGACTTGATTGCGTTTCTGAGAAGACTGAGGACGATGTGGCTGAATACGCGCCGGTCGGTCCAGGCCATGACATCCTCGTTGGGCATCGTGACCAGCAACTGCAGGCCCTTGCCGGCCGCCAGGGGGCGCAACGAAGCTGCCGCGGCCTCGAGCAGGCCCTGGAACACGGTCGGCTCGCGATGCAAATCGAGTTTGCCCACCTCGATCTGCATCATGTCGTGCCGGTTCAAGGGAACTATCAATCGAGCGAGACGATTCCGTGCCGGATGGCGTATTTGACGAGCGACGACAGGCCTCCGATGCCGAGCTTGCGCATCAGGCGCAGGCGGTAGGTCTCGACAGTGCGCGGCGACAGGCCCAGGATCGCGGCCACCTCCAGATTGGTCTTGCCGTCGGCCACCAGCCTGACGATTTCGCGCTCGGTGTCCGTGAGGCTATCCACGGCGCCGGCACCGCGCCGGCGAGGCGCGTCACGCCTGGACACGGCGGATATTGTCCGAAACGGCGATCCGGGGAAAATGCATCCGCGAATCCTAAAGACCGCGGGCGGGGTTGAATATCGTGAGACTACGACAACTTGGCTATTCCGGCGTGGTGATCCCGTGGCGAATCGCGAACTTGACCAGAGACGGCAGGTCTTCGATGCCGAGTTTTTGCATCAGGCGCCAGCGGTAGGTTTCTACCGAGCGCGGCGACAGGTGCAGGATTGCGGCGGCCTCTGCATTGGATTTTCCCTCGGCCACCAGTTGCAGGGTCTCGCGCTCGCGAGAGGTCAGGCTGTCGATCGCGCTGACGCCGCCCAGCCCGCCCGGGTATTCCGCGACGATTTTCTCGCCGACCCCGCTGCCTATGAACAGCCGCCCGGCCGCGACCGCCTTCACCGCCCGCACCACTTCTTCTCCCACGGATTCCTTGAAGACGTAGCCGCGCGCCCCCGCGAGCAGCGCCTCCCGGATGACGTCCGCGGAAGAATGCATGGAAAGCATCACGACGCCCGTGCCAGGGACCCTTTTCGCGAGAGTCCGCGTCGCTTCGATGCCGTTCATTGCCGGCATCGATACATCCATTACCACGACGTCGGGCAGGAACTCCATGGTCTTCTCGACCGCGTCGCGGCCGTCGTCGGCAACCGCGATCACGCTGATGGCGTCGTCGGTTTCGAGGAGCCGGCGCACGCCGTCGCGCAGAACGCCGTGATCGTCAGCGAGCAGAACTCTTGTTCTCACCCCTGTTGGACAACTGGAGTTCGATCAGGGTTCCGGCGCCGGGCGTCGACTGCAACCGGAACTTCGCGCCCAGCGCGGTGGCGGAGAGTGAGGGATTCGAACCCCCGAGCCCTTGCGGGCTAACGGTTTTCAAGACCGCCGCATTCGACCGCTCTGCCAACTCTCCTTGAAATATCGTCCTGACGCCCCCATTTTAACCTTTTGCCGGATGAGGCTTTGCGGTTGAAACTTACCCGGCCCCGGATAGTCTTATACTTGCGTCCAACTAGGAGGCATCAATGCAACAAGAACTGCAAACTGCTGACACCAGCTACGGCACCGTAGCGATAGCGCCGGACACACAGAAGGTCCTGCGCAACACCTACATCCTGCTCGCGTTGACCATGATCCCGACGATTGCCGGCGCCTACATCGGCATGGCAACCGCCTCGGTGATCGTCGGTAGCCCCATGATGAGCTTCCTTCTCATGATGGTCGCGGTGGTCGGGTTGCAGTTCGGCATCGCCGCCTACCGCAACAGCGCGGTCGGCGTCCTCCTCCTGCTCCTGATGACCGGCTTGCTGGGCTGGTTCCTGGGCCCCCTGCTCAACCATGCGCTGACGATGAAGAACGGCATGCAACTCGTGGGCTACGCAGCCGCAGGGACCGGCGCCGTGTTCTTCGGTATGGCCACGGTCGCGACCGTCACCAAGCGCGACTTCAGCTTCATGGGCAAGTTCCTGTTCGTCGGCATGATCGCGCTGCTGGTGGCGATGGTCGCCAATATGTTCCTGCAGATCCCGGCGCTGGCGCTGGCGATCTCGACGCTGGTGATCGTGGTGTTCTCGCTGTTCCTGCTGCACGACCTGTCGCGGATCGTGACCGGCGGCGAAACCAACTACGTCATGGCGACGACAGGCGTGTACATCAGCCTGCTCAACATCTTCACCAGCCTGCTGCAGTTGCTGATCGGCTTCGGCGGCGACCGCGATTGAAGCGGTCCGGGTTCAATAAAAGGCGCCTGTGGGCGCCTTTTTCATGCCGTCTTCAGGATCGCCTGCAGTCCCTGGTACAGGCACAGCAAGCCGCAGACATTCAACAACGTGAACGTCAACACCGTTCCCATGAATCTGCCGAAAAAGAACTTGTCCGTGAACGACAGCGCATAACCGTGCAGCAGGCGCGCGACGACGAGCACGATACCGAGCCCGTGCAGCAGGTATGACGAGAAATGGCTGAACTCGAGAAAACCCATCATGAGGAGAATGAACGGCACGTATTCCGCGAAATTGCCGTGTCCGCGGATGCGCCGCAGCATCGAGGGATTGCCGCCATCGCCCAGGCTGATGCCCTGGCGGCGGAATGCGACGACCCGGATGCTGAGGACGAAGAAAGAGACGGCGAGGATGCCGGCGTAGAGCGGCGTGATGGTCATGGCGAAGCTCCGTTTCTCTCAAACAAGGCGATGGATTCGACGTGCGCAGTATGCGGGAACATGTTGACGACGCCGGCGGAGCTTAATCGAAAGCCCTTGGAGTGCACCAGCACGTCGGCGTCGCGCGCCAGCGTCGCGGGATCGCAGGAAACATAGACGATGCGGCGCGGCCAGGCGTCGGGCAGCGAATGCACCAGGCCGATCGCGCCTTCCCGCGGCGGATCGATCAGGAACTTGTCGAACGGGCCCCAGGGATCGAGGTTGGGCTTGAACAGATCGGCGACCTCGAATTGCGCGACCAGCTTGTTGGCGGCCGCGTTTTCCCGGGCACGCTCGACCAGCAGGGCGCTGCCTTCGAAACCGATCACCTGCGCGCCGCCCGCGGCGAGCGGCAGGGTGAAATTACCGACGCCGCAGAACAGATCCGCGATGCGCTCGCCGGGCCGCGGGGCCAGCAGGCGCACGGCGCGCGACACCAGCAGGCGGTTCACCGCCGGGTTCACCTGGGTGAAATCGGCGGGCTGGAAGGCGATCCGCACGCCGAACTCCGGCAGACCGTAGTCAAGGACGTTGCGCGCGTCGGGGTGAAACGGCCGTGCCGTCTCCGGACCCGCTGCTTGCAGCCAGATACAGACGGCGTTCGCATCGGCGAATTCCCGCAGCAATGCCTCGTCCCGGGCGTCGAACGGCAGCAGGTGGCGGAACAGCAGCACTGTGGCGCTGTCGCCGACGGCCGCCTCGACCTGCGGTACGCGGTCGCGGATCGAGAGCCGCGCGATCAGTTCTCGCAGCGGCACGATGAGCGCCGAGGTCTTCGGCGGCAATACGTCGCAGCCCTGCATATCGGCGACATAGGTGGATTTCCGCTCGCGGAATCCCACCAGCGCGCCGCCCTTGCCCTCGACGAACCGCACCGACAGACGGGCGCGGTGCCGGTAACCCCACTCTTCGCCATAAATCGGCGGCAGCATCGCTTCGGCCTTCACCTTGCCGATGCGCGCGAGGTTGTCTTCCAGCCAGCGCTGCTTGGCCGCGACCTGGGTACGCCCGTCGACGTGCTGGGTGGCGCAGCCGCCGCAGACGCCGAAATGCGGGCATTGCGGCGTGCGCCGGGAAGCCGACGGTCGGAGGACCTCCGTTACGCGTGCCCGGTCGAATTTCGATTTCGATTCGAGCAACCGGGCCTCGATCAGCTCGCCCGCGAGCGCGCCCTCGACGAACACGACCTTGCCGGCGCTGCGCGCGACGCCGCGGCCGGCGGCATCGAGCGCGTCGATTTCAAGTTTCATTCCAGAGTTTGAGGAACTCGCGCCAGTGGGGTTTGTCGAGGTCCCTCAGGTAGCTTTTCAGCAGCCGGATTTCCTTCTCGTAGGCGGCTGTCGTGAAAACTCCGCGCAGCAGCTGGTATCGAAGGAACAGGAGGTAAGTGTTCGCCGTGTCGGCTTCGCAGTAGTCGCGGATTTCCGCGATCCCGCCCGCGAGGTAGGTTTCCCAAACTTTCGCGCCGCCGACGCCGATCTTTCCCGGGAAACCCGCTAGCTGCGCGACTTCGTCGAGCGCCGCGTTGTTGCGCGGCTGGTACATCGCCAGCACGTCCATGAGGTCGAGGTGCCGGGCGTGGTAGCGCGATATGTAGTTGTTGTAGCGGAAATCGCGGTTCTCGTCGCCGGTCTCCCAGAACATGGGCGCGGCGACGCCGTGGATCAGCGCGCGGTAGTTGAGGACCGGGAGATCGAAACCACCCCCGTTCCAGGAGACCAGCTGCGGGACGAATTTCTCGATGCCTTCGTAGAAGCGCCGGATGACGTCCGCTTCCGGCCCTTCGAGGGAAAACACCTTGATTCCCTCGTCGCTGCGAAATACGCAGGATATGACCGCCACCTTGTGCAGCTGCGGCGGCAGGAAATCGCTGCCGGTCTTCGTGCGGCGAATCTGGAACGCGACCTCGGCGACCTCGGCGTCCGGCAGGTCGGCGGGCAGCCCGTGCAGGCGCCGGATGCCGGCGACATCGGGCACCGTTTCTATGTCAAAGGCGAGAACGGAATTCATAAAGAGAAGTCGGACAAGCCGATTTCTAGTCGGGAAACACGCCCGTCGAAAGATAGCGGTCGCCGCGGTCGCAGATGATGGTGACGACCACGGCGTTCTTGAGGTCCCTGGCGATGCGCAAGGCAACGGCCGTCGCGCCGCCGGAGGAGATGCCGGCGAAGATACCCTCCTCGCGCGCCAGGCGCCGCGCCGTCTCTTCGGCGTCGGCCTGATTGACGTACTCGATGCGGTCGACGCGCGCCTTGTCGTAGATTTTCGGCAGGTAGGCTTCGGGCCACTTGCGGATGCCCGGGATCTGCGAGCCCTCCTCGGGCTGGCAGCCGATGATCTGGATTTTCGGGTTCTTCTCCTTGAAAAAGCGCGCGCAGCCCATGATGGTGCCGGTAGTGCCCATGGAGGAGACGAAATGCGTGATCCCGCCGCCGGTATCGCGCCATATCTCGGGCGCCGTGCCCTCGTAGTGCGCCCGCGGGTTGTCGGGATTGGCGAACTGGTCGAGCATGATTCCCTTCTTTTCCCTCACCATCTTTTCGGCCAGGTCGCGCGCCGCCTCCATGCCGCCCTTCTGCGGCGTGAGGACAATCTCCGCGCCGAACGCCCGCATGGTCTGCCTGCGTTCCAGCGAAAGGTGCTCGGGCATGATCAGCACCATGCGGTAGCCGCGGATCGCCGCCGCCATCGCGAGCGCGATGCCGGTATTGCCCGAGGTCGACTCGATCAGCACGTCGCCGGGTTTAATCTCGCCGCGCTCCTCGGCGCCCCGGATCATGGAGATCGCGGGGCGGTCCTTGACCGAGCCGGCCGGATTGTTGCCCTCCAGCTTGGCGAGAATGACGTTCTTGTTCTTTTCAGATTCCGAGTTCAGGCGCTGCAGCCGCACGAGTGGCGTGTTGCCGATGAAATCCTCGACCGTATTCTTCACGCTTTCAGCAACTCCCTGACATAGGAGGCCACGCCCTCCTCCACGCGCTGGAAACTGCCGCCGTAGCCCGCTTCGCGCAGCCGGCCCAGGTCCGCCTGCGTGTAGCTCTGATACTTCCCCACCAGCTGGGGCGGGAAAGGGATGTATTCGATGAAATTCTTCTGCACCAGTTCCTCGACCGAAAAATCCGAGCCGTTCACGGTATTGATCACGGCTGCGGCGACTTCGTTGAAGGTCTGCGCCTGCCCGGTGCCGCAGTTGAAGATGCCCGAAATGTCGCGGTTCTCCAGCAGCCAGAGGTTCACGCTCACAGCGTCGTCCACGTGCACGAAATCGCGCTCCTGGCCCCCGTCGGCGTAGCCGTCCGAACCCTCGAACAGCCTGACGCGGCCCTCGGCGCGGAACTGGTTGAAGGCATGGAAGGCCACCGAGGCCATGCGCCCCTTGTGCGCCTCGTTCGGCCCATAGACGTTGAAATAGCGCAGGCCGGCCACCTGCGCAGTTCTCCCCTCGACGCGTTTCCTGACGTACTCGTCGAACAGGTACTTGGAGTAGGCGTAGACGTTCAGCGGGTCTTCGTTTTCGCGCGCCTCGCCGAATTCCTTGCCCGGGCCGTAGACCGCCGCCGAGGAAGCGTAGATCAGCGGCACTTCCTCGTCCTGGCACCAGTCGAACAGCGCCTTGGAGTAGGCGTAGTTGTTCTCCATCACGTAGCGGCCGTCGGTCTCCATCGTGTCGGAGCAGGCGCCCTGGTGCAACACGGCCTCGATGCCGCCGTCCAGCCGGCCGGTTTCGAGCTGCGACAGGAATTCGCGCTTGTCGAGATAATCCTCGATCTCGACGCCGGCAAGGTTGACCGCCTTGGCGCCGTTCTCAAGGTTGTCCACCGCGAGTATCTCGCGGATGCCGGCATGGTTGAGCGCGGCGACCAGTCTCGATCCGATGAATCCGGCGGCGCCGGTGACGACGTAGAGCATGTTTATCCGCCCGGCCTTTACGTTGTGAACAGTTCTTTGCGGGTGACGACGGCCGTTCCGAGCTTGGCGACCTTGATGCCGCCGGCACGGTTGGCGATGCGCATCGCCTGCTCGAGCCGCACGCCCGAGGCCAGCATGGTGGCAAGTGTCGCGATCACGGTATCACCCGCGCCGCTGACGTCGAACACCTCGCGGGCCTCGGCCTTGACGTGCACCGGCCTTTTCGCCGAGTACAGCGACATTCCTTCGTCGCCGCGCGTGAGCAGCAGCGCGTCCAGGCCGAGCTGCGTGCGCAGGCGGCTCACGCGCCGTTCCAGATCGGACTCGCTCTTCCAGCTGCCGACCACGTCGGCGAGTTCCTTGCGGTTCGGGGTGATCACCTGCGCCCCCTTGTAGCGCGACCAGTCGTCGCCCTTGGGGTCCACCAGCACGCTCTTGCCCGCCGCGCGGGCCAGGCCGATCATTTTCGCGATGTGCGCCAGGCCGCCCTTGCCGTAATCCGACAGGATCACCACGTCGCAGGACGGCAAAGCGGCCTTGAAATCGGCGAGCTTGGAGGCAAGCGCCTCGCCGGAGGGCGCAGTCTCGAAATCGATGCGCAGCAGCTGCTGCTTGGAGAGCACCCGCAACTTCACCGTGGTCGGGGTCTTCGGGTCGCGAAGCAGATTCGCCTGGATTCCGGCCTCCTTCACCATCATCTCGAGCCGGTCGCCCGCCTCGTCCGCGCCCGTCACCGAGAGCAGCCGCGTGCGAGCACCGAGCGCGGCGCAGTTGTTGGCGACGTTTGCCGCGCCACCCAGCCGCTCTTCCTGGTTGCGGAAGCGCACCACCGGCACCGGTGCTTCCGGCGAAACGCGCGTAACGTCGCCGAACCAGTACCGGTCCAGCATGACGTCGCCCACCACCAGCACGCGCGCCTTCCTCGTATCAAGCGCCTTCATTGCTTGCGTCCCACGGGGAAATACTCGAAGCCGAGCGAGCGCACCATGCCGGGATCGTACAGGTTCCGGCCGTCGAATATCGCCGGCGTTTTCAGGATTTTCCTCAGCGCTGCGTAGTCAGGCGCCCTGAACTCCGCCCACTCCGTGACGATGGCGAGCGCATCGCAGCCTTGCAGGGCATCCGTCGCCGAGTCCGCGAGCGCCACGCCGTCGATGCGCGGTTTCGCGATGGGATCATAGGCGCGGATCTCCGCTCCCGCCGAAAGCAGGTCGGAAATCAGGGCAAGGCTGGGCGCCTCGCGCATGTCGTCGGTGTTGGGCTTGAAGGCGAGGCCCCAGATCGCGAAGCGCCTGCCTTTGAGATTTTTGCCAAAGCGCGCCTTGATCTTTTCGCCGAGGACATGTTTCTGCGCTTCGTTTGCCCGCTCCACGGCAGCCATCACCTGCAGCGGCCGCCCCGCGTCCGCGGCGATGCGCTGAAGCGCCTTGACGTCCTTCGGAAAGCAGGAGCCGCCGAACCCGGCACCGGGGTAGAGAAAATGCGTGCCGATGCGCGGGTCGGAGCCTATGCCCTTGCGTACTTCCTCGATGTCCGCCCCCAGCGCCTCGGCAAGATTGGCGAGCTCGTTCATGAACGAGATGCGCGTCGCCAGCATCGCGTTGGCGGCGTACTTGGCGAGTTCGGCCGAGCGCACGCTCATCAGCATCAACCGGTCGTGGTTGCGCTGGAACGGCGCATAGAGCTCGCGCAGCAGCGCAGTGGCGCGCTCGTCGTCCGAGCCGACGATGATGCGGTCGGGCCGCATGAAATCCTCGACTGCGGCGCCCTCCTTGAGGAATTCAGGGTTGGAGACGACGCTGAAGGAAACCTGTTTGCCCCGTTTTTCGAGTTCCTTTTTTATTTCTTCTTTTACCTTGTCCGCAGTTCCCACCGGGACGGTCGATTTATTCACGACAACCCGGTAATGGTCCATGTGGCGGCCGATGGACAGCGCTGCGGCCAGCACATGCTTCAGATCGGCCGAACCATCCTCGCCCGGCGGCGTGCCGACGGCGATCAGCTGCAATACGCCGTGCGCGACGCCTGCCGCGACGTCGGCGGAGAAGCTCAGGCGACCGGCGTCGCGGTTGCGCCGCACCACGGGCTCCAATCCCGGTTCGTGGATCGGAATCCGGCCGTCATTCAGCGCGCGCACCTTGGCGCCATCGACGTCCACGCAAAGGACATGGTTGCCCATGTCTGCCAGGCAGGCCCCGCTTACCAGACCCACGTACCCGGTGCCGACTACGGTGATTTTCATGGTGTCAGGTCGAATTCCTCTGTACGCCGCGGCGGATAGGTCTCCCAGCCGCCGCAGGCCGGACACAACCAGTAGAACTGCCGCGCCTTGAAGCCGCAGTTCTCGCAGCGGTAGCGCGCCAGGCGCCGCGTGTGGCCGTGGACCAGGTTGCGCACCAGCTCCAGATCCCTGCGCCGTTCCGGGTTCGACGTGCCCACGATCTGCGCCTCCAGCAGCCGGTCCAGGCCGAGCAGCGTCGGGTTGCGCCGCAACTCGTCGCGCACCAGCTTGTAGGCCGCTTCGGGGCCTTTCGATTCCAGGGTGTACTGGAACACGGCATCTAGCAGGTCGAGCGACGGAAAGCGCTCGAGGTAGCCTGCGAGCAGCGTCAGGCCCTCGTCGAACTTGCCGGCCTCGCGGTGCGTCTCGAGCAGGCGCTGCGCCACCATCGCCAGGTAGGCGGGATTCTGCGACTCGATGCGCTTCCAGTTCTCGATCGCGCGCTCCGGGCTGCCGGCGGCGCGCTCCAGGTCGCCGAGCTGGATGCTGGCGCGCACGCATTTCCGGTTTGCCTCCAGCGCCGCGTCCAGGTGCGCGCGCGCGGCATCGGGCCGGGAATGCGTCGCCTCGGAGCTCGCCATCTCGCAGAGGAAATGGGCGGTCTCCCGGGCGCGCGACTGGCCGGTCTCCGATTCGAGCCGCTTGGCCATCGCTCCGGCCTTGTCCCAGTCCTTTTCCTGCTGGAATATGTCCAGCAGGAAACGCCGCGCCTCGCCCGCTTGCGGGCCGTCGGAAAGCTTGAGAAACACCTCTTCCGCCCGGTCGAGGATGCCCGCCTTGAGGTAGTCCTGGCCCAGCTCGAACAGCGCCGCCGCGCGCTGCTCGACGGCGAGGTCGGCGCGTTCCAGCAGGTGCTGGTGCATGCGGATGGCGCGGTCGTATTCGCCGCGCCGGCGGAACAGGCTGCCAAGCGCGAAATGCAGTTCCACCGTCTCGGGGTCCACCTTGACCACCTCGATGAACGCCTCGATGGCCTTGTCCGGCTGCTCGTTCAGCAGGAAATTGAGCCCCTTGAAGTAGGAACTCGGCAGCGCGCGCGAATCCCTGACCAGGTGCTTGATGTCGACGCGCGCCGCGAGCCAGCCCAGCCCGAAGAAGATCGGGATGACGAGCAGCCACCAGTACTCAAATTCCATCAGCCCGCCTTCACCCTTCGGCCGCCGGCGGCTGCGATGCGGGCCGCGTATCGGGCTCCGCCCTGGAGGAAGATTGCATGCGCCGCAGCCGGGAGATTTCCCGGCGCTGCGCGAACCAGGTGCCGGACGTGGCGGCCAGGCCCAGCACCACGCCGGCGGCGAAGAAGGCGAGCAGCAGCAGCACCAGCGGTGCCTGCCATGAGAGGCCGAAATAGAAGCGCAGCGTGACCGGATCCGTGTTCTTGGCCGCAAACGCCAGCAGGGCCGCGAACAGGGCGAGCCGGATCGCCCAGGTGATGACGCGCATGTTCAGTTCAGAACCGCGCCGCGGCGCGGCTTACGAGGACGCCTGCCGCGTGCGCGACGGCATGACCATCGTCGCGTCCGGGTCGAGTGCATCGACGCGCTCGCGCAGTTCCTTGCCGGCCTTGAAATGCGGCACGTATTTCTCCGGCACGTGCACCTTCTCGCCGGATTTCGGATTGCGCCCGACGCGCGGCGGCCGGTAGTTCAGGCCGAAGCTGCCGAAGCCGCGGATCTCGATGCGATGGCCGTTCAGCAGCGAATGCGTCATTGCGTCCAGGATCATCTTCACCGCGTATTCGGCGTCCTTAGCCACCAGCTGCGGGTAGCGCTGTGCCAGCCGCGCGATCAGTTCCGACTTCGTCATGGCGCTCCCCTCCACGTATCGTCAGGACTGTCCGGCTATTCCTGCGGCGTGGAACCGCTCTTGTCCAGCTTCGCCCGCAGCAGCGCGCCAAGGTTGGTGCTGCCCGCGGCGCTGGCCGCATTCTCGCTCCGGATCTGCTTCATCGAGTCGGTCTCCTCGGCCACGTCCTTCGCCTTCACGGACAGGTTGATCGAGCGGTTCTTGCGGTCGACGTTGATGATCATCGCGGTCACCGAATCGCCTTCCTTGAGCACCTTGCTCAGGTCCTCCACGCGGTCGCGCGAGAACTCGGAAGCGCGCAGGTAGCCCTCGGCGTCCGACCCGATGGAGATCACCGCGCCCTTGGCGTCCACGGACTTCACGGTGCCGGTGACCACGCTGTTCTTCTCGTGGCCGGCGACGAAATTGGTGAACGGGTCGCCCTCGAGCTGCTTGATGCCGAGCGAAATGCGCTCGCGCTCGACGTCGATGGACAGCACGGTGGTCTCGACTTCGTCACCCTTCTTGAAGTTCTTGACCGCTTCCTCGCCCGCGAGACTCCAGGACAGGTCCGAGAGGTGCACCAGGCCGTCGATGCCGCCCGCCAGGCCGACGAAGACGCCGAAATCGGTGATCGACTTGATCTGGCCCTTGACGCGGTCGCCCTTCTTGAACTCGCGCGCGAAATCCTCCCAGGGATTCGGCAGGCACTGCTTCATGCCGAGCGAGATGCGGCGCCGCTCCTCGTCGATTTCGAGGATCATGACTTCGACCTCGTCACCGACCTGCACCACCTTGGAGGGGTGCACGTTCTTGTTGGTCCAGTCCATCTCGGAAACGTGCACCAGGCCCTCGATGCCCGCCTCGACCTCGACGAAAGCGCCGTAGTCGGTGAGGTTGGTGACCTTGCCGAACAGGCGCGTGCCCTGGGGGTATCGGCGCGATATGCCGACCCAAGGATCCTCGCCGAGCTGCTTCAGGCCCAGCGAGACGCGGTTCTTCTCGGCGTCGAACTTGAGCACCTTGGCGGTAACCTCGTCGCCGACGTTCACCACCTCGGTCGGATGCTTGACGCGGCGCCAGGCCAGGTCGGTGATGTGCAGCAGGCCGTCGATGCCGCCCAGGTCCACGAACGCGCCGTAGTCGGTGATGTTCTTGACGATACCTTTGACCACCGCGCCCTCGGCCAGAGTGGAGAGCAGCTGTTCGCGCTCGGCGCCCGCGGTTTCCTCGAGCACCGCGCGGCGCGACACGACCACGTTGTTCCTCTTGCGGTCGAGCTTGATGACCTTGAACTCCATCGTCTTGCCTTCGTACGGCGTGGTGTCCTTGACCGGACGCAGGTCGACCAGCGAACCGGGCAGGAAGGCGCGTATGCCTTTCGCCATGACGGTGAGGCCGCCCTTCACCTTGCCGGTGATGACGCCCTGGATTTTTTCACCGCTACCGAGCGCCGCTTCCAGTTCCAGCCAGGCGGCCATGCGCTTCGCCTTCTCGCGCGACAGGCGCGTCTCGCCGTAGCCGTCCTCGAGCGCCTCGATGGACACGCTGACGAAATCGCCGGGCTTGACGGTGAGCGCGCCGGCGTCGTCGCGGAATTCTTCGAGCGGAATGATGCTTTCGGACTTGAGCCCCGCGTTCACCACGACGAAGTTCTGGTCCATGCGCACGACTTCCGCGGTGATGACCTCGCCGACGCGCATTTCCTTGCGCGTCAGGCTTTCCTCGAACAGGGCTGCGAACGACTCGGGAGCGGGAGCTGGGGACGACTTGGAGACTGCTGAAGAAACGCTGGCCATTGAGTGAGTTTAAAAAGCCTTCATATCCGCGGGCTTGCGATCAGCCTCGCGGGTTGGGTTGCAAAATCGGGAAGCCGTTAACAGCGTCCCGCCTGTTTTCTTAGCGGTACATTCTTTCCCGGTACTTCTTCAGCACCTGATCGACGACTTCATCGATCGTCAGTTCAGAGGAGTCGAGAGACACCGCGTCGACTGCCGGCTTGAGCGGCGCCACCGCTCGGGCGGCATCTCGCTTGTCCCGCTCCTCTAGATCACGGGAAAGGGTCGCGAGATTAGCACTGTTTCCCTTGTCTATCAACTGCTTATACCTGCGCTGGGCGCGTACTTCTACGCTTGCCAAAAAGAACACTTTCAGCACGGCGTCCGGAAACACTACCGTGCCCATGTCCCGGCCTTCCGCCACCAGACCTGGCGGCCTCCGAAACGCCCTCTGGCGCGCTAACAGTGCATGGCGGACCTCTGGAATAGAGGCGATCTCGGAGGCTCGGATGCCCACCGTTTCGGAGCGCAATTGTTCTGTAACATCTTGTTTGTTAAGGAATATAAGATCATCCTTAAATTCCACGCCGAGGTTCAGCGCGGTTCGTGCCGGATCACTGCCACCCGCCAAAGCGACCAGCCGGTATAAGGCACCGCTTTCCAGGTTATGGAATCCCAACACCCGGGCGACGTGCTTCGCGACGGTGCCCTTGCCAGAGGCCGACGGGCCGTCGATCGCGATGACCGGAGCGTTCATTCCATTCAGTGGTGCGAAATGTCGGCGAGGACCTGGAAGTAGGCCGGGAAGGTCTTGGCCACGCAATCCGGGTCGTTGATGGTCACGGGCACGCCGCCCAGCGCGGCGAGCGAAAAGCACATCGCGATGCGGTGGTCGTCGTAGGTATCGATGGCGACGCCGGCCTCGAGCTTCGCGGGCGGCGCGATCTTCAGGAAATCCGGGCCCTCGACGACTGTGGCGCCGAGCTTGCGCAACTCGCGCGCCATCGCGGTGATGCGGTCGGTCTCCTTCACCTGCCAGCTGCCGATGTTGCGGATCACGCTCGGCCCTTCGGCGAACAGCGCAGCCACCGCGGCGGTCATCGCCGCGTCCGGGATGTGGTTCATGTCCATGTCGACGGGCTTGAGCTTCCCGGCAGACGAGACTTCGATCCAGTCGGATCCGAACTCGACCTTCGCGCCCATTTTCTCCAGCACTTCCGCAAACAGGATGTCGCCCTGGATGCTTTCCTTGCCTACTCCGACGACCCGCACCGGTCCGCCGGCGATCGCGCCCGCGGCAAGGAAATACGAGGCCGAAGATGCATCGCCTTCGACATAGATTTCCGTCGGCGCAACGTAGGAGAAACCGGGCACGTCGAAGGAGCGCCAGCCGTTGACCGCCACCTCGACGCCGAACTTTCGCATCATGTTCAGCGTGATCGTCACATAGGGCTTGGAGACGAGCTCGCCTTCGACTTCGATCGAGCCGCCGCCCGCCAGCGGCAGCGCGATCAGCAGCGCGCTCAGGTATTGCGAGGAAACCTCGCCGCGTATCTTGATGTGGCCCTTGACCGCGATTTTCCCCGGATGGATCGCGAGCGGCGGAAAGCCGTCCTTGCCGACGTAGTCGATGCTGGCACCGATGCTGCGCAAGGGCCCGACCAGGTCGCGGATCGGCCGCTCGTGCATGCGCGGCACCCCGGAGAGCCGGTACTCGCCGCCCGTGACCGCCAGCACCGCGGTCAGCGGCCGGAACGCAGTGCCCGCGTTGCCGAGGAACAGGTCCATCTTCTTTTTCGGGATGCCGCCCTCGCCGGCCACCACCAGCCTGGAGAAATCCCGGGTGTCGATGCGGATGTCGAGTTTCAGCAGCGCGTCCAGCATCATCCGCGTGTCGTCGGCGTCCAGCAGGCCATAAACCTGCGTCTTGCCCTTGGCGAGCGCGGCGAGCAGCAGCACGCGGTTGGAGATGCTTTTCGAGCCGGGCAGCCGGACGATGCCTTCGGCGCGGGCAATCGGCGCCAGCTGCAGCGCTTTCATTCGTAGCCGCCGTTCAGCCAGCGCCCGCGCGCGGCGCGCGCTTCGGCGAAGAGTTTCTCGAGCTCTTTGGAATTCCGGCTTTCAAGGAGTTTCCTCATTTTTTCGAGTTCACCGGAAAAACAACCCAATTCCTTCAGCAGCTGATCGCTGTTCGCCATGCAGATGTCGCGCCACATTTCCGGATCGCTGGAAGCGATGCGCGTGAAATCGCGGAATCCTCCGGCGGCGTAACCGAACAGCCTGGCGGCATCGGCACGCGCGCCGATGCCGCTGACGAGCGCGAATGCGAGCAGGTGCGGCAGGTGGCTGACCGCCGCGAACACCTCGTCGTGTTCTTGCGGGCTCATGCGCGAAACACGCGCGCCGATACCGGCCCACAGCGCGGCAGCGGTTTCCACGTCCTCTTTTTTGTTTTCTTCAAGCGGCGTCAGAATCAGGCGGCGGCCCCGAAACAGCCCCGCGTCCGCCGCCCCCGCCCCGCTTTGTTCCGCTCCGGCGATCGGATGCGCGGGCACGAAGCGGGCAATATTCCCCCCCAGGCGCTTTCGTGCCGCGGCAACCACGTCGCGCTTCGTGCTTCCGGCATCCATGACCAGCGTATCTGGCTTCAGGTGCGGATTTATTTCCAGGAAAATTTTCTCGAACTGGGCCACGGGAGCCGCAACCAGCACCAGGTCCGCGCCCCGAACTGCCTTCGCCGCCTCGGACTCGAACGAATCGACGGCACCGCGCTCCAGCGCGAGCTCGAGGTTGGCGGCGCTGCGCCCCGCCCCGACCACGTGGCCGCAGCGCTTCGCGCCCTTCAGCGCCAGGGCGAAGGAGCCGCCGATGAGCCCGACGCCGATGACGGCGACCCTTTGGTAGAACATTGTTTCTTTACGCTTCCTTCAGGCTGGCGGCCAGCGCGGACAGGAACCGCTCGTTCTCCTGCGCGGTGCCGATGGTGACGCGCAGGTGCTCGGGCAACTGATAGCCGCCGCCGACCGGCCGCACGATCACGCCGCGCTTGAGCAGGCGCCGGTAAATCTCGTTTGCCTTGCCGACGCGCACGGTGATGAAGTTGCCGTGGGAGGGGATCCAGTCGAGCGCGAGGCGCTTCGCGCCCTCTTCGACCTGGCGCATCCCCTGCAGGTTCTCGGCGAAGCTGCGGGCGACGAACTCCATGTCGTCGAGCGCGGCAGTCGCAGCCACGAGCGCGATGCTGTTGACGTTGAACGGCTGGCGCACGCGATTCATGATGTCCGCGACCGAAGGATGCGCGAACGCATAGCCCACGCGCAGCCCGGCGAGGCCGTAGGCCTTGGAAAAGGTGCGCGTGACCACGAGATTGGGGTGGCGCTTGAGCCACTTCACGGTCTCGGACTTGAGCTCCGGCGACAGGTACTCGTTGTAGGCCTCGTCGATCACCACGATGACGCGTTCCGGCACCCGCTTCACGAACGACTCGAGTTCTTCCGAGCGCAGCATGGTGCCGGTGGGATTGTTCGGGTTCGCCACCCAGACCACGTAGGTCTCGTCGTCGATCGCCGAGAGCATGGCCTCGAGGTCGTGGCCGAAGTTCTTCGCCGGCACCGCGATGCTTCGCGCGCCGCGCGCCTGGGTCGCAAGCGGATACACCGCGAAACAGTGTTGCGAGTAGACCGAGGAGCGCCCCGGCCCGAGGAAGGCAAGCGCGAGCAGTTCCAGCACGTCGTTGGAACCGTTGCCGAGCACGATCGAGGCCATTTCGACGCCGTAGCGACGCGACAGGGCGAGTTTCAGGTCGTGGCCGTTGCCGTCCGGGTAGCGCGCGATGTCGCCGAGCGCGGCGTCGATCGCGGCGCGCGTGCGCGGCCCGATGCCGCGCGGGTTTTCGTTCGAGGCGAGCTTGATGATGCTCTCCTCCCTGAGCCCGAACTCCCGCACCAGCTCCGCGATCGGCTTGCCGGGCTGGTAAGGCGCGATGGAACGCACGTATGACGGGGAGAGCTCGCAGGGATCGATGACCATGCCGGTACTTCTTTCTAGGAAACCGAGATCGGGTAGGACCCGAGAACCTTGAAGAAAGGCGCGCGCTGCTTCAGTTCGGCGATCGCGGCGGCGACCTTGTCGTCGGCCTGATGGCCTTCGACATCGACGAAGAACACGTACTCCCAGCGCGCCGAGCGGGCCTTCGCCGGGCGGGATTCGATGCGCGACATGCTGACGCCGTTCGCCGCCAGCGGCGACAGCAGCGCATGCACGGCGCCGGGCTTGTTCTCCGCCGACATCACCATCGAGGTGCGGTCTTTGCCGGTGCGCGCAGGGTCGACCTGGCCGAGGACCAGGAAGCGCGTGGTGTTGTTCGGGTCGTCCTCGATGCCGCGCCCGAGCACTTTCAGGCCGTAAAGCGCCGCCGCGGCCTCGCCGGCAATCGCCGCGGCACCTTTTTCCTTCGCCGCGCGCTTCGCCGCTTCGGCATTCGAGCCGACCTGGATGCGTTCCGCGCGCGGCATGTTCTGGTTCAGCCAGCCGTTACACTGCGCCAGCGACTGGGCGTGCGAATAGACGCGCTTCACCGCAGCCAGCTTTGGCGCGCGGGCAAGCAGGTTCTGCCGCACGCGCAGCTCGATCTCGCCGCAGATGCGCAGCGGCGTGGTCAGCAGCAGGTCGAGCGTGCGCCCGACCACGCCGTCGGTGGAGTTCTCCACCGGCGCCACCGCGAACTGCGTCGCGCCGGACTCGGCGCTGCGGAACACCTCGTCGATGGAGGCCGCCGGTTCGGCTGCGACTGCCTGGCCGAATTGCTGACGCACCGCCTGCTCGCTGAACGTGCCCTGCGGGCCGAGGTAGGCGACGCGGATTTCCTGCTCCAGCGCGCGGCAGGCCGAAATGATTTCGCGGAACACCGCTACCGCGCTCTGCGCCGGCAGCGATCCTTTGCCGGCGGCAACGCGGCGCAGGATCTCGCTCTCGCGCTCCGGCCGGTAGGCGGGCGCGCCGCCCTTCAGCTCGCCCACCTCGCGCACCACCGCGGCGCGACGATTGAGCAGGGCGAGCAGTTCCGCATCCAGCGCGTCGATCTCGACGCGCAGTTTTTTTATTTCCTTTTCGCTCATGCGACGGGGCCTATCCCTCGATGGGCAGATAGCGGACTGCGAGCACGCCCTTGATCGCGCGCAGTTCCTCGATCGCGGCGTCGGGCACCGGGCTGTCCACGTCGACCAGCGTGTAGGCCATCTCGCCCTTCGATTTGTTCAGCATGTTGTGGATGTTGATCTTGCGGCTGCCCATCGCGTTCGAAATGCTCGTCAGCATGTTCGGCACGTTGGCGTTGGCGATCGCCAGGCGGTACGGCGACTCGCGCGGCATTTGCGCGTTCGGGAAATTGACCGCATTCTCCATCGTGCCATGCGCAATGTACTCGCGCACCTGGTCGGCCACCATCACGGCGCAGTTGTCTTCCGCCTCGCTGGTGGAGGCGCCCAGGTGCGGCAACGCGACCACGCCGGGCCTGCCGATCAGTTCCGCGGAGGGAAAGTCGGTGACGTAGCAGCGCAGTTTCTTCGACGATAGTGCCTGGAGCACCGCCTTGTCGTCCACCACGCCGTCGCGCGAGAAATTCAGCAGCACCGCGCCCGCCTTCATCTGGCCGATGTTCTTCCCGTTCACCAGGTGGCGCGTCTTGTCCACCAGCGGCACGTGGAGGGTGATGAAGTCGCCCGCCCTCAGAATCTCGTCCACCGAGTTCGCCTTGCGCACCTGCGAGGGCAGGCTCCAGGCCGCGTCTACCGTGATCTCGGGATCGTAGCCCAGCACCTTCATGCCGAGCCGGATGGCGGCGTCGGCGACCAGGCTGCCGATCTTGCCCAGGCCGATCACGCCCAGCGTATGGCCCGGGAGTTCCACGCCGGCATAGGCTTTCTTGCCGCCTTCGACCTGTTTTTCAAGATCCTTGGCGTTTTTATCCAGGCCGTTCACGAAGCCCAGGGCAGGCGCAAGGTTTCTCGCCGCGATCAGCATTCCCGCCACCACGAGTTCCTTCACCGCGTTGGCGTTCGCGCCCGGCGCGTTGAACACCGGCACGCCCAGCTTGGAAAGCTCCCCTACGGGAATGTTGTTCACGCCCGCACCCGCGCGTCCCACTGCCTTCAGGCTGGCGTCGAATTTCATCGCGTGCATGTCAGCCGAGCGCACCAGGATCACGTCCGGCGCCCTGGATTCCTTGACCACCTCGAAGAGTTCCGCCGGCAGCCGCTTCAGGCCCACCTGCGCGATCGGGTTGAGGACCAGCACCTCGAGCTTTTTCCCTCTCTTAGCCACGGCGCGCTCCGAAGTCCTTCATGTAGGCAACCAGCTGCTGCACGCCTTCGATCGGCATTGCGTTGTAGATCGAGGCGCGCATGCCGCCCACCAGGCGGTGGCCTTTGAGCTGGACCATGCCCTCTTTTTCCGCGCCCTTGAGGAATTCGCCGTCCAGTTCCGGATCGGCGAGCGTGAACGGCACGTTCATGCGCGAGCGGTCCTTCGGATTGACCGGGTTGCGGTAGAAGCTGCTGCGGTCGAGGTAGTCGTAGAGCAGCTGCGCCTTGGCGATGTTGCGCTTCTCGATCTCGGCCAGGCCGCCCAGCCGTTTCAACCACTTGAATACCAGCCCGGCGATGTAGATGCCGTAGGTGGCGGGCGTGTTGAGCATCGAATCGGCCGCGGCCTGCTGCTTGTAGTCCATGACGGAGGGCGTGCCCTTGGCCGCCTTGCCGAGCAGGTCCTCGCGCACGATGACGATGGTGAGGCCGGCCGGGCCGATGTTCTTCTGCGCGCCCGCATAGATCAGGCCGAACCTGGAGACGTCCAGCGGCCGCGACAGGATGTGCGACGAGGCGTCGGCGACGAGCGGAATGCCGCTTTTCGGTATCCAGTGCGCTTCCACCCCGCCGATCGTTTCGTTCGAGCAGTAGTGCAAATACGCCGCATCGTTTCTTATTTGGAAAGCCTCTTGTGCGGGAAAATACGTGAAGCTCTTGTCCTCCGAGGACGCGGCGATGTGCACGTCGCAGTAGGCCTGCGCTTCCCTGACCGCCTTCTTCGACCACTCGCCGGTGACGACGTAGTCCGCCTTGCCCTTCCCCGCGAGCAGGTTCATCGGGATCTGCGCGAATTGCAGCGTCGCGCCGCCCTGCAGGAACAGCACCTTGTAGTTCGAGGGGACCGCGAGCAGCTCTCGCAGGTCCTTCTCCGCCTCGGCGGCGATCGACATGAATTCCTTGCCGCGATGGCTCATTTCCATCACGCACATGCCGGTACCGCGCCAGTCGAGCATCTCGTCGCCGGCGCGGGACAGGACTTCCTCGGGCAGGACCGCGGGGCCCGCGCTGAAATTGATGATCCTGGACATCAGTGCAGGGTCGGGCCCGCCGGGCCCGGCACCGGAGCCACGACTTCGCCTCCTGCGGCGTCACCGTCGCCCCCGTTGCCGCCGTGCCCTTCCTCGTCCCGGTCCACGATGCGCTCGATGCCGGCCAGCTTCTCGCCTTCGGACAGCGCGATCAGCGTCACGCCCTGCGTCGAGCGGCCCATTTCGCGAATCTGCGCCACCGCGGTGCGGATCAGCACGCCGCCCGTGGAGATCAGCATCACTTCGTCGTGGTCGTCCACCAGCACCGCGCCTACCAGCGCGCCGTTGCGCTCGCTCGCCTGGATCGCGATCATGCCGAGGCCGCCGCGGCCGTGCTTGGTGTACTCCGAAATCGGCGTGCGCTTGCCGTAGCCGTTCTCGGTCGCAGTGAGAACGGTCTGCGTCTCGTCCTTGGCCGCAAGCATGCAGACCACTTTCCAGCCGCCCTCCGGCAGGCGCATGCCGCGCACGCCGGTCGCGGTGCGGCCCATGGGGCGCACGTCCTCCTCGTGGAAGCGGATCGCCTTGCCCTCCGAGGAAAACAGCATCACGTCGTACTTGCCGTCGGTGAGCGCGACGCCGATCAAGTAGTCGCCCTCGTCCAGCCCGACGGCGATGATGCCCGAGGGCCGCGGCCGCGAGAAATCGGACAGCGGCGTCTTCTTCACCGTTCCCTGCGCGGTCGCCATGAACACGAAGCGGTTCTCGTCGAATTCCTTCACCGGTACCACCGCGGTGATCTTCTCGCCTTCCTCCAGCGGGAACATGTTGATCACCGGCTTGCCGCGCGCGGTGCTGCCGCCCTGGGGCACCTCGAACACCTTGAGCCAGTACAGCCGCCCGCGGTTGGAGAAGCACAGCAGGTGGTCGTGAGAATGGGCGACGAACATGCGCTCGATGAAATCATCGTCCTTGGTGGTGGCCGCGGTCCTGCCCCGGCCGCCACGCCTTTGCGCCCTGTAGTCGGCCAACGGCTGCGACTTGACGTAGCCGCCGTGCGAGAAAGTGACCACCATGTCCTGCGGCGCGATCAGATCCTCGATCGAGATGTCCTCGGCTACGGTGACGATCTCGCTGCGGCGGCGGTCGCCGAACTCTTCCTTGATGTGCTTGAGCTCGCCGCTGATGATCTCGATGATGCGCGCCGGCTTGTCGAGGATGTCGAGCAGGTCGGCGATGGCAGTCATCACTTCGCGGTATTCGTCGCGGATCTTGTCCTGCTCCAGGCCGGTGAGGCGCTGCAGCCTGAGTTCCAGGATTGCCTGCGCCTGTTCTTCCGACAGCCGGTAGCCCTCGGGCTTGAGGCCGAACTCCGCCGCGAGGCCCTCGGGACGGTACTGTTCATGCCCTCCGGAGACCTTGCTCAACATCTCCTTCACCAGATCCGAATTCCAGGAGCGGCCGAGCAGCTCGCGCTTCGCCTCCGCGGGCGACGGCGCCTTCTTGATGAGTTCGATCACCTCGTCCACGTTGGAGAGAGCCACCGCGAGGCCTTCCAGTATGTGGCCGCGTTCGCGCGCCTTCTTCAGCTCGAACACGGTGCGGCGCGTCACCACCTCGCGGCGGTGGGAGATGAATGCTTCCAGCAGCTGCTTCAGGTTGAGCACCCGCGGCTGGTTGTCCACCAGCGCGACCATGTTCATGCCGAAGGTGTCCTGCAGTTGCGTCTGCTTGAACAGGTTGTTGAGCACCACTTCCGCGATCTCGCCGCGCTTCAGCTCGATCACCACGCGGATGCCCTGCTTGTCGGATTCGTCGCGGATGTCCGAGATGCCCTCGAGTTTTTTCTCGGTGACCTGCTCTGCGGTGCGCTCGAGCAGGGCTTTCTTGTTCACCTGGTAGGGCAGTTCGTCGACGATGATCGCCTGGCGGTCGCTCTTGCCCGGGATGTCCTCGAAATGGGTGCGCGCTCGCATCACCACGCGGCCGCGCCCAGTGCGGTAGCCCTCATGCACGCCCGCGATGCCGTAGATGATGCCCGCGGTCGGAAAATCCGGCGCCGGCATCAGCTTGATCAGTTCCTCGATCGCGCACTGCGGTTCGTTCATCACCAGCAGGCAGGCATCCACGACCTCGGACAGGTTGTGCGGCGGGATGTTGGTCGCCATGCCGACCGCGATGCCCGAGGAACCGTTCAGCAGCAGGTTCGGGATGCGGGACGGCAGCACGGTGGGCTCGCGCTCCTTGCCGTCGTAGTTGTCGACGAAATCGACGGTTTCCTTGTCGATGTCGGCGAGCAGCTCGGCCGAGAGGCGCTCGAGGCGGCACTCGGTGTAGCGATAGGCCGCGGCGTTGTCGCCGTCCACCGAGCCGAAGTTGCCCTGCCCGTCGACCAGCATGTAGCGCATCGAGAAATCCTGCGCCATGCGCACCAGCGCCTCGTAGGTCGCCGTATCGCCGTGCGGGTGGTATTTTCCGAGCACTTCGCCGACCACCCTCGCGCATTTCACGTAGGCGCGGTTCCAGACGTTGTTCGATTCGTGCATCGCGAACAGCACGCGGCGGTGCACCGGCTTGAGGCCGTCGCGCACGTCCGGGAGCGCCCGCCCCACGATCACGCTCATGGCGTAGTCGAGGTAGGACCGGCGCATCTCCTCTTCGAGGCTGACCGGGAGCGTTTCCTTGGCGAAGGGTTCCATTTCGGCTCTTGTTTTGGGAGGACCGGAGGGGCCGTTCTGCGGCGAAAAATTCAGCGCAAATTTTATCATGCGGCGCGGTTAGAATTGACCGCAATTCCGTGCCGAATTCCGTCCCTCAACACAGCCTTCTCTGTCCCCGCTGGATCATCCCGGTAGAGCCCGCGGGCGCGGTGCTGGATCACCATTGCGTCGCCGTGCGCGACGGCGTCATCGAGGCCGTGTTGCCGCGCGCTCAGGCCGAAACTCGCTTTCCCTCCTATGAGAAAGTCGGTCTCGGCGAGCACGCCCTGATCCCGGGCCTGGTCAACGCCCACACGCATGCCGCCATGTCGCTGATGCGCGGCCTCGCCGACGACCTGCCGCTGATGCGCTGGCTGGAACAGCACATCTGGCCCGCGGAAATGAAACACGTTTCGCCGCGCTTCGTGAAGGACGGCACGCTGCTCGCCTGCGCCGAGATGCTGCGCGGCGGCGTCACCTGCTTCAACGACATGTATTTCTTCCCAGCGGCGGCACTGGAAGCAGCGCTGGAGGCCGGGATGAGGATTTCGGTCGGCATGATCGTGCTCGACTTCCCCTCGGCCTACGGCGCCGACCCCGACGACTACCTGGCCAAGGGCCTCGCGCTGCGCGACCAGTGGCGCGAGCACTCGATGGTTTCGTTCTGCCTCGCGCCGCACGCGCCCTATACGGTGTCGGATGCGACCTTCCGCAAGGTCGCCAAATTTGCCGGCGAGGTGGACGTACCGGTCCACATCCACCTGCACGAGACCGAGGACGAGATCGCGCGCTCGCTAGCCGAGCACGGGGTGCGGCCGATGGAGCGGCTGCAGCGCCTGGGCCTGCTCGGGCCGGGCCTGATCGCGGTGCACGCGGTGCACCTTACCGAGGCCGAAATCGCACTGCTTGCGAAGCACGGCGCCTCGGTGGCGCATTGTCCGTCTTCCAACCTGAAGCTGGCGAGCGGCTTCGCGCCGGTGGCGAAAATCGCCGCCGCGGGCATCAACCTGGCGCTGGGCACCGACGGCGCGGCGAGCAACAACCGCCTGGACATGTTCGAGGAAATGCGGCTTGCCGCGCTGCTGGCCAAGGCGGTGGCGCGCGACGCCGAGGCTCTTCCCGCGCACGCCGCGCTGCGCGCCGCGACGCTGGGCGGCGCCGCCGCGATCGGCCTTGAAGCGCGGATCGGCTCCATCGTATCGGGCAAAGCCGCCGACCTCGCGGCGGTGCGGCTGGGAGGCACGGACGCCGGCGCCGGGCTCATGCCCTGCTACGACCCTGTTTCACACCTGGTTTACGCCGCGGGCCGGCGCGACGTAAGCGACGTCTGGGTCGCTGGAAAGCGGCTGTTGCACGACGGAATGCTCGAAAATTCAGTGTTTTCGGGTTTGGACACTTCCAGCAAGTTATGGCAAAATGTGCTCAAGATTCGTGCATAGTCTTGAATTCAAAAACATTCCGGGAACTGTCCGGAAATCCAGCGAGAGGAAACGCATGAACAAAAAACTTTGGATGCCGCTTTTGGCCGCCGCCTGCGCCGCGTTGTCGTTGACGCCGTTCAGCGCATCGGCTCAAGGAAAACAAGGCTACTGGACCCAGGGCGGCGACACGGTGTGGAAGAACGCTACCGGCCTGTGCTGGCGCGCCAGCTACTGGACTCCCGCGATGGCGGTCGTCGAATGCGATCCGGATCTGATGCCGAAGCCGGAGATGGCGCCCCCCCCGCCGCCGCCCCCGCCGGCGTCGCCGCCGCCGCCGAAGCCTGCGCCGGTCGCCGAGAAAGTGACGCTTGCCGCCGACGTGCTGTTCGACTTCGACAAGGCAGTAATCAAGCCTGCCGGCAAGGAACGGCTTGACGATCTCGCCGCCAAAGTGATGAGCATCAACCTTGAAGTCGTGATCGCGATCGGCCACACCGATTCGATCGGCAGCGATGCCTACAACCAGAAGCTGTCGGTGCGCCGCGCCGAGTCGGTCAAGGCCTACCTGGTGTCCAAGGGCGTGGAGCCGAACCGGATCTACACGGAAGGCAAGGGCAAGAAACAGCCCGTGGCGAGCAACAAGACCAAGGATGGTCGCGCCAAGAACCGCCGCGTGGAGATCGAAGTCATCGGCACGCGCAAGTAATCGGGCCTTAATCCCGCGAAAAGCCCCGCTGCGGCGGGGCTTTTTGTTTATGGCGACCGCGCACCAGAACGCAGACCCGGCCGAGCTCGCGAAATTCGGCGAGCTCGCGCACCGCTGGTGGGACCCGCAGGGCGAATTCCGGCCGCTGCACGAACTCAACCCGCTGCGCCTGTCCTGGATCGACGGCCTGGCCGGCCTGGCCGGGAAGAGGATCGTCGACGTCGGCTGCGGCGGCGGCATCCTGTCCGAGGCGATGGCGCGGATGGGCGCGTCCGTGACGGGAATCGATCTTTCCGAGAAGCCGCTCAAGGTCGCGCAACTGCATTTGCTTGGAAGCGGCGTCGCCGTGGAATACCTCAAGAAATCTGCGGAAGAACTGGCGGACGAAAATCCGGGCGCCTACGACGTCGTTACCTGCATGGAACTGCTCGAGCACGTGCCCGATCCGGCAAGCACGGTCGCGGCCTGCGCCCGACTCGTGAAGCCGGGGGGCCGCGTTTTCTTCTCGACCATCAACCGCAATCCGAAGTCCTACCTGTTCGCGGTGATCGGCGCGGAATACCTGCTGAAGATGCTGCCGAAGGGAACACACGACTACCTGCGCTTCATCAAGCCTTCGGAACTGTCGCGCTGGTGCCGCGACTCCGGCCTCGAACCGCTCGAACTGAAGGGCATGACCTACAACCCCGTCACCAATCAGTACCGTCTTGGCGAGGATTGCGACGTCAATTATTCGATCTGTTGCGCCAAAGATGGCTAGCAGAGCAGTCCTGTTTGATTTCGACGGCACGCTCGCTGACACCGCCGCAGATCTCGCCCGCCCGCTGAACCGCCTGCGTGCCGCCCGCGGCCTGCCGGAAATGCCGGTCGAATCGCTGCGCCCGTTTGCCTCCGCCGGCGCACGCGGGCTGATCGAGGCAGGGCTCGGCATCCTGCCCGAACATCCGGAGTTCAAGGTGCTGCGCGAGGCCTTCCTCGCGCACTATGCGGACGAGATCTGCGTCGACACGCGGCTGTTCCCGGGGATGGACGAACTGCTCGCCGGAATAGAGGCGCGGGGCCTGCGCTGGGGCATCGTCACCAACAAATCCACCAATCTCACGCGCCTGCTGGTCGCCGCCCTGGGGCTCGGGAGCCGCGCCGCCTGCGTGGTCTGCGGCGACACCACGCCGCACCTCAAGCCGAACCCCGCCTCCCTGCTCCACGCGGCGAAAGAACTCGCACTCGCACCCCGGGAATGCGTCTATCTCGGCGACGACCTGCGCGACGTGCAGGCCGCGCGCGCTGCCGGCATGCGATCGGTGGCGGTCGGGTGGGGCTACGGCAGTTCGCTGCGCGACTGGCAGGCGGATGCCATCATTGCCAGTCCTCAGGAATTGATCGCGCAGCTCTGAAGCGGTCTGTCAGGTTTTCAGGACCGCAAGGCCGTCCACGGCGACGACGCCGTCGGCGTCGACGATCAGCGGATTGATCTCGGCCTCGGCCACCGACCGGCCCGGAAGCAGGGCGAGGCGCGATAGCGCCGACACCGCCTGCGCGAGCGCCCGCAGGTCGCCGCGCGGCAGCCCGCGGTAGCCACGCACGATCGCGAGTCCCGTGACGCGCCCGATCATCTCCGCGGCTTCCTCCGCGCTCACGGGCGCCAGGCGCAGCACGAAATCCTTGTAGAGCTCCGCCAGCGTGCCGCCGGCGCCGAGCAGGATCGTGGGTCCCACCAGCGGATCGTCCCGGTATCCGACGATCGCCTCGGCCAGGCCGCGCTGCATGCGCTGCACCAGCACGCCTTCGATGCGCGCGCCGGGCCGGCGGGACCGGACCTGTTCCAGCAATTGCGCAACCCGCGCGCGAAACTCCGCGTCTCCATGGATGCCGAGGGCCACGCCGCCCGCCTCGGTCTTGTGCGCGATGTCCGGAGAAAGAATCTTCGCGGCCACCGGGTAAGGCAGGCCATGGGGAAAATCCGGCGCCACGGCAGCCACGGACTCGACGACCGGAATGCCAAGTTCCTTGAAGAGCGCTAGTGACTGCCGCTCGTCCAGCGTGCCGGCGCGCGGCAAACCGGGAGGCCAGACTGGAACCGCCAGCGCGGGAATCGCACGCGGCGCGCGCCAGTCAAAGTACGCGCGGAACGCATCGGCGCAGGCTTCCGGCGTGCGGAATCCCGCGATGCCCTTTTCCGCCAGCAGCGCGAGCGAACGATCGGCCTGCGGCGTCAGGAACGCGCCCAGCGGCTTCGCCGCGCGAGGCGCCTCCATGATCGGCCGGACCGCGTGCTCCGGGTGAAACATGGCAGACGAGCCGACTGTCGCGAGTACGCCGTCGCAGGCGGGCGAGTCGAGCAATGCGTCCAGCACCTGCGCATACTGCTTCGAGCTGCCCGCCATGGTGAGGTCCACGATCGGCGAATCCGTAAGCTTCACGCCGATGGCTTCCATTTTCGCGCGCAGCTCCGCATCCGGCGCGACCGGCTCGATGCCAAAAGTGCCCAGGCGGTCCACCACGCTCGCCGCGCCGCCGCCGGTGGTTGTCACCACCGCCATGCGCGGCGCGCGCCCTAGCGCTGCAGGCTTCCGTCCCGCGACCAGCGGCGCAATCTCGATCAGTGTCTCCAGCATGTCCACGCGCAGGATGCCGCAGTCGCGGAAAAAAGCGTCCATCGCCGCGTCCGTGCCCGCGAGCGCCCCGGTGTGCGAGCGCGCGAGCGCCTCGCCGAGCGAAGAGCGGCCGAGCTTGAACGCGACCACGGGCTTGCCGGCGGCATGCGCCTTGCGCGCAGCGGCGGCCAGGCGCCCGGCGTCGCGCACCGTCTCCAGGAACAGCAGGATCACCTGCGTCGCGGCATCTTCGGCGAGCAGGTCTACGACATCGCCCGCGCCGAGATCGCACTCGTTGCCAAGAGATACCATTTTCGCGAAGCCCAGGCCGCGCGCCGCGCCGCGCGACAGCACCGTGCCGAGCATGGTCCCGCTCTGCGACACCATGCTGGTGCCGCCCACGGGCAGCACGTCCATTTCCAGCACCGCGTTCACGGTCAGCGGCACGCGATCGGAGAGATTGACGACGCCCATGCTGTTCGGCCCCAGCACGCGCACGCCCAGCGCCGCCGCGCGGGCGGCGAGGCGCTGCTGGCGCGCCATGCCTCCCGGTCCCGCGTCGGCGAAGCCGTCGCTGAAGACGCTCATCACCGGGATGCCGCGCGCGCCGCAGTCCTCCAGCGCGCGCTCCACCGCATCGCCGGGCGCCATGACGAAGGCATGGCGGATGCCCCCCGGCGCCTCCGCCAGGCTCGGCCAGGCGCGCTCGCCCTGCACTTCCTGGCGGGCCGGATTGATCGGGATCACGCGGCCTGCGTAGCCGTGCTTTTTCAGGTAGCGCTGCGGCCGACCGGTGTTCTTGGCGGCGTCGGCCGACGCGCCGACCAGCGCGACCACTTTCGGCGCAAGCAGGTCTTCCGCGAGAGTCACGTCAGCAAATGAACGTTCGGCTCGGCTTCGAGCCGCCAGAGCTTGGCGAGCAGATTCTTCGCGGCCGCTTCCCCCAGCACCGGCACGGCGAGTTCCAGGTACTTGTCGTCCAGTTGCCGGTCGGAGAGCGGCGCGTCCGGGTCGCCGACCCGCGTCGGCTGAAGGAAGGTCTCGCTGCGCCCGCCGCGCGCGGCCAGCGTCACGCGCGCCGCGCGCTGGCGCGGGAACGCGGCATCCAGCTCGGGATCGATTGTCACCTCGATGCGCTGCATCAGCGCCCGCGTCGCGGGGTCTGCCATGCGCGCCGGCTCGAAAGCGGCGAGGCGCACGCTGCCGTGCGTGAGCGCCGTCGCCACCACGTACTTGAGCGAGAAGCGCGCTTCCGCGGGCGTCCGCGGCTTTTCGTAGCCCGATACTTCCTTGGCCGCGCGGTAGCTGCCGACGTGCACGCGCTCGATGTCGTTCGCGGCCAGCTTCATCTTCTGCTGCAGCGCGAGCGCACCGTCGATCGCGGCGAAAGTATGGCCGCAGCAGGCGTGGTTCTTGAAAGTCATGCGCTGGATGTGGAAGTCCTTGCCCAGCGTGGCGAGCGCTTTGTCCCAATCAGGGCCGTCGCCCATCGCGCGACCGAAGCCGGCTTCGCCTTCGATCACGTCCAGTCCGCCGATCACGCCCTCGCCGGCGCCCAGGGCAGCGGTGACGCCCGCCTCCGCGGCATGCCCCGCGTGCTGCGGCTTGGTCATGGAATCCATGCGGAAGGACTGCTGCAGCCCCGCGGCGAAGGTCGCCGCGGTCGCGAGCGCGTGTGCGAAGCGCGCAGCGTCGAGCTTCAGGATCTCCGCGCCCGCCGCCGCCGCGCCGAAACTGCCGATGGTGCCGGTGTTGTGCCAGTACTTGTAATGCGCGCGCCCCATCGCCGCGCCGATACGCGTCGAGATTTCATAGCCGGTGATCACCGAGCGCAGGAACGCTTCCCCGGAAGCATTGCGCGCCTGGCCGAGCGCGAGCGCCGCCGGGATCGTCGGCGCGCCGGGGTGGTAGATGCCGTCGCGGAAAATATCGTCGACCTCGACCGTGTGCGCCGCGGTGCCGTTGATGAACGCGGCCGCTCGCACCGTTGCCTTGCGCCCCATGGCGAGACGCGCGCCGCCAGTATCCAGCTCCTCAGCGAGCGCCTTTTCGTACAGCGTCGCCGGCGCAACCACCGCGCCGGGCAGCAGCGCTGCGTACCAGTCGATCACCGCGCGCTTGGCGTGATGCAGCACCTCCGGCGCGATGGGGTAACTCCGGTTCTGCACCGCCCAGACGGCGAATTTCTCGACGACGTACATGCCTCGAATCCTCCAGCCCGGCAATGTATCAGGGGCTTGCCTTGGCCCCCGCCCAACCCCATATGGGATAATGCGCGAGTATTGACGGCGGATTGGCCGCCGTGACAGTTCGAAACGGGGGCGACCTGGTTTCGACGCAGGTATTGAAGCAGCACAGGGCATGCCGAGGACCAGAGCCCTCGTAAATCCATCTGGAAATACTTTAAACGCCAACGACACGCGTTTCGCTCTCGCGGCCTAATACCCGCGAGACGCTGCACTGACCTGCTGGTGGGTCAGGCCTCGGAAGAGGTGCAGCGTCATTTTCACCAGCCTCTCCCCGGGTTGTGGCCGCTTCGGCCCGGGGATCCGTCGAAGCGGCTAGTCGCGGATCAGCCTGCCGGTTGGCGGGTCCAAGATGAAGCTCAAACAACCAGGCTAAGCATGTAGTCCTGACTGTGGATGACTTGCGGACGCGGGTTCGATTCCCGCCGCCTCCACCAAACACCCGTCCGAAGTCGTCCAATGGCGTCTTCCGATTCCCGTGAAATGTGAATTTCCCCTATTAAAAACCGTTCAGGGCTGTATCAGCCCGTCCATTGACAGCCTAGGGCGGCAGGGGGCAACATCGGGGGCAACTGGCTACTTGACCAGAGGAGTTGCCCCCAATGGCCCTCACCGATAAAGCGATCCGCGCAGCGAAACCTGCCCACAAATCCGTGCGCCTGTTCGACGGCGGCGGGCTCTACCTGGAAGTCGCACCGACTGGCGGCAAGTGGTGGCGCCTCAAGTACCGCTTCGCCGGCAAGGAGAAGCGGCTCTCCCTTGGCGTCTATCCCGCCGTGCCGTTGGCGGGGCGCAAGGACAGCGACAGCGGCCAATGGATCAAGGGCGCGCGAGACAGGCGCGACGACGCGAAGCAACTGCTGGTAAACGGGATTGACCCGAGCGAGCAGCGCAAGGCGCGCAGGGCCGTCGTCATCGAGCGTGCAGCAAACAGCTTCGAAGCCATCGCCCGCGAGTGGTTCGCTAACTTTTCCAAAAAGTGGGTCAAGAGCCATTCCGACAAGATCATCAAGCGGCTCGAACAGAACGTGTTTCCAAACCTCGGCGGGCGCCCGATAGCCGAGATCACGTCCAGGGAAATGCTCGGCGTCCTGCGCAAGATTGAGGATCGCAAGGCATACGAGACTGCGCACCGGACAATGCAGAACTGCAGCCAGGTCTTTCGCTACGCCGTCGCCACCGGTCGAGCGGAACGAGATCCGACCGTGGAACTGAAAGGCGCCCTCACCCCATCCAAGGAACGCCATCACCCCTCCATCACCGACGCCAAGGGCATCGGCGCCCTACTGCGCGCGATCGACGGCTATGACGGATCGCCGGTCACCAAATGCGCCCTGCGCCTTGCATCGCTGACCTTCGTTCGTCCTGGCGAGCTTCGACGCGCGGAGTGGGCCGAGCTAAACCTCGACAAGTCCGAGTGGAGGATTCCCGGTGCGCGAATGAAGATGCGTGAGCAGCACATCGTTCCGCTCTCCAAGCAGGCGGTCGCTGAGCTCAGAGAACTGCAGAAGCTCACCGGCCGCAACAACTACGTGTTCCCCGGCGCCCGTACCAACGGCCGCCCGATGAGCGAAAACACGGTCAACGCGGCGCTGCGACGCTTGGGCTACAGCAAGGACCAGATGACCGGCCACGGCTTCAGGAGCATGGCCTCGACGCACCTGAACGAACAAGGCTGGAACCGGGACGCGATCGAGCGCCAGCTTGCACATGCCGAGCGTGACGGAGTGCGCGCTGCCTACAACTTCGCCGAGCACCTGCCTGAGCGCCGGAAGATGATGCAGGCGTGGGCCGACTACCTGGACGGCCTCCGAGTGAGCGGCAGCATTACGTCGATCAGAGCGCAGGAGAAGGTGGCCGCCTAAGCGGGACCGGCAGGCGGACGCGTTCCGGACTTCGCTTCCCTCTGCAAGCGTTTGCGCTCTGCGCGCTCAAGCTCGCGCCGTTCCCTGCGCGAGAGCTTTGCGGCTAGAGGGGCCGCAGGCGTTGCCGGCGACACTGAAACAATGTGAGCATTGGGCGGCGGCGCCTTCATCTGCTCGTAGCGTTCAACCGCCCGTAGCTGGCGCTGGCTGCGCGCGAGATCGACACGCCCCTTGTTCTCAGCCGAAGGCAGCACCTCCAGCGGAGCGCCGTACTTCATCGCTGCCAGCCGGTTGCACCAGGCCGGGTACTGGAACTCAATCGCTTCCATCACCCAGGAGGCCTTCGAGCGTCCGGAGTGCTTCGCTAGCTCGCAAAGCACCTCGTCGAACCGCTCTGGCACGCTCAAATTGACCCGTACACCCTTCGCCACGCCGCTCCCCTCCGAACGAAAAATAGCCCGGGCCGCACTGAATGAAGTGTTACACCTTGCGCCACGGCTAAGTCCGCCAAGTCCTTGATCCCGAAAGAGGGGAGATGACTCTTTCCCCTCGTATTACTGGACGAGGGGAAGAGGCGCCCGCCGTGCCGTCCTCGCCGCAGCTGCGGGCGGCACCGGCGGGCGCTTCTTGGCCTCGATCTGCTAGACAGTCGATACATGTACATCCGTACAGTATACTGGAGGCCATGGTCTCCAGCCGCTTATGAGAACGTCCAGTCGGTCCGACATGACGCAGCCACGCGAAGCGAGCAACGTCGAATATTTCGGCCGCGCTTACTCCGTGACGCAAATCCCGCCGCCTTGGAGAGAGACACGCCGCGCACAGCAACAGGTTTCAGCTCGAAGGCGACCGCCGCTCGATGTGCGACTGCCCGAGACAGGCTTCCTTCGACTCCCCGAGGTGCTTGCACTCTTCCCGATCAGCCGCTCGCGATGGTGGGCGGGTATAACGGAGGGTAAGTACCCCGCCGCGATCAAACTCGGAGCGAATACGACCGCCTGGCGCGCTGAAGATATACGTCAGTTGATTCAGCAGTACGGCAGTACGCGTAGTACGTAGCAGGCTCCCGAGAACCCACCCGGGTATATTCTTGGTATCCATAGGCCCCCGTGTTACACGAACGGGGGCACATTGAGCGCCGCCAACATATGCCAGTAGAACAAACAGAAGATCACCGAGCGATATTTCTAGATTTAGTCGACTACTTGCTTCCCGAGCTAACAGCTTACGAAGCGGCGATGTACCTTGTCATGTTGCGAGACACCATTTTAGGTAACGGTGACAGATCGTTGCGGACCGGCAAACGCACCCTTTCTGCCAAATTCGCTAAGGGCGCTCGCGGGGAGCGGACGAACTACGCGCACATTACAAAGGTGCTGAAAGGCCTCGAAGATAAGGGTTGCTTGAAGATTGGCGACACTACGAGAGAAGGCACTTCTTACACTGTTGTGCCACCTCGCGAAGTTCCGATTGTGATTGAGCAGCTTGCGGTCCGTATTTCGGCTCCGACCGATAGTGATTATTTCTCTTCCCCCGAGAAGCGGCAGGAGATTTTCGAACGTGATAAATGGACCTGTCAGTATTGTGGCGAGAAGATCGCTCCCGACAACTCAACGCTAGATCACTTCGTTCCCAGGTCTAAGGGCGGCGACAACTCAAAGGAGAACCTCAAGGTTGCTTGCCTCATGTGCAATAGTGTGAAATCGGGCCGCTCATATGAAGAAGCCGCACCTCGCCTCATTGATAGTATCCGTGAGCGCAAAATGCGACTGAACGACACTGATTCCTGATGCTGTCGCCTGAATTTGGCGGATAGGCAACATCCCACGCCCGTGAAGCAGCGAATACTTGCGGAGATAAAGCGGACTGCCGTTGCGAACGGCGGCAAGCCGCTCGGACATCGAGCCTTTGAAAAGGAAACGGGGATCGGCTACTACGATTGGTACGGCAAGTACTGGAAGAGTTGGGGTGATGCCGTACGCGAAGCCGGAATGATCGCCAATGCGATGACTCTTCGGGTTGAGGACGAAGTGTTACTTCGCCGATTCGCGGAATTGACTTCGACCCTCGGGAGGATTCCGTCTACTGGTGACATGGTGCTGTATCGCCAAACTGACCCTACGTTTCCAACTGAGAAGACATACCGACGATTTCGATCCAAAGACCAGCTTGTCGCCCAAGCGCGCGACTTCTGCCTCGCACACTCCGAGTTGGCCGGCATCGCGGAAATACTTGCTGCGCACACACGCCGGAAGCCTCTCAAAGAACGAGAGGCGAACGGAGCGGAGCCCAAGACTGGGTTCGTCTACATGATCAAGCATGGCGCACGATCCGAGTACAAGATAGGACGGACAGCGAACCCCGTTCGCCGCGAGGGGGAAATGCGGTTGCAGCTCCCTGATCGAATAGAGCCAGTGCATTACATTGAGACTGACGATCCATCGGGCATTGAAGCTTACTGGCACTCGCGGTTCGCGTCTAAGCGCAAAGAGGGCGAGTGGTTCTCGCTCACGCCGGATGACGTGCGCGCCTTTAAGAAGTGGCGTCGTATTTCGTGAGCGATCTTGCCTAGCCTGCACTATGGTTTGACACATGCTCCACTTTTCCGATCTCCAGCGCCAGCCGTTGCACGTGCAGTTGCTGTCGTTCGCGGGCGCCTACCTGGACTCTGCGGAAACGCTGTGCCTGAATCTTTGCCGCAAGGCCAGAAGCTCGAACTATGCGCATGGCGCGGTCGTCATGTCTCTCACGTTTCACTCTCTAGAGCTATTCTTCAAAGCAGGCATAGTGAAGGTCCTCCCAAAGGAGCGGTTTGCTGGGAAAGCGGGCCACGACCTTGATGCACTTTCCAAGCGATTCTTCAAGCTCTACCCGAAAAAGGAGTTTCAATTTGAAGTGCCATTTCGGGATGAGCCCGCCGTAGTAGTTGGTGGCTTGTCGTCTGACGAACTCGCAACGCTTCGCTCGCACGCCAAGGACTACAAACGGAGGGTGCCGGAAGATCAACGCCACCGGTATCCGACTGATGGCTACGGAAAATCGTGGCAGGGCGCCTTCGGGTTTGAGCCTAACTCATTCGTCCCAGAGTTGATTGAATTGCAACGTGTCTACGCGCGCGTACGGCCACTTCTCTGTGCGAGCTAACAGGTTAGCGAACTGTGACGGCATCCGGACAGGGAAGCGACAAAGAGACCAAAACGTGGCGTTACATGAGCTTCTCGCGCTTTGTCTGGATGCTTCAGAAGAGGGAACTCTGGCTATCGCGGGCAGATTGTCTCGGCGACCCGTGGGAACTGAGTCTCGCCGGAGACCAACTGGAACACGTCATCGCCACCGCTCCCATATCCCCACTGGGCGAACCACCGCACGAACCCCCGCTGCAACGATCCGAGAGAATCATAAAAGCGTGGCGCCAGAAGACTTACGTGAGCTGCTGGAGCGCGCAGGCGCATGAATCACATGCGTTGTGGCGCATATACTGTCCCACTTCGGAAGGTGTGGCGATCCAGACAACGCTCGGCAAACTGAATTTCTCTCTTAGCGATTTGCCCGCGTATCGAGTTCAGTACCAGACGCCGGGAAGTAGTAAGAGGACACCGACCCTTGCTGACCTTGCAACAACGAAACGACCTATGTTCGCCTACGAGCAAGAGGTCCGTATCCTCCACATAGCTGTTGACGATGCCCCGGCGTTTCCAGTTGGCTTCGGTCTCCCGTGGGATTGCGAACAACACGTCGAAACAGTTTGTGTTCATCCAGAGGCGGACCAATCCTTTATGAATACTGTCGTTGCTACCGTCACGACCTATGCGCCTTCATTGAAGGACAAAGTTGTGTGGTCCGCAATGAACGCGCGACCACCGTTCTAGGGGGCGGCCACGCCATAGAATGCCCGCGCGATGAACCTCGAGCAGCTCAAGAAGAACGTTGGCCAGCGCGTGCGGCTTCGCCCGATCGCGCGGCGCTTCGACGAGAACGGGCGCGAGCTCGAGCAGATCGACGACGTCTGGACCATGCTCTCGCTAACAGACGGCATCGGCGTGACGCTCCAAAACCCACGCAGCGGACACCAGCCCGTGCTCGGCAAGGATCATATCTACAGCTATGCGTCCGACGGCGAGCGCGACGGCATCAAACATGGATTTCTGACGCTGCACGTACAGCTCTTCCTGCGTGCATTCCTAGCGGAAAAGGAACCTACGCCACGACCTGGAGAGCCGGCCCTCACCGTGCCGCTGTTGATGCGTGCGCCGCTCAACTCAGCATGGTCTCTAGAGGAACAAACGAGGTTCGCGGCTGCTCGTGAGACGTATGCACGTTCGCCGGAGGGAATACACGACGCCGACGAAGCATTCGAGCAGATCCTCGCCGAACTAACGGCCGCAGCCGATAAACTGCGCGGCGCCGATCCCGCAGTCGCAGTTCGGCGCCAACAGACCTACTTCACGATCGCAGCGCGCACCTACG
>DATGGA010000091.1:0-4223 GCA_035308765.1 Burkholderiales bacterium
GCCAGCGATTCTTCGCGGATCAGGCCGGCGCGGATCCTGGACAGCTTGCCTTCGGGCAGTTCCGGATGGCGCTGGAACAGCAGTTCGGTGACGGCGCAGCCGAGCACGCTGTCGCCGAGGAATTCGAGCCGCTCGTAATGCGGCGAGCCGAAGCTGCGGTGCGTGAGAGCCTGCGCGAGCAGCGCGGGATCCCGGAAGCGGTGGCCGATCCGCCGCTCGAGCACCGCGTGGCGGACCATCGTGTGCGGCTGGCCTGCTATGGCTTCGAGCTGGCGAGGAAGTTGATGTAGATGCCGATGTTGGCGACCAGCGGGATTTCCTTGCGGTAGGAGGCCGTAATCACCACGTCGGTGCCGTCCTTGGTGATCTCGAGATCTTTTCCCGTGACCGAATCGATGGCGTCGATGGTCGCCCGGTTGTCGAAATTCTTGCGGATATTGGCCACCGACTCGCCGTTGCGGCTCTCATCTCCAAGGGCGACGACCGCCTTCTTGATGGAGAAGTATTCGATGTACGAAGGCGTGAGCTTCAGGCCGAGCATCGCGAGCGCGATCAGGATCACGCATACGACCAACAGTCCGCCCAGGCTTACACCGAGCTGTTTTCTGCGCATTTGTCTTCTCCCACGTTATCGGAAAGTGCCGAAGCGGCCGAACTCGCCCAGGTTGAGCCAGATGAAGAACGCCTTGCCGACGATGTTCTCGTCCGGCACGAATCCCCAGACCCGGCTGTCACTCGAATTGTCCCGGTTGTCGCCCATCGCGAAATAGTGGCCGGCCGGCACCGTGCAGACCAGCCCGCCGTTATTGTAGTCGCAGTTCTCGGAATGGCTGAAATCCATGCTGCGGCCCGTGAAACCGGGCGCGTCCTTGTCCAGGATGATTTCGTGCTCCTTGCCGTCCAGGCTCTCCACGTAGCGCGGGAAGTACTGCAGCCGCTCGCGGGACTCGTAGTCCGCGATCTGGCGCCGCGGCACCGGCTTGCCATTCACGCTCAACATCTTGTTGCGGTATTCGATCCGGTCCCCGGGCAGCCCCACCACGCGCTTGATGTAGTCCAGCGACGGATCCGCCGGGTAGCGGAACACCATCACGTCGCCGCGCTGCGGGTTGTTCAGCTCGAGCACCTTGGTGTTGAGCACCGGCAGGCGGATGCCGTAGGTGTACTTGTTGACCAGGATGAAGTCGCCGATCAGCAGGGTCGGGATCATCGAGCCGGACGGGATCTTGAACGGCTCGACGAGGAACGAGCGCAGCCCGAACACCACCAGGATCACCGGGAAGAAGCTGATGGAGTACTCCACCCACCAGGGCTGCCTGGCTTCTTTTGGTCTTTTATTTCTTAAAAAATATTTGTCCAGAAGCCAAACCAGACCGGTGACCGCCAGCAGCAGGAACAGAAAAAGTGCGAAGCTCATCGTTCGTCAGATCCTCTTTGCAGTACCGCGAGGAAAGCCTCCTGCGGGATTTCGACCGCGCCCACCTGCTTCATGCGCTTCTTGCCTTCCTTCTGCTTGTCCAGCAGCTTGCGCTTGCGGCTGACGTCGCCGCCGTAGCATTTCGCGATCACGTTCTTGCGCAGCGCCTTGACGTTCTCGCGCGCGATGATGCTGGCGCCGATCGCGGCCTGGATCGCGATGTCGAACATCTGCCGCGGGATCAGGCTGCGCAGACGCGACACCAGCTCCCGGCCGCGGTGCTGCGCGGCCTCCCGGTGCACCATCGCCGAGAGCGCATCCACGCGCTCGCCGTTCACCAGTACGTCCAGGCGCACCACGTCTGCGGCGCGGTAGTCCTTGAACTCGTAGTCGAGCGAGCCGTAGCCGCGCGTGAGCGATTTCAGGCGGTCGAAGAAATCCATCACCACTTCCGACAGCGGCAGATCGTAGGACAGCACCACGTGGCGCGCGGCGTAGTGCATGTTGGTCTGCACGCCGCGCTTCTGCAGGCACAGCGTCATCACCGGTCCGACGTATTCCTGCGGCAGGAATATCGTGCACGAGATCATGGGCTCGCGGATCTCCTCTATTTTCGAGGGGTCGGGCAGCTTGGCCGGGTTGGAAACCTGCTCGACGCTGCCGTCGCGCAGCAGCACCTCGTAGACCACCGAGGGCGCGGTGGTGATGAGCGCCACCTGGTATTCGCGCTCGAGCCGCTCCTGCACGATGTCCATGTGCAGCAGGCCGAGGAAGCCGCAGCGGAAGCCGAAGCCGAGCGCCTGGGAGACCTCGGGCTCGTAGTGCAGCGAGGAGTCGTTCAGGTGCAGCTTCTCGAGCGCGTCGCGCATCGACTCGTACTGGTTCGATTCCACAGGGTAGAGGCCGGCGAACACCTGCGGCTTGATTTCCTTGAACCCGGGCAGCGGCGCTTCGGCGCGCCTGTCGGCGCGCGTGATGGTGTCGCCGACCTTGGCGGCGCGCAATTCCTTGATGCCGGCGACGACGAACCCGACCTCGCCCGCGCAGAGGCCGTCTTTCTGCCGGGATTTCGGCGTGAACACGCCGACCTGCTCGCACAGGTAGCCGGCGCCCGTGCTCATGAGTTCGATCCTGTCCTTGGGCCGCAGCGCGCCCTCGAACACGCGCACGAGCATCACCACGCCGACATAGTTGTCGAACCACGAGTCGATGATCAGCGCCTTCAGCCGTGACTCCGGGTCGCCGCGCGGCGGCGGCACGCGCCGGATCACTTCTTCGAGGATCTCGGCGACGCCGAGGCCGGTCTTGGCGCTGACGCGCAGCGCGTTCTGCGCCGGAATGCCGATCACGTCCTCGATTTCGCTGATCGCGTTCTCCGGGTCCGCCGAAGGCAGGTCGATCTTGTTCAGCACCGGGATCACCTCGACGCCCTGCTCGGTCGCGGTGTAGCAGTTGGCGACGGTCTGCGCCTCCACGCCCTGCGAGGCGTCGACCACCAGGATCGCGCCCTCGCAGGCCGACAGCGAGCGGCTCACCTCGTAGGAGAAGTCGACGTGGCCAGGCGTGTCGATCAGGTTCAGCAGGTAGGTCTCGCCGTCCTTGGACTTGTAGGAGAGGGCCGCGGTCTGCGCCTTGATGGTGATGCCGCGCTCGCGCTCCAGGTCCATGGAATCGAGCACCTGCTCGGCCATTTCGCGGTCCGACAGGCCGCCGCAGATCTGGATGAAGCGGTCCGCCAGCGTCGACTTGCCGTGGTCGATGTGCGCGATGATGGAGAAATTGCGGATGCGGCTTTGTGCCATATGAAAAAAGGGTGCCGAAGCACCCTTCTTGAGCCGCTATTTTACCGCAGCCGCCGCCTGCAGGCCTGGCGCCCGCGGCTTTCAGCCCTTGTCCGTCAGGCCGTTCACCGTGACGAAAGCCATCGCGTCGCCGCGGCGGACCTGAAGCGTGATTACCGAGTTCTTGTCGAGCCCCGCCAGCAGGCGGTTCAGCTGGTCGACCGATTTCAGCTCGGTGTGCTGGCCCTTGTGCACCAGCGTCAGCAGCACGTCGCCGCGGCGCACATCGGCGCGCGCCTCCGGCTTCACGTCCGTGACCACCAGGCCGCCGGCCAGCTTCAGTTCTTCCTTCTGCTTCGCGGAAAGCTCGCTCACCACGATGCCCAGCCGGTTGGCGGCGACCTCGGCCGGCTTGGGCGCGCGCGACGAGTCGCGCGCCGCCACCCGGTCCTCCTGCAGTTCGCCGACCGTGAGGCTCAATGTCTTGGTCGCGCCCTTGCGCCAGACCTCGAGCTCGACCTTGTTCCCGGGGTGCGTCGAGCCGACGATGCGCGGCAGGTCGCTGGAATTCTCGACCACCTTGCCGTCGAATTTCACGATGATGTCGGTGGTCTGGACGCCGGCCTTGTCCGCGGGGCTGCCCGTCTCCACCGAGTTGACCAGCGCGCCGCGCGGCCGGTCCAGCCCGAAGGAGGTCGCCAGGTCCTTGTTCACTTCCTGGATCACGACGCCGATGCGGCCGCGCGACACGCGGCCCTTTTCGCGCAGCTGCTTCTGGATGTCCAGCGCGACGTCGATCGGGATCGCGAACGCAAGGCCCATGTAGCCGCCGGTGCGGCTGTAGATCTGCGAGTTCATGCCGACGACTTCGCCGCGCATGTTGAACAGCGGCCCGCCCGAATTGCCCGGATTGATGGCGACATCGGTCTGGATGAACGGCACGAAGTTCTCCTGCGGCAGCGAGCGCCCCTTGGCGGACACGATTCCCGCGGTGACGGTGTTCTCGAAGCCGAACGGCGAGCCGA
>DATGGA010000092.1:0-10546 GCA_035308765.1 Burkholderiales bacterium
CCTGCCCGACAAGGCCATCGACCTTATGGACGAGGCCGCGGCGCGGCTGAAGATGCAGGTCGATTCCAAGCCGGAAGAGCTGGACTCGATGGACCGGGAAATCATCCGGCTCAAGATCGAGCAGGAGGCGCTCAAGAAAGAGAGCGATGCCGGTTCCAAAAGCCGCCTGAAGGCGCTGGAGAAGGAGCTTGCCGAACTCGAGGAGAAGTCGGCGGCGCTGACCGCGCGCTGGAGCGCGGAGAAGAACAAGCTGTCGGATGCGCAGAAGCTCAAGAGCGAGCTCGATGCACTGCGCATCGAACTGGCCAATGCGCAGCGCCGCGGCGAATTCCAGCGCGCCGGCGAATTGGCCTATGGCCGGATTCCCGAACTCGAAAGGAAACTCAGCGATATCGAGGCCAAGGAAAATCCCGGCGAGATGATGGAGGAGGCGGTCACCGCCAATCACATCGCGCAGGTGGTCTCGCGCTGGACCGGCGTTCCCGTCGACAAGATGCTGGAGGGCGAAAAGGACAAGCTCTTGAAGATGGAGGCGAGCCTCGGCCAGCGCGTCGTTGGCCAGGCGGAGGCCGTGCACGCTGTCGCGACCGCCGTGCGCCGCTCGCGCGCAGGTCTTCAGGATCCGAACCGGCCGATGGGCTCGTTCATGTTCTTAGGCCCCACCGGCGTCGGTAAGACCGAGCTCACCAAGGCGCTCGCCACTTATCTGTTCAACGATGAGCAGGCGCTGATCCGCATCGACATGTCCGAATACATGGAGAAGCATTCGGTCGCGCGCCTGATCGGCGCGCCGCCGGGCTACGTCGGCTACGACGAGGGCGGCCAGCTCACGGAGCTCGTGCGCCGCAAGCCCTATGCCGTGATCCTGTTCGACGAGGTCGAGAAGGCGCACCCTGACGTGTTCAACGCCCTACTGCAGGTGCTGGACGAAGGCCGCATGACCGACGGCCAGGGCCGCACCGTGGATTTCAAGAACACGGTGATCGTGATGACTTCGAACCTCGGTTCGCACGTGATCCAACAGATGGCCCTCACTTCGCCTCCCACCGACTACGGCGTGGTGAAGCTCGCTGTGATGGCCGAGGTGAAGACCCATTTCCGGCCCGAGTTCGTCAACCGCATCGACGAAGTGGTGGTGTTCCACGCGCTGGCCGACGACAATATCCGCTCCATCGCCCGCATCCAGCTGAAGTTTCTGGCCGCGCGCCTGGCGAAGATGGACTACGGCCTCGAAGTGTCGGATGCCGCGGTGGCGGAAATCGCCAAGGCCGGCTTCGACCCTGTCTACGGCGCGCGGCCGCTCAAGCGCGCGATCCAGTCCGAACTGGAGAACCCCCTGGCGAAGGCGATCCTGGAAGGGCGTTTCGCGCCCAGGGACTCGATCCGGGTGGATTACCGCAGTTCGAAGATGACCTTCGAGAAGGCTCCCGCGAGAGCCGCGGCCTGACGAACGTCATCCCCGCGAAGCCTGGCCCCGAATGAATCAATCGGGGTACGGGGATCCAGATTTTCCGCCCTGATCCTTTTCGTCTGCTGCAGCATCTCTTCCCACAGGCCGTCCATGTCCTTGCGGAAGACGATGTTCAGGTCGGGCGCCAGCACCGACCACAGGCCGCGGTCGATTTCGGCCTGCAGCTCGCCCGGTCGCCATCCCACGTAGCCGACGTAGTAGCGCGCGTCGTTCGGCCTGGATTCGATCACCTGGTCGATGGTGTTGACGCGAAACGCCATGTACAGGTTTTTCATGATCTGCACGGTGCCGGCGCCGGGCGCGGCGTCGGTCTTCACCAGCGCCACCAGCGCGTCGCGCGAGAACGGCCCGCCGTAATACACCGGGTCGATCACCTTCTTCGAGGGTTCGTGCTCGGGAAACAGGCTGGCGAGCGAGCGGTGGGTCGGGCGGTTGAGGATGACGCCGATGTAGCCGCCGTTGGGCGCCGGCGCCGCGATCAGCACCGTCTCCCGGAAGTCCAGGTCGCGCAGCGCGGGATTCGCGACCAGCAGCAGCGCGTCCTCGTCCTGCGCCAGGGCCGTGGCCGGCCAGGACGCCGACATGAAGAGCAGAAGGAGAACGAAGGCGGCCAGCGGCCGCGCGGCGCGAACCATCTTGCAATTATTGTAGCGCGTCAGTTGCGGGTCCGGGGAGCGAGGATCGCCCGTTCCACCAGCTCTTCCCACAGGTTCTCGGTGTTGTCGCGAAACAGCGTTGCCTCGTCCGCGGGAAGGAAGTACCAGCCGTCGCGCATGAATTCGCTCTCGAGCTGGTCCGGCGCCCAACCGGAGAACCCGGCGTACAGGCGGTAGCGCGCCGCCGGATCGGCGAGCAGCTTCTCGATGTTGTCCGGGTTCAGCGTCAGGTAGATGTTCTTGAGCACGTGGAAAGCCGGCGCTTGCGGAACGGTGTCGGAGCGGAACACCGCGATCACCACCTGCCGCATCACCGGGCCGCCCAGGAACACCGGGCCGCGGTAGTTCTGCGTCGGAATATCCGGCGAAACGAATAGCGACAGCTTCAGCTTGCTCGGGCGGTTGATGATCACGCCCACGGTGGCGGCGTCCTCGGTCTGCGTGACGAGCACCACCGTTCTTTCGAAGTTCGGATCGGCGAGCCCCGGCTTCGCGATCAGGAGCAGGCCGTTGGCGGGCAGGTTCTGCTGCGCCTGCGCGGTAAAACCGGCCAGCCCGAACAGCAAAACGATCAGGACCCGCGCCATTGTTCCGCCGGCATCATCGGTATCCGCACTACTACCTCGCAAGAAGCCATGCCGCAATTTGCCGGACGACTTCGGCTTCAATCCCGTTGTAGCCGTGGTACGCGAACGCCTCGCACGGATCGCCCATGTTCTGCCCGCCCTTGAACGAGAGCAACTCCTTTCTCGGCGAGTTCTCCAGCTTTGCCATGAGCGACTGTATCTCCGTGAACGGAGTGACAAAGCATGCATCCTGCTCGTGGTGAACAACGAGGACCGGGATCCTTATTTTGTCGAGAGGCATCGTCGGGACCGCGCGGCTCTTCTTGTCGGTCAGAATGCTGGATGTCAGCACGATGCCGTCCGGCGCGTCGGGACCGGAAAGTTCAGTGGCGACGTAAGCGACGGATTGGGTGCCGCGGCTGGTGCCAACCAGCCACACCGGCATGCTCGACTTGCTCCGCAGCCAGGCAATGACGGCCTTGACGTCCGCTGCATGCTCGGGCTGCTGGCGAAAACCGGAAAGAAAGGGAGGGCTTTGCCGGTCCGATGGCGCGTCTATGAGCACCACCACCAGGCCCTGGTCGGCGAAAAGCTGGCGCGTGCGCACCAGGAAGTTTCCTTCGCCCCACTTCAACGAACCGTTCGGGAATATTTGGAGGCCGCCATGCCCGCCGGCGAACATGACGACAGTCGCCTTCGCTGCCGGCGGCGTGAGCACCGCCAACCGTTGGGTGATGCCCGGCCGCGTGGGTATGTCGACGACCGTCTGCACGGTCTGCGCGCTTGCTTGCGAGAGGAACGCAGCGAGACAAGTCGCGACCAATGGACCAAACCGGTTACGCATACAGCACCTCAAGGCGTCTGATTGCTGGATGGTCGGACAAGCGGAATGCGGGAACTAAGGTTTCTTTTCGCCGCTGCCCGGAGTTGGCGGCGTTTGTTCGGGTTTGTAGTCACCGATCACGCTCTTCAGCGGACAGACCTTGAATGCGGGACACTTCTTGCAGCCGGCGACGATCGCGATCGGGCAGAGGGTCATCTGTTGCTCCCGTTACGTTTAAGGACTCCTAGATTACGCCACTGTGCCGAACAAGGCGCCGATGCCGGCCGTCACTGCCATCGCGAGCGCGCCCCAGAAGGTGACGCGCATGGCACCTACGGTCACGTTCGCGCCGCCGGCGCGGGCGGCGAGGGCGCCCAGGAATGCGAGGAATATCAGAGAAGTTATGGAGACGGCCGGGAGAAGGATGGATTGCGGCGCGATCGCGGCGACGGAGAGGGGCAGGGCGGCGCCGACGGAGAAGCTGCAGGCGGAGGCGAGCGCCGCCTGAATCGGCCGCGCCTTTTGCCGGTCGGAGATGCCGAGCTCGTCGCGGGCATGCGCGCCGAGCGCGTCGTGCGCCATGAGTTGATCGGCGACTTGTTTCGCCAGCGAGGGGTCGAGGCCGCGTTCGACGTAGATCGCCGCCAGCTCCCGGCGCTCGCCCTGGTCGTCCGCCTTGAGTTCCCCGCGCTCGCGATCGAGGTCGGCTCGTTCGGTATCGGCCTGCGAATGGACGGACACGTATTCGCCGGCGGCCATCGACATGGCGCCTGCGACGAGACCAGCGACGCCGGCTATCAGTATGCTTGCATGCGTCGCCTCCGAGGCGGCGACGCCGAGGACGAGGCTAGCGGTGGAAAGGATGCCGTCGTTCGCGCCCAGCACCGTGGCCCGGAGCCAGCCGATGCGTTCATTGCGATGCCGTTCGCCGTGGGGCATGAAGCAGTCTACCTAAGGCAATGCCGCCGGCGCGACCCGCTTGTCGCTCATTTTTATGTCCGGCGACAGTTGCCAGAAGATCCATCCGGATGCGCAGGTGATCAGGCCGACGGCGGCGAAGGTGGCATGGAAGGCGGGCAGAGTCTGCGCCATCCCATCCTGCACGAACATCGATGTAAACGTCGCCAGCAGCGCGCCGGCGACCGCCACGCCGAGGCTCATCGACGCCATCTGCACCATCGACATCAGGCTGTTGCCGCCGCTCGCCTCGACCGGATCGAGGTCCTTCAGCGTGATGGTGTTCATCGCGGTGAACTGCAGCGAATTCACCGCGCCGAACACCGCCAGCTGGATGATCCGCAGCCAGATCGGTTCGTCCGCATGAAACAGCGCAAAGCTGGCGATGGACAGCCCGACCAGGAGGGTGTTCGCCACCAGCACGCGGCGGTAGCCCGCGCGCGTGATCAGCGGCGTGACCACCGGCTTGCAGAGGATGGCGGCGATCGCCACCGGGATCATCATCATGCCGGCCTGCTGGGGCGAATAGCCGAGGCTCACCTGCAGCAGGAGCGGGATCAGGAACGGCATGCTGCCGCTGCCGATGCGCGCGAACAGGTTCCCCAGCAGGCCGATGCTGAACGTGTGGATGCGAAACAGGTGAGGCGAGAACAGCGGATCGGGCCGCTGCGCCGCATGCAGCCAGTAGGCGGTCAGGCTGGCGAACCCGAAGCACAGCAGCACCAGCACGGAGGCGTGGCGCATGCCGAGTTCCGACAGGCCGTCGAGCGATAGTGAAATCGCCACCATGCCGATTGCCAGCAGCAGGTAGCCGGTGGTGTCGAAGCGCGGCACCGTGTCGATGCGGCTGTCGGGCATCCATGCGAGCGTGGCGACGCCGCCAGCGAGGCCGATCGGGATGTTGATGAGGAAAATCCAGTGCCAGGACGCGGCTTCGACCAGCCAGCCGCCCAGCGTCGGGCCGATCAGCGGGCCGACCATGCCGGGGATCGCCACGAAGCTCATCGCCTGCAGGAATTTCTCGCGCGGGAAGGCGCGCAGTACCGAGAGCCTGCCGACCGGCAGCAGCATGGCGCCGCCCGCGCCCTGGATCACACGCACGGCCACGAGCTGCGTCACGCTGTGCGAAAGCGCGCAAAGGAGCGACCCGGTCATGAACAGCAGGATGGCGCTGAAAAAAGCGCGCCGCGTGCCGAAGCGGTCCGCGAGCCAGCCCGACGCGGGGATCAGCATCGCCATCGTCAGCGCGTAGGCGATCACCACCGATTGCATGCGCAGCGGGCTCTCGCCGAGATCGCGCGCCATCGCCGGCAGCGCGGTATTGACGATGGTGGAGTCCAGCGTCTGCATGAAGAAGCCGACCGCCACCAGCCACAGCAGGAAATTCTGCGACCGCTCCTCGTTCACGCCGGACCGGCGCAAAAAAAAGCGGCCCCGGCGCTCAATTGAACGCCTGGATGCCGGTCATCGCGCGGCCGAGGATCAGCGCGTGGATGTCGTGCGTGCCTTCGTAGGTATTGACCACTTCCAGGTTGACGAGGTGGCGGGCGACGCCGAATTCGTCCGAGATGCCGTTGCCGCCCATCATGTCGCGCGCCAGGCGCGCGATGTCGAGCGACTTGCCGCAGGAATTGCGCTTGAGGATGGAAGTGACTTCCACCGAGGCCGTGCCCTCGTCCTTCATGCGCCCCAGGCGCAGGCAGCCCTGCAGGCCAAGTGCGATCTCGGTCTGCATGTCGGCGAGCTTCTTCTGAATGAGCTGGTTGGCCGCGAGCGGGCGGCCGAATTGTTTTCTTTCCAAAACATAATTTCTCGATCTGAGAAAACAATCCTCTGCTGCACCCAGAGCGCCCCAGGCGATGCCGTAGCGCGCGGAGTCGAGGCAGGTGAACGGGCCTTTCAGGCCGCGCACTTCGGGGAACGCGTTTTCTTCCGGGCAGAACACGCCGTCCATGACGATTTCGCCGGTGATCGAAGCGCGCAGACCGACTTTGCCGTGGATGGCAGGGGCACTCAGCCTTTTGAATTGTTTTTCCAATACAAAACCCCTGATGGCACCCTCGTCATCTTTGGCCCACACCACGAACACGTCGGCGATCGGCGAATTGGAGATCCACATCTTGGAACCGCTCAGGCTGTAGCCGCCCTTGGTCTTCTTCGCGCGCGTCGCCATCGATCCAGGATCCGAGCCGTGGTTGGGCTCGGTGAGGCCGAAGCAGCCGATCCACTCGCCGGTGGCGAGCTTCGGCAGGTACTTCTTCTTTGTGGCTTCGTTGCCGAAGACGTGGATGGGCACCATCACCAGCGAGGACTGCACGCTCATCATCGAACGGTAGCCGGAGTCGACGCGCTCGACTTCACGCGCGATCAGGCCGTAGCTCACGTAGTTCAGGCCCGGCCCGCCGTACTCCTCGGGGATGGTCGGCCCGAGCAGGCCGAGCGCGCCCATCTCGCGGAAAATCTGCGGATCGGTCTTCTCGTGGCGGAAGGCCTCGGTCACGCGCGGCGCCAGCTTGTCCTGGCAGTAGGCGCGCGCGGCGTCGCGCACCATGCGCTCGTCCTCCGAGAGCTGCTGGTCGAGCAGCAGCGGGTCGTCCCAGGCGAAGCGGGTCTTGCTCTTGGTTTTTTCGGGCGCGTTCATGGCGGTTCCTTGGAAGAAGCCATTCTATCGCCGCCCCGGGCGGACGGCGGCCCCCGGCCGGTATGAGAGAATTATCCGGAGGGAGTCAAAAAGGGATTACGCGGGGCCACGAAGTCCCGCGAATAACAGGAGGAGCACCATGAGGAAGTTTATTTTCGGCCTTGCGGCCGCGGCCGCGTTCGCTCTGCCGGCATTCGCCCAGCAGCCGATCGTCATCAAGTTCAGCCACGTCGTGACCAACGACACGCCCAAAGGCAAGGGCGCGCTCAGGTTCAAGGAACTCGCCGAGAAATACACGGGCGGCAAGGTGAAGGTCGAGGTTTACCCGAATTCGACGCTGTACAAGGACAAGGAGGAGATGGACGCGCTGCAGCTCGGCTCGGTCCAGATGCTCGCGCCTTCGACCGCCAAGTTCCGGCCGATCGGCATCCCGGAGTTCGAGGCGATGGACCTGCCGTTCATCTTCCCCGACGAGGCCACCTACTACAAGGTGGTGAACGGGCCGGTCGGCAAATCGCTGCTGAAGAAGCTGGAGGCCAAGGGCATCACCGGGCTCGCCTACTGGGATAACGGCTTCCACATGGTCTCGGCCAACCGGCCGCTGCTCATGCCGAGCGACTTCCAGGGCCTCAAGATCCGTATTTCCGGCTCCAAGGTCGCCGACCTGTATTTCCGGGCGATGGGCGCGCTGCCGCAGATCATGGCCTTTTCCGAGGTCTACCAGGCATTGCAGACCGGAGTCGTGGATGGCGGCGAGAACACCGCGTCGAACTACTACACGCAGAAGTTCTATGAGGTGCAGAAAGACATCACGGTGTCCTACCACGCCCATCTCCAGTATGCGGTGATCGTCAACACCAAGTTCTGGAATGGCCTGCCGGCCGACATCCGCGGCCAGCTGGAAAAAGCGATGAAGGAAGCGACCGACTACACCAACTCGGTCGCCAAGGAAGAGAACGACGACGCGCTGGCCAAAATCAAGGCTTCCGGCAAGACTACGCTGCATTACCTGACCGACGCGCAGCGCAAAGCCTGGATCGACAAACTGCTGCCGGTCCACAAGGAGGCGGAGGGCCGGGTCGGCAAACAGATCATCGACGAGTTGCACGCGGCCGCCGGCTTCAAGAGCTGACGCGCCGGCACCATCCGGCCGCCGGCGGGCCATCGCGCTGCCGGCGGCCTTTTCATGGCCCGCTGAAGGGCAACCATGTTCATCAGGTTCCTGAACCATCTCGAGGAGTGGCTGATCGCGACGCTGATCGCGGTCGCCACCGTGGTGATCTTCTTCGCGGTGGTGCACCGCTACGGCACCTCCTGTTCGATCGACACGGCCAAGTGGGCCGCCGCGCACGGCCTGCCCTGGGTCGCGGCGCCGCTGCGCGCGGTGTACCACTGGCTGGCTTCCCTGGACGTCTCCTGGGCGCAGGAGCTTTGCATCTATCTCTTCATCTGGATGGCGAAATTCGGCGCTGCCTACGGCGTGCGCACCGGCATCCACGTCGGGGTCGACGTGTTCGTCGCGCGCATGGCGTCGGCAAAGGCGAAGAAGGTCGTCCTGTTCTCGCTGGCCTGCGGTGCCCTGTTCACCGGCTTCATCGCCGCCTTCGGCGGCTCCTTCGTGTTCGACGTCTACCACTCCGGCACGCGCTCGAGCGACCTCGAGGCCCCGATGTGGATCGTCTACGCCGCGGTCCCGCTCGGCTCCGCGCTGATGTGCTTCCGCTTCCTGCAGGTGGCGTGGCAGTTCATCCGCAGCGGCGAATTGCCCCATCACGACGCGGCGCAGGTCGAGGGCATCGACATCGGCACAGTCGAGCCCGCAAAGCCGCCGCCCGTTCCCGTGCGCACCGGCGGCGCCAAATCGAGCCTCCTGCTGGTCCTGCTGCCCATCGCCATCACCGCCTTCGCCTACGCGGCGCACCTGGGCATTTTCGAGCTCGGCAGCGGCGTGCGCGCGACGCTCGTGTTCGCGCTGCTGATTTCGCTGATGCTGACCGGCATGCCGATCTCGATTTCGCTCGGCCTCACCGTGCTCACCTTCCTGTTCACCCTCACCGACGTGCCGCTCGCCTCGGTGTCGATGAAGCTCTTCACCGGCATCGAAAGCTTCGAGATCATGGCGATCCCGTTCTTCATCCTGGCCGGGAGCTTCCTGACGCACGGGGGCGTGGCGCGGCGCATGATCGACTTCGCCGCGTCCCTGGTCGGGCACTGGCACGGCGGCATCGCCCTTGCCGGCATCACGTCCTGCGCCCTGTTCGCGCTGGTCTGCGGGTCCAGCGTGGCGACCGTGGTGGCGATCGGCACCATCGTGCTGCCGGCGATGGTGCGGCTGGGCTACCCGATGCGCTTCGGCGCCGGCGTCATCACCGTCGCCGGTTCGCTCGGCATCCTGATGCTGCCCTCGATTCCCAAGGTGGTGTACGCCATCTCCACCAACACCTCGATCGGCGCCCTGTTCGTGGCCGGCCTGCTGCCGGGCATGCTGCTCACGGTGATGCTCTGCGGCGTTACCTGGTACCTGGCCAAGAAGCGCAACTACGCGCGCCTGCCGCGCAAGTCGTGGGCGGAGCGCTGGCGGCTGTTCCGCGACAGCGTCTGGGGGCTGATGCTGGCCGTCATCATCATCGGCGGCATCTATTCCGGAATATTCACGCCCACGGAGGCCGCGGCGGTGAGCGCCGTGTACGCGTTCTACGTTTCAGTCTATGTCTACAAGGACCTGAAGCTGAAGGACCTGCCCAAGGTCCTGCTCAATTCGGCGAACACGTCGGCGATGCTGCTGTACATCGTCACCAATGCCGCGCTGTTCTCCTTCATCCTGTCGAACGAAAACATCCCGCACGCGCTCGCCGAGTGGATCCTCGCCAAGAACCTGACCTGGGTGGAATTCCTGCTGTTCGCGAACCTGCTGCTGCTGATCGCGGGCAATTTCATGGACCCGGCATCCATCATCCTGATCATGGCGCCGATTCTCCATCCGGCCGCGGTGGGACTGGGCATCAACCCGGTGCACCTGGGCATTCTGATCGATGCCAACATGGAGATCGGCCTGTGCCATCCGCCGGTGGGGCTGAACCTGTACGTCGCCTCCAGCATTTCCAAGCTGGGCATCACCGAGCTCACCAAGGCGGTGATGCCCTGGCTGCTCACCATGCTGGTATTCCTGGTGATCGTGACCTACTGGCCCGACCTGTCGCTGTTCCTGCCCCGGTTCCTGAAGATGATGTGAGGCGGCGTGACTGCGCGGGCGCTCAGGCCGTGCGCTCGAGGATTACCGCCAGTCCCTGACCGACGCCGATGCACAGCGATACTGCGGCGTACTTGCTGCCGGTCTCCTGCAGCTGGCGCGACACCGTGAGCGCGAGGCGCGCGCCGGAGCAGCCGAGCGGGTGGCCGATAGCGATGGCGCCGCCGTTCGGGTTCACGCGC
>DATGGA010000093.1:0-14949 GCA_035308765.1 Burkholderiales bacterium
GGCAAATACTCCGGCAAGGCGAGCGGGCGCCTCAAAACCAACAAGATGTACCAAGCGCGCTATGGCGAGCCATGGATGTTCGAAGTCGCCGACAAGTTCGTGACCTTCTGCAAGCAGAAAGGCCTGCACCCCGTCAGCACCGCCGTGGCATGGGTTGGCGCCCACCCCGCCGTAACCGCGCCCATCATCGGCGCGCGCAGCCTCGAACAGCTGCAGGATTCGCTGAACTCCGTGCGCATCGAAATGACACCCGCGCTGCGCGCCGACATCGCCGCGCTGTCGCGCACGCCGCCGCCTGCCACCGACCGGCTGGAAGAAATCAAGCCGCCGAAGGCTTAAGCAGCTTTCCGCTCCAGCGTTTTCTTCATCGCCGCCAGGCCTTGGTCGATCATCCCCGCGATCGCGCCGGCCAGATCGTGCGGCAGCAGGTCGGCGATCCATACCGCGCGGCAGCCGTCGCCCTCGGGAAATATCTGCATCGAAGCATTGTAGTGCGTCGTCCGTCCGCCGAGCGCGGACCAGGCGACACGACGCATCTCGTCGTCGACATCGATGATCAGTTCCTTCACCGCCATGCCGTTGCCGAAGGTGACGATGCGCGCGTCCGGCCCGTCCATGCGGCAATCGCTGAGGAAGCCGGGGCACAGGCGCTGGTGGATGTTGCCGACATCGCGCACCGCGTCCCAAACGTCTTCGGCGCGCGCGGCGAGGCGGATTTCCTTGTGGATAGAAGCCATGGCTATTTGAAGCAGACCGCTTCGACGTTGTTGCCGTCGGGGTCGAGGAGGAACGCAGCATAGTAGTCGGGGCTGTAGTCCTTGCGCAGGCCGGGCTTGCCGTTGTCCTTGCCGCCGGCCTTGAGCCCCGCCTTGTGGAAGGCGTCCACGGCGACGCGGTCCTTGGCTTTGAACGCGAGGTGCGCACCCGGCCCCGCCTTTCCTTCGTACAGATGCAGCCAGAGCGCCGGGGCGTCCTTGGGGCCGAAACCTGCATACGTGTCACCGCTGGAACCCGGCACATGACCGAGCGGCGCGAGCGCCGCCGTGTAGAAGCAGACGCCCGCCTTCATGTCCTTCACTTTCAATCCGATATGGTCGTACATGATGGTTCTCCTCGTTGCGAGGAGGTCATCCTAGGCGGGCGCGGCCGGCCGTTCTTGGAAAATCTTGCGGTCGCCCTTGGCCGCGCGCCGGAAACCCCCCGGCGAAACGCCAGCCGCGCGATGGAAGGTACGCACGAAGTTGGACAGGTCGGTGAAACCCACGTCGAGCGCTATATCGGTAATGGAACGTTCTTCGTCCGCCAGCAGGCGCGCCGCGTGGCGCAGCCGCGAACGCACCAGATACTGGTGCGGCGTCACGCCGAGCACACGGGAAAACAGGCGTAAATAGTGGAACGGGCTCAATCCTGCTTCCTTCGCGGCAGCGTCGACATCCACTTGCTGATGGGAGTTGGCATCGAGCCAGAGCGCGGATTCGACCGCGCGGCGGCGATCAATCCTATTTGCCTTCGAATTTTTTCGTGTTCCAAGGATCTTCAAAAAACGGAAAGCCAAAAACATCCCGACCTCGTCTACCCCTAGATCGCTCCGGCCTTCCGCGGCCACCTGCGCCAACTCGCCCAGCACCATCAGTTCGGGCAACGGCGCCACGGCACCTGCCCGCCATGGCTCCGCGGCACTGCCGAGCGACTCCGCGAGTTCAGGCGAGAAATGGAACGCCAGGCATTCGTCGCCGCAGACGTGGTGGTCGTGCGTGCACATGTATTCGTCGCCCGGGTAGCCGACCATCAGCGATCCGGCGACGAGATCGTGGGCTTCGCCGCGCGCCTGGCAGCCGAAGCTGCCCTTGCGCACGTAGGCGACAGAGAAGTACCGGTGCGACTCGACGAACGGCTTGTCGCCCGGCCTTGCCGTGCAGCGGTAGTCGATTACCGAGAGCTTTTCGCTGCCGAACACCGTCGTCGCAGGCATCGGTGGAGTCTACACGCGACGCAACAATACAGGCGCGCATCCCACCCATTCCAAACGCGCATGTGCCGCGCTAGACTGCGATGCAACCCATGCCCATCGACCTCCTCATCAGGAACGGCCTTGTCATCGACGGCGCCGGCGCGCCGGCAAGACGGGCCGATGTCGGGATTTTGAATGGAAAGATTTTTTCCATTCGAGAACAACTTCAAGAAAAAGCCAGCAGAGTCATCGATGCTTCCGGCCTGGCGGTGGCGCCCGGCTTCATCGACCCGCATACCCACTACGACGCGCAGATCTGCTGGGACGGCGCGCTGACGCCCTCCTCCTGGCACGGCGTGACGTCGGTGGTAATGGGCAACTGCGGCGTGGGCATCGCGCCCTGCCGTCCCGAGACGCGCGGAATCGCGATGCGCGACCTCGTGAACGTGGAGGCGATCCCTTTCGAGGTGCTCGACCAAGGCATCACCTGGGACTGGGAGAGCTTTCCGCAGTTCATGGACGCCGCCGCCGCGCGCAAGCCTTCGCTCAACCTCGCCTTCCTCGCGCCGCTGACGCCGTTTCGCCACTACGTGATGGGCGAAGCCTCGATGGAGCGCGCCGCCTCCGCCGTCGAACTGAACGAGATAAAAAAATTGCTCGGCGAGGCGATGGATGCCGGCGCCTTCGGCTTCTCCAGCACGCTGCTGAACCAGCACATGGGCTACGCCGGCCGGCCGCTCGCCTGCCGCAACGCCAGCCGCGAGGAACTGAAGGCCTACTGCAACGCGCTCCGCGAGCGGTGCAAGGGCTCGATCGAGATCGCCATGACCAAGCAGATCGGCGTGATGGACGATCCCGAACTCGAACTGCTCGATTTCATGCTCACCGAGAGCGCGCGGCCGATCACCTTCATCGCCATGTTCGACCGCGACGACATCTCGGAAGCGGTGCGCACCTCGCTGCGCAAGGCCGCGCCGATGATCGCGCGCGGCGCGCGGCCGCAGACCTCGCCGCTGCCGCTGACGCGCGAGATCAACATGCGCAACCCCTTCTCCTTCGCCGCCTTCCCGTCGTGGAAACGCGTCTTCGAGGACAAATCCAAGGCCGCGCAGGCCGCCGTCTACCGGGATACGGCTTTCAGGAATCAATTCCGGGAGGAACTGAAGCGTCCTGCCGCGTTCGGCAATTGGGGGCGCATTACTGTTCACGAAGTCAGATCTTCAAATTTGAAAAAATGGGAAGGGCAAACAGTTGCCGAAGTCGCCTTGGCGCAGGGCAAAGACGGCGTCGATGCCTTCCTCGACCTCACGGTGGCGGACGACCTGGAGAACGAGTTCACCATGACCTCGTTCAACAACCGTGTCGACCGCATGGCCGAGATCCTGAACAACCCGGCGATGCTGCTCGGCCTGGGCGACGGCGGTGCGCACCTCGACATGCTGTGCGACTCGGGCTACCCGACCTACATGCTTGGGACCTGGGTGCGGGAAAAGAAGGTGCTCACGCTCGAGGAAGCGGTGCGCCGGATGACCTCGGACCCCGCGGACTTCTTCGGCATCAAGGATCGCGGCCGGCTGCAGCCGGGCCTAGCGGCGGACATCGCCATCTTCGATCCCGCGACGGTCGGCTCGCTCGGGCGCCCGGAGCGGCGCTACGACCTGCCCGGCGGCGCCAAGCGCATGGTGATGCGCTCGCAGGGCATCGAATACACGGTCGTGAACGGTGCGGTGACGTGGGAAAACGGCAAGCTGACCGGCGCTGCTGCGGGCAAGGTCCTCAGATCATGATCCAGACCCACTTGCTCACGGTCAACGTTTATTTCGCTGCGATTTCTCGCCAAAACGCTGCAAATATGCGCTTATATAGACATCTCGGGAAGGCGCCAGGTGGCGTCGACACAGTCGCACCAACTCCGCGCGTCGGCCGCGTCTGAGTGCGGCAATCATGTCAAGGTGGTCCTGCCTTACGCGTTGCAGATATTCCGGAATCGTGTTCGACCACGAACGGATGCCGTAGGCCTTTTGCGCGAGCAGCTCGATGGAATCGATCAGGTAACGATTGCCGCATAGACCGAACAGGGCGCGATGAAATTCAAGGTTGCTGTAGAACACGCCCCTGAAATCCGCCGCCGCCACCGCCCGGCTATGGACTTTCTGGATCGCCTCCAGCCGCTCGATATCGGCGGCGGCCACCGGGAGCGGGATGATGCGCGCCGCCATCGATTCCAGTTCCTCGCGCACCGCATAAATCTGGCGCACGTCGTCCGGGGAAAGATCGCGTACCAGGGCGCCGCGATTCGGCACGCGCTCGATCAACCCCTTCTTGTCGAGATCGAACAATGCTTGGCGCACCGCCGCGCGGTGCGTGGCGAAGCGGTCCGCCAGGTCCTGCTCGACCAGGCGCTCGCGCGGCTGGAGGCGGCCGAGAACGATATCCTCCTCGAGCCGCGCGGAGATCGCGCCGGCCGCCGCGGTGGAAGATTTGCCGGGCATCGAAAATAGTATACAATTTACACTACAATCCTGCAAACAAAAGAGTGGCCGCTAAACTGCACGAAACTATCGCAACCAGGAGGAAGGAAAATGCGAAAACTGACTAGACCGAACAGCCGCAGAAAGTTTCTCGTCAAGACCGGCGGCGCGCTCGCCGCCGCCGCATTCGGCCCATACCCGCTCAGGGGCTTTGCGGCGGACCCGGTGAACATCGGCGCGCTCTACCCCTCTACCGGCAGCATGGCGCAGATCGGGCAGGGCTGCGTGGCCGCCGCCAAGCTCGCGGTCGAGATGGTCAACAACGCGGGCGGTATCAAATCGCTCGGCGGCGCCCCCCTCAACCTGATCATGTCCGACGTACAGAGCGACACCACCGTCACCCGCACGGAAACCGACCGGCTGATCTCCGGCAACAAGCTGTCCGCGATCCACGGTTGCTATGCTTCCGCGCTCACGCTGATCGCAAGCGAAGTGTGCGAACGCGCGAAGATGCCGATCATCACTGGTTCCAGCACCGATCAGCTCAACAAGGGCCGGACCTACACCTTCACGCCTTTTGCGCGCGCTTCGCAATTCGCCAAGGCCCAGCTCCAGATGGCGAAGCTGGTCGGCGACAAGCCGAAGGTGGCGGTGATCTTCGAAAACACCGCGTTCGGCACCTCCACCTCGAACGGCCTGAAGGAACTCGCACCGGGCGAAGGCGTCGAGATCGTGATGTTCGAGCCGTATTCGGCCGGCTTCACCGACGCCAGTCCGCTCATCAACAAGGTGAAGGCCTCGGGCGCCAACGCGCTGTTCTCGGTGTCGTACCTCAATGACCTCATCCTGATCATCCGCACGGTCAAGCAGGTCGGCCTCAACGTCGCCATCAACGGCGGCTCGGGCGGCTTCGTCATCCCGGACTTCTACAAGAACGTCGGCAAGCTGGCGGAAGGCTTGCTCGGGGTCGCGCACTGGAACCACGATGTCAGCGCAGACGCGCAGAGGGTGAACACCGAATACAGGAAGCGCACCGGGGAATTCATCTTCGAATATGCGGGGGGCCTCGTGGCGCAGACGTTCATGCTGGCCGATGCGCTCGAACGGGCGGCGTCGCGCGATCCGCAAAAGGTGCGCGACGCGCTGTCCACGCTCGACGTCTCGAAGGGCTACGCGGCCATGGCGCCAGGCGGCAAGGTGAAGTTCGGGCCCGACGGTAAGAACATCTACGGCCATCCGGTCGGCGTGCAGTGGCAGAACGGCGACCTGGCAAGCGTCTTCCCGAAAGAAGACTCGCGCGCCCCGCTGATGAAGATCTGAGCCCCGGCGCCCGCTTTGCTCGAGATCGTGGCCCAGGCCGTCATCAACGGCCTGCTGATCGGGGGGGTTTACGCGCTGGTGAGCATCGGCGTCACGCTGATCTTCGGCGTGGTGAAGATCGTCAATTTCGCCCAGGGCGAATTCGTGATGATCGGCATGTACATCAGCTACTTCCTGGCCACGCAATTCGGCATCGATCCGGTCGTCTCGCTGCTCGTGTCGATGCCGGCACTGTTCGTCATCGGCGTGCTGGTGCAGCACTTCCTGATCCGCAGGGTCCTGGGGCTGAACGACCTGCCCCAGATTTTCCTGACCTTTGCGCTGTCGCTGCTCATCCTCAATCTCGCGCTGATGCTGTTCACCGCGAACTACCGCACGGTTCACACTTCGTATTCGGATGAGGTCTTCCATCTCGGCGGGCTCATCGTCCCGGTCGCTAAGCTGATCGCCTTCGTGCTGGCGATGGTGCTGAGCGGCGGTCTCTGGGTGTTTTTGCACACCACGGATCTCGGCAAGGCCATGCGCGCGGCCTCGCAGAACCGCGACGTCGCGCAATTGATGGGCATCAACCCCAACCGCGTCTTCGCCGTCGCGCTGGGCATCGCGCTGGCGCTGGCGGGCGCGGCAGGTTCGCTGCTGATGCCGTTCTATCCCGCCTATCCGCTGGTCGGGCAGGTTTTCGTGCTGATGGCCTTCGTCGCGGTGGTCCTCGGCACGCTCGGCAATGTCATCGGCGCCTTGATTGCCAGCCTTTTGATGGGTGTCGCCGAATCGCTCGGCATCCAGTTCATCGGCGCCGATTCCGGCCTGATCGTCGTCTTCGTGTTGCTGCTCACCACGCTCGCCGTGCGGCCGAGCGGCCTTGCCGGCGGGGGGCGGCGCTGATGCAGCTTCGGGGTTGGGGCGGCCTCGTGCTCGCCATAGCGATCGTCGTGATGGTGGCATTGCCCCTGGTGATCAAAAACGCGTTCGCGATCGACATCCTCATCCGCATCCTGCTGTTCGCCTTCATCGGCACCGCCTGGAATCTGCTGGGCGGCTACGCCAAGCAGCTTTCGCTCGGCCATGCCGCTTTTTTCGGGCTCGGCGCCTACACCTCTACTTTGCTGCAGATCGACCTCGGTATCTCGCCGTGGATCGGCATGGCCGCCGGCGGCGTGGTGGGGATGCTCGCCAGCCTGCCGATCGGCTGGCTGTGCTTCCGCCTGCGCGGGCCGTACTTCGCCATCGCCACCATCGCGACCGCGCAGGTCCTGATGCTGGTCTTCCTCAAATTCCGCGATTTCGCCTGGGGCGCCGAAGGCACGACGATCCCCAATTTCGGCGACGCGCCGCTGATGATGCAGTTCGAGGGGAAGGCCCCGTATTACTACATCGTGCTCGGCCTGCTCGCCGCCGCGCTGGCGATCACCGCGTGGGTCGAGCGTTCGCGCATCGGATATTACCTGGTCGCCATCGGCGAGGACGAGGACGCCGCCGAAGCTGTCGGCATCAATGTGGCGCGCGTCAAGCGCAACATCTACATGATTTCGTCTTTTCTGACCGCGCTGGCGGGCACGTTCTACACGCAGTACATCTACTTCATCGACCCGCAGACGGCGTTCAACTTCAGCGTCTCGATCGAGGCCGCGCTGGTCTCCATCGTGGGCGGCGTCGGCACGCTCTGGGGGCCGCTGATCGGCACCGTGCTGCTGGAGACCACCTCGGCCCTGCTGCAGAGCTGGCTCGGCAATTCGATCGGCGGCGTCCAGCTGACCGTGTACAGCCTGATCCTGATGGCGGTGATCCTGTGGAAGCCGACCGGCATCATGGGTTATGTCGCCGAGGTTTACGCGCGCCGCCGCGCCCGGCCAGCGAAGGCCTGACGCCATGGCCGACGCCCTCGTCATCCAGAACCTGAACAAGCGCTTCGGCGGCCTGCGCGCCGTTCAGGACGTCAGCTTCACCGTGCGTGAAAACGAGACCCTGGCGCTGATCGGCCCGAACGGCGCCGGCAAGACCACCGCGTTCAACCTGATCATGGGCTTCCACCGGCCCGACGCGGGCTCGGTGTCCGCATTCGGCCGGGAGATGGTCGGCCGGCGGCCGCATGACGTCTGCGCCCACGGCCTTGCGCGTACTTTCCAGGTGGCCAAGCCGTTCGGCGGCATGACGGTGCTCGACAACGTGATGACCGGCGCATTCCTGCATGACCGAAGTCCCGGCGCGGCGCGCGAGAAAGCCCGCGAGGCCATCGACTTCGTGGGCCTGTCGGCGCGCGAAAAGACCGCGGCGCGCGATCTGACGACCATCGACCAGCGTCGCCTGGAAATGGCGCGCGCACTGGCGACACAGCCGCGGCTGTTGCTGCTGGACGAGGTGATGGCGGGCCTCAATCCCGCGGAGGTCGATCAGGCCGTCGCCCTGGTCGGCAAGCTGTCCGGCCGCGGCCTCACCATCGTCATTGTGGAGCACTTGATGCGCGCCATCATGGCGCTCGCCAGGCACATCGTGGTGCTCGACCACGGGCAGAAGATCGCCGAGGGCAGCCCGAAGGAGATCGTCGAAAACCCGGAAGTCATCCGTGCCTATCTCGGCTCCGGCTATGTGCGGGCTCCCGCGGGAACGGCGCCATGATCGAGTTGAGCGGCGTCAGCGCGTCCTACCGCAAGGTGCCGGCGATCCGGGATGTCACCATCAGCGTCGGCGAAGGCGAGGCGGTCGGATTGCTCGGCACGAACGGTGCGGGCAAGAGCACCACCTTGCGGACCATTTCCGGCCTGGTGAAGCTGACCGCCGGCAGCATCACCTTCCTCGGGCAGGATCTCGCTGCGCTGCCGCCGCACAGGATCACGGAACTGGGCATCGCCCATGTGCCGGAAGGCCGCCAGGTGTTTCCGGAAATGACGGTGAATGAAAATCTCGAGATCGGTTCCTACGCGCCGCGCGCAAAAGCGGCCCGAGCCCGCTCGCTCGATCTCGTCTACGGCATCTTTCCGCGCCTGGCCGAGCGCCGCAAGCAGCTGGCCGGCACCATGAGCGGCGGCGAGCAGCAGATGCTGGCGGTGGGCCGCGGCATGATGCTCAAGCCGCGCCTGCTGATGCTCGACGAGCCGTCGCTCGGCCTGGCGCCGGTGATGTGCGACGTCACCTTCGAGAAGGTCGCCGAGATCCACAAGATGGGCACGGCGATCCTGCTGGTGGAGCAGAACGTCAGCCGCGCGCTGGGACTGGTGCAGAGGGCTTACGTGCTGGAAGGCGGTGCGGTGATCATGCACGGCACCAGCGCGGAACTGGCAAACAACAAACAAGTACAGGCGGCCTACCTCGGCATCTAGCGACGGGGCGATGCGGCGCGTCCCCCTGTACCGCGGACTGGTCTACACTCGCCGCGACGCATGGATCAGGCTCCAAAACGGATTGCACCCGAAGCGCTGCTGGCCGTGGTCGCCGCCGTCGCGAAGGAAGCGCGGCCGCACGTCGAACCGCACGCCGCGCTCGACAGTTCGCTGGAAAAAGATCTTGGGCTGGACAGCCTGGCGCGCGTCGAACTCGTGCTGCGCCTGGAAAAGGAGTTCGGCGCCAGCCTGCCCGAGCAGGCGCTGGCGACCAGCGAAACGCCGCGCGACCTGCTGCGTTTTCTCCTTTCTTCCGCCGGCCACGCGCCGCATGTTGCCGACAGCAAAGTAGCAAGCCTGGCGCAGGCGGAGAGCGTGCGTGCGCCGTCCGACGCGCAGGCACGCACGCTGACCGAAGCGCTCGCCTACCACGTCGAGCGCCAGCCGGACCGGCTGACGGTGCACATGTACGAGGAGCAGAAGGAGTTTCCGCTCAGCTACCGCGCGCTCTGGGACGGCGCCATGGGCTACGCAGCGCGCCTCGCCGAGTCGGGCCTGCGGCACGGGCAGATGGTCGCGATCATGCTGCCGACCTGCAAGGAATACCTGTATTCATTCTACGGCGTGCTGCTCGCGGGCGGCGTGCCGGTGCCGCTGTATCCACCCGCGCGCCTGACGACGATCGAAGACCACATGAAGCGCCACGTCGGCATCCTCAGGAGCGCCGGCGCGGCGATCATGATCACCGTTCCCGAGGCCAAGCCGCTCGCCTGGCTGCTGCGCGCGCAGGTGGAATCGCTGAACCTGATCCTGGTTCCGGATGAATTGAATGCCGCGTCCGGAAAGGACTTCAGGCCGGTGCACGGCAAGCCCGGAGAAACCGGCTTCCTGCAGTACACCTCCGGCAGCACCGGCAGCCCCAAGGGCGTGGTGCTGTCGCACGCCAACCTGATGGCCAATGTGCGCGCCATGGGCGCGGCGGTGAGCGCCAACCCCGCGGACGTGTTCGTGAGCTGGCTGCCGCTCTATCATGACCTCGGCCTGATTGGCGCCAACTTCGCCTCGCTCGTACTCGGCTTTCCGACGGTGCTGATGTCGCCGCTCGCGTTCCTGTCGCGGCCCTCGAGCTGGATGCGCGCGATCCACCGCCATCGCGGCACCATGTCCGGCGGCCCGAATTTTTCCTTCGAACTGTGCCTGCGCCGCATTCCGGACGAGGACATGGAAGGCATCGACCTCTCCTCCTGGCGCTTCGCCTTCAACGCCGCCGAGCCGGTGAGCCCGGACACCATCGTGCAGTTCGAGGCGCGCTTCGGCAGGTACGGACTGCGCAAGAACTGCCTGTCTCCCTCCTACGGCCTGGCCGAGTCCTCGGTGGGCGTGGCGATCACCGTGCCGGGCACGCCGTGGCGCGCCGACCGCCTCGACCGCGAGCGCTTCACGCGTACGGGCGAGGCCATCGAGGCAAGAGCCGAAGACGCTTCGCCGCTGATCGTGATCGGCTGCGGCACGCCGATTCCGGGCCACGACATCCGGGTGGTGGACGCCGCGGGACTCGAGCTGCCCGACCGGCAGGAAGGACAGCTGCAGTTCCGCGGCCCGTCGTCCACCTCGGGCTACTACCGCAACCCGGAGGCGACGAAGGCGCTGTTCGGCGGCGGCGATTGGGTCAATACCGGCGATCGCGCCTACCTTTCCGAAGGGACGCTGTACCTGACCGGCCGCGAGAAGGACATCATCATCCGCGGCGGGCGCAACATCAGCCCCTACGAGCTGGAACAGGCGGTGGGGGATCTCGCCGGCGTGCGGCGCGGCTGCGTCGCGGTGTTCGGCAGCAGGGACGCCGCGAGCGGCACGGAGCGCGTGGTGGTGCTCGCGGAAATGAAGGACCGGGATCCGTCGCGCCACGAAGATCTGAAACGCATGATCAACGAACTGGCGGTGGGACTGATCGGCGCGCCGGCCGACGACATCGTGCTGGCGCCGCCCGCCACCGTGCCGAAGACTTCCAGCGGAAAAATACGGCGCAATGCCGCCCGCGAATTCTACGAGCGCGGACCCGCCGCAGTGACCGGTGGCGCGGTATGGCTGCAGTTCGCCCGCCTGATGCTGGCCGGCGCCGCGCCGCAGCTGCGCCGCGGCCTGCGCGCGATCGGCGGTGCGTTGTTCGCGCTGCGCGCCTACGCGGTATTCGCCGCGCTAATTCCGTTCGCGTTTTTTGCGGCGCTTCTCCTGCCGATAAGAGCGTGCTGGACAGTTGGAAAAACCGTCTCGAAATGGTTCCTGGTCCTGTCAGGCATCCCGGTTGCGGTCAGGGGCAAAGAACATCTGGAGATAAAGACCCCGGCCGTGCTGGCGGTCAACCACACCAGCTATCTCGACGCGCTGGTGCTGCTGGCGATCCTCGAGTACCGCGGCTACGCCTTCGTCGCCAAGCGCGAATTCCAGGACAACTTCCTCATGCGCGCGCTGCTGTCGGGGTTCGGCACGCAGTTCATCGAGCGCTTCGACCTCGCCAAGAGTACCGAGCATGCGGGGGAGCTTGCCGGGGCGGCGAAGCGCGGCGTATCGCTGATCGTGTTTCCGGAAGGCACGCTCAAGCGCAATACCGGGCTGATGGGCTTTCGCACCGGCGCTTTTCAGGCCGCGGTGCAGGCCGGCATCCCGGTGGTGCCGGTAGCGCTGCGCGGCATCCGCTCGGTGCTGCGCGACGGCACCTGGTACCTGCGCCGCGCCGCAGTGACGCTAACCATCGGCGCGCCGATTGCGCCCGAGGGCGATGACTGGGCGGCGGCGGTGAAACTGCGCGATGCGGTGCGCGCCGAGATACTCAGGCACTGCGGCGAGCCGGATCTCGCGGGACCTAACGCCTGAAGTCGCTGCGCTCCAGCAGCCAGGAAACCGCGAACCCTAGCACCAAGCCCCAGAACGCCGCGCCGACGTTGAAGATCGGCACGTCGGCCACCGTCACCAGGAACGTCACCAGCGCGCCCAGCACGAACTTGCCGCCGAAAGCGGCGCCGAACGCGGTCTGCAGCACGCGCAGCATTGCCAGGCCGCCGAGCGCGGCGATGAACGCGGGCGGCGTCGAGAGCAGCAGCCGCGTGAAGACGGGAGACAGCAGGCCGAAGCCGAGTGCGAGGATGCCGACGACGACGCCCGCGGTGTAGTGCCGCTGCCGCTCGCCGGACGACGTAATGATGGCGTTGACCGGTCCGGTAAGGCAGGTGGAAACCGAACCCACGAACGCGGTGACTATCGAGCCCGCGCCGCAGGCCGCGGCGATGGCGTCGATCGGCGGCTTATGGCCCGCCGCGGTCAGCACGGCGAAGCCCTGGCCGTTCTGCACCACCAGCACTGTGATGGCGAGCGGCACCACCAGCTCGATCATTGCCTGCCAGGAAAATGCCGGCAGGTAAAGGTTTGGGAGCCTGAGATTGAGCAATGCGGCGTCGCCGGAGCTGAATTTATGCAGCAAGAAAATGCACAGGGCTCCGACCAGCAGGGCGCCGATCACCGGCGGCAGCATGCGTCCGAGTTTTTTCGAGAAAGACAGCACGATGAAGGCGAACACCATCGGCGCAGCGATGGCGAAGTCGTCGCGCACCGCATGCACGAGGCCGGTGCCGAAGCGCAGGAAGACGCCCGCCACCATCGCCATCACGATCGGCATCGGCGCCGCTTCGGTGCAGCGCCGTACCCAGCCCGAGAGCCCCAGCGCCAGCATCAGCACGCCCGAGGCGATGAACGCGCCGATGACTTCCGGGAACGACAGGTGGCCGAGCGCCGGGCCCACCAGCACGGCGCCCGGGATGGTCCAGAAGAACACCAGCGGCTGCCGGTAGACGAGGCAGAAGGCGATGCTGATCAGGCCGTTGACGAAAAACGAGCCGAAGATCCACGACGACATGTCGGACTCGGTCAGCCCGCCCTGCGCGCCCACCGCGAGGATCACCGCCACCGGGCCGGTGGCGGCAAAAATGAACGCGACCAGCGCGTTGGCCGCATACGTACCGCCGAAATCGGCCGCGAACCGCCGCATCACCTGTCGCGCAGTTTCGCGAGGGCGGGGCGCAGGTACTCGAGAAACAGTTCCGGGTTTTCCGCCATCGGGAAATGCCCCATGCCGCGCATCACCTCGAAATCGGCGCCGGGAATCTTTGCCGCCGTGGCGCGCGATATCTCCGGCGTGCAGGAATAGTCGTACTCGCCCGTGAGCATGATCACCGGGCATTTCCGGGTGTCGATGCGCCCGACGCGCTCGCGCGCATCCCATTCCCGTCCGTAGAAGCGGATGTCGCCCCAGAACACGCCGTAGCCGCCCTGTGAGTACTCCCACCAAACTTCGCGCGCGCGCTCGGACGGGCTTTGCGGCGCCATCAGCCCGTGCACCCATTCGGGCACGAACGCGGATTCGTTGACCTGCGGATTGCGCGTCCAGGGAACTTCCCTGCCGGCGATGCGCTCGCTCGCCTCGCAGGCGATCACCCCGCCCAGACGCTCGCCCCAGCGCAGCGCCATCTCCAGGCAGATCTGTCCCGCCATCGACGAGCCGAGGAGCACCGGGCGGCGCAAGTCGAGCGTCTTGATCACCGCTTCGATCGCCTCGACGTAGCGTTCCGTGGTCAGGTCCCAGGCACCGAGAGGCGCGCCCTCCGGCGGCAGGCTCTTCCCGTGCCAGGGCAGGTCGAAAGCCACCATGCGCCATCCGGCAGCGAGTCCGGAATCGTTCAATAGCCTGTAGAACTGGCGCGAATCGGACCCCGCGGTATGCAGGCAAAGGAGATCGCGCCCTGCGCCCGCTTCCTCGTAGTAGATGCGGCTCGGCCGGCCTTCGTATTCGATCCAGACATAACCGCCGCGGATCGCTTCCCTGGTCCTGGCCTTTGCGACCGGAGCCCTCCCCGCCGCGGGGCCATGACCGCCGTTCGCCACGCACCTCCCGATCTCGAGCACGCGCCGCACCAGGGAGATGGACTGCGCCAGGGCGAGTTCGCTGCCGGTGACCCTGAATTCCGGTACGCGCATCTTCATCGCGTAAATGCCGTGGTAGGGCGCGGGGGGCGGAGAGGAAAAAAACTTCGCCCAGACTTCGGCGGGGGCTTCAAGCGCGAAACAGGGATTTTCCGCATGCGACTCTGAAACGGCCAACGGCGAGCCCGGAACAAAGACAAAATCAGCTGCGCGCGCGCCGGCGGACAGCCGGAACCGGCAATCCGCATTCGCCGAAAACGCGGCCAGTTCGGCATCGGCGCGCGCCGCGCTCTGCAGCGCGGCGAGGAAATCAGCCCAGCGCGCCGACAGGAAATCCCGCATTACTTGAGCACGGATTTCAGCAGCTTGCCCATCTCCGCGGGATTCTTCGTGACCTTGATGCCGCAGGACTCCATCACCGCCAACTTCTCCTGCGCCGTGCCCTTGCCGCCGGAGATGATGGCACCGGCATGGCCCATGCGCTTGCCGGGTGGCGCGGTGACGCCGGCGATGAAACCGACCACGGGTTTCTTCATGTTGCCCTTGACCCACTGCGCCGCGGTCTCCTCGTCGGAGCCGCCGATCTCGCCGATCATGATCACCGCGTCGGTGTCCGGATCGTCGTTGAACATCTTCAGCACGTCGATGTGCTTCAGGCCGTTGACCGGGTCGCCGCCGATGCCGACGCATGACGATTGCCCGAGGTGCTGCTCCATCAGCTGGCCCACGGCTTCGTAAGTGAGCGTGCCCGAACGCGACACCACGCCAACGGGGCCTTTCTTATGGATGTGCCCCGGCATGATGCCGATCTTGATTTCGTCCGGCGTAATGATACCCGGACAGTTGGCACCGATCAGCTTCGTGCGCTTGCCCTGCATTTTGTACTTGGTGCGGATCATGTCCCGCACCGGTATGC
>DATGGA010000094.1:0-9305 GCA_035308765.1 Burkholderiales bacterium
GGCATCGTCCTTAGTGAGCAAGCTCTTGGAAACCTGCTACCAAAGCGCACCCATAGCTCTAACATACCAACGGCATTGCAGTTCGTGGTGTAGTGGGTACATGAAATTCATGTAGATGAAAAACGACGGGGCGTTATAGAACCAAGGGGGTCGGGCGTTCGAATCGCTCCGGGCGCGCCAAACCTACCTATACCTCCAGGCCCCTTGTGGTAGCCGGTAGGCCTTCAGCAGCAGCACTTCACGGACGGTATCGTCGTTCGATAGCTGCACGTACAGGTTGTAGTCGTCCTGCTCCTGACCATACATCCGGTATTCCCAAACGTTGCGCTGCTGACGGTCCAGCCGCGTGATCCGCCAGGGCGGACCGAGCACCTCCTTCACCTCACTGCCCCTCGTGACCCCGGGAACGAGTCTGGCCAGGTTCTCGACGGTTAGCACCTGCTCGACTGACTGCACCACGCCGTCGGGCGACAAGCGCACTGCGTTGGTGGTATGGCCCATCGGTCCGGTCGCGTAATACCAGACCGCACTTCCGTTCGGCAGCGTGATCCGGTCCGAAGGCACGCCCATCTGCGCCTCGACATCGTTCACTCGAGATTGCCCTGGGACGAGCCCCCGACCGTCCAGGGTGTAGGACGCACAGCCAGCTAGGAAGAGCACCGCAATCCGCGCCGCCCAGCGCCTCGTCGACATGCGATACCTCCACCTTGAACTGCAGTGCCTTGGCAATCAGCCTACACCCCGGACGGCCGCTTTTCCCGACGTGGCGCAGGCGCTGAACTGCAGCGTTGCCAGCAGGAGGAGGAAAAGCCTAATCAACCGGGCTGGACTCAGCGCGAGCGCAAGCTGCGCACCAGGCCCTGCAGGTACAGGCCGCGGGCGATCAGGCGCCAGGCCACCATGCGCACGATGCGCGCAATGTCGACGACTGGCCGAAAATGGCTGGGCCGGGCGCGCGCGCTGTAGATCGCATTGATGGGCACGCAAACGATTTCCACGCCGGAGTGCGCGGCTTCGATCAGGATTTCGCTTTCGAACACGAACGACGCCGCGGCGCCGTACCGTACCCGCGCCCGTGCGAACAGGCCGGCAGGGTAGACGCGGAACCCGGACTGGGTATCGGCGATCGGCTTGCCCGCGGCCCAACTGATCCAGAAATTGGCGAAGCGATTGGCGCAGTAGCGCGCCACCGGTATCGCCGCGCGCGCGTGCAGGCGCGAACCGATGACGATGCCGGGCGGCGCCGCGCGCCAGGCCTCGAGGAGGAGCGGAATGTCTTCGGGACGATGCTGGCCGTCGCCATCGAGCGTGACGATCACGTCCGCGCCCCTGCGCACGGCTTCATCGGCGCCGCGCCGCAGGCTGCCGGCCTTGCCCCGGTTCGACTCATTGCGCAACAGGACCACGGGCAGCCCATGCAAAGCCGCGGCGGTCGCGTCCGTTGAACCGTCGTCCACGACTATCACCAGGGGCAGCTGCGCGAGCGCCCGCCGGACTACGTCGTTGATGGTGGCGCTTTCGTTGTACGCGGGGATGACCACCGCGGCCGTTCTCATGCCATGCCGCCGTTGATGGAGACGACCTGGCCGGTGATGTAGCCCGCCTGCTCGGACATCAGGAATCCCACCAACCCGGCCACCTCCGCCGGCGTGCCCGCGCGCTTGAGCGGCACCAGTCTCTCGATGCGCGCCGCATCGAACAGGCCGGCGGTCATCGGCGTATCGATGATGCCCGGGGCGACGCAGTTTACGGTGACGCCGCGGGAGCCGCTCTCCAGCGCGAGCGAACGCACGGCGCCGTGCAATCCGGCCTTGGCCGCGGCGTAATTGGCCTGGCCACGGTTGCCGATGAGCGCGGAGACCGACGACAGCGCCACGATCCGCCCCCAGCGTGTGCGCAGCATCGGCAGCAGCAACGGCTGGGTGAGATTGAAGAACCCGTGCAGCGAGACGTCGATTACCGAATGCCATTGGCGAGCGCTCATGCCGGCCATCGGCACATCGTCATGGATGCCGGCGTTGTGCACGATTCCCTGAATAGGCCCCGACTTGAGCAGGCCGGCCAAGGCGCTGGATGCCTGCGGGCCGTCGACGAGATTGAAGCAGACGCATTGCGCCCGTCCGCCGGCGGCGGCGATCTGCGCAACCAGATCTGCCGCGCGCTCCGGGTTCGCGTTTGCGTGGACGATCACCTCCCAACCGTTCCTGGATAGTTCATGACAGATCGCCGCGCCGATGCCGCCGCTGCCGCCGCTGACCAGCGCGCGCTTCAACGGACCGTACCCTGACGCAGGACGACCGCGATGCGCCCGGCGGCCAGTTCGCGTCCGGCGCCTTCGACGGCAAATTCATAGAGCAGCCGGCCGCCTTCTTCGATGAGCCGCTCGGCCCGCACCGTCAACGGCCCGGGCTCATCGTCCAGGAAGCGTGCGTGCAGTTTCAGGGCGCGGGCGCCCGCCAGCAGGCCGGCCCGCACCAGCGGTACGGGAGCCTGACGCAGCGCGCCGTGCACGGCCATCGCTTGCGCGCCATACTCGATGGCCGTGCATGCCGGCAGCCGGCCGTCGCAGCGCAGCGGATTTGCGGGGGAGAGGTGGCTCGAGGTGCGGCAGACAATGCTGCGCTCATCGAAGCGCACGAGTTCCTCCAGCAGGCACATAGCCCCCTGCTGCGGCACCAGTGCAGCGATGTCCTGGTGCGTCAAGGGTCGATCTCGATGGCGAGATGGGATTTCTCCAAATATTTCAGCTTCACCCCGCCGCCTTCGTCGCGTGCCGCAAGCGCCAATACCCTGAGCGCCTGCGCCGCCGGATTGCTGGCCAAATCACCGGGCAGCGATTCCGGCCAAGCCGCGTCGCCTGAACCGGGCGCGAGCTCGATACTCAATTTCCGGGCGAATTCGCCCGAAGCCGCTGGTGCCAGCAACAAGGCCGCGGCGAACGGACGCGTCACCGGCCAGAGCGCGCGCATCGGCGCCGGATAGGGAAGATCGTAGGCAACCAACAACACGGGCTTCTGCTCGACGACCACCTGTGCCGCCGCCTCGAGCAGGCCGGCGGAAAATGAGGCGTCGTGCCCGCACAGCGTGGTGGATGAAGCACGGCAGCGCGCAAAGATGCTCCAGTAGCCGGCAGGCGCATTGTGGACAGAATTGAGGAAGCGGGTCGGCGACATCTGTGGTGGCTGCGCCGCGAGCCCCTCGCAGATCTGATGCGTAATCTGGCCGTCTCCACCGCAGGAGGTGAACACAATTGCCGCGCTTTCAGAGGCGATGCCGCTCGCCGCAAGCGCTTCGCTGCCGACCGTCAGCGCCCATCGCGCCGGGACGGAGCAGCGCCGCCGCTCGTTTGGCGGCAGCAGCCCGGGCAATGGATCAGGGTCGGGCGCATCGGCGTAACGCAGGCGGCCGAGGAGTATTTCTCGCGCCCCGTGCCAGTCTGTCAGCCCCGGCCCGAGCACGCCGGCACCAGTGAGCCACACTGGTTTCACGGCATCCTCCCGAACAGCAGCGAGCAGTTGCTGCCGCCGAAGCCAAAAGAATTCGACAGCGCATACCGCAGCCGCATGTCGCGGCTCTTCAGCAAGACATTCAATTTGATGCTCGCATCTATCCTGCGCGTGTTGAGCGTGCCGGGCGCAAGGCCATGGCGCAGGCAGAGCAGCGTCAGCACGGCTTCAATCGCGCCGGCTGCGCCCAGCGCGTGCCCGGTCCAACCCTTGGTCCCGCTGCAGGCGACCCGTTTGCCGAATACGGAGTAAACGGCGGTATCTTCGGCCGCGTCGTTGTTGCGCGTTCCGGTGCCGTGCAGGTTGATGTAGTCGACGTCGTTCGCGGCGATCCCGGCGCACTCAAGCGCGGCGCGCATCGCGCGCGCCGCACCCAGGCCTTCCGGATGCGGCGTCGACATGTGGTACGCGTCGGCGCTTTCACCGTAGCCAAGCAGCGCCAATCCGTCGCCTGAGACGTCCTGCCGCTCGAGCAGCACGAATGCGGCGCCTTCGCCGAGGGAGATGCCGCTGCGATCGGCGTCGCAGGGGCGACAGGGCTCGCGCGAGAGCAGTTCGAGGGAAGCGAAGCCATGAAGCGTGGTGAAGCACAGCGTTTCCACGCCGCCGACCACCGCCGCGTCGCACAGGCCGGCCGTGATCGCCCGGTAGGCAGCCGCGAACACCTTGGCGCCGGAGGAGCAGGCAGTGGAGACGACGTAGGCCGGTCCTTCGAGGCCGAGCCGGGCGCGGACGTAGGCCGCGGGCGAAGACATGTCGAAGCTGTCGCCGAAGCTGAGGCCGATGGGAAGCGCGCCGGACGCAGGCTGGCGCTTGCGGTATGCCAATTCGCCCTGCAGCATGCCCGAGCTGCTGGTGCCGATGAAAGTGCCGATGCGATCCGGGCCGTAAGCGTCGCACGCGCGCGACGCGGCCGCGGCGAAGCCGTCCGCCTCCAGTCCCGCCTGCGTGATCTGGCGCATCCGGCTGACGGGAGAATCGTCCTGCAGGCCGTCGACGCGGCCGATCCAGGTGTCGAGCGCGCTGCCGAGAAAATCGTTGCGACGCAGTCCGCTGCGATCGTGGCGCAGGGCGTCGAAGGCTGGCGCCGTGCCACGACCGAGAGCGCTGGCGAGCGTGAAACCGGTCGCATAGAGCGGCTTCATCGGCCGGGGCCGCTCGCTGCGCGGCCGGGGTGGCGCGCCAGCAGCGCCGAAAACGTCAGCGCGTATACGGTTCCGATTGCCACCGTGACGCCGATGGCGCGCAGCACTGGCGTTCCGCTGGCCGCGAGAGCCAGCGCCGATAGAAGCGTCGCGAAACTAGCCACGGCCAGCGACAGTAGCATGAGCGCATGCTCGTCGCGACTACCCTGCGGCTGATTGAAGAAAAGCGCGTAGTTGGTGCCGACGCCGACTACCAGCAGCAGTGCTACGAGATGGAACAGAGTCAGCTTTACGCCGGCCATGGAAAGGGTCGCGACGTCCAGCAGCGTCGCCGCCAGCACCGGGGCGAGTACCCGCCCGGTGGCGGCGAGGCTCCTCAGCCCGGCGCAGACCAGCAGAGCGATGCAGGCGAGCCCGATCATCAGGAGCCGGAGCGCTTCGGCACGGTATCCGGCCACCAGCCCATCGGCTTCCTGCTTCAGGTCGAGGAGCAGCACGTCGTGTTCGCCGCTGGAGCGCAGTGCTGCAGCCAGCGCGGCAGCGTCCCGAACGCCCGAGATCGGCGCGAGCGCGACCCAATCCTTCGACCCGGGAAACAGCAGCGAATTGATCCGGGTCCCGAAGGCGGTACCGCCCAGCGACTCGAGTTCCAGCGGTGGTTCGTTGCGCGCGCGCTCAACGGCTGCAAGAAAAGGCGAAAAAGCGCCGGGGCGGAACGGCAAGCCTGTCATCGCCTTCCCCAGATTGGTCGCGAGCGTCTCGGCGTCGGGCAGTGCGGCGCGACGTTCCTGTTGCGTCTTCTCGCTCGGCAGGTAGCGCGCCGCCAGTTCGTAGCCGCCAATGGCGCCCGAGGTTATTGCGCCGTCGAGCACCCGCGCGATCCGTTCGCTTTTCTGCAGGACATCCTCGCGCCCGGGAGCGGTGAGGACGACGAGGTAGCGCGGATCCGGTGCGCCCAGTTGCGAACGCAATTCTCGATCTAGTGCCTTGGATTCTCCCGCAACGGGAGTGAGATTCGCCAAGTCGTCGTCCCAGAGGCGGTCGTTGCGGTGAATCGCGACCAGTGCGACGCAGGCGATCGCCAGGACGGAACCCCATGCCGCGCCTGTCCCGAGCCAGGCGGGCAACGGCCAGTCGAAGGACGCGGCCAACTTGCGCTCGAGGATGCGGGCCGGCGTCAGCGCGGGCAGCACCCAGCGCGTCACCAGCCCCGCGACGATTACTCCGACGATAGTGAGGAAACCGAGCTGCGCCAGTCCGTTGAAACTGGAGAGCAGCATCGACAAGGCGCCGCAGGACGTGGTGAGCACCGCCAGACGCAGGGTAGCGCCGATCCTTCCGAGGGTTTCTGCGAGCGACTCATGCCGGCCCGTCTGCGCAAAAAGGTAAGTCGGATAGTCGATCGCTTCGCCAATCAGAATCGCGGCGAAGCCCATGGTGATACCGTGCACCGGGCCGAACCACAGGCTAACGGCGGTTATTCCCCCAAGCAAGCCGCTGGCCGCCGGCAGCGCCGACAAGGCGACGGGCCACGGCGAACGGTACACGTACAGTAGAAGCAGCAGGATGCCGATCGTCGCGATCGTCGAAGAGCGCGCGGCGTCGCGCTCGACGGTGGCGCGGGCAGTCACTGCTGCGAGGCCGGGCCCGGCGAGCCGCAACCGTGCTCCCGCGGGAGCCACTTCCGCGTACGCCCTTTGGATGGTCGCGATCGCCTTGGCCTGCGCGTCAAGGTCGAAGCCGGGCGCGCGGGTCTCGACGACAAGGAGCGCGCGCTTACCGTCGCCGGAAAACCAGACGCCTTGCCGGGTGGCGGGTCCGCCCGGCCGCTCGAACAGGCGCGCCAGGCGGCGCAATTCGCCGGTCGGATCCTGCGGCAGGCTGCTGCGAAACGGTGCGCTGAGCGGCGATGCCAGCAGGGCGAGGGATTCCTGCAGCGCGTCGTGCAAGCCCGCTGCGGTGAAACGCTCCGCCACGACGCCCGGGCTCAACACATAGCGCAACGCAAAGAGCTGCTGCAGGTCCCGGGCCGCGCGCGCAGCGTCGCCATTGGCGACCGTTTCGAATTGGCCGCTACGCGCAAGCCGGTCGGCCAGCCCAGTGCTCGCTTTGGCCAGCACCTCTTCGCCTGCGTCCTCGACGGCAAGCAGCAGCAGCCGGGATGCGACGCCGCTACGCAGCTGCCCGATCAGCAATTCCTGCGCTCGGGTCGCCGCCTGCGGCAGGAAGGCGCTCATGTCCGTGGTGAGCACCAGTCGTTGCGTCAGCCAGATTCCGCTGGCGGCAACCAGAATCAGCCACGCGGCGACGGCGGTGCGGCCGCCGCGCTTCACGGCGCTTCCGGCCCTATCAGCATGACGGATTGATCGCCCGAGCCCTCATCGATTTCTATGCGCTTGAGCCGTTCGCGTGCGCCAGCGATCCGGATGCTCGTCACCAGACCGGCCAGCTTTTCGTCGCGCGGCGTCAGCGTCAGCAGCCAGGAGTCCGGCGCACCTTCCAGCCGGATACGGTAGTGCCGCTCGAGCGCCGGCGCGTCTCCGGCAAGCGTCGCGCGCATGCCTTCGATCAGGGCCGTGATCGCCGAGGACGACGACAGGGTAAAGCTGCGCTTCTGCTTGAGCCCGCGGTTCTCGATCGTGACGGCGCCGCCGGCGATGACCGTCGTTTCCTGGTAGGGGCTGAGCACGTGCTTTTCGAGGCGGTCCGGCCTGCCATAGACCAGCGTGCCCTTCAACACCAGTGGCGCGCTCAACAGTGCGCTGCGTTTGCTCTCGGTGAAGCTTTCCTTCGCGGCGGGCACGGCCGCCAGCATGGCCATCAGAGCGGGGAGATCGAGGTCCGCCGCCGGCGTGGACGGCGCCGCCAATGCCATGAGTAGCGCACAGGCCAGGTGTCGGCGCACTCTCAGGCGCCCTGCCAGAAATCGTAGTAATTGAACCAATTGTAAGGCGCCAGGCGGGCGTAGGCCTCGAGTTGGCGCACGTAGCGCTCCACCCAGGGGACGATCGTCGCATTGCGCGCACCGTCGCCCAGTTCGACGCGCTCGGCCAGCACTTCGAAATGCACGTCGTAGCGCAGATCGCTCCGGTGGAGGCAGAAGAAGGCAACTACTGGAGTTCTCAGCAACGCCGCCGCGAGCATGGGTCCGGACGGAAAATTGGCGTGATCGCCGAGGAACCGGCAGCGCGCCGTCCGCTCGCTGCCGAAGCGACGATCGCCGAGCATGGCGACGATCTCGCCGCGGTCCAGGCAGTCACGAACGCGAAATAGGGTTTCCGGCGTTCCGGGCGCAATGACGCGGCCGGACAGCTCGGGCGCCATGCCGCGCAGCCAGCGGCTCATCATGCGCGAATTTCCCTCGTGCATGACCAGATTGATGGCCAGCGCCTGGTGCCGCTCGCCGTAGGCGCGCAGGATTTCGAAGCTGCCGAGATGGGAACCGAGAAGCAGGCAGCCGCGGCCGCGCGACACGATCGCATCCAGCGCCGCCCCGTTGTGGATGCGGATGTCGAACCGTGCGCTCCCGTGCGACAACATCTCGACGCGGTCCAGCAGGGTGCTCGCAAAGACGTGGAAGTGGCGGAAAATCCGCGGCAGGCTTGCCGGCGTGCCGAGGATGCGCGTCAGAAAGGCGCGGGACGCGCGACGCGCACGGGGAAAGAAGGCGACGAAATACCAGCAGATCGGCACGAGCAGGATGCGTCCGATGCGCCGGCCCAGCATGCCGGTAATCCAGCTGATCAGGTGCAACGCGGCGAAGCTGCCGCGCTCGCGTTGCTCGAGCCAGATCGCCTTCATGACGCGCCTTTGACGAGCATCGTGCCGTCCGCGACCAGCGCGGCCTTGCTTTCGATCCTGAAGGCCATCCGATCCGGCGCGAGCGGCCTGAAGACGATTCGAAACGACTCCTGCGGCCGTAGCAGCGAGCGGAAGCTTGCGTCGGGAATCGCGAGGAGGCGGAAGTCGTCGCCGAAGCGATTGCGCGCGGCCCGCTCTACCAGCGCCAGCAGCCAGGCGCCGGGTACGATCGGATTGCCGGGGAAATGTCCCGCCAGCGCCGGATGTGAAGCGGCGACCGTCTGCCAATCCTGTTCGGCTGCCAATACCGCGAGCGCGTCGCGCGTCAGCTTGCCGGCGGCATTGCGAGGCAGCGCGTCCACCATCACCAGCGGTCGCGGCAGAAAAACCGGGTCGATGCGGCTGCGCAGCTGCGCGATGATGGCCGCGCGTTCGATCCCCGGGGCCACTGCGAAGGCCATCAGCCGCGGTTCGGCGGCAGCGGAGTCCGGCATCCAGAACACGCCATCAATCACGCCTGGTACGCGGATCAGCTCGGCCGTCAACGCCGAGAGCGAGTTGCGCGAGCCGCCGATCTTGACTATGTCGGCGACGCGGCCCTGAATGGTGAATTTCCCGCCGCCATGCTCGAGCAGCAGGTCGTTCAGCGGGACGGGGTCCGGCAGATGTCCGCCCTGCGCGATCGCCTGGCCGCCGACTATGGAAATGTCGACGTCGTCCACCGTCGAAAAGGTCTGCGTACGCGCGGTGCGCCGCGTGGCAAGCGCGCCAGTCTCGGTGCTGCCGTAAATCTCGATCACCGGTGCGCCGCCAAGTTCTTCGATGCGGCAGGCGATTTCCTCAGTCAGCGGGG
>DATGGA010000095.1:0-13209 GCA_035308765.1 Burkholderiales bacterium
CAGCAACGCGCCGGCGATCGCGCGACGACACGCTGATGGCCGCAGGCTGCGCATGGATCTGTCGCAGTGCTGCCAGCGACAGCTGCCCGGCCCCGAATTCCATGGCCCGCGCCAAGCGCTTACGCGCCCAGCATCGGCAGATCGAGCCCCTTCGCGCGGGCGCAGGCGATCGCCTCTTCATAACCGGCGTCGGCGTGGCGCATCACGCCGCTGGCGGGATCGTTCCACAACACGCGCGCCACGCGCCGCGCCGCGGCTTCCGTGCCGTCGCAGACGACCACCATGCCGGCGTGCTGCGAATAGCCCATGCCGACGCCGCCGCCGTGGTGGAACGAAACCCATGTAGCTCCCGACGCGGTGTTCAGCATCAGGTTGAGCAGCGCCCAGTCGGACACCGCGTCCGAGCCGTCCTTCATCGATTCCGTTTCGCGGTTCGGGCTTGCCACCGAGCCCGCGTCCAGATGGTCGCGGCCGATCACGACCGGCGCTTTCAGCTCTCCCTTGCGCACCATCTCGTTGAACGCAAGCCCTGCGAGGTGCCGCTGGCCGAGTCCGATCCAGCAGATGCGCGCCGGCAGCCCCTGGAACTTGATGCGCTTCGAGGCCATGTCGAGCCAATTCAACAAGCCCTTGTCTTCTGGAAACAGCTCCCGCATCTTGCTGTCGCCGCGGGCGATATCCTCGGGATCACCCGACAGGGCGGCCCAGCGGAACGGCCCCTTGCCGGTGCAGAACAACGGCCGCACGTAGGCGGGCACGAAGCCGGGGAAATCGAAAGCGTTCTTCACGCCGACGTTCTTCGCTTCCTGGCGGATGTTGTTGCCGTAGTCCACGCAGGGAACGCCCAGCGCCTGGAAGCCCAGGATCGCGCGCACGTGGTTGGCGATCGCCTCGCGCGCCGAGATCGCCACCTCCTCGGGGTCCTTCTTGCGCAATTCCTTCCAGCGCTCGAGCGACCAGTGCTCGGGCAGATAGCCGTTGGAGGGATCGTGGGCCGAGGTCTGGTCGGTGACGAGGGAAGGGCGGAATCGGGTGGTTTGGGAAAGCTTCAACAACTCCGGAAGGAGTTCGGCGGCATTTCCCAGCAATCCGATCGAGACCGGCTTTTTCGTTTCCGAAAGGATTTTTCGGGCTTCTTCGATGCTGCCGGCGCGCGCATCCAGATATCCGCTCTTCAGCCGCATTTCAATGCGCGTGGTGTCGCACTCGATCGCCAGCATCGAGGCGCCGGCCATGGTCGCGGCCAGCGGCTGCGCGCCGCCCATGCCTCCCAGGCCCGCCGTGAGGATCCATTTGCCCGACCAGTCGCCGCCATAGTGCTGGCGGCCGGCTTCGGCGAAAGTTTCGTAGGTGCCCTGCACGATGCCCTGGCTGCCGATGTAGATCCACGACCCCGCGGTCATCTGGCCGTACATCATCAGGCCCTTGCGGTCGAGTTCGTTGAAGTGTTCCCAGGTCGCCCAGCGCGGCACCAGATTGGAGTTCGCGATCAGCACGCGCGGCGCATCGGGGTGGGTCTTGAACACGCCGACCGGTTTTCCCGATTGGATCAGCAACGATTCATCGGAACTCAATTCCTTTAAGGATTGAACAATGCGATCAAAACATTCCCAGTTCCTCGCCGCCTTGCCGATGCCGCCGTAGACGACGAGGTCTTCGGGCCGCTCGGCCACCTCTGGATCGAGGTTGTTCATCAGCATGCGCAGCGGCGCCTCGGTGAGCCAGCTCTTCGCGGACAGTTGCAGGCCTCGCGGCGAACGGATGACGCGCTTGTTCATTGCCAGACCTCCCGTTGACTCGCCATGCGCATACACGGTAGTTTGCCTCATGCCGAGCTTCTATCGCTACGACGGTCCGACCTGGGTCGTGGCCGTTTCGCTCTACGGCAGCTGGGCGGCGCTGATCTGGTTCCACGCCGCGCTGCCGTGGTGGGTATGGTCGCCGCTGGGCGCCTACATCGTGGCCTGGCATTTTTCCCTGCAGCACGAAGCGATCCATTCCTTCCTGTCGGCGCCGAAATGGCTGCGCTGGGCGGCGGTGATGCCGCCGCTCGGCCTCTGGCTGCCGTTCCCGTTCTATTTCGCGGCGCACCGCAAGCACCACCAGAACACGCATCTCACGGTGCCCGGCGTCGACACCGAGTCGTTCTACGTCCGGCGCGGGGACTGGGAGAGGACGGGCGCGCTCATGAAGGCGGCCCGGGTCGCCAACCAGACGCTCGCAGGCAGGGTGCTGGTCGGCCCGCTGCTGCGCCTCTACAAACTCGTCACAGGTGAATATGCGCTGCTGCGCGCGGGGGACTACTCGCATGTCCCGCACTGGATCGTGCACATGATCCTGGTCGCGGCACTCTTTTGGTACATCTCGGGCGTCGCGGGCATGCCCTGGTGGCAGTACGTGCTGCTGATCGCCTGGCCCGCTTTTGGCTTGGGATGGGTACGATCCTTCATCGAACACCGCTACGGCGAACGTCCCGGCCAGCGCACGGCGATCACCGAATCGAATGCTTTCTGGAGCCTGCTGTTCCTGAACAACAACCTGCACGCGGTGCACCACCTGTTCCCGAAATTGCCATGGTGGGAAATCCCGGCCTACTGGCGCGCGAACCGCGACCGGATCCTGGCCCACAATGGCGGCTACTATTTCCGCGGTTACGGCGAGATCGCTGGCAAGTGGTTGTTCAAACCCGTTTTTCTGCCTCCCCATCCCAAGGAGAATTTTTCATGAAGTGCTGGTTGATTGCCGTCGCCCTCGCTGTCGTCGCCCCGGTGGCGGCGGCGCAGGATGTCTACCCAAGCAAAGTCGTCCGGATCGTGGTTCCGTACCCGGCCGGCGGCATTGCCGACAAAATTGCGCGCGAAGTGGCGCAGGACCTGACCAGGCGCATGGGCCAGAGCGTGATCGTGGAAAACCGCAGCGGCGCCGCTGGCAACGTCGGCATGGACTACGCCGCCAAGCAGCCGGCCGACGGCTACACGCTGGTGCTCGCACCGGCGAGCAACCTGACCGTGAACGATGTCCTGTTCAAGAACCTGGGCTACGACATCCACAAGGACTTCGCGCCGATTTCGCTGCTGATCCTGACGCCGCAGGTGCTGGTGGCGTATCCGGGCCTGGGCGTGAAGAACATGAAGGAAGCGGTCGCCTTCATCAAGGCCCACCCGGAGAAAGCGAACTACGGCTCGCCCGGCATCGGCAGTTATTCGCATCTGGCTGGCGAGATGCTCGGCTTCGAGGCCGGAGTGAAAATGCTGCACGTGCCCTACCAGGGCCAGGCACCCGCGGTGAACGACCTGCTGGCGGGGACGATCAACTTCATGTTCGTCGAGGTCATCACCGGAGCGCCGCACATCAAGGCGGGCAGGTTCACGCCGATCGCGATCGCGAACAACACGCGCGCGCCATGGCTGCCGGACGTGCCGACGATGGGAGAGGCGGGCTATCCGAACATCCAGGTGGCGTCGTGGTACGGCCTGATGGCGCGCGCGGGTACGCCGGCGCCGGTGATGGTACGCCTCGTCACGGAGGTGCGCGACATCATGCATTCGCCCGAGATGAAGAAGCGCTACGATGAAATCGGCGCCTACGCAGTCGGCAGCACGCCGGAGGAGTTCGACGCGTACATCCGTTCCGAGACCGAGAAATGGGTCGGCCTGATAAAGAAGGTGGGTATACAGCCGCAGTAGGGTTAAATTTTCGCGATCTGATGCGGGCGCTGCGTGAGCAATATTTCGCTCCTCTACCTGAACCATCTGGACGTGCAGGCGCTGGCGATGACCGACGCCGAGATCGTCGGCGCGGTGGAGCAGGGCTTGCGCGCCCAGGGCCTGGGCGAGGCGGTGATCGAGCCGCGCATGCACCTGGTGCCCGAGAAGGACTACCCGGGGCATTTCAACGTGCTGCGCGGCTACATCCGGCCGCTCGCGCTGGCCGGCGTCAAGGTGGTGGGCGACTTCTACCGCAACTACGAGCGCGGCCTGCCTTCGGAGCTCGCACTGCTGAACCTGATGGATCCGAAGACCGGGGCGCCGGTGGCGATCATCGATGCTTCCGACATCACCGATATGCGCACCGGCGCCGTGACCGCGCTGGGCGCGAAGCACCTGGCGCGGAAAAACTCGAAGGTGCTGGGCCACATCGGCGCGCGCGGCACCTCCTACTGGAACGTGCACCTGCTGGATTCGATGTTTCATTTCGACGAGATCCGCGTCCATTCCCGGCGTCCCGAGAGCCGCAACGCGTTCGCGGCGCGACTGGAAAAGGACCTTGGAAAAAAAATCACGGTCACTCCAGACTGGGAATCCTGCGTCAGGGGCGCCGACATCGTGGTCGAGGCCTCGCGCCTGGAGAAGCCCCAGCCGCTGCTGCAGACGTCGTGGATCAAAAAGGGAGCCTGCGTCATTCCCTACGGCACCATGAGCGCGGTGGAACTGTCGCTCACGGACATCATGGACAAGATGGTGATGGACGACTGGGGCCAGGCGAAGTCCGGTCCCTTCGGCGCCCTGCGCGCGCATGTGGACTCAGGAAAGCTGTCGGAGAAAAGCCTGCATGCCGAACTCGGCCAGATCGTCGCGGGGCTCAAACCCGGGCGCGAGCGCGAGGACGAAACCAATCTCTTCTGGCACCGGGGCCTGTCGCTGTCCGATATCGCCCTGGGCGCTGCCATGCTGGAGAAGGCGAGGAACCTCGGGATCGGCCAGACGCTGCGCTATCGATGATCCGCAGTGCCCATCGCTAACGCGAGGATGTATTCGGCCACGCCGCAGGTAAAGACGGCGTGGAAACGGGTGCTTGGGTGGAGCCTGGAGCAGGCAGGGCTGGGCTGGGAACTGCTCGACTACGAGTCGCCCGCGCCGCTGGAGGCGCTCTGGGCACGCGATGACCTGGGCGCGGCAATGATGTGCGGGTTGCCATATTCGCAACGCCGGCCGCGTCCGCGGATCGTCGCGGCACCGGTGCCGTCGCCAGCGCGTTACGGGGGGAAGCCGGTCTATTTCTCGGACATCGTGGTGCGCGCCGATTCGCCTCACGGAAAACTCGAAGACACTTTTGGGGGTGTGGTCGGCTACACGCTGGAGGATTCGATGTCGGGCTGCGTCGCGCTGCGGCGTCACCTGCGACGGTACCGCGCCGCGCACGGCAAGGCGCTCTACGGGGCTGCGGTCGGCGGGCTGGTCAATGCGCGGCAGGTGATCGAAGCGCTGGCGGCGGGAAAGATCGACGTCGGACCGCTGGACGGCTATTACCACGACCTGCTGCGCCGGAACGAGCCGCAGACCGCGGCCCAGGTAAAGGTGATCGCCGTCACTGAAGCGGCGCCAATTCCGCCGCTGGTCGCGACCGCCGCACTCGAAGAAGATGCGCTCGACCGCATCCGCGCCGCGCTGCTGCAGGCGGGCGCTGCGCCCGGGCTCGCTGCCGAGCGCGGGGTGTTGTTGCTGGAGCGATTCGCGGTGCCGGAGGAGCAGGACTACCGCGTCTTCGACCGCATCCTCGAGGAAGCGCGGCAGTTTCCCGATTCCTGGTAAGCGCATTTTCCGCCAACGGCGCTGCTCACGGGGTGCCCTGCGGCGGGTACGGGAAATCGGCAGTGGGCACGGTCGGCTCCACATCGTGGAAGCGGCGAAGATCGAGCAGGACGTTGCCGTCCGGGGTCTCGCTGATGACGTCCACGAGGCGCGCGCCCCAGAGGATGTCCTTGGTGAAGTAGCGGTAGTTCGCATGGACCGTCTGCATCGTGACGTCGTCCAGGCCGATCACCATCACCTGCAGCTCGATTTCCTTTTCCGCCATCGACGCCGGCGTCTCGCCGCGCAGCGGGCTCGCATCGTCGATCGGGTGAAGCACGTTCCAGGACCGGAACAGCGACAGCGTGTGGTCGCGCAGCAGATGGAGATCGAACGGCCGATAGTACATCCTGCCGTCGTCCGTCCGTTCGGTGCGGAAGAGGGCGACCTGGACCTTCGCGTCGACGATCTGGTTGCCGCGCTCGTTGCCGAGCCGGAACATCAGCGTCGGCACGCCGTCGAACGGTGCGATGACCGCGTGGCGGGTGAACACGCAGCGCGCCCTCGATCGCGACAGCTTCGCGAACACGATGCCGGTCGATATCGCGGTCAGGAGCAGGCTGACGATCGATTCGACGACCACCACGGCGTTGGCCGCGGTCGAGCCGGGGTACATCGCGCCGTAGCCGATCGTCCCCATCGTCTGCACGCTGAAAAAGAAGGCGTCCGCGAATGAACCGGGCGCGGCGTGCTCCACGCCGCCGACGATCAGGTATGCCAGGGCAAACACGGCGTTGGCAGCGAGGAACGCGCCGCTGATCGCGGAGATCGTCGCCCACCAGGGAAGCCGAAGCAGTGCGTGGTAGAAGTCGCGCAGCGGCGTGCGCTTTTGGCCGACGATGCGGATTTCGTAGTCCGCGCCCGATTGGCGCACAGTGGTCTGCCTGGGTTTCATGGCCGCATCCTGAAGTTCCGCTGGCAATCTATACTAGACCATCCTGGTGCGCGAGCAGCGAACCCGGAAACGCCAAACGCGGAGATCGCCGGATGAAATCGCTGGGAGCAAAAGCGCAGGGCGCGCGGCTCGAGCGCATGCGGGCGTCGCGGCTCTGGGCCGGCGAGCGGTTCCGCAATCTGCATCCGATCATCCCGGGCCTGCGCGATCCGGCCGCGGCCATGCCGACGCTGGGCGAGTTTCTTTGCGGCGGCGAGCGGCGCGTGCCGCGGGGGCCGCTGCCGTCGCTGAACCCGCTCGAAGCCTGGGCGAGGCCGCCCGCCAGCGGGCTGCGCGCCACCTGGCTCGGCCATTCCACGGTGCTGATCGAGATCGACGGCCTGCGCGTGCTGACCGATCCGGTCTGGGGACCGCGCGCTTCGCCCTCGCGGCTCGCCGGTCCCAGGCGTTTCCAGCCCGTGCCGGTTCCGCTTCGCGCGCTGCCGCCGGTGGATCTCGTACTGGTGTCGCACGATCACTACGACCACCTCGACTACCCGACCATCCGCGAACTCGCGAAGCGCGATGTGCCGTTCGTGACCTCGCTCGGCGTCGGCGCGCACCTCGAAGCCTGGGGCGTGCAGCCCGAGCGCATCACCGAACTCGACTGGTGGGAATCTCACAACCTGCCTGACACCGGGCTCAGCGTCGCCGCCGCACCCGCGCAGCATTTTTCCGGACGCGGCCTGAAGGACCGCAATGCAACCCTGTGGTCTTCGCTCGTCATCCGCTCGCCACGCCATGCCGTTTTCTTCAGCGGCGATACCGGCCTCACCACGGAATATCAGGCGATCCGCGAGCGCCTCGGGCCGTTCGACCTGGTGATGCTGGAGGTGGGCGCGTTCCATCCCGCCTGGGGTGACATCCACCTCGGTCCGGAGAACGCGCTGAAGGCGCTATCGCTGCTGGGCGGCGGCGCGTTCCTGCCCGTGCACTGGGGCACGTTCAGCCTGGCGATGCACGCTTGGGATCAGCCTGCCGAGAAATTGCTGGAGCAGGGCCCCAAAGCGGGTGCGCGGCTGGTGATGCCTCGCTTGGGCGAACCGGTGGAGCCGGCGCACGCCGGCAAGGTCGAACCATGGTGGCGCAGCGTGGACGGTCGGGAACCGGAACCGCGGACGCCTCCGGAGGCAGCGCTTCCGAAGACGATGCCTTGGCCGATCGACTGACTCAGCTGGTGCGTCAGCCCTTCAGCTGCAGCGATTTGTACTCGAGGAACTCTTCCAGCCCGTAGACCCCGGCTTCGCGGCCGTGGCCGGATTGCTTGAAGCCGCCGAAGGGCGCGTTCATGTTGAAGGCGCCGCCGTTCACGTCCACCTGCCCGGCGCGGATGCGGCGCGCGACCTTCTGCGCGCGGCCGTCGTCCTTGGACCACACGGCGCCGGCCAGGCCGTAGGGCGTGTCGTTCGCGATGCGCACCGCGTCCTCCTCGTCCTTGTACGCAATGATGGACAGCACCGGCCCGAAAATTTCCTCCTGCGCGATGCTCATCGAATTTTTCACCTTGCCGAACACCGTCGGCTTGACGTAGTAGCCGCCGCGAATTTCGCCTGCCAGGCCTTCCGGCTGGTCTGCGCCCCCGGTCAGCAGGTCCGCGCCTTCATCGATTCCTTTCTTGATGAAGCTGCGCACGCGGTCGAGCTGCATCTGCGAGGACAAAGGCCCGAGGCGCGTGGCCTCCGACATCGGGTCGCCCAGCGTGAAGGCCTTCGCGGCCTCCACCGCGAGCTTCGCCGCTTCTTCGTACTGCGACGCCGGCACCAGCATGCGCGTGAGCGCGGTGCAGGTCTGGCCGGAATTGAGGTAGCAGCCGTTCACGGTTCCCTTCACCGCAGCGGCGAGGTCGGCGTCTTCGAGGATCACGGAGGCGGACTTGCCCCCGAGTTCCAGCGCGACGCGCTTGACAGTAGTCGCGGCGACCTCCGAAATGCGCTTTCCGGCACGCGTCGAGCCAGTGAAGGAAATCATGTCCACCTGCGGGTGTCTCACCAGCGCCTCTCCCGCGGCGGGGCCGAAGCCGGTCACGAGATTGAACACGCCCTTCGGCAGGCCGGCGGCCTCGATCACCTCGGCGAGGATGAAGGCGTTGAACGGCGCGATTTCGGAGGGCTTGAGCACCACGGTGCAGCCTGCGGCCAGCGCGGGCGCGACTTTCAGCGTGATCTGGTGCAGCGGATAGTTCCAGGGCGTGATGGCGCCGACCACGCCGACGGGCTCCCGCACGACGAGAGAATTTCCGGCTTTTTGTTCAAATTCAAAACCTGAAACAATTTTCGCGTAATTGGCGAAATTCGCGATCGGCAACCCCGCCTGGATGCGGCCCGCGAGCTTGATCGGCATGCCGACTTCCTGCGCGATGGTGGAACCCAGCTCCGCCGCGCGCGCCTTCAGGCCGTCGGAGATCTTTTGCAGGTACTCCGCGCGCTTCGCTGCGGGCGTCGCGCTCCAGCCTTCGAGGGCCGCGCGTGCGGCGGCGACCGCGGCCTCGATGTCTTTTCCCGTGCCGGCCGGCACCTTGCCCATGACGGCGCCGGTGCCCGCGTTATGGACGTCGATCGACTCCCTGGAGGAGGGCGTGACCCACTGGCCATTGATGAAAAACTTGTCGCGCAGAATCATGGAAACGTCCTCGGGAAGCAAAGCGGAGCGCTACTATACCGTCCCATCATGTCCGAGAAAAGCCAGTTCCGGCTGCTCGCCGAGCGGCGCTTCCTGCCGTTCTTCCTGACGCAGTTCTTCGGCGCTGGCAACGACAACGTCTTCAAGTTCGCCTTCACCGTGCTCGCCACCTACAGCGCGGCGCAGTGGGGCGGCATGGATCCGAAGTCCGCCGGCGCTGTGATCGGCGGCGTGTTCATCCTGCCGTTCGTGCTGTTCTCCGCGACCGCGGGCCAGCTCGCCGACAAGTACGACAAGGCGGCGCTGATCCGCTTCGTGAAGAACCTGGAGATCGCGATCATGCTGATGATCGCGGCGGGCTTCGTGGGGAAAGTGGTGGCGCTGCTGTTTGCAGGCGTGTTCCTCATGGGCCTGCATTCCACGCTGTTCGGCCCGGTGAAGTACGCCTACCTGCCGCAGCACCTCGGCGAGGCCGAGCTTACCGGCGGCAACGGCATGGTCGAGATGGGGACATTCGTCGCGATTCTCCTCGGCACGATTCTCGGCGGTGTGCTGATCGGAATTCCCGGCACCGGGCCGGACTGGGTGGCCGGCACGTCGGTGGCGCTGGCGATCGTCGGCCGAATCGCCGCCGGCTTCGTGCCGGTTTCGCCCGCCGCCGAACCCGGACTGGCCATCAACTGGAACCCGCTCACCGAGACCTGGAAGAACCTCGGCCACGCGCGCGGCAACCGAGCCGTGTTCCTGTCGCTGCTCGGCATTTCCTGGCTGTGGTTCTTCGGCTCGATCTTCCTCACCACCTTCACCGGCTTCGCCAAGGAGACGCTTGGCGGCGACCAGAACGTGGTGACGCTGCTGCTCGCCGTGTTCTCGTTCGGCATCGGCATCGGCTCGCTGCTGTGCGAGCGGCTTTCCGGGCACAAGGTCGAAATCGGCCTGGTGCCCTTCGGCTCCATCGGCATGACGGTGTTTGCGGTGGACTTGTGGCTCGCGAGCAGTGCCATAGCGCCGGTGGCGGAACTTTCGGGCCTGGCGGCGTTTCTCGCCGACCACGCCCACTGGCGCGTGATGGCGGACCTGTTCCTGCTCGCCATGTTCGGCGGCTTCTACAGCGTGCCGCTGTATGCGCTGATCCAGAGCCGCTGCGAGCCCTCGCACCGGGCGCGCATCATCGCCGCGAACAACATCCTGAACGCGCTGTTCATGGTGGTGGCCTCGATCATGGCCGCGGCGCTGCTGCAGGGGGGTCTATCGCTGCCGCAGCTCTACCTCGTGGTCGGACTGCTGAACGCGGTGGTGGCGGTCTACATCTACCTGCTGGTGCCCGAATTCCTGATGCGCTTCATCGTCTGGATGCTGATCCACTCGGTGTACCGGCTGGAGAAGTCCGGTTTGGAGAGAATTCCCGACGAGGGCCCGGCGGTGATCGTCTGCAACCACGTCAGCTTCGTCGACGCGCTGGTGATCTCGGCGGCATGCCCGCGCCCGATCCGCTTCGTGATGGACCACCATATCTTCCGGCTGCCGGTCATGTCGTTCGTGTTCCGCACCAGCCGCGCGATCCCGATCGCGCCGGCGAAGGAGGACCCGGCGATGATGGAGCGCGCGTTCGCCGAGGTGGCGAAGGCGCTCAGGGAGGGTGACCTGGTGGCGATTTTCCCCGAAGGCCGCATCACCGACAGCGGCGAGATGTATCCGTTCCGGCCGGGCATCAGGCGCATCCTCGACGCGACGCCGGTGCCGGTGGTGCCGATGGCGCTGCGCGGCCTCTGGGGATCGTTCTTCTCGCGCAAGGACGGCGCCGCCATGAGGAAGCCCTCGCGCTTCGTGCCGTTCCGCAGGATCGGACTGGCGGTGGCTGCGCCCCTGGCGGCCGCGGCGGCGACGCCCGAAGCGCTGCAGGCGAACGTGCTGGCGCTGCGCGGCGACTGGCGGTAGCTATACTTCGAACTCAAACTATACGGAGCACTTGATGGCGCGCAGTGGCAAGGCGGCGGTCTGCCGCGAACTTAACAAGCCGGTGGTCGTCGAGACGATTTCGGTCGACAGTCCCAAGCGCGGCGAGGTGATGGTCAAGCTCGCCGCCTGCGGCGTCTGCCATTCCGACCTGTCCGCCACCAACGGCACCATCCCGCTGCCGCCGCCGCTGATCCTCGGCCACGAGGGCGCCGGCGAAGTGGTCGAAGTCGGCGAGGGCGTGACGGCACTGGCGGCCGGCGACCACGTCGTCACGTCCTTCATCTACATGTGCGGCAAATGCCGCTTCTGCGCGGGCGGCCGCCCCGTGCTGTGCGTCGAGCAGGGCAAGGCGCTGGTGACGCCGCCGGAAGGCACGCCACGCACGCGCGACAAGGATGGCAAGCCGCTGAATATCTTTTCCGGCTGCGGCGTGATGGCCGAGTACGCGACGCTGTCGGTGGACAACGTGGTCAAGATCGACCCGAAGATTCCGCTCGACCGCGCCGCGCTGGTGGGCTGCGCCGTGACCACGGGCGTCGGCGCGGTGTTCAACACCGCGCGCGTCGAGCCGGGTTCGACGGTCGCGGTGTTCGGCTGCGGCGGCGTCGGGCTGAACGCGATCCAGGGCGCCGCGATTGCGGGCGCCGAGCGCATCCTCGCCATCGATACCATGCAGTCGAAGCTCGACATGGCGAAGAAATTCGGCGCCACGGACGCGCTGCTGTCCAAGCCCGGCGAGGATCCGACCAAGGAAATCAAGAAGCTCACCGGCGGCGGGCCCGACTACGCCTTCGAATGCGTGGGCTCGGGCGCGCTCGCCGAGCTCGCCTACAAGGTGATCCGGCGCGGCGGCAAGGCCGTGATCGTCGGCGTGGCGCGGCCGACGGACGCGACCTCGATCAAGCCGATGGGCATGGTGTTCGAGGAAAAAACGCTGCAGGGCAGCTACTTCGGCTCCTGCGTGCCGCGCATCGATTTCCCGCGCATGCTGCAGCTCTACATGGCCGGCAAGCTGAAGCTGGATGAGCTGATCACGAAACGCTACAACATCGACGACGCGCCGCAGGCGTTCGCCGACCTGGAGTCCGGCAAAAACGCGCGGGGCGTCATCGTCTTTTGACGCCGGCGCGCGTTCAATACCTCGCGCGGGGCGTCATCGTTTTCCAGCGCGGATCGCTCAGTGACGGGACCTGGAGTCCGAGTCCTGCACGCGCTTTTCGAACGCGTTGATCTGCTTCTCGGCTTCGTCCTTCGTGATGCCGTACTGCTCCTGCAGTTTGCCCAGCAGCTGATCGCGCTTGCCGCCGATGACATCGAGCTGGTCGTCGGTCAGCTTGCCCCACTGCTGCTTTGCCGCGCCCTTGAGCTGCTTCCAGTTTCCTTCAATGCGGTCCCAGTTCATGGATGGACTCCTTGTTGAGAAGAAGAGACAGGTTTCCTCCCCGCAAGCACCGTGCCACGGACCGGGCCCGTGGATTTTCAACGAATTAGCCGCGCGTTGCCGCGCGGAACTGTAGCCTTCCGGCGACGGACGCAGTGCTACTCGACTTTGATGCCCGCGTTTTTGATGATCGACGCGTAGCGGTCCTGCTCGCGCCGCATGTAGGCGATCATTTCCTCCGGCGTGTTCGATGCCGTGTCCATGCCAAGCACGACATAGCGGTCCCTCAGGTCCGTCGCCTGGACCGCCTTCTGGATTTCCGCCGCGAGCTTCATGACGATTTCGCGCGGGGTTCCCGCGGGCGCCGCGTAGGCGATCCAGGCGGCGCAGTCGTAGCCGGGAATGTCGGCGGCCTCGGCGAGGGGCGGCACGCCGGGCAGCGCGGCGCTGGGCCGGGCGCTGGTGACGCCGAAGGTCTTCAGCTTGCCGGACTTGATGAAGCTGCTGGTCGCGGCCACCGTCTCGATGGCGTAGCCGACCTGGCCGCTGATCACGTCGGTGAGCGCCGGCACGCTGCCCTTGTAGGGGATATGCACCACCTTCAGCTGCGCCATCGAGTTGAACAGCTCGGCGAACATGTGCGCCGTGGCGCCGGTTCCCGAGGAGGCGAAGGTGTACTTGCCCGGATTCGCGCGCACCAGCGCGAGGAACTCCTTGGCGTTCGATGCCGGGAAATTCGCCGGCAC
>DATGGA010000096.1:0-25305 GCA_035308765.1 Burkholderiales bacterium
CCGTCTTTCAGGCCAACGTCGGCCTTGACGATGCCCCAGTGGTCGAGCACCACGGCGTTGGTGATCACGGTGTCCATCACCCGCGCATGCAGGCCCTGGCCCTGGCCCATGCCGTCGCGGATCACCTTGCCGCCGCCGAACTTCACCTCCTCGCCGTAGACGGTGAAATCCTTCTCCACCTGGATCCAGAGGTCGGTGTCGGCGAGCCGCACGCGGTCGCCCGTGGTCGGGCCGAACATTTCGGCATAAGCCTGGCGTGTGATTTTCACGTGAGTTTCCCGTTCACTTTTCCGGCGAATCCATAGACCTTGCGGTCCCCAGAGAGCGCCACCAGCTCCACCGTGCGCCCCTGCCCCGGCTCGAAGCGCACCGCGGTGCCGGCGGCGATGTTGAGCCGGAAGCCGTAGGCCTTCTTGCGGTCGAATCTCAGCGCCTCGTTGGTTTCGAAGAAGTGGTAATGCGAGCCGACCTGTATCGGGCGGTCGCCGGAATTGACGATCTCGAGCGTGACCGTCTTGCGGCCCTTGTTGAGCTCGATATCGCCTGCCGCAACTTTCATTTCGCCCGGGATCATGGGATGGGATTGTGCACCGTGACCAGTTTTGTTCCATCGGGGAATGTCGCCTCGACCTGGATGTCCGGGATCATCTCCGGCACGCCCTCCATGACGTCGGAGCGCTTCAGGATCGCGGCGCCATAACCCATGAGGTCCGAGACGCTGCGGCCTTCGCGCGCGCCTTCCATCACCGCGGCGGTGATGTAGGCCACGGCCTCGGGGTAGTTGAGCTTGAGGCCGCGCCCCTTGCGCCGCTCCGCCAGCAGCGCTGCCGTAAAGATGAGCAGCTTGTCTTTCTCTCTGGGGGTCAGTTCCATGTCAGTTGATCTGCACCGTGGCTTCTCCGATTCCGGGAAAACGCGCCGTCACCTCGTCCCCCGCCTTTGCAAGTTCCAGGCCTGTCCATGCGCCGGTGGTCACGACGTCCCCGGCCTGCATGCCGAGGCCGCGCCTGGCGCAATGCGCCGTGATCCAGGGCAGCAGGCGGAACGGGTTGCCGAAGGAATGCGCGCCCTTCGCCTTCGCCACCCGCGCGCCGACGCGGAATTCGACTTCCTGCTGCAGGAAATCGATCTTCTGCCAGTCCCTGGTGCCGCTGCCGACGACCAGCGCGCTGTTGTTCTGGAAGTCGGCCAGTTTCCACAGGCCGGAGGATTTCTTCCAGTCCGCAAGGCGCGTGTCGCAGAGTTCGATGGCCACCAGCACTTCGCCCACGGCGGCCGCCACCGCTTTCTCGGAATATGGCCTGGTGCGCGGCGGCAGGTCCCTGGCGAAGCGGAACGCAACCTCGGCCTCGACGCCGATCATCTGCATCGTCGCGCCCGCGATGCTCGCCGGGCTGCGCAGCAGGTTCTCCGGCGGGATCGGCGCCGCGGTCGGTTCGACCTTGTCGCTTGGCCCGCCCGCCTTCCAGGCCGCCGGGCGCGCGCCGGACCACAGCGCGGCGAACACCGCGTCCTGCACGCTGTAGGCCTCCGCCTCCGTGTGCAGCACCACGCCGCCGGTGGCCGCGAGCGTCCGCGTGCGGCGCGCATCCACCAGCAATTTGCTCGCCTTCGAGATTGCCGACGCGCCGTGCTTGCGCATGGCGCTGACCAACGCCCTTTCCGCGTGCTCCTTGCTCATGTCCGCCAGATCCTGGGCTCGACGGCCTCGCGTCCCGCGAGCGCGGGGCGCAACAGGCGCCACAGCGCGACGAAATAGCGCCGCGCCGCTTCGCTCGAATTGCCGAGGTAGCGCGCGAGCAGGACTCCGGGAAGGAGAGTCACCGCGCCGCGGCCCGATTCGGGTTCTGGTTTTCGGGTTTCGTTCAGAAGCTGTTGATTCAAATTCAGGGAAGAAGCAAACAAAGTACCCACTACCGGTTTACCGTCCAGTCCCGCCGGCGAATCGAGCAGCCTGCCGCCGCCGTCGATGCGGCCTCGTTCGCTCCACAGCAGCTTGCTCTCCCGGTGGATTTGCACCGAGGTGCGGAAAGTCCCCCGCGACAGGCGTTCGCCGGCGCCGGTGCGCCCCAGGCACACGATGTCCCAGCCGATGAAGGCTGCCTGCGCCGCGAGATCGACGCGGCATTCCGTCTGCGCGAGCGCGCCATCGAACACGATCGTCTCCTGCGGCAGCCATTCGAGAGTGCCCTGCACGCCGAACGCCAGGCTCTGCCTGGCCCAGGGCCCCGCCGAGCGGTACCATTTCGCCGCGCCCGGCGTCGTCAGCAGCGCCGCGGCGCCGTCCCCCGTCTTCACTTCCAGGCTCAATTCGTCGCCGCCGGCTATCCCGCCCGGCGGATGAACCACGATCGCGTGGCATACCTCGCCTCCCTCCGGGTAGAGGGGCTTCTGCACCACCAACGGCCCGTCGTGAATTTTCCTGCTTAACGCTGTTTTCCGGTTCTCAAGGCGAAATTCCAGGGAGAGGCTTGCCTTCCAGGAACTGACGACCGGCTCCGCGAGCTGCATCCGGCGATCATACCGCCAGCAGGTCCCTGACGCCGTCCCTGTCCATGTCGGCGCCGGCGCCCTGCCTTAGGATTTCGCCGCGTTCCATGACGATGTACTGGTCGGCCAGCGATCTGGCGAAATCGTAGTACTGCTCGACGAGCAGGATCGCCATGTCGCCGCCGCCGGCCAGCGCGCGGATGGCGCGCTCGATGTCCTTGATGATCGAGGGCTGGATGCCCTCGGTGGGCTCGTCCAGGATCAGCAGCTTCGGGCCCATCGCCAGCGCCCGGCCGATCGCGAGCTGCTGCTGCTGGCCGCCCGAGAGGTCGCCGCCGCGCCGCCGCATCATCTGGTTGAGCACCGGGAACATCTCGAATATGCGCCCAGGCACGCGCTCGCCGCGCGGGCGGGTCGCGAGTCCCATCTCCAGGTTTTCCGCCACGGTGAGGCGCGGGAAGATATCCCGGCCCTGGGGCACGTAGCCGATCCCGGCGCGCACGCGCTCGTAGGGCTTCGCCTGCGTGACGTCGTTGCCGTAAAAGGCGATCTCCCCCGTTTTGGCGGGGATCAGTCCCATGAGCGTCTTCAGCAGCGTGGACTTGCCGACGCCGTTGCGGCCGAGCAATACCGTGACCTTGCCCGGGGGAACCTCGAAGTTGAGGTCGCGCAGGATGTGCGAGCCGCCGTAGTACTGGTTCAGGCTTTTGACCGTAAGCATCTATCGGCCCAGGTAGACCTCGATGACCTTCGGATCATTCTGCACTTCGTCCATCGAGCCCTCGGCGAGCACGCTGCCCTCGTGCAGCACGGTGATCTTGCGCGCGATTTTCTCGATGAACGCCATGTCGTGCTCGACCACCACCAGCGAATGCTTGCCGGCGAGCGACAGGAACAGCTCGCCGGTGCGCTCGGTCTCGTCGTCGCTCATGCCGGCCACCGGCTCGTCCAGCAGCAGCAGCCGCGGCTCCTGCATCAGCAGCATGCCGATCTCCAGCCACTGCTTCTGGCCGTGGGACAGCAGCCCGGCAACACGGTCGGCACTGTCGTTCAAACGTATTATTTTCAGCGTTTCAGCAATGGAATCATTCTGAACTGAGGAAAGGCTCGAAAACAAGGTCTTCCTCACGCGCTTGTCCGCCTGCATCGCCAGCTCGAGATTCTCGAACACGCTGTGGTGCTCGAAGATGGTCGGCTTCTGGAATTTGCGGCCGATACCGGCGGTGGAGATCTCGGCCTCGCTCATCCTGGTGACGTCGATGGTCTGGCCGAAGAACACGGTGCCCTCGTCGGGCCGGGTCTTGCCGGTGATCACGTCCATCATCGTGGTCTTGCCGGCGCCGTTGGGGCCGATCACGCAACGCAGTTCGCCGACGTCGATCGACAGCGTCAGCTTGTTCAGCGCCCTGAAGCCGTCGAACGACACCGAGATGTCCTCCATGTACAGCACCACGCCGTGCGTGGAGTCCAGGCCCCCGGTAGCGACGCGGCCGATGCCGCCGCTGTCGTTCGTCGCCGCAGCGTTGATGCTCATGGCTTCTTCCTGTTGAGCAGGCCCATCACCCCTTGCGGCAGGAACAGGGTGACCAGGATGAATATCAGGCCGAGCGCGTACAGCCAGTATTCGGGGAAGGTCTGCGTGAAGAAACTCTTGGCGCCGTTCACCAGGCCCGCGCCGAGGATCGCGCCGACCAGCGAGCCGCGGCCGCCGATGGCGACCCAGATGGCGATCTCTATGGAGTTGGCCGGCGACATTTCACTGGGGTTGATGATGCCGACCTGCGGTACGTAGAGGGCCCCCGCGATGCCGCAGATGACCGCCGACAGCGTCCATACGAACAGCTTGTAATGCACCGTGTCGTAGCCGCAGAACATGACGCGTTGCTCGGCGTCGCGAATGGCGGCCAGCACGCGGCCGAAGCGCGAGGTCGTCAGCCACCTCGCCAGCAGCAGCGTGCCGATCAGCGTCGCGCCGGTGACAGCGAACAGCACCGTGCGCGTCTGCGGCGTGGCGATCGGGATGTCGAGGATGCGCCTGAAGTCGGTGAAGCCGTTGTTGCCGCCGAATCCCGTGGCATTGCGGAAGAACAGCAGCATCGCGGCGAAGGTGAGCGCCTGCGTGATGATCGAGAAGTACACCCCCTTGACGCGCGAGCGGAAGGCGAAGTAGCCGAACACGAAGGCGAGCAGCCCCGGCACCACGATCACCAGCATCGCGCACCACCAGAAGGAATCCGAGTTCCACCACTGCCAGGGGAATTCCTTCCAGTCGAGAAACACCATGAAATCCGGCATCGGCTGGCGGTACTGGCCGTCGGAACCGATCTGGCGCATCAGGTACATCCCGAACGCATAGCCTCCGAGCGCGAAGAACAGGCCATGACCCAGCGACAGTATCCCGGCATAGCCCCAGATGAGATCCATCGCCACCGCTACGATGGCGTAGCACATGATCTTGCCGCCGAGCGCCACCCAGTATGACGACACGTGAAACGGGCTGTCGCCCGGCACGGACAGGTGCAGGATCGGCAGCACGACGAAGACCGCCACGCTGAACAGCGCGAGGATCGCCCAGCCGCGCGGGCCGTACAAACGCCTGCTGATTCCGCCCGTCATATCAGGCGTCCAGCGCGCGGCCCTTGAGGGCGAACATGCCCTGCGGCCGCTTCTGGATGAAGAAGATGATGAACACCAGCACCGCGATCTTGGCCAGCACCGCGCCCTGCCACGCCTCGAGCAGCTTGTTGGCAAAGCCCAGGCCGAGCGCCGCGTACACGGTACCGGCGAGCTGTCCGACGCCGCCAAGCACCACGACCATGAACGAATCCACGATGTAGGACTGGCCGAGGTCGGGCCCGACGTTGCCGATCTGTGACAACGCACAGCCGGCCAGCCCCGCGATGCCGCAGCCAAGCCCGAACGCCCAGGTATCCACGCGCGCGGTCGGCACGCCCACGCAGGAAGCCATGGCGCGGTTCTGCGTCACGCCGCGGACGAACAGGCCAAGGCGCGTCTTGGTAAGCAGCAGCCACATGCCGATCAGCACGGCACCGGCGAAGCAGATGATCACGATCCGGCTCCATGGCATTACCACCCCGGTGAGTATCTCTACGCCGCCGGACATGAAGGCGGGATTTTCCACCTGCACGTTCTGCGCGCCAAAAATCGTGCGCACGGTCTGGATCAGCATCAGGCTGATGCCCCAGGTCGCGAGCAAGGTCTCCAGCGGCCGGCCGTACAGCCAGCGGATCACCAGCCGCTCGAGCGCCATGCCGACGGCGGCGGCGACGACGAAAGAAGCCGGCACCGCCGCGAGCAGGTACCAGTCGAAGAATTGGCCCTTGAACGTGTTCTGCACGACGTATGTGGTGTAGGCGCCCACCATGATGAGCTCGCCGTGCGCCATGTTGATCACGCCCATCAGCCCGTAGGTAATCGCGAGACCCAGGGCGGCGAGCAGCAGGATCGACCCCAGCGACACGCTGGTGAACAGCACGCCGGCGCGCTCGCCCCAAGCGAGCCGGCCTTCCAGCGCCCGCAGGCTCTTTTGCGCCTCGGCTCGGATGTCCTCGTCGGGCTCCGCGTAACTGCCCTCCTTGGACTTCTCGAGAATCCCGAGCAGCAGCATCTTGGTGTTCGGATTGGTGGACAGGCCGAGCGTGCGCACCGCGGCGATGCGCGACTCCTTGGTCCCGGTCTTGAGTTCGAGAGTCGCCTGGGTCAGTTCGAGCAGTTGCTTGACCTCGGGGTCGGCCTCGCGCGCGAGCGCCTTGTTGATCAGCGGCAGCATCGCCTCGTCGGCGTTGCCGGTCAGTTCCTTGGCCGCGGCCAGCCGCGCCGCGCGGTCGGGCGAGATCAGCTTCAGTGCGGCCACCGCGCCTTCGATCTCGCGGCGGATGCGGTTGTTCAGGATCACCTCCTCGGCGTCCGCAGGCGGCGGGGAGACCTTGGCGCCGGTCGCCGCGTCCACGGCTTCGTCGCCCTTGACGACGAGCACGAGCTTGCCGGAAGTCTGCAGCTCGCCATTGGCCGCCGCCTGCAGCAGCGCCAGGGCGGCCACGTCGCCCTCGGCGACCAGCGCGGCGATGGCGGCGATCTTCTCGTCGCCGTCGCCGAAGCCGAGCTTGCCGACCGTAGCCGCATCGAGCGCCAGCGCGCTCGATGCGAACAGCCACAATCCGATTAAAAGTATGCGCATCTACGAAGAAGGGGCCGCCACGGCGGCCCCTTCATTGTCGCAAAAAAGCCGACGTTACTTGGTGATGATGGTTTTGCCGTCCGGCTCATCCTTCTTCTTGTCGTTGCCGGCGATATATGGGCTCCACGGCTGGGCCTTGATCGGGCCCTTGGTCTTCCAGACCACGTTGAACTGGCCGTTCGCCTGCACTTCGCCGATGAACACCGCCTTGTGCAGGTGATGGTTCTTCGGATCCATCATCGAGGTAATGCCCGACGGCGCGGCGAACGTCTGGCCAGCCATCGCCGCGATCACCTTGTCGACGTCGGTCGACTTGGCTTTCTCGACCGCCTGCTTCCACATGTGGATGCCGATCCAGGCCGCTTCCATCGGATCGTTGGTCAGCGGCTTGTCTGCGCCGGCCAGCTTCATCTTCTTGGAGTAGGCAGCCCATTCCTTCTTCCAGGCTTCGTTCACCGGGTTCTTGAGCGACATGAAGTAGTTCCACGCCGCCAGGTGCCCGACGAGCGGCTTGGTGTCGACGCCGCGCAGCTCTTCCTCGCCGACCGAGAACGCCACCACCGGCACATCGGTCGCCTTCAGGCCCTGGTTGCCCAGTTCCTTGTAGAACGGCACGTTCGAGTCGCCGTTGATGGTCGACACCACCGCGGTCTTGCCGCCGGCGGCGAACTTCTTGATGTCCGCGACGATGGTCTGGTAGTCGCTATGGCCGAACGGCGTGTATTTCTCGTCGATGTCCGACTCCTTCACGCCCTTCTTGATCAGGAAGGCGCGCAGGATCTTGTTGGTGGTGCGCGGATAGACGTAGTCCGTGCCGAGCAGCACCCAGCGCTTGGCGCCGCCGCCTTCCTTGGACATCAGGTACTCGACAGCCGGGATCGCCTGCTGGTTCGGCGCGGCGCCGGTGTAGAACACGTTCTTGGAGAGTTCCTCGCCTTCGTACTGCACCGGGTAGAACAGCAGCCCGTTCAGTTCCTCGAACACCGGCAGCACCGACTTGCGCGACACCGAGGTCCAGCAGCCGAAGGTCACGGCCACCTTGTCCTGGGTCAGGAGCTGGCGTGCCTTCTCGGCGAACAGCGGCCAGTTGGAGGCCGGATCGACGACCACGGGCTCGAGCTTCTTGCCGAGCACGCCGCCCTTGGCGTTGATCTCGTCGATCGCCATCAGGGTCACATCCTTCAGCACCGTCTCGCTGATCGCCATCGTTCCCGAAAGCGAGTGCAGCACGCCGACCTTGATCGTGTCCGCGGCGTAGAGACCGGTGGAACCGGCGCCGATGGCGGCGACCGCTGCCGACATGGCCAACTGCTTGATGAATATCCTTCGTTTCATTGCATCTCCCGTGTGATTGATCAAATCTGTTCGGTGGCCGCCCGGCCGCCTGCGCGTGTAGCAATGCAACGACTATGCCCGCCACGGGAGGGATTTTTACCGGATTGTTTTATAAAGACTTTCCGCGCTTTTACTGCAGGACAAAAAATAGGATGCACTACTTCAGGGCGATCTTTCCTTTGCATGCACCAAGGCATGGCGCAAGCGCCGCACGCCTTCTGCGAGACGATCCTCGCTGCAAGCAAAGCACCAGCGCACGAAGCCTTCGCCGTCGGGGCCGAAGGCCGAACCGGGCGCGAGGCCCAGGCCCGCATCGCGCACCAGGCGCTTGCAGAATTCAAGGCTGTCAGCGACCCCGCGGATCCGGAAGAACGCGTACATGGATCCGCTCGGCGGCGCGGCGGTCACGCCGTCGATGGAATTGAGTTCCTTCACGAGGAAATCGCGGGCCTTGCGGAAGCGTGCCAGCGAGCGTGCGATCACCGGCTCGCCCCCTTTCAGTGCGGCTACGCCCGCGCGCTGCACGAATACGGGTGCGCAAGAGGTGTTGTACTCGATCAACTTGCCGAGGTCGGCCGTGAGCTCCGCGGGCACCACCAGCCAGCCCAGGCGCCAGCCCGGCATCAGCCAGGTCTTGGAGAAGGTATTGGTGCTGATCACGCGGTCGTCCTTGTCGCATATATCGAGGAAGGACGGCGCGACGACCACGCCGCGAGCGGCGTCCTTCACATCCTCGAAGTAGAGCCTTTCATAGGCGTCGTCGGCGAAAATCCAGATGCCATGGCGCCGGCAGTGCTCGAGGATGACTTTCTGTTCCTCGCGCGTCACGGTCCAGCCGGTCGGGTTGTTGGGCGAATTGAGATAGAGCGCTCGCGTTCCCGGTTTCAACGCCCCCAGTAGTTTTTCCATGTTTAAAGACCAGCCGGAAGTCGAAAACTCGAGCGCCACGGTCTCGACATGCGCCCCGAGAATCCTGGGAATCTCCTGCAGGTTGGGCCAAAGCGGCACCACCTCGACGACGCGGTCGCCGGGATCCACCAGCAATTGCGTGGCGAGCATGAGCGCGTTGACGCCGGCGCTGGTCAGCGCAAGCTGTTCCGGCGCGACGGGCTTGTGCAGGCGCGACAGATAGGCGGCGATCGCTTCGCGGATTTCCGGGATGCCAAGATTGTGCGTGTAGAACGTCTCGCCGGCAGCGATCGAGTCCATGCCGGCCTTGCGGATAAACTCCGGCGTCGGCTCGTCGGGCTCGCCGACCCAGAACGGCAGGATATCCGCGCGCCCGAGGCCGGAATTGAACAGCTCCCGGATCTTCGAAGAGGCGAGCGAACGAACCGCAGGTCGTGCCGTGATCGCGTGGGGGTTTTTCAATGCGCTTCCTTGATGTAATAAAATGATTTATATAACAATAACGGCAAAAGTCCAGGGGAGGCGAACATGTCGGGCGGACACGGGCACGCCGATCACGGCGGCAACAAGCGCGTCGCGCTGCTGATTTCGGTGCTGGCGCTGGTGCTGGCATTTGCAGAAACCCTCGGCAAGTCGGCGCAGACCGCCGCGCTCAGCTACAACATCGAGGCCTCCAACCTCTGGGCGTTCTACCAGTCGAAGACGATCCGCCGCACCACGCTGCGCGTCGCCGCGGAGCAGCTCGCGCTGCTCGCAGACAACCCGAAGGCCAGGGAGCAGATCTCGGACTGGAAGAAAACCGCGGAACGCTACCAGAATGAGCCCGACACCGGCGAAGGCCGCGACCAGCTCGAGGCGCGCGCGAAAGCGGCGGAAAAGAAGCGCGACCTGGCCCAGGCCGCCTACCACCATTACGAAACGTCTTCCGCGGCGGTGCAGATCGCGATCGTGCTTGCCTCGGCATCCATCATCACCGCGATGCCGGCGCTCGTCTGGGCCGCGGGAACGCTGGGATTGCTGGGGGTGGCCTTCTGCGTGATCGGGTTCTGGTTCCCGGCCTCGGTTCACCTGTTCTAGCTAGCGCCTCCCGGAGAAGGCGCGCACCGCCGCCAGCGTGCGGTCGATCGCCGCACGGTCCACGTCGAGGTGCGTCACCAGCCGCAGCCGCGGGCCGGCCAGGACCAGGATCTCGTTATTGATCAGGTGATCGGTCAGCCCCGCGGGCACCTTCACGAACACCATGTTGGTATGCGGCCCCTCGACCTCGTAGCCCGAATCCCGCAAACCCCGCGCGAGATGCTCGGCGTTGGCGTGATCTTCGGCCAGCCGCGCGACGTTGTGCTGCAGCGCGTAGAGTCCCGCAGCGGCGATCAGGCCCGACTGCCGCATCGCACCACCGAGAATCTTCCTCGCGCGCCGCGCTTTGCGTATCAGGTCCTCGCTGCCCAGCAGCAGTGTTCCGGCGGGCGCGCCCAGGCCTTTCGACAGGCATACCGATACCGTGTCGAACCCCCTGCACAGTTCCGCCGCCGCCGTCCCGAGCTTCACCGCGGCGTTGAAGATCCGCGCGCCATCGAGGTGGGTCGCGAGATTTTTCCGCTTCGCCAGCGCCAGGGCGCCGTCGAGATAGGGCCGCGCGACGGCCTTGCCGCCGATCGTGTTTTCGAGCGCCAGCAGCCGCGTGCGCGCGAAATGCGGATCGTCGGGTTTGATCGCGGCCTCGACTTCCGCCAGGTCGAGCGTGCCGTCGGCGCGGTTGGCGAGCGGCTGCGGCTGGATCGAGCCGAGCACGGCGCCGCCGCCCGCCTCGAAGCGGTAGGTGTGCGCTTCCTGCCCGACCAGGTATTCGTCGCCGCGCCCGCAGTGGCTCATCAGCGCCGCGAGATTGGACTGCGTGCCGCTGGGGAAGAACAGGCCCTGCGCGAATCCCAGCATCTGCGCCGCCTGCGCCTGCAGCCGGTTGACGGTGGGATCGTCGCCGAACACGTCGTCGCCGAGCTCGGCCTCGGCCATCGCGCGCCGCATGCCCGACGAGGGGCGCGTCACCGTATCCGAACGCAGGTCGACGATCATGGCGGCGAATATAACCCCTTGCGCGCCGCCAGCCTGGCCGTGACGGCAGTCAGCGCCTCCAGCGCGGGGACTGGCACGCCCGCGGCGCGCGCGAAAGCGCAGGGCACGGCCAGGATCGCATCCACTTCCATCGGCCTGCCCAGCTCGTAATCCTGCAGCATCGACGGCTTGTGGTCGGTGAGACCGGAGGCCCCCCCGGGGCGCTTTGCCGCGCCTTCGGGCGGCACGCCATGCGCCTTCGCCATCGCGCGCCCCTCCGCGAACAGGCGCTCGCGCACCGCGCGCAGCGCCGGATCCTCGAGCAAGGCGCGTATCGGCTCACCGATCGGCACGCATAGCGTCGAGCCGAAGTTGACGATCAGCTTGTCCCACACCGATTGGCGGATATCGGATGTCGCGGGCGAATGCATGTCCGCGGCGTTCAGCAGCGCGCGCAACGCGGCGATCCGTTCCGATGGACTGTCGTCGGTCTCGCCCACCACCAGCATATTGCGGCCCTCGCTGTAGTTCACGACCACGCCAGGTTCCACCAGCTTGTTGGAGGAGTACACCACGCCGCCGATCACGCGCTCGGGCGCGATCGCGTGCGCGAGCGCGCCGCCCGGATCGAGCCGCGACAGGTCTGGCGGCTGCGGCCGTGCGGTTGCGAGGCCCTGCGCATACCACCACGGGATTCCGTTCTGCACGAAGACGAACGCGGTATTCGAATCGCACAGCGGCGCGGCGGCGGCGGCGAACGCCGCGAGCGCCGTCGCCTTGGTGGTCACGAAAACGAAATCCTGCGCGCCGAGATCCGCGGACCGGTCGCTCGCATGCACCCGCCCTCCAATGGTGCGCGCCGCCGCGTGCGCGCCCTCCCGCAGCGCAATACCGTCTTTACGGATGGCCGCCAGGTTGGCGCCGCGCGCGACCACCGAAACATCGTGGCCGGCGGCGGCAAGCTTTGCCGCCAGGTGGCCGCCCACCGCCCCGGCGCCGAAAACGCAGACCCTCATTTGCCCTTGATTTTACCTTTGGTGTAATATCGCCCCCGCTGGATTCCTCAATGAGTTCCCGCTGGTCAAGAAATAAAACCCTGCTCGAATCTCTCTTGGTGGTACCGGCAAGACAGGACGAAAGTCCACTATCTAAATTTATATTGAGAGGCATTTAATATGGCAACCGGAACCGTCAAGTGGTTTAACGATGCGAAGGGCTTTGGCTTCATCACTCCCGATGGCGGCGGCAAGGACGTGTTCGCGCACTTCTCCGCGATCCAGGGTTCGGGCTTCAAGAGCCTGAAGGAAAACCAGAAGGTATCGTTCGACATCACCACGGGGCCGAAAGGCGACCAGGCGACGAACATCAAGCCCCTCTGATCCGGCGCTTGTAGCAGGAGGAAAAGGCCCGCCTCGCGGGCCTTTTTTTTTCAGGCCTGCCTGCCGCGGCGCCGGTTCTTCGCCAGCAGCTTGGCGAAGGCCTCGGGCACCACGGGCTCGCCGTAGTAGAAGCCCTGCACCTCGTCGCAGTCGTGACGCGCGAGGAACCGCAGCTGGGCGTCGGTTTCCACGCCCTCGGCGATCACTTTCAGCCCCAGACTGTGGCCAAGCGAAATGATGGCCTGCGCCAGCACGCCCTCGCCCGGGTCGCCGCCCAGCCTGATGTCGCGCACGAACGAGCGGTCGATCTTGAGCGTATCGATCGGCAGGTCCTTCAGGTAGGCGAGGCTGGAATAGCCGGTGCCGAAATCGTCCACCGACAGCGTCACGCCCAGGGACTTCAGGCCCTGCAGGATCGCGATCGCCGCCTCGGCGTTGTGCATCACCATGCTCTCGGTGAGCTCCATCTCCAGCCCGGACGGATCCAGCCCGGTGCCGGTGAGGATGCGCGACACCGCGCGCACCAGGCCCTCCTGGCGGAACTGCCGCGCCGACAGGTTGACCGACACCACGCCGGGATCCAACCCCTCCTTCTGCCAGGCGGCGTTCTGCCGGCATGCCTCCTCCACCACCCACTCGCCGATCGGCACGATGAGGCCGGTTTCCTCGGCGAGCGGAATGAAGCGCGCCGGCCGCACCAGGCCCCATTCCGGATGCAGCCAGCGCAGCAGGGCTTCGGAGCCGGACACGGCGCCCGTCTTCAGGTCCACCTTCTGCTGGTAGTGCAGGATGAATTCCCGGCGCTCCAGCGCGCGCCGCAGGCTGTGCTCCATCTCCAGGCGCTCGTTCACCAGCTGGTTCATCTCGGTGGTGAAGAACTGGAAGTTGTTGCGGCCGGCCTCCTTGGCGCGGTACATCGCGACGTCGGCGTTCTTCAGCAGCGTGTCGACATCGGGCCCGTCCTGCGGATACATGCTGATGCCGGCGCTGCAGGTGACGTACAGTTCCTTGCCGTCGATCTGCATCGGCGCGTTGATGCTGGCGGTGATGCGCTGCATGGCGCGGAATACCACTTCCTCGTTGTTCTGGTCGTTGAGGATCAGCACGAATTCGTCGCCGCCCAGGCGCGCCACGGTATCGCCGTCGCGCAGCACCGCGCGCAGCCGCTCGGACATGTTCTTCAGCAGCTCGTCGCCGACGCTGTGGCCGAGGCTGTCGTTGACGAACTTGAAGTGGTCCAGGTCGATGAACACCACCGCGATCGCGCGCACGTGGCGCTGCGCGAATACCGCCTGGCGCAGGCGGTCGTGCAGCAGCGTGCGGTTCGGCAGCCCGGTGAGCGCGTCGTAGTTGGCCTGGTGCTCCAGCTCCACCTGGTAGCGCTTGCGCTCGATGGAATACTGCATCGAGCGCACCAGCAATTCGCGGTCGAGCTTTCCCTTGACCAGGTAATCCTGCGCCCCGCCCTTCACCGCCTTCAGGGCCACGGTGCGATCGTCCGTGCCGGTGAGCACGATGATCGGCACCGCGGGCGAGTGCGCGAACACCTTGGCGAAAGTCTCGATGCCCAGGCTGTCGGGCAGCGACAGATCCAGCAGCACCAGCCCCGCCGGCCTGCTGGCGAGGAAATCCAGGCCGTGCGCCAGACGCTCTGCGCAATACAGCTCGAACGGCGCTTCCGGATCCTCCGCGATCATCTCGCGGATCAGGCGCGCGTCGCCCGGGTTGTCCTCGATCAGCAGGACGGTGTGGCGGTCGCCGTTCGGCGGGAGGGCGCTCATCGAACCGGCGCCCTGCGCCTAGCCGTCCTTGCCATTGGGCAGCGTCACGACCGTGAGCCAGAACATGTCGATCGACTTCACCACGACGATGAATTTCTCCAGGTCCACCGGCTTGGTGACGTAGCAGTTGGCGTGCAGGTTGTAGCTCTTCAGCACGTCTTCCTCGGCCTTGGAGGTGGTCAGGATCACCACCGGGATGCGCTTCAGGTTCTCGTCGTTCTTGATGTCGTGCAGCACCTGGCGGCCGTCCTTCTTCGGCAGGTTGAGGTCGAGCAGCACGATGTCCGGGCGCGGCGCGCCTGCGTGCCTGCCCTCGCGGCGCAGGAATTCCAGCGCCTCGACCCCGTCCTTCGCCCAGTGCAGGTTGCTGTAGACCTTGCCTTCCTTCAACGCCTCTTTCGTCAGGCGCACGTCGGCCGGGTTGTCCTCGACCAGCAGGATCTCGACCGGCGCCCCAGGAGCTCTGTCAGACATTTGGACTGCCTCTCTTCTCAGGTTGCGGGAAAGGGGAGCTGCCGGCGCGCGCCCGCCGGGCGCGGATGGAAAAAATCCCTGCGCGTCGTAGCGTCGCCATCGCGGTTTCTCCCCCTGCGGAGCATTCTAAACCTATACTTTGCGTACATGAGCCGGCGTCCATGAGCGTGTTTCGCAGCAAGCGCGTGCTGATCACGGGCGGCGCGTCCGGCATCGGCCGCGGACTCGCCGAGGCGCTGGGGGCGCAAGGCGCCTCCGTCACCGTCGCCGACTTGAATCCCGCAGGCGCCCAGGCGGTGGCCGAGGGCATCGTGCAACGCGGCGGCGAAGCGGCCGCCGTGCAGCTCAATGTCGCCGACAGCGCCGCATTCGAGCGGCTGGTGCAATCCATCCGACAGCTTGATTACCTGTTCAACTGCGCGGGCTTCGCCATCGTCGGCGAAATGCGCCACATGGACATGCAGGCCTGGCGGCGCATCGTGGACGTGAATCTGATGGGCGTGATCGCGGGCTCGCTCGCCGCCTACGAGTTGATGGCACGCCAGGGTCATGGCCACATCGTGAACATTGCATCGCTCGCGGGCCTTGTCGGCGCCCCGAATCTGAGCGCCTACGCGACCACCAAGGCGGGCGTGGTGATGCTGACGCAGATGCTGCGCGCCGAGGGCGAAGCGCTCGGCGTCAAGGCGAGCGCGGTCTGCCCCGGATTCATCCGCACCGGCATCATGGACAACGCGCAATACCTGAACACCACCAAGGAAACGGCGCTGGCGCAGACTCCGGTGCCGTTCATGGAACTGGCGCCCGCGATCGACCGCATCCTGCTCGGCGTCGGGCGAAACGAGGCCCTGATCGTGTTTCCGTCCTACGCCAGGCTGCTGTGGCGCCTGCTGCGCTGGTTTCCGTCCGCCGCGCCGTCGCTGCGGCGCAAGCTGGTCCAGGTTTCCCGCGCCAGACAATAACCGGGGGGAGTTCGTCGTGAGAATCGGAATTCTATTGACCTGCCTGCTCGCATCGCTCGCTGCGCAGGCGCAGCCGTATCCGAATAGGCCGGTGAAGTTCGTGGTGCCGTTCCCGCCCGGCGGCAATCTCGATTTCGTCGCGCGCACGCTGCAGCCGAAGATGTCCGAAGTGCTGGGCCAGCCGGTAACGATCGACAACAAGGGCGGCGCCGCCGGCATCATCGGGCTGGAGTACGCCTCCAAGCAGCCGGGCGACGGCTACACCATCGTCCTCGGCAACACCGGCACCGTCGCCATCAACCCTTCCGTCTACGCCAAGTTGCCCTACGACCCGCTCAAGGACTTCGTCGCCATCGGCATGACGACGACGAACGCGCTGCTGGCGACGATGAGTCCCACGGTGCCGGCCAGCAACCTGCAGGAATTCGTCGCCTACGCCAGGGCCAATCCCGGCAAGCTCAACTTCGGCATCGCGGGCAGCGGCTCGGGCCCGCACCTCGCCTCCGAGATGTTCAGGCGCGCCGCCGGCCTCGACATCCCGTTCGTGTTCTACAAGGGCAGCGGCCCGCTCGCCACCGACCTGCTCGGCGGACAGGTGCAGGTCATGATCGATGCGCCGCCCGTGACCATGGCCTACATCAAGGCCGGGCGCCTGAAGGCGCTCGCGCTCACGGGGAACAAGCGCCTTCCCGCGCTGCCCGACGTTCCCACATTCGACGAAGCGGGCATCAAGGGCGTCGATGCGAGCGGTTTCCAGGGCGTGCTTGCGCCCGCGGGCACACCGCCCGCGGCCGTGGCGAGACTATCCGAGGCGCTGCTCAAGGCGCTGGCGCAGCCCGAAGTGCTGGAACGATTCGCCACTCAGGGACTCGACGCGGCGCCCTCGACGCCCGCGGAATTCGCCGCCTTCATTCGCAGCGAGATCGCAAAATGGAGCCGTATCGCGAAAGAGGCCAACATCAAGGCGGACTAGAAAAGAAAACGCCCCGGACGTTTGCACGGCCGGGGCGTTTTTGAAGCTTAAGGCATGTCCGGCGTACTAGCCGGAGCAGCTCCCTGAGCAACGAGTTGATCCGGAGCTATTCCCGCCGCATTGCGCACTGAACGTGCCTTGGTGGTCTCTCACTGGATCACCTCCTTTCGTGGTTGTGGACTTCCAGTCTATCAAACCTGCCGCAGGTCCACTTTGAGCGGCATGCCGCCACCCGGCTGCAGCGTGACGCGCGCGAGCGGATAGGGGTCGCGCCCCGGCACCTGCGAGAAGCGCGCCTTCTGCAGCAGCGTCGCCAGCATCGCGGTCGCCTCGATCATGGCGAAGGCCATGCCGATGCAGATGCGCGGGCCGGCGCCGAACGGCAGGTACTGGTAGCGCGGGATCTTCGCCTCACGCTCGGGCGCGAAGCGCGCCGGATCGAAGGCGTCCGGGTCCTCCCAACGCCTGGCATGGCGGTGCATCGCGTAGATCGGCATCGCCACCGTGGCGCCGGGCGCGATCTCGACGCCGTTCAGGCGCGTGGCGGCGACGCACTGGCGGGCCAGCAACGGCACCGGCGGATACAGGCGCATCGATTCCTTCAGCACCTGCTGCACCAGTTCCAGGCGCTCGATGTGCGCGGCTTCGACCGGAGCGCCGCCGGTGACGCGGCCGATTTCGGCCTCCAGCTTCGCGCCCCACTCCGGCGAGCGCGCGACCAGGTACAGCGTCCAGGCCAACGCGCGCGCGGTGGTTTCGTGCCCCGCGAGATAGAACGTGAGCAGGTTGTCGATGAGGCGCTCGTCGTTCATCGACTGGCCGGATTCGGGATCGTGCGCCCGCATCAGGCGGTGCATCAGGTCGTCCGGGCCATCGCCGGCAGCCCGGCGCTTGCGCACCATGGCCCCGACTGTGGAGCGCAGCGTGCGGATCGCGCGCGCGCCCGCAACCATGCCCGGGTGCGGCAGCCAGCGCGGCGCGCCGGCCATCGCATAGAGCTGCCCCCAGCCGCCGGAGCGCTGGAACAGATTTACCGAGTCTTCCACCGTGGCGCGGTCCGCGGAGGGCAGCAGCGTCGCCGATATCACGTCGAAGGTGGCGCGCGTCATGTCGCGGTCGACCGCCTGCACCGAAGCGGCGGGCGAGACGCGCCATTCCGCCAGCAACGTCTCGGTGGCGCGCACGAACGCAGGCACGAAGCCGAGCAGGTCCTGGTGCCGGAACATCGGCGCGGAGGCCTGGCGCTGCCATTTCCACTCCGCGCCCTCGGTCGTCAGGATGCCCTTGCCGAGCAGCGGCGACAGCAGCCGGATCTGCGACAGTTTCTGGAATTTTTCCCGCTCGTCGAGCAGCACCGTCTTCACCAGCGCCGGATCGGTGATCCACAGGCGCTGCATGCGCCCCACCCGACCGGGGACGAGGTCCTGCTCGTAGACCGCCTGCGGCACCACTTCCAGCGGATTGCGCACGAACGCGGCGAGAAAGGCGAGGCCCTTCAGCGGCTGCGCCGGCGGCGCGATGCGCGGCGGAACGAGGCGTGCGGCAGCATTGCTCATCGGAAGAGCGGCAGCTTACCTCAGCCGCGGCTGACGTTGGCGGAGACGCAGAGCCAGCGTCCGTTGCGGCGCGCCCAGATGTCGGTGTAGCGGCCGTGGCTGATCGTGCCGTCGGGCCTGCGGTCGACGAACCCCGAGTGAATCAGCGCGACCTCGCCGAGGATGCGGATCTTCACGTCGACCGCCTCGAAATCGCTTTTTCCCGGGAAACGTCGCAATACGCGCGAGGAAGCCGGCCCTGTCGACGAACGAACCCGTCCGGATTGGTGGCCATATAGTCCCGCGCCAGATTGTCGGCGTACCAGCGCACATCGACCTGCGCGGCGGACCTTACGTAGTTGCGGTTCAGTTCCCGCAGCGCCTCCATGTCGCCGGGGTCCGCAACCCTCACGCAGGCACCAGTCCCGGGTGGCCGGCCGGCTGGTGCACGGTCGGCGGCCGGTCGTCCATCAGCCATTGCAGAGTGAAGGCAGTGAAGCCGATGGCGATCAGCGCGCCCCAGGCGACGTTGTAGTTGCCCCACCGCGCGAATACCAGGCCGCCCATCCAGGCGCCGAAAAAGGATCCCACCTGGTGGCTGAGGAACACCACGCCGTAGAGCGTGCCGAAATGCTCCAGGCCGAACACGCGGCCAATGATGCCCGTGACCAGCGGCGACACGCCCAGCCACAACGTGCCCATGGCCGCGGCGAAGATCAGCGTGGTGGTGGCGCTGATCGGCGCCAGCAGGAAGCCGACGATGAAAAGGGTCCGCAGCAGGTAGATCAGCGCGAGCAGGTGCTTCTGGCTGTAGCGCGCGCCGAGCAGGCCGAAGCCGTAGGTACCGAGGGTGTTGAACAGGCCGATCAGGCCGAGTGCGGTCGCGCTCACGCCCGGCGCCACGCCGCAGAGCTGCAGGTAGGCCGGCAGATGGGTGGTGATGAAGACGAGCTGGAAGCCGCAGGCGAAGAAGGCCAGCGTCATGAACAGGTAGCCGCGGTGGCCGATGGCCTCGCGCAGCGCTTCGCGCAGAGGCCTGGATTTCGCGACGACGTTTGCGTTGGAACGGGAAGGATCCGCGTTCAATACGATGGCGAGGTGCTTTATCGGAAGGGCGAACAGGGCCATCGAGCTCGCGATCACCGCGAACGTCACCATCGCCGGCTGCCAGCCGAAATTGTTGATCAGCGACTGCCCGAACGGCGCGAGCACCATCGTGCCCAGCGATCCCGAGGCCGCCACCAGCCCCACAGTCTGGCTGCGCCTGGCTTCCGGCGTCGCACGCGTCACCACGCCGATAAGCACGCCGAAGGCGGTGCCGGCGGTGCCGATGCCCAGCAGGAAGCCGGCGACATCCAGGCCGAGCGTACCGTGCGAGTACACCATCAGCAGCATGCCCGCCGCGTAGGCGATCGCCGTCCCGGTCAGGATCGGCCGCGGGCCGTGCTTGTCGGCGAGCGCGCCGACGAAGGGCTGGCTGATACCCCAGACGATGTTCTGCAACGCGATCGCGAAGCCGAAAGTGGCCGCCGAAACGCCGGCGTCAATGGTCATCGGCCGCATGAACAGCCCGAGGCTCTGCCGCAGGCCCATGCAGATGGAAATGATCGCGCCGCTGAGTATCAGCAGCAGGATCATGGCGCGGCGGTTGGGGAACGGGGATGCGGACGAAGAAGTGGAAGCCATCGGCGATTTATACCGCCGATGGTGCCGCAGCGCAGCAGGGTTTCACAAACGCTATTTCATGATCCGTGGGATGCACGCCATGCATTCACCGTTCGCCTGCCCCGGCGGGTTTTACCTGGCCAGCGGATCCGGGCGCACCTGCAGTTTGTAGACCTTGGGCGAATTCGCCGTGCCGCCCTCATTGTGGAACACCGTGCGCGTGCCCGACATGGTCCAGAGGCCGCGCCCTTTCCAGCCGGTGTCCGGATTGTCGATGCGGCCATCCACCAGTTTGGTGAAAAAACCCAGCGGATACGGCACGCGGATGTCCACCAGCTTCCCGTCCACTACCGCGAGCAGCGATTCGCCGCCGTTGGTGGAGGCAATCGGCACATTCGCGCCGAGGCCCAGCGTGTTATAGCGGTCCACCCAGATGTAATAGGCGTGGTTGGCGCTGCCCGGACCGGCCACGCCTTTGAACTGCGGCCCCGGCATCTGGTACAGCGTCCAGCCTTCCGGGCAGAGTCTTCCGCTCGCCGCCGCCGGGCCGTTCAGCGGGCCTTTGCATTTTCTGCGATCGAAGCTCGCCACGTGTCCGCTCGCGAGCGCCGTCCAGGCGACGCCGTTCAGGTCCAGGTCGAGGCCGCGCGAGCCGAACGTGCCCTCCGGCGGCGCGTAGATTTCCGCCAGCGCGGTGTTCGAGGGATCCGGACCCGGCACCAGGCGGACGAGATAGCCGGGCTGGTCCACGCGCGAGAATCCGACGTCCATCGCCTGACCCCAGACCGAATCATCCACGGGGCCGGGCATGACGCCGTAGAACGCCGCCATCACGCGCTTGTCCCTGGCGGGATCAAGCGGCTGGTTTGCCTCGACGTAGTCGTCGCGCTTGCCGTTGCCGTTGGTGTCGACGACGATGGGCGTCCAACCCTGCGATTTCGCCGAGTCGCCGGTCTCGAGGAACAACCGGGTATTCACCCAGCCGACCACGCCGCTTTGCGGTCCGCCCTGGCTCGTCCACAGCGTGTGGTTCGCGTCGCCGGCGAAAAAGAGGTGGTGCGTCGAGAAGCAGGTGTCTACGTGCAGCCACTTCCCGGTCTTCGGGTCGTACATGGAAAGCTGGCGCGGCGACTCGTTCAGCGGCACCACCTTCGCCGACGGATGGTCCGAGCCCTTCTTGCAGAAATCCGGATTGGGCGCCGGCCGTATGCGCGCGCTGAACCAGACCCGCCCCTCGCTGTCCATCATCGCGTTGTGCAGGCTGCTGTGGCCGTCCCAGATCGGCTTGTCGCCCCAATAGGCCGAAGGTGTCATCGGCAGGCTCAGCGAGGACGGCGTATTGGGGTCGACGAAGGGGTGCCGGATCTGCGTCGCCGTATTCGCGACCGGATCGAGCACCGGGATCAGGTCCGTGCTCTCCTCGGTCGCGCCGTAGATGAGGCCATTGGCGTTGACCCGTGGATTATTCTTGTCGCTCGAGACGCCGTCGTGCAGATAGTATTGCGGCGCCGAGAAGTCCCACATGCTGACGACGACATTGCGCTCGACGCCCTTGGGCCGCTCCGGCCTGGCGAACGGCACTTCGCCGCCGGCGATGCGGTCGGTCCAGTCGGCGAACTGCTTCAGCGCCCTCTCGGCGCCCATGTTCCCCAGCGTCAGCGCCATGTTGGTCATCGCCTGCCCGGCCTGCGTGCGACGCGCCCAGGCGTGGAAGGAATCACCCGATTTGGCGAATTGCTCCGGAACAACGCGAATGCCCCTGCTGCCGAGCGCGTGGCACGACTGGCAGGAGTTCTTCAGCGAGTCGATCCAGTAGTACTGCTGCTTCATGGTCTCCCGAATGCCGTTGCCCTTCTCCCCGGTGCCGGGAAATTCGCTCTTGTCCGGGATCCCGAGCATCGAGTACCAGTACATGCCCGGGTAGTATTCCGCAGCCGCCTTCTCGCTGGGCGCCGGCACAGCCCTGAGGTTCAGGGTTGCTCCGGGACTGGACTTTATTTTCTCCGAATCGACGAGCCCATAACCCCGCACCCAGATGCTGTAGCTCGCCCTGGGCAATTCTGGAATCAGGAAGCGGCCCTGGTCGTCGGTCACCACGACCTTGGCGAATTTGGTCGGCAGGTCCGCAGTTTCTGCGATCACCCACACGCCCGCTTCCGGACCTTTCGGCCCGCTGACGATGCCGCCGATGTCGGCAGGCCCGACTGTCTGCGCATGGACGCTGCACGCGAAGAGCAATGCCGCGGCACCCGCCTGCCAATTCAATTTTGATTTCATGCCCCCTCCCATGGCTGACTGCGGCAGGATGCACGTATCTCTAACGGCTCGCAATAAGTTTTGAACGGCAGCGAGAAGCCCGAGGTTTTTCTCTTGCCCGTCGGTGTAGGCTAGGTATTCGTAGGCCCCCGTGTTACACCAACGGGGGCCAGACCCGAGCCTGACAAGAGGCGGTTTGGTCGGAACCGTTTGAGCGAGCTAAGAATGGATACACAAAAGAGTTTTCGACGAAAATCCATATAAATGATGATGCGTTGCAAACCGACTGCAATTGCAAATACGGCATGAACGCACCCATATACCATTGGACGTGCCACGCTTGCGAGTACGTTAATGGGCCCGGTATGTCCATGTGCGGTAACTGCAACTTTCCAGCTATGGCGTCGGCAGTTGAAATTGCTGGCGCTCGTGGAGAGCCCAATCCTATCCAAGAAGGATATCGAGCGATGGGAAGGGGAACAGTATGGCTGGCCTGGATCACCACGCTCTTCTGGCCCTGACATCCAGCGACCGTATTCCATCCATAAATTCCAAGCGGATTCCCAAATTGCGCCGCTGGTATCTTGCGTTAGCCAAGCCGCAACATTGGTAGAAAGAAGTGTCCAGGCTCACCCCGGTTGCCGAGGCAGAAGCCTAAACTCATAGCCGCAGCGTCCGTCGGGAAGACGTATACTGATTTCGCATCTGATTGCGGACATTCTTGTTCCGAATAAGGAGTGCGTAAATTGGGAATCATGGTCTTGCTGGATCTAATGGGTGGAGTTGCTCTACTCCTATGGGGTCTGCACATGGTCCAAAGCGGACTGGTTCGTGCGTTCGGCGCCGACCTTCGGCGGTTTTTGCGAGTTGCCCTAGCGAATCGCGCCCGGGCGTTCCTGGCAGGCGTCGGCGTAACGGCACTGCTTCAGAGCAGTACTGCTACGGCGCTAATGGTCACTTCGTTTTCTGCCGAGGGCATGGTCGGATTGGTATCCGGCTTGGCGATCATGCTTGGCGCCAACGTGGGTACGACTCTAGTTGTGCAGGTGCTGTCCTACGACATATCGGCTGCAGCGCCGATTCTGCTAATTCTCGGAGTGTCGGCATTTAAGCAGGGAAGCCGCACGGTTACTCGCGATCTGGGTCGCGTATCGGTAGGACTCGGATTGATGCTGCTTGCACTCCATATCCTGCTGCAGAGCCTCGCACCTGCGGAGAACGCACCTCTCGCTCGAGAGATTCTCGCGTCGGCCACGTCGGACCCTTTGCTTTGTATTGTCATCGGAGCGCTTCTGAGTTGGGGAGCTCATTCGAGCGTTGCCGTCGTGCTGCTTACGATGTCTCTCGCCTATTCCAATTTCGTGTCACCGGCTGGCGCACTGGCCTTGATCTTGGGCGCGAACATGGGAAGCGCGGTCAACCCGTTGCTGGAAGGTGGAGCGCGAGGCAATGCAGCGAGCTACCGGGTGCCGGTCGGCAACCTTTTCACGCGGATCGTGGGCTGCGCGCTTGTGGTGCCCTTCCTCAATCCAATCGCAAGCGAGATGTTGCGATTCAGCCCCAGCCCGCTTCGCATGGGCGCCAATTTCCATATGGCGTTTAACGTGGTTCTGGCACTACTATTTATTCCTCAACTCGGCGGCTTGGCACGGTTTCTTGAGCGGTTTCTCCCCGACCTGAAGGCGCCGGCCGACGCCGGGAAGCCCCTCTATCTCGACGAATCTGCCATAGATACCCCGGCGCTCGCGCTGGCGAGTGCTGCGCGGGAGTCCTTGCGCATGGGCGAGATGGTCGAGGCCATGCTGCAGCAGACAATGAATGCACTGATGACCCAGGACCGCAACCTAGTGAGCGAGATATCCAAAAACGACAATGCCGTTGATCGCCTTCATGAGGCTATAAAGCTCTATGTGGTGAAGCTAACTAGGGACAGCCTCGACGAGCGAGAAGGCCGCCGTGCTATGGAGATCATTGCATTCGTGATTAACATGGAGCACATCGGCGACATCATTGACAAGAACCTGATGGAACTCGCCGCCAAGAAGATTAAACATGGTCTTCGATTTTCAACGCAAGGAGCCGAAGAGCTTCAAGCCATGCATAAGCGAGTGCTCGATGACATGCGGCTCGCGTTCGGTATTTTCCTCTCTGGCGACGTCAAAGTGGCGCGGCAGCTCTTAGACGGGAAAACCCGCTTCCGCGAAGCGGAGATCGTCGCGTCGGAGAATCACCTCGCGCGCCTCCGCGAGGGACGCCCGGAAAGCATCGAAACAAGTGCTCTCCACATCGACATCCTGCGCGACCTCAAGCGCATTCACTCCCATATCTGTGCAGCTGCTTATCCTGTGTTAGAAGCATCCGGTGAGTTGCTGTCGAGTCGGTTAAGGGACGCGCCGCAAACGCCAGAGACGACTGCCCAGAGACAACATCGCGGGGACACCGATCCCGCTCCTGGACCTCGGTAAAGCCGCCGACAGGCAGGTCATTTTACGGGTGCGTTAGGCAGTACAACGATTTCGCACCAGTGCCCACTTTTGCCTAGGTTGGCGAGCCAAACCGGACTCGAACCTGAATAAATCTCCAAGTGTGAGCGGGTATGTACGTTGCAAAAAAAAAGCCCGCTTGCGCGGGCTTTGACTTCCACTTTTCCTTTCTTACATCGGCGGTATCTGTCCATTCAGCCCGACGTTGACGCGCGCCGCGGCAAGGCTGCCGTCGGCCTGTTTTTGCGCGACGACGAAAATCTGCGCGCCGGGCTTGAGCTCGCTCTTGTCGGCGGGCGTGAACTGCACCACGGCCGCATCGGCGGGCACCAGCACTTTCTTTTCGCCCCCTTTGTACTGCACCGTCATGACACGGTCCTTGCCCATGCTGCTGATATTGGCCACGTTCGCGTTGGTCATCTTGCTGTCGGGGCGCAGGTCCCAGGGGTAGTGACCTTCGCCGGTGCCGCGCATGGCTTCCGGGAAAATGTGCACTTCCAGCGCGACCAGCGCGCCGTCGCGCTCGCCGACCGAGGTGGTGCCGATGAATTTTCCGCTGGTGATGTCGTCCAGGCCCGCCTTGGCGATGCCGACGACCATGAAGTTGTCGGCCATCTTGATGGTCACGTTCTCGCCGCTGCGGGACTTCACGGTGAGCATCTGGCCGTCGAGCTTCTCTACCACGCCGCGGACCCTGACGGGCGGGTTGGCGGGTGCCTGGGCGATGGCAACGGCGGATACGGCGGCAAGCAGCACTGCGGCAATGGCACGAATCATGGGATCTCCTCGTAGAGTTGACGATCGAACGTTAAC
>DATGGA010000097.1:0-3899 GCA_035308765.1 Burkholderiales bacterium
GCCCCGAAGGCATAGGGCAGCGGCGCAACCGCGTATTTGCCGGTCTCGTCCGTCAGCCGGTCCATGGATTTCGCCTTTCCTTGCGCGATGGCCTCGGGGATGGCGAGGTCAGCGAGTCCCGTCGCGAGCACCAGACCGCCGCCCGCGACCGTCGTGCCTTGGACAAAATTTCTTCGTGTGATCACTTTGGATTCCTTTCGCTTCGATAGTTGAATATTAGCTTCCGCAAAGCCCCGTCCTTACGAACCCGGAACGTTGATCCGGCGCCAGGTCAACAAGCCAATTCGCTTGATTCGACCGAACGCAAAAACCAGCGAACCGGCTCGCCCTCCGATCGATTGCGGGAGACCGAATGGCGAGGCCGCACGCATCCGGAAGCGGCGCAGAAAGCGGGATGCTCTGCGCCCTCCTGAGCAGCGGATCGATACGCCACAATGCGCCTTGAAAAGCACTGACGGCAAAGTACGCTCCTTGTTGCGCCGAATACACCAACCCGGTGAACCCAATGTCCTTTCCACTGTCGTCGTCCAGCGTCAGCTCGTGCTCGCTCGCCGCCAAAGTGACCGGATCTATGCGCCATAGGGTGGGCACGACATTGCTCGAAACGACCGCTTCGCCACCGGGCCCGATCGCGAGATCGGGCGCGCAGGAGAATTTCTCGCCCACCCAAATCCATTCCGGCAGCGGCACTTCCGCAACTTGCTCCCCCGTAGAGGCTTCATAAAGCTCGACACCGGCCCGTGTCAGAACCCAAATCCGGCTTCGAGCCGCGTCCACCTGATATCGAAGCATGGGCCGCTCGCCTCGAACCCGGTCAGGTGGCATGCTTTCCAGGCGGCCGACTTTCGACTCGCCGCCGGTCATGCCGTCCTGCCGTTGCCTGATTCCAGTGGTGGTCGCACCAGAGTCACAGCCCGCGATGGCAACTGCGACCACGACGACACCGAGAATACTCGCTGCACTGCGTCCGCTGAAAATTCCGTACATATACGCTCCTCCCCGAAGGGAATCGGAGCAGCACTTGAGACGGAATCGTCCTTGTAGACCGGGTGTCTGCGAAGAACCCGGCTAGGCATGCGCCTACACATCACTCAGTCAACCAGCGACATCAAGCGTGCATCTTTACCGGCCCCCCGGCCGCCTTCCAGCCCGAATGTCCGACCTTCATGTAGCGGGCGTCGAAGCCGGCATCGCGCAGCGTTATTGCAGTTCTGCAGCCGACGTGGAAACCGTAGGCGCAGTACACCACCACCGGCGTCTCCTTGGAGAGCTCGCCCATCCACTCCCCCACACGTTCCGGATCGCGCCAGGTGACGCCCTCGGCGATGTCCTGGGTGCGCGAGACAAAATGCTTCGGCCGCGCGTCGATGAGTTGCAGGGGTTTGCCATCCGCCAGCATCGCGCGCACCTCTTCGACGCCGACCCCCGGCAGGTCGCCGAATTCGGGTTGCACGAGCGGCCGCGGCGGAGCCACCCGGGCCGCGTCCTCGAAGCGCTCCTCCACTGCCTTCCAGTCGACGTTGCGCAGGAACGTGTCGACGTAGGCCTTCGCATTCGCACCGAAATCGATGTGGTAGGCGTGCTCGTACATGTCGAGCGCGAGAATCGGGACACCGCTCGCGACTGCCTGGCTGTGGTCGGAGGCGTACTGGTTGATGAGCCGGCCGTCGCGCGGCAGCCAGGTGAGCAGAACCCAGCCAGAGCCGCCGCCAAGCGCATAGCCCATGGCGGAAAACTCGCTGCGCCAGCGCTGCACGGAGCCGAAATCGCGCGCGAGCGCTTCCGACATCGGCTGCGTCACCTTGCCTTCCCCGCCCATGCTGGCGAAGTAAAGCTCGTGCAGCAGCGTGGAATTGAGCGCCACCAGCTCCTCGCGCTTGAGCCCGTTGATCACGTAGCCCGGCGCGCTGGCGAAGTCGAGTGATTCCAGCTGCGCGGTGATGGCGTTCAGGCGTCGCAGCGCTCCGCCGTAGTTGTTTTCGTAGTGGCTCTCGATCAGCTTCAGCGAGAGGCCGCTGAGCGTCCACGGACGGCAATGGATCTGCTTCAGCTGGTATTTCGTTCCTGCGCTCATACGTACTCCTTCCCCAAAGGGATGCGGAGCAGCGCTTGAGACGGATTCGTCTTGGCTGCCGGGTGTCTGCGAAGACCCGGCCAGGACCTTGGCCGCCCTGCCGGCGGCGTCGATACTGCGCAAGACGAAGCCTAGTCATGCGGGCACGGCATGTCCAGACGGTGCGGCTATCTTTTATCACTAACTCGTGATACCTATAACAAGATGACTATCCTCCATGCGCTGATCCTCAGCCTGCCGGCACGCAACTCGACCGTCCGCATGCGCGCCTGGCGCGCGCTGAAGGATTCGGGATGCGGCGTGCTGCGAGACGGCGTCTACGTCCTGCCGGCAAGCGCAACGGCAAGCGCCGCTCTCGGAGAGGTCGAATCCGGAATCCGATCCAGCGGCGGCTTCGCGATGCGGGTCGAATTGCATCTCAAGACCGACGAGCAGCGGGCGCACCTGCGTGGCCTCTTCGACCGCAGCAGCGAGTACGCGGCGCTGGCCGATGGGATCAAGGCCACGCGCGCGAGCATCAGGCGCCTGGGTCCGCGCAAGGCAAAAACCAGCCTTGACCGGCTGCAGCGCCACGTCGACAGGCTCGCGGCGATCGACTTCTATCCCGGCGCGGCGAAGTCCCAGGTAGCGGACGCTCTCGCCTCGCTGCAGCGCGACTTCAGGGGAATGTATGCGCAGGGTGAACCCCGCATATCGCGCCGGAGGCTGCGGCCGGGCGATCGAGCAACGTACCAGGCCCGCGTATGGGCAACACGGAAGGATCCCTGGGTCGATCGCCTGGCGAGTGCATGGCTCATCAAACGGTTCATCGATCCCGCTGCACGGTTCGTCTGGCTCGATCGCCCGAGCGGTCTGCCGCGCAAGGCGATCGGCTACGACTTCGACGGCGCGCAATTCACCCATGTCGGCAACCGGGTGACCTTCGAAGTACTGATGGAGACCTTCGGCCTGGACGGCGATCCGGCACTCGCCGCGATCGGTGCCTCCGTGCACTTTCTCGACGTGGGCGGCAACTCCGCGGCAGACGCCAAGGGCCTGGAAACGGTCCTCAAGGGGGTGAAGGAGAAGGCCCCCGACGACGACGCGATGCTGAGCGAGGCGATGCGGATCTTCGATCACTTCTACTCCGCGTACGCCGAACGAAAAACGGCCTGAGGCGCGGCTCAGGCCTTCAGCTGGCCACCCGGCGTCGAGCGGGAAATCTTCAATTCCTCCTCGGTCATGTCCGCGGGCACGTCGGCGAACAGCGGCGTGCTGAGATAGCGTTCGCCCGTATCGGGCAGCATGCACAGGATATTCGCGCCCTTTTCCGCCTCGGCGGCCACCCTGAGCCCGCCCGCGAAGGTCGCGCCCGAGGTGATGCCGACAAAGATGCCTTCCTTGGCTGCGAGGTCTTTGCTGCAACGGATGCCCTCGGGCCCTGGGATCTGCAGCAGGCGGTCGAAGAGCTTCATGTCGACGGCGTCGCCGGTCAGCTTCGGGATGAAGTCGGGCGTCCAGCCCTGCATCGGATGCGGCTTGAAACTCGGGTGCGACGCGGCCGGCGTGCCGTCGGCATTGCGCGCCTGCTCGACCTTGCTGCCGAGCAGCGGCGCCTCCTCCGGTTCGCAGACGACGATCCGGGTCTTGGGGCTTTCCTTCCGCAGCACCCGCGCCACGCCTTTCAGCGTGCCGCCGGTACCGTAGCCGGTCACCCAGTAGTCGAGCTTTGCGTCGGCGAAATCATCGAGGATCTCCCGCGCGGTCGTGCGCGAGTGGTAGTCGGGATTGGCTTCGTTCTCGAACTGGCGCGTCATCAACCAGCCGTGTGCAGCGGCGAGTTCTT
>DATGGA010000098.1:0-35760 GCA_035308765.1 Burkholderiales bacterium
AGGTCGGGCACGACCACCGTCAGGCCGCCCGCCGCCGGCACGACGCAGAAATCCGCCGGGCCCTTGAAGCCTTCGGCGAGTTTCTGCATGCCGCCGCTCTCGCTCCAGTGGAACAGCGAGCCGGATTTCCAGTCGGTGACCAGCAGCGAGCCGTCCGCCATCTGGTAGAGGCCGTCCAGCATGCCGATCGGCTCGGACAGCGATCTGACCTGGCCGCTGACGCCCAGCAGGTAGATGCCTTTCGTGTGGTCCGGCGGCTGGAAGCCGACCATCAGCAGCATCCCGGTCTTGGTCGGATAGACGCCGTTCGGCGATACGCCCGCTCCCTTGGCCATTGAAGTGACCTTCGGCTCGCCTTTCATGTGCAGGAAGTCCGCCGGCTCGACCTTGAACACCTGGTCGGTGCGGTTGTCGCTCACGTAGAGCGCCCCGTCCATCACCGCGGAGTCGTTGGCGAAGGTCGCGCCCGGCAGCGCCACCTTGCGGCCCTTCTTCGTCTTCAGGTCGAACTCCCATACGACGTCGATGTCGGTGACCCAGAAGCGGCTGCCCTGCACCCAGTTGCCTTTCGGCTTGTTCAGCTTCTCGCCGCCGGCCGCGGGCAGGAACTGCTTGTCGAGCACCTTGCCCGCGAGGTCCGTCCTGACGATGCGGCCGTTGCCGTCCTTGAGCAGCGGGTCGAGTTTCTCCGTGCCGAACTCGCTCAGGTACAGGACCTTCGCCGCCGGGTCGTAGCTCACCGACTCGACGTGGACGAAGCCGCCCACCGTCTGCTGCGAAGAAACCCTGTACTGGGCCGAGGCGGCGGCCGAAAACGCCAGCAGCGCCGACAGTGCCATGTAAACCGAGATCCTGCGTTGCATCCCATCCTCCTTGAAGGTTTGCGTCCGGACTACCCCGCCGCCATGCTACGCCAGGCCCGCCCGAAATGGCGTTACGATGGCGTGATCAAAGGGGGGTCAAAAATGCGCAATAACGTGTCGAAGTGGATATTTGCCGTGCTTGCCCTGGGCCTGGCGGCGACGGGGCCCGCGGCCGGCGCGGATTCGGTGCTGCTGAGTGCGGCGATCTCGGGCGAGGGCAAGCTGCTCAGCGACCTCAAGGAAATGGTGCGCATCGAGTCGGGCAGCGCCAACGTCGCGGGCCTGACGCACATGGCCGACTTCCTCGAGGGCGAGCTGAAGGCGCTGGGCATGCAGACCGAGCGCATCAAGGCGACCAGCGGGCCGGGGGCTTACATGCTCAAGGGAACGCTGACCGGCAACGGGCGCAAGCGGATCATGCTCATCGGGCACATGGATACGGTGTATCCCGAGGGAATCCTCAAGACCCAGCCCTACCACGTGGAAGGCAACCGCATCTACGGCCCGGGCATCGCCGACGACAAGGGCGGACTCGCCGTGGTGCTGCAGTCCCTGAGGATCCTGAAAGCCGCGGGCTGGCGCGACTATGCGACGCTCACCGTGCTGTTCAATCCCGACGAGGAAATCGGCTCCATCGGCTCGGGCGAAATCATCGCGGCGCTGGCGGCGGAGAACGACTACGTGCTGTCCTGCGAGCCGACGGCGGCGAAGGACGTGGCGAAGCGGGAAGGGCTGCTGCTCGGCGCGGCCGGCACGGCGACGGTGACCATGGAGGTGACCGGCCGCCAGGCGCACGCCGGCGTCGCGCCCGAACTCGGGCGCAACGCGCTGGTGGAGCTCTCGAACCAGATCGTGCAGACGCGCGACATCGCCAAGTCGGTGCCCGGCACCCAGCTCAACTGGACGTTTTCGAACGCGGGACTGGTGCGCAACCAGATCCCGGAGAAAGCCGTGGCGACCGCCGACGTGCGCCTGTTCGCGCGCGACGGCGCCGAGCGCCTGCTCGCCGCGCTGCAGGCCAAGGTCGCCGAGAGCAGGCTCGTGCCGGATACCAGGACGGCGGTCACCATGCTCGTCGGCCGGCCGCCGTTCGCCGGCGACGAGCGCTCCAAGGCGCTGGGCAAAAAAGCGCAGGCGGTCTACGCCGAGCTGGACAGCCGGCCGCTCGAGCTGACGCCCATGACCGGCGGCGCCACCGACGCCGGCTACGCGAGCCGTTCCGGCAAGGCGGTCGTGCTCGAGTCCTTCGGCCTCGCCGGCTTCGGCTACCACGCGCGCGACGAATACATCGAGATCGATTCCATCGTGCCGCGGCTCTACCTCATGACGCGGCTGCTGATGGAAATCGGGCGCAACTAGCCGTGGCGGAGGCGAAGAAGCGGAAATCCGGCCTCAAGCGCGCGGCGCCGAAAAACCGCGCGCGCAAGGCCGCCGCAGGCTCGCGCGGGCTCGCGCCGCAGGAAAGTTTCGTCGACGACGTCGATTTCGAGAAGGAAATAAAAGCAAGAATCGAAAAGGAAGGCGGGGCCGTCCTCGCCGCCTACCGCGATCCGCTCGGCAAGAATCCCCTCGTCATGGCGATCCTGCCGCTGGACAAGGTCGAGCCGACGCCGTTCCAGCGCGACGTCTCCGACATGCACCACAAGCGGCTCGCGGACGTGATCGACAAGACCGGCTACTTCCTCGACCCGATCATCGCCATCACCGCCCCCGAGAAGGGCTTCTGGACGCCGAACGGCGGCCACCGCCTTGCCGCGATGCGGCGCCTGGGCGCGAAATCGCTCACCGCGCTGGTCGTGCCCAGGCGCGAGCTCGCCTGGCAGATCCTCGCGCTCAACACCGAGAAGGCGCACAACCTGAAGGAGAAGTCGCTGGAGGTGATCCGCATCTACCGCGGCCTGCTGGAGGAAGACGGTTCCAGGCCCGAGAAGCAGTTCGCCTACTACCTCGAGGAGGCCTCGTTCGTCACGCTGGGCCTGTGCTACGAGAAACTGCCGCGCTTCAGCGGCGGCGCGTACAACTCGATAGTAAGGAGACTTTCGGAATTCTCCGGTTCTTCTATTTCTTCTGCTTTTAAAATTCATGAAAAGCATTCACAACAGCTTCAGGATCTCGATGACAGGGTCGCCGAGGCGGTCGCCAAGCTGAAGGCAAAGGGCTTCGTCAGTCCTTACCTGAAAGCCTTCGTGGTCGCGCGCATCAACCCGCTGCGCTGGATCCAGGGCGAGCCGCCGCCGCTGGAAGAAGTGCTGAAGACGATGCGCGACCGCGCGGCGAAGTTCAACACGGACAAAATCAAGCAGGAAGACATCGCATCCAGCGGTGGAGCGCGGGACGATGCCGACTGATACTACTTACCTGAAAGGGAGGATCGCCATGCGCTACAAGCTTACTGCCGTCAGCCTTGCCATCACTGCTGCATTCGCCGCCGGAGTCGCGGTATCGCCGTTCGTTCGCCACGTGGTGGGGGACGCGCATGCCCAGTCGGCGCCGCTGTCGCCCATGATGATCGATCTTGCGGGCATGAAGCACGGCGACCTTCCGGCGACGCCCAATCCCGAGATGAACGCCAAGGGACTGGTCGTCACCGACAACGCCACGGTCGGCATCCAGTCCGGCAACGTTGCCAAGCACATGCACCCGAAGACGGACGAGATCCAGTACATCATCGAAGGCAGCGGCGCGATGTGGCTGGGCGGCGAGCGCAGGGAATTCAAGGCCGGCACGCTGATCATCATCCCCAAGGGCACGGCCCATGGCGGCACGCTGGTGACCAGCGGGCCCGTCAAGGCCATCGCGATCAAGATCCCGCCGCAGCCCAAGGACGACGTCGTGTTTCTCAACTGAGAGCACGGACTCGAATGACCGCTTTCGACCCAAGGCGGTCATTCGGGGTGTAGGCTAACCGCCAACTTGCCGCGAGTCCTGGAGGGAGGCGTAAATGACTGATGCCCAGGTTGCCTCATTGAAGAATCGGATTTGGCCGCTATATGGGGCCTATCTGGGATTGGGCCTGGCGCTCGTAGCGCTGGCGCTGCTCGCTATATCGCCGCTTGGCTGGCACGCCGGTTGGTGGCATTTCCGATTCGCGTTCTTCTGGCTGATGCCTTTTTCCGGCTATATCGCCCTGGCGGCTGGTGTCGTGTGCGCAATTGCGCTCGGGGTCGGACAGTCCGGCCTTGGCGGCCGGGGCATCGCCATGGCAGGGACCGGCATCGTCTTGAGCCTGGCGCTTGCCTATGTGCCATGGCAGTACAGCCAGACCCTGAAGTCTGTGCCGCGCATCCACGACATAACAACCGATACCGGCAATCCGCCGGCGTTCGTTGCGGCACTTCCGGCGCGCGCGGCCGAGAAGGCCAATTCAGTGGCCTATGAAGGGCCCGAGCTCGCCAAACAGCAGAAAGCGGCGTATCCGGACATAGTGCCGCTCAAAGTCGCGCTGCCGCCAAATGAGGCGTTCAAGCGCGCGCTCGACGCGGCCACAGGGATGCCCGGCTGGGCCGTCGTTTATTCGGATCCGGCAACGGGTCGGATCGAAGCAAACGAGACCAGCCGCTGGTTCCGCTTTGTTGACGACGTCGTCATCCGCGTCGCCGCCGATGGCGCCGGAAGCCGCATCGACATCCGTTCGGAGAGCAGGCAGGGCCGCAGCGATTTCGGCGTCAATGCGCGCCGCATCCGGGCCTACATGGAAGTCCTTAAAGCCCACGTCGCCTGAATTGGGAATACCGTGGAATTGGCACTGCGCTCCGTCATCACCTGCCCCGAATGTGGGGCGGCCGCAGAGGAGGAAATGCCCACCGACGCGTGCATCTTCTTCTACGAATGCAAAAGGTGTCGCAAATTGCTAAAGCCAGTGGCGGGCGACTGCTGTGTGTTCTGCTCCTATGGCACTGTGAAATGTCCTCCCATGCAACTCGGGAGCGCATGTTGTGCCTCCAGCGCGAGAGCCAATGACGCCTAACCCATCAATCCAGAGCGGCCGCGAGCGCGCCGCTGATTTCAAGCGTTAAGCCTCGTGCAGCACAGTTTGGCGGAGGCAAATCCGGCCTCGATTCGACTTGGAGTATTGGCGGCATTCCTCATTGCCGGGCCCTCGTTTGCCGATGAGCGGACGAATTACTTCAATGATCCGTTTCTTCAAGTTACCAGTGGCATCGCCGACTGCCCTGTGCCAGAGGGACCGGAATTGACAGAGGCCGAAATCAGAGTCCAGGCGCACGCGCGGACCGAGCGCGGTACAAGATGCTTCCAGTCGGGACGCTGCCGGTTACCGAACTCGTACCTGTACGACAACGAAATTGTCCCGCGGGTCAGGAAGGCGATTCTGGCAGACGGCCGCTTCGAAGAGACTAGTGTTTGGGCCGAAGGCCAGCGCCGATGGGTATGGCTCAAGGGGTGTGTCCGGCGCAAAGACCAGGCTATAGCGCTGGAGCGGCTGGTGCGCCGCCTGGACGACGTCGAGGCGGTGATAAATCAGCTCGTGGTCAGGAGGGCGACGCGCAGCGGCGTGACAAAACTCAATTCGCAGTAATTCCCCGTGTTTTGATGAGCGTCGAGAAGCGATGCGCCTCGCGCACGATGAATTTCTCCGCTTCCTCCGGCGTGGTAACGAAGGCGTCGAACGCACCTTCCTGAAACTTGCCCCGGATCTCCTTCGAGTCCAGCACGTTGTTGAGGGCCGCATTCAATCGGGCCACTGCTGCCGGCGGAGTGCCGGCGGGAGCGAGCAGGGCGAGCCATTGACTGAACTGAAAGTCCTTCACGCCCGCCTCCTGCATGGTCGGCACATCGGGCAGCAGCGCGGACCGCGTGGCATCGGTGACCGCCAGCGCCCGCAGCGTTCCCGCCCTGACGTGCGGCAGCGCCGCCGCCAGCGTCGGAAAGCTCATGTCGACCTGCCCGGCGAGAGTGTCCAGCAGCGCCGGACCTCCGCCGCGATAGGGCACGTGCAGGATGAACGTGTTCGTGGAGTCCTTGAACATTTCCCCGCACAGATGGAAGGTCGTACCGACGCCCGCCGAGGCGTAAGTCAGCTTGCCCGGGCTGGCGCGGGCGAGCCTCAGCAGGTCTGCGACGGACCTCGCGGGCATTTTGTCGGGGACCACGAGCACGTGCGGGGATGTGGCCACCATGCCGATCGGCGTGAAATCCCTGATCGGGTCCCAGGTGAGCTTGTCAAACAGGCTTTGGTTGGTGACCAGCGGGATGGTGTTCAGGACGAGGGTGTAGCCGTCCGGTTTCGCACGCGCCGCGGCCTCCATGCCGATGTTGCCGGAAGCCCCGCTGCGGTTGTCGATGACGATGCGGGTGCCGAGTTGGCTCGCGAGGGGCTCCGCGATAAGCCGGGCCGTGATGTCGACGCTGCCGCCCGGAGGAAACGGCGCGATCAGCCTGATGGGCTGGCTGGGATTGGGTTGTGCCGCGATCGGGCATGCCGTTGCCAGCGCGAGAATCGCATACAAGCACTGGAGGATCCCCGGCATGATTTGTCTTCGCACACTAGAATGCGGGAAACGGGCCGCCATATGACTTTGGGGGGAACGCGATGAACAAACGAATTCCAGAACGCGGTTCCAAGGGAGTTGGCTTGATGACCGGGATCTTACGCTCTGCATCTTTCGCGGCAATTTCATTTGCGATCGCGCTCGGCGGCTGCGCCACCGGGCTGCGGCAGGCCGCGTCCCCCGAGGCTGCGGGACTATCCTCGGAGCGCATCAAGGAACTTTCCGTTGCGTTCCAGAATGGGGTCGACAGGAAGGAAATTCCGGGCGCGGTGATTCTCATCGCGCGCCATGGAAAAATCGGCTATTTCGAGGCGTTCGGCTATCGCGACCGTGAAGCCGGCGCACCGATGGGCCGCGACGCCATATTCCGCATTGCATCGATGACCAAACCCGTCACCATCGTCGCGGCGATGACGCTCGTGGAGCAGGGTCGCCTGAACCTGTCCGATCCGGTGTCCCGGTATCTGCCGGAGTTCAAGGACGCGAAGGTCGGGGTCGAGCAGAAGGACGCCGCCGGGAAACCCGTGCTGGTCCTGGAGACGCCGCACCGCGAGATGACGGTGCTGGATCTCATGCGGCATACCTCCGGGCTCACCTACGGCTTCACGGGAAAATCCTTGGTCCGGGATCGCTACGCCGAGGAGAAGATCGACGAGCCCGGCTTGAACAATGCGGCGTTCGTCTCGAGACTGGCGCGGGCGCCATTGCAGAACCAGCCGGGCGAAGTCTGGGACTACAGCGTCTCCACCGATGTACTCGGCCGGATCGTCGAGGTGGTTTCCGGCATGGAGCTGGAGCAATACTTCGCCGAGCGCATCTTCAAGCCTCTCGGCATGACCGACACCGGATTCTGGGTGAGCGACCCGGCGAAACGGTCGCGGATTGCGGAAGTGCAGGCGGATCCGGCGACCGGGAAGCGCCCCGCGACTCCCGACAAGACCGTGCAAAGCAGGCAAGGCGGAGGCGGCGCGCTAGTTTCCACGGCGGGCGACTACGCCCGCTTCTGCCAAATGCTGCTGAACGGCGGCGAGCTCGACGGCGCACGCATCATTTCGCGCGGCTCCGTCGGGCAGATGACGAAGAATCAGTTGCCGCCCGGCATCAAAATCAACTTTTTCCCGATTCCGGTCCTGGATGTGCGCCCGGAGGCTGGAAACGGTTTCGGCCTCAATCTGATGGTGCGAACCGCCGACGGGCGCGGCCCGATCCCCGGCAACGTCGGCGACTATACCTGGCCGGGAATATTCGGCACGCAATTCTGGGTCGACCCGAAGAAGGAACTGGTGGTGGTGATGATGATCCAGGTGCCGGCAGGCGCGGGCAGGATCCGCACCCAGTACTGGACGCAGACCCGCGAACTCGTCTACCGGACACTCGCGGACTAGGACCTGCGGCTTGTGCCTTTTCGAGTGGCCGCTTTCGATCCGAGCGCGCCTTAACGACCCGGCGAGTCGTGCGATACCGTTGTATTGTCGTTGTCGACAGACGGGGCCGCGGACGCAGGCGCCGACACCAGGTTGCGAATCGGCCAGGACTGCTTCACGCCGCGGATGATTTCACGGGCATCCTTGGCCGCCGGCTGAATATCCCGCAGGGCCTGGGGAACGCTTTCCGATGCGGCCGCGGAAACGGTGCGCGCGTCCTTCACGACTTCCTGCACGCCGTCCAGGGTGCCGCTGATTTTGAGCAGCAAGCCGGGCAGGGCCTGGTCGAGCTTGACCAGGCTTTGCTCGGCTTTTCCAGCCATCTGATCGAGTCGTGAAAACGCAGCAGTTGCCTCGCCTAGCGTTCCTTGCGCCTGCACGCCGACCTTTGCGAGGCGGGTGCGCGTCTCGGAGGCAAGCGCGCGAATTTCCGCCGCCGTTGCCGCGAGGTCGCGGGACGCCGAGCGCGATTCCTGCAGCATCGGGCCAAGACCGTGCTCGCGATCGCTCAGCATTCCGGTCAGGGCCTTGACGTCCTCCAGGATGGGCGTGAGACGGTCGATGAGGTCCTGGGCCGTCTGGCTGATGCTGCGGCCCCGGTCGAAGGCGATTCTGGGGTTGTCGGCCGGCAGCGGCTCGGGACTCCTGCCCGGATGGATTTCCAGGGTGGCCGTCTGCACCACGTCCTCCTTCCTGAGCTCCGCCCTCGCGTCGGCACGCAGCCGCTGGAAGTCGTCGAGCGGGATCTTTAGCGTCACCAGCACGCTGAGATCGGGTTCCAGGTGAAGGTCCGACACTGCGCCGATGCGGAATCCGCTCAGCTTCACCGCGGTGCCGGGCGTCAATCCGTTCGCCGAATCGGTGACAAAGTGCAGCGTCGCACTCCTGGAAAATGCGCCATGGCCGGAGAAGATCGCGGCGAGCAGAGCCGCGGCGAGCGCGAGCGCTACCGAGACCGCAACCAGCGCGCGGCGCCCGATGGCGGTCATGCCGGCACCAGGAGCGCGGTCATGAGGTCCACGAGCACCACGAACGCGAGGCTGCCGACGGATGCGGCAATGACCGCCTTCGGAATTTCCTTCACCTGCGGATCGATGTGCAGCCCGTGGTAGCAGGCGATCACTGCGATTCCGGTGCCGAAGATCAACCCCTTGCCCAAGGACAGAGGCACCTGCCACCACTCCGCCGCGCCGAGAAACTGCGCGAGCTGGGCAAGGACCGGAGTGTCCAGCACGGCCGACATCGCCACCAGCGCGGCCGCTATCGCCGCGTACTCGAAGCAGACGACCAGCAGCAGGGCGGAAACCGCCACGCCGACGACGCGCGGGAGCACCACCTCATCCTCCTGGGCCGCGTCCCGCCAGACCTCGCTGTCGATCCCGTGTCGCAGGCGCATCAGCGCAACTTCCGAAGCGATGGCGGGGCTGCTGCGCAGCACGATGATCAGCGCGGTCGCGATCGGCGCGAGTTCGCGGATGCCGCCCCAGACCACTTCCTTCAGCGCAAATTCATTGTCGGTGCCGATAAACGACAGCACGAGCGTGACCACCACCGAGCCGAACAGGACGGCGAGCAGCGCCACATACGGCAGCGCCTGCACGCCCGTGAAATACAGCTGCCTGAGCGCCGCGGCGCGAACCTCCGGCCGGCGCAGCAGCCTGCGCTGCTGCACCGCCTGCGCGAAGGTCGCGCCGTAGCCGAGAGCGGCCCGCACTGGTGACAAGACCATAGTCCATCTCCTGGATACCGGGAAGCGTGCGCGCATTCGGTGTGTCAGGGGGAGAGGAATTGCAACTAGGTGTAACGGTAACGCGCCTTCGTTCCGGCGTACCGCTGAATTCCCGATGGCGCGCCAATTTCCCCATATTTGTGTCGCTCATCGGCGACATTGCAGGGCGTATGGCCATAGTGCCTCCAAGCAGGCATCGTTGCTCGACTGTCAATCCGCCTGCCTTATTTCGGGTCGCGCACTCCGCCATGACTTGCGCATCCGGACGCGCCTTTCACCGTATGACGGCCGTCGGCGCAGCGGGTTATCACGGCCTGGCGCGCCTCGCGACCCGTCGCCTTTACTTCGCGGCCGGCGTGGCGGATTTCTTTTCCTGCCGAACGCTTGGCGTTCACGGCGTCTTCTTTCGCCTCGCTCGCCTTGTCGCCGGCAGATTCGTCCGCATGCGCAAGCGGCATGAATGCAAGAACGAGTGCGATCGCTCCGATGATTTTTTTCATGATCTTCCTTCGAGTTGGTGTTGATGAAAGTCGCAGCGGCTCCTTCACGCCCGGAGGGCGTCCTTCACGCCCGGAGGGCGTCCTTCACCCCCGGAGGGCGTCCTTCACGAACTCCAGGCGGTCCTGGCCGAAGAACATCTGCCCGCCCACGAACATGGTGGGCGCGCCGAATACGCCGCGCTGTACGGCCTCCTCGGTGTTGGCGATCAGCTTCGCCTTCACCGCCGGGTCGGCGACCATGAGCGTGAAGTCGGCGGCGTCGAAGCGCTCTTTCGTCAGGGTCGCCGCGAATTCGCTCGAATTGCCGAGGTCGCGCCCCTCGGCCCACATGGTCCTGTAGACGACGTCCACGTAGCGCAGGAAGCGCGCGGGCTCGCGCATCTGGTAGCCGGCCGCGCCGCGCATCAGCGTGAGCGTGTTGGCGGGGAAATTCGGCGGCACGTTGAGCGGCACGCCGTAGCGCCGCGCCCATTGCGTCATGTCCAGCCACATCCAGCGGCCCTTGGGCGCGATCGTCACCGGGCTCTGGTTGCCGGTGGCCTTGAACACGCCGCCCAGCAGCATCGGCCGCCACACGATCTCGGCGCGGCACTCCATGGCGATCGCCGGCAACTGCGTCCAGGCGAGGTAGGCCGTCGGGCTGCCGAAATCGAAGAAAAATTCGATTTTCTTGTCCATGGTTCAAAGGTAGCATCCCCGACATGCTGAGCGCCACCGACAACGAGATCCTGGTCCGCACCGATGCCGGCACGCCCATGGGCGAGTATTTCCGGCGCTACTGGCTGCCGGTCGCGCTCTGCAGCGACATGCCGGGGCCGGACAGCCCGCCGGTCCGCGTCAAGGTGATGGGCGAGGAGCTGGTCGCCTTCCGCGACACGCAGGGCCGCGTCGGGCTGATGGAGCCGCGCTGCGCGCACCGCGGCACCAGCCTCTTTTTCGGGCGCAACGAGGATTGCGGCCTGCGCTGCGTCCACCACGGCTGGAAATACGACGTCGCCGGCAAGTGCGTGGACATGCCCAACGTCGCGCCCGGCGCGGCGATGCACGGCAAGATTTCCATCAAGGCCTACCCGACGCAGGAATTCGGCGACATGGTCTGGGCCTACCTGGGCCCCTGGGAATTCAAGCCCGAACTGCCGCAGCTCGAGCACGGCCTGCTGCCGGCCTCGCAGCGCTACGTCACCAAGCGCCTGCAGCAGTGCAACTGGGCGCAGTCCATGGACGGCGCGGTGGACACGGCGCATTTTTCCTTCCTGCACATGCCGGCGCCGTCGTTCAAGTCCAATGTCGCCGCCAACATCGCCGCCGACGAGAACCGCATCCGCTGGATGCGCAACGACCCGATGCCGCGGTTCACCATCCTCGATCACGAGGTCGGCTTCGTGGTGGGCGGCGCGCGCAAGGCGGACGGCGGGGAACTCTACTGGCGCATCACGCAGTTCATGCTGCCGACGCACTCCATCACTCCCGCGGCCATGCCTGGCGAGGTCTACTACGGCTACACCTGGGTGCCGGTGGACGACGAGTCCTGCTGGATCTACATCTATGCATGGCATCCCGACCGGCCGATCACCGCCGAGGAGCGCGCCAGGTTCGAGAAGGGCGGCTTCGGCCAGTTCGCCGAGCTCGGGCCCGGCTACGTGCCGCTGCGCAACCGCTCGAACGACTACCTGATCAGCCGCGAAGAGCAGAGGACCGTTTCCTTCACGGGCATCCGCGGCATCGCCGAGCAGGACACCATGGCGCAGGAAAGCCAGGGCCTGATCGCCGACCGCACGCGCGAGAACCTCACGCCCACCGATATCGGCGTGGTCCACTTCCGGCGCCTGATGCTCAAGGAGGCGAAGGCGCTGCGCGAGGGCAGGGAGCCCGCCGCCGCGCAGCGGCACGAAAGCTACCGCCTGCGTTCGGGCGGCGCGGTGCTTTCCTCCGAACTTTCCTTCGAGGAAGTCATGAAGCGACGCTTCGGCAGCGCTTCGGGGAAGGTGACGTCATGAACGGAATCGGCCCTGTGAGAACGCTCCTGCTCGCAGGGCTGCTGGTCCTGTGCTGCGCGGGGCCCGCCCGCGCGCAGACGGCGGAGCCTTCGTCCGGCTGGCATGGAACGGTCGGCGCAGGCCCCGTGTTCATACCGAAGTACGCCGGCGGCAGCCGCCTCGAGGCGCTGCCCCTGCCCATCGCCTACGTCGACTACGACGACTGGTTCTACGTGAACCTGTTCCGCGCCGGCGCCTATGCCTGGAGCACGGCGGACAAGAAAACCGGCGTCGCCTTCGCCGTCGAGCCGCGCCTCGGCTTCACCTCGGGCGACGGCGCGAAACTCGCCGGCATGCAGACGCGGCGCGACAGCCTGCAGGGCGGCCCGACCTTCGACACGGAAGGCGGCTGGGGTTCGCTCAGCGTCGGCTATTTCACGGACCTCACCGGCGCCAGCCACGGCGGCTACCTCGACGCCTTGTACAACAAGACCCTCGTCAAGGACGAGCGCTGGACCCTGAACGGCTCGCTGCAGGCGACCAGGCTGGATTCGAAGATCACCAACTATTACTTCGGCGTGCGTGCCGGGGAAGTCACGCCGACCCGCGCCTTCTACCAGCCCGGCGCGACGACCAACATCACCCTGTGGCTGACGGGCCAGTACAACCTGAGCGCCCGCAACGCGCTGATGTTCGGCGCCAACGTTACGCGGCTCGGCGGCGCCGCGACCGGCAGTCCGATCGTCGAGCGGCGGGACGCGCCGCTGCTCTACATCGGCCTGGGCTGGAACCTCTGAGGGTGAAAATTTTCCGTCTCGCCGTTCTTCTCTTCTGCGCTCCGGCCTTCGCGCAGGACTATCCCGCCAGGCCCGTCACCGCGATCATCCCGTTCTCCACCGGCAGCGCGAGCGACGTCATCGCGCGCATCGTGCTGGATCGCATGGCGGCTTCGATGGGCAAGCGCTTCGTCGTCGACAACCGTCCCGCCGCCGGCGGCGTCGCGGGCACGCTCACCGCGAGCAAGGCCGAGCCGGACGGCTACACCATCGTCATGGCCGCCGCGGGGCCGACCGTCGTCAACAAGATCCTCAACCCGGACCTGGGCTACGACCCGGAGAAGGACTTCGCGCCGATCTCGCTCTACGCCACCATGCCGAACGTCGTGTGCGTGAGCGCCTGGCTGCCGGTCGCCACGCTCAAGGAACTCATCGACTACGTGCGCAAGACTCCCAACGTGCCCTACAGCTCGGTCGGCAACGGCAGCTCGCAGCACCTGGCCGGCGCGATGTTCGAGCAGATGGTCGGCGCGCACATGGAGCACGTGCCTTACCGCATCACCTCGCAGCTGCAGAGCGACCTGATCTCGGGCACCGTGCCGGTGAGCTTCCAGCTCCTGCCCAACGTCATCGGCCAGATCAAGGCCAGGCAGGTGCTGGCGCTCGCCGTCGCCGGCGACAGGCGCCTCGCCGCGCTGCCCGATGTCCCGACCGCCGCCGAGGCCGGCCTCAAAGGTTACGAATCCGCCGCCTGGTTCGGCTTCCTCGCGCCAAAGGGCACGCCCCGCGCGCCCATCGACCGGCTGAACAAGGAAATCGCCGCCGCCATCGCCGATCCCGCCGTGCGCGGCCGCTTCACCGACTTCGGCGCCGAGCCGGTCTCCTCCACGCCGGAAGAGTTCGGGAAATTCATCTCCGCCGAGGTCGTGAAATGGCGCGAGATCGTCACCAAGGGCGGCATCACGCTCGAATAAACGCGGGCTGCGCTAGGATCGGCGCATGTTCCTGCACTCGGCCGCGCGCATCTTGATGATCGGTGGCCTGCTCGTTGCCGTGGCGGGCTGGTGGATGAAGGGCGTGCTCCCCGATCCCGCGAAGCTGCAGCTCGATGAGCTGAACGAGCCCGTGCAGACGCGCGTGCGTAAGCCGCCGATCGACACGCAGGTGAACGGCGTCGACTACCGCATCCAGCCGCGCTACGCCTACGAGCTGAACGCCGTCGTCGTCAGCCTGCATCACTCCGATTCCTGGTGGGACTATGCGCACAAGGAGTGGGGCGACCATGTCAACGTGATGGACCTGTGCGTCGCCTGGGGCGACAGCGTGAGGAGCGGCGCCTACCGCGACGTGAGCTTCGACAACAGCCAGTGGGAATGCCACTGGAGCTACCGCTCCGAGCGGGCGATGAAATTCTTCAAAAACGAGCAGGTCTCGAACAACCACATCGTCACCGACGATCCTTCGCTCGCCAGGGCGCTGCTCAACATCCACGTCGGCGACCAGATCCGGCTGCGCGGCTACCTCGTGGACTACACCACCTTCAAGGACGGCCGCGCCCTCGGCACGCGCGTGAGCAGCGAAACGCGCACCGACACCGGCCCCGGCGCCTGCGAAGTGCTCTACATCGACGGCTTCGAGCAGTCCGGCTCGCCCAACCGCGGCTGGCGCATCGCCCAGTGGGCCGGCCTGGGCGCGCTGCTCCTTGGGCTCGTGCTGTGGATGTTCCTGCCGATGCGCGTGGACGATTAAACTTCAGTCCATAACGAAAACAGGGGAGGGGACATGAAGCTTTCGCGAGGAATTCTGTTCGCCGTTCTGTTCGGTTGCGTGCTCGCCGCGGGGGCGCAAAGCTATCCGGTGCGGCCGATCACGCTGGTCGTGCCGTTCTCGGCGGGCGGGCCCACCGATACCATCGCGCGCATCATGGCCGCGCGCATGACCGTCGCAATCGGCCAGACGGTGGTCGTCGACAACACCACCGGCGCCGGAGGCAGCATCGGCGTCGGCCGGGTCGTCAAGTCCGCGCCCGACGGCTACACGATCGGCATCGGCCACATCGGCACGCACGTGGTCAACGGCGCGATCTACCCGCTTACCTACGACCTGCTGACCGACCTCGAGCCGGTGGCGATGATCGCCACCAACCCGCAGATCCTGGTCGCCAAGAACGCGATTCCCGCGAAGAACCTGAAGGAATTCCTCGTCTGGGAAAAGGCCAACCAGGACAAGGCGTCGGTCGGCACGGGCGGCGCCGGCACGCCGGGGCACGTGAGCGCCGTGTACTTCCAGAACGTCACCGGCACCAAGCCGCAGATCATCCACTACCGCGGCGCGGCCCCGGCGATGCAGGACCTGCTCTCCGGCCAGATCGACTTCATGTTCGACCAGGCCGCGAACTCCCTGCCGCAGGTTCGCGCCGGCAGGGTGCACGCCCTCGCCGTGACCGCGAAGACGCGTCTCACCGCCGCCCCCGACATCCCGACCGTGGACGAAGCCGGCCTGCCGAACTTCTACATGGCTGTCTGGCACGGCATCTGGGCGCCGAAAGGCACGCCGCAGCCCATCATCAACAAAATCAACGCCGCAATCGTCGAAGCCCTGGCCGATCCCGCCGTCCGCGCGAAACTCGCCGACCTCGGCCAGGAAATCCCGCCGCGGGAGCAGCAGACCCCGGAAGCGCTTCGTGCTCACCACAAGGCCGAGATCGAGAAGTGGTGGCCGATCGTCAAGCAGGCCGGGATCAAGGTCGAATAGAGCCTCGCGTGGCACACCCCGCGCGTCCTTCGATCGGCTGGACAAAGCAATCGCCGCGACTATCGTCTGCCCCACTGTGCATGGCCGCTTCATCGATCGCGAGTTGTCTTTAGTTATTCTTTAAATGGGCGAGATTCCTCTATCAATAGCAAATTGCGTTCTTTGTCGTATCGCCATTTCTGGTCACGCAAAATCTTTTTGGATGGAACTTCTAGATTTGTCGGACTTGCAGTTACAGACCGCAGAACTACGTCAACCCCTGTTGACGGGAACTCTTTCGCCAATCCTTTGGCTTCAGCGACAAGCTTTTCGCTGTTCTCAGCGTTGGCAAGAAGTGCTTCTCGTGCCATGTATGCCATGGCCAGCGCTTGAGACGTAGATAGTCCTTGGACTTTTAATCGGTCGAGAGCTTTTCTATACAACATCTCGCCCTCCTCGACAAAGCCCTCGCGGTACATCAGTTGGCCGAGATTGGCCAATGTATGTCCACTCAATGCATCCTTCTCTTCCTGCAGGAGGTCGCGCAATATTTCCACCGCCTCTTCGAGACGCCACTGGGAAGATAGAGAAAAGGCAAGATTGTTTCGTAGACCCACGTTCAATGGATCGGCTACGAGGCCAACACGGCAGCACCGTTCCATTGCTTCGTAGTTCTCAAGGAGCCCGCAAATAAAGGAAGCTGATGTCATTGGCCGACTGGAGAATGGCTCATCTGCGAACCACTCCTTTGAAGCCATTAGTGCGGCTTCCAAGTTACCTCCGAAGAATGCCCTGTAGTAGCGTGCTTCCGCAGATAGCGGGTCATCTAGCCATTTGTCTTGAACTTCAATCGTTGTTTTAAGATGATCTGCAGCCCAAAGTGCTTGAGCTACTGAATTGTCATTCGGTTGTACAAGGGCAATATTAAAGAGCTTGCGTGCTTTCTTTTGGCTGCCCGAGAACATCTCGAGAGTAGCTAGCGCGCTTGCTAGTTCAGGTACTTGACTAGGATGAAAAGTGTCGCTTGAGACTAATGTCCTGGCGTACTTTGCAATTCGTCCTGATTTTCCCAACAGATTGGATATGGCAACTGAAGATGCCATCAGCCACGGGTCCTCTTTTAGTGCCACAGCATGGTTTACTACGGCCAAAGCGCGCTCTGGATCGTTGGCGTGAATATGAAATCTCGCGATTGCACGAATGACAAAGCGACTATTTGGTTCTAGCGCTTTGCTGATATTCAACAGGCGAAGTGCCTGCTCATTGCGGCCAAGAGCCGCGTACCAGCGCGCGAGGTCTACATAAGCAACTGCATTGCGAGGATTTAGAGCAAGCCGATGGCGGAGTGTATGAATTTCTTCAATCCGCCGACTATTGGGCCCGACAAGGTCAGATGAATCGAGAGAAGGTATTTCAAGTGCTCGCTGAGCCGCCTCCTTTAACGGAATCGGCAACGGTTGATCACTGGACAATACATACTTCGCAATCTTTTGTAAGTGAGGACGAAGCTCTGGAAATTGATCGTAGGCGAGTAAGTCAGCCGCCCCGCCTATGGTGGGATGTGCGTTCCATTCAGAGAGTCGCTCATCGAGCAGAGGGAGTAGATTGGGACGTGGCACAACTTCAGGTGTAAATCGACTCGGGCCAGCTTCCAAAGTGGACGCGACAATTGTTGAGTTACGCCACCGCGGAATTACACTTCTATTCCAGCGATCCCCTAGCATTTGTTACCGACTGGCACGCTCTGCAATTTCTGCGCGATCTGCGAGATTGTTAAAAAGGGAAATGTATCGATCGATTCCAAGACCTTTGTCAGGCATGGACCTGGTATCTGGGTGACCTCGGAGTAGCGGGTTTGGATGCGTAAGTTGCATGAACGCAACAACCATTTTGTCTGCGCAAGTGGAGGGAAATGAAGAGGCAATCTTTTGCGCGCAGCGTGCCTGTGCATCCACAAGAAATGGCAGCACATCCTCGTAACGACCGCGCCAAGTTCCGGGGAGATATGCAGCTGGAGTTTCAGTCACGAGGAGATACGAGGCACTGGTGCCGGCATAGAGGAACGAGATCATGCTTCCGAGCATGAAGATGTCACTTCCCAGTCGACGGTCAACGCGATCGGTAACCGTATGCCCATATTCAAATTCTGGAGGAGAGTAACGACGATCGCCAGGAAAAAGGTTTTGATCGGTTGGTGCTGTGTAGCCCTCGCGTGACGATCTGCCAAGATCGCCAATTTTGAATTTATCTGTCTCGAAAGAAAGTACGTTGGATGGTTTAATGTCTTGATGTGCAACTCCAACCCCATGCAGCTGAGCTATGGCAGCCGCAATTCCGTGAAGAACTCGCAACTTCCAAGATCCCGGTAATGTGGGATTAAATGTGATGTGACGGCGAAGATCGCCATGCTCGGCAAATTCGAAGATAAAGAAATCTACCCTCGATGCGGCACGCTTTATCGGATCGGGGTTCGAGTCGTCGAAGAATATATTTCCTGATTCGAGCAATCGAACAATTCTTGAAAGTCCTCGTACCCCGCAATATTCAAGCAAACTGCGTTCATATTGAATGCGAGTGGTGATTTCTTGTAACTTTGCTACGCTATCGGCGCTCAAAAGAGCGGCATGAAAATCCATGGCTTTCATGAACCCACGCTGTTCTCCCTTTTTTACGTGGTAACCAGTCGAAAAGTGGCTTCCGGTCTGACCTTGAAAGGTTTGGAGTGGTTGCCCTACTACCCAGCCAGATCCTAGAGTTCGGCCTGATAGTTGTTCAGCTGGCGTAGTCATGTCTCGTATGGATTTAAGGAGTAACGATTAATATTTGAATTTAGAAACGTTGTTGCTTTCCCTCGCAAATCGAAATGGCCGCTATCTCAGTTCTTGGCCCATGAATCCCGCAACGTCACTGTCCGCCCAAACCCACTTTGGTTGTGTACAAAGTACCCATGCCGCTCGAACTGAAAGTGATATTCCTGGGTATGTCTTAGGCTGGGCTCGAGCTGGGTGGTGATGGTCTTTTTCGAATCGGGGTTCAGATCCTCGACGTCCTTCGGGTGCTCGCTCTTGAACAGCCGATCGTAGAGATGCACTTCCGCTTCATGCGCGTGTTTCGCGCTAACCCAGTGTATGTTCCCCTTCACCTTGACGGAGTCCGCGCCGGGCGTGCCGGAGCGGGTTTCTTCGAGGTATTTGCAGCGCACGGTGTTGGTGGCTTTGTCGTAGCCGATGCATTCGATCGCGTAGGCGTAGCGCAGTCTTACCTTGTTGCCCGGAAATAGGCGGAAGTAGCCCTTCGAGGGCGTTTCCATGTAGTCGTCGCGCTCAATCCAGAGTTCGCGGGAGAAGGGGACCTGGCGCTTGCCCATTTCCGCGTGCTTCGGATGATTGGGCACGTCCATCAGTTCTTCCTTGCCCTCGGGATAGTTTTCGATCACGAGCTTGATCGGATCGAGGACGGCCATGCGGCGGGGCGCGATTTCGTTGAGGTGCTCGCGCATGCAGTCTTCCAGGATCGTGAAGTCGATGGTCTGGTTGGCCTTGGAGACGCCAATGCGCTCGGCGAACATCCTGAAGCCCTCGGCGGTGTAGCCGCGGCGGCGCGCGCCGGCGAGGGTAGGCATGCGAGGGTCGTCCCAGCCGTCGACGTGGCCGCCTTCGACGAGTTGGATCAGCAGCCGCTTGGAGAGCATCACATGGGTCAGGTTGACCCGCGCGAACTCGACTTGCCGTGGCAGCGGGCGCTTGAGCAGGCCGCCTTCGGCGAGCTTCTCCAGCAGCCAGTCGTAGAACGGCCGCTGGTCCTCGAATTCGAGTGTGCACAGCGAATGCGTGATGCCCTCGACCGCGTCCTCGATCGGATGGGCGTAGGTGTACATCGGGTAGATGCACCACTTGTCGCCGGTGCGGTGGTGCGTCGCCTTCTTGATGCGGTAGATCGCCGGATCGCGCAGGTTGAGGTTGGGCGACTTCATGTCGATTTTCGCGCGCAAGACGTGAGTTTCATCAGGGAACTCACCGGCTTTCATTCGCCCTAATAGATCTAGATTCTCGGAAGAAGATCTATTGCGAAAAGGCGAATCAATTCCGGGGTGCGTGAAGTCCCCGCGGTTGCGCTTCATCTCGTCGGCGGTCTGGCTGTCGACGTAAGCGTTGCCCGAGGTGACCAGGTACACGGCCGCCTGGTACATGAATTCGAAGTAGTCGGAGGCGTACAGCACCTTGCCGCCGTAGTCGGCGCCCAGCCAGTTCACCGAGTCGACGATGGAATCGACGTATTCCTGCTCTTCCTTCTCCGGGTTGGTGTCGTCGAAGCGCAGGTTGCAGCCGCCGCCGTATTCCGCGGCGAGGCCGAAGTTGAGCAGGATGGACTTGGCGTGCCCGAAGTGCAGGTAGCCGTTGGGTTCGGGCGGAAAGCGGGTGCGGATCTTGACGTGTTTTCCCGAAGCCAGATCGGCTTCGACGATCTGCCGGATGAAGTTCGAGTGGGAAGCGGGGTGGTGCGGCTTGTTCACTCCCCGATTCTAACTTCCGCGCGGGAGGGGCATACTATTCAGCCTATGAAAAGGCTTATGGGTCTGTGCATGGCGGCTGTCGTCGCATCTGCTGCGATCGCGCAAGGCACGGTCCTGGCCATCGTTTCCCCTCAGAACGAGGAGACGGTGCACGACAACAACGGCAATGTCGCCGTGCAGGTTGCCGTCAACGGGGGAAGCGGGCCGGGCGATCAGCTCGTCCTGCTGCTCGACGGCAAGCCGGCCGGCCGGGGCGGGCCGGACTTCATGCTGGCGGGCGTCCCCCGCGGCACCCACACGCTGCAGGCGCAGCTCGTCGATTCAAGCGGAAGACCGCGAGTTGCGTCCGCCGTGATGACGTTCTACATGTGGCAGGCGTCGCTCCTGAACCCGGCGCACAGGCGCCTGCGGTAGCCGGTCAGCGCGCGTTGGCGGCGCTGGCGGGGACTACCTTGAGCCAGGCGGAATTGCAGTAGTTCGTTTCGGGGTAGTACTTGCGGGAGTCGGGACAGAAAAACCGGTAACGCTGCGCTTCCTGCGCGCGATAGCTTCCGCCGGGCGGCGGCGCGCTCTGGGCGGAGAGTTCCCTGCAGTCCCTGCCGGCCATGTCCTCGGGGCGATTGGTGATGCTCGTGCGCCCGCTGGCGTCCCTGCAGGAATAGATGGGCGACGTGGACGGCATGGGCGGCGCATTTGGCCCGGCGCCGGCGGGCGGGTAGGGAGGCGGTGGCGGCAGCGCGGCCTGCTCGGACGGGTAGTACGCGAGAGGCGGTTGTTCGGGCGGGTAATAGGCGGGCGGATAGTAGGGAGGCGTGTAGTAGGAAGACGAGTAGTAAGCCGCCGGGAAATAGGCGGGGGCCGCAAAGAACACCGCGCGCGGCGCGAACGCCGGCCGGGAAACGAAGCCGCCAAAGCCGGGATGCCCGCCGCTGAAGCCAGAGTGCCCGCCGCCGGAGCCGGAATGTCCGCCGCCGCCGTGGCCGCCGCGCGCCAGGGCGTCTGCGCCCTGCATCGCAACCAGCAGCGCAACTCCGCACAGGACGAGCCTTCGTCCCAGCATCGCGCCCTCGTTCCACCGCAGGGTCATGTTGACTATGGATACTACTCTTATCAGCGCGGCGCGCCGAACGCCTGCGTCCAGTACACGCCCATCTCGCTGCCGGGGTCGACCGCGAAGGCGGCGCCCATGTCGGTGAACGCCGGATTCATCAGGTTGGCGCAATGCGCCGGGCTTTTTATCCAGGCCGACATGGCGTCGTCGGCGCTCTTCTGCCCGGCGGCGATGTTTTCCCCGGTGGCGCGCCACCGGTAGCCCGCGCGCTCGACGCGATCGGAGGGCTGCGAACCGTCGCTGCCGGCGTGGCTGAAGTAGTTGTCGTGCGCCATTTCTTCGGAGTGCTGCCTCGATGCCTCGGCGAGCGCCTCGTTCCAGCGCACCGGCCGGGCCGCGCTGAATTCCTTGCTGCCGCAGTAGCGCGGCGCGGCGCGGACCTGGTTGACGAGATCGAGCAGGCGCAGGCCCGCGGACTGTTCGGAGACGCCGACCGACGGCGCAAACGGCGCCGCCAGCACGATCCAGAGCTGGTCGGCTTCCGCATAGACGCCGATTTCCGTGACCCCGGCGTCCATGGTTTGTTCGCAGTAGCTGAATTGCTGCAGGAATTCCGCGCCCTGTGCGCCGGCTCCGTCGCCCCTGATGGTCAGCACGCTGGCGCGCGCCGCCCGGTAGCCGACCGACTTCAGGCTGAGCTGCAGGTTGGCGCCCTGCGAAAGGTCCCTCGCCACGCGCTCCAGCGCGGGCTGCGGCGCAAGCGGATGCAATCGCTCCGCGACGCGGCAGCTGCCCTGGCCCGCGCGCAGGCGGTTGATCGCGGAATAGACATCGTCCGCCGCCGCATCGAGGCAGAAAGCGAGCAGCAACAGGCCGGAAAAAATGCGCAGGCGCATGACGAGGCGAAGCTTGCGCGCAATCGGTGTATCTGTCGGCGAGCAATTGTTACCAGGCGCTACTTGCCGCGGCCGTATGTACGCCAGGCCGCATTGCGGCGATATTTTCCGTAAGCGCGATGCCGAACAGCGGGCGCCGCGCCCGCCGGGCAGGATGCCCGTCACGCATGCTCCATTTTCTTTTTCACTCAAAGGGTCACATGAAACCAAACGGGCACGAAGCCAATAACAGGCCGGCGATCGAACGGGTCGCGGCGATGGCGCACCAGGCAGTGGACAAGGCGGCGGTCGCGGCCGCGCCGACGGCCGAATGGCTCAGCGGGCGCAGCGAGGAGATCCAGGCACGGAACGCAAAGCTGCTTGCCGACGCCAGCAGCTATGTGTCGAGCAATCCGCTGAAGGCGGTCGGCATCGCCGTGGTCGCGGGTTTTCTGCTCAGCCGCATCATTCTCTGACTACTTCGCGCGCTTGAACGCGGGCCGCGCCATGCAGCGGTCGGCCCAGGCGGTGACGCGCGGATGGTGTTCGGGCTTGAAACCGATCATCCTGCCGAAGGCGAACCAGCTCGCAACCGCGACGTCCGGGATGGTGAACTCGCCCAGCAGGTATTCGTGGTCCGCGAAGCGCGCCTCGAGCGTGTCGAGCAGGCGGTTGAGCTGCATCAGGCCGTAGTCGGCCGCCGCCTTGCTCTGGTCCTCCTTCCTGAACGAAATCGGCGTGGCGAGACCGTGGTAGACGTACTGCAGCAGGTAAGTGCTCAACTCGGCCCCGGACCACACCGTCCACGAGATGGCGTCGGCGCGAGCCTGCCCGCCGCCCGGAGGGAACAACTTCTTCTCGACGCCGTACTTGGTGCCCAGGTGCAGCAGGATCGCGCCAGACTCGAAGAACGCCTGGCTGCCGTCGACCAGCGCCGGCACCTTGCCGTGCGGATTGATGGACAGGTAGCCGGGCGCGCGGTGCTCGTTCTTCTTGGCGTCGAGCTCGATGTATTCATACGGCAGGCCCAGTTCCTCCAGCGCCCAGGAAACGCGCGTGCCGGAACTGCGGGGCCAGGAATACAGCTTGATCGTCATGTGCATCTCCCGGGGGGCTGAGCGGCGATCTTAGAGCAAAGACGCGCATGTAAGCTTGCTGCAAGGAAATGCTGTCCACCGACGGCCGCGCCGCACGTTGAGGGGGTAGCAGTCCAACCAGATATAGGAGACCGGAGATGAATCGCAATCTGAAACCCGCTGTAACCGCCGTGTTGCTTGCTTTTGCCTCCACCGCGATGGCGCAGACGCCGCCGGCGGCGCCCGCAGCACCCGCGCCGGGCAGCGTGAAAGCCGACCGCGAAGCGCTCAAGGCCGACCGCGAGCAGATGAAGGCCGACCACGAGAAGATGAAGGCCGACCGCGAAAAGATGCGCGCCGACATGAAGGCGAAACGCGAGGCGAAGAAAGCGGCCGAGACGAAGTGACGTAATATCCGACGGCATGAAAGCCGTCGGCCTCTACCGCTACCTTCCGGTCGACCACCCCGAGTCGCTGCTGGACCTGGAGGTGGACGAGCCGGCCGCCGCGGGGCGCGACCTGCTGGTCGAAGTGAAGGCGGTCTCGGTGAATCCGGTGGACACCAAGCGCCGGGCGCCCAGGGACCTGGTGGAGAAGACGCCGAAGATCCTCGGCTTCGACGCGGCGGGGGTGGTGAAGGCCGCCGGTCCGGACTGCACGCTGTTCAGGCCCGGCGACGCGGTGTACTACGCCGGCAGCGTGATCCGGCAGGGAACGAATTGCCAGTTCCACCTGGTGGACGAGCGCATCGTCGGCCGCAAGCCCGCGAACCTGCCGTTCCCGGAGGCCGCGGCGCTGCCGCTCACCACGCTCACGGCCTGGGAGCTGATATTCGACCGCATGGGCGTCTCGATATCGGGAGCGCATTCCGGGAGGAGCCTGCTGATCCTGGGCGGCGCCGGCGGCGTGGGCTCGGTCGCGATCCAGCTCGCGAAGAAGCTGGCGAAACTGCACGTCACCGCCAGCGCATCCCGGCCCGAATCCATCGCCTGGTGCAAGGCCCTCGGCGCGGATGCCACGGTGGACCACACGAAGCCGATCGAAATGGAAGCGGATTTCGTGCTTTGCCTTTCGTCTTCCGATTTTTACTGGAACCAGTTTCCGAAAATGACGAAACCGCAGGGCAAAATCGGCCTCATCGTGCGCACGGTCAGGCCGGTGGACCTCGCCATCCTGCACGACAAGAGCATCGCGGTCTGCCTGGAAGGCATGTTCACGCGCTCGACGTTCCAGACGCCGGACATGGAAGCGCAGCACCTGCTGCTGGATGAAGCCGCGGGCCTGGCGGAGGCGGGGGTGCTGAAGACGACCATGACCCGGAACCTCGGGAAAATCGACGCCGCCAACCTCAAGCGGGCCCACAAGCTGCTGGAAGAGGGCCACGTCGTCGGCAAGCTGGTGCTGGAAGGGTGGTGATGCCCGCCATGAAGCGCAGGACCCTGCTGGGCGCGCTCGGCCTGGCCGCCGCGCTGCCGCGGTTCGCCATGGCGCAGTCCGAGCGCCAGATGCAGGTGATCGTGCTGTTCAGCGGAGACTCGGTGGAGGATGAGCCCGCGACGCGCTCCTTTTTCGACCAGATGCGCCGCCTCGGATGGATCGAGGACCGGAACATCGTCTACGAGCGCCTCTACGGCAAGGGCATGCGCGCCTACCTGGAAGGCATGGCGCGCTCCGCGGTGAGCCGCACCCCGGACCTGATCTTCGCTTCGGTCGCGAGCATCGCGCTGGCGGTGCTGGAGGAGACCGACTCCATCCCGGTGGTGTTCATGACTTCGTCCGATCCGGTGGCCGGCGGGCTGGTGACGTCGCTGGCGCGGCCGGGCCGCAACGCGACCGGCACTTTCCAGCCGCCGGGGGACGTCGCGCCGAAGCGCCTCGAGCTGATCCGGGAGGTTCTGCCGCATAGCACGCGCATCGGCGCCGTGTTCGACCGCCGCGCGGCCGGCATCCAGCAGCAGAAAGAGCTGTACCAGGCGACCGCGGCGCGCATGGGCTTCGACCTGCACGCGGTGGATTTCACCAATTTCGAAGTCGTGCCCAAGGCGCTGGCCAGGTTCCGCAAGGACAAGATCGCCGCGGTGCTGGTCGCGGGCTCGCTGACGCTGTTCGCGCGCCGCCGCGAGGTGGTGAACGCCGCGATGCGCAACAGCATCATGCTGCTCACCACGCGCGCCGAGTGGGTGGAATCGGGCGCGGTGCTCAGCTACGGCGCCGAGGTCGCGGAGGCGCTGCGCCGCTGCGCCAAGATCTCCGACCGTATCCTGAAAGGCGCGCCGGCGGGGTTGATACCGGTGGAAGAGGTGACCAAGTTCGAGCTGGCGGTCAACCTGCGCTCGGCGCAGGCGCTGGCCGTCGATATCCCGAAGCCGGTCATCGAGCGCGCCGACCGCGTCCTCAAATAGAGCCGCCATGCACGACCTGCTGATCCGCGGCGCGACCGTCTACGACGGCAGCGGCGGGCCGGGCAAGGCGCTGGATATCGGGGTTGTCCGGGGGAAGATCACTTTTCCGGGCAAGGGCGAAACCTCCGCAGGAAAAACGGTCGATGCCGGCGGCCTCGCGCTGATGCCGGGCATCGTCGACGTCCACACGCACTACGACGCCCAGGTCACCTGGGACCGTACGCTGTCGCCTTCCCCGGCGCTGGGCGTCACGACGGCGGTGCTGGGCAATTGCGGCTTCGGCATCGCGCCCTGCCCCGGGCCGCAGCGCGATACCGTGCTGCGCAACCTTTCGGTGGTCGAGGGCATGGACCTCGCCGCGCTGCAGGCGGGCGTGCGCTGGGAGTTCGAGAGTTTCTCCGATTACCTCGCGCAGCTGCGCCGCATCGGCCCGCTCGCCAACGTCGCGGTGCTGGCGCAGCACTCGACCATCCGCAGCGCGGTGATGGGCGAGGAAGCCTCGACGCGTGCAATTCCTTCGGATCCCGAACTTTCGAGAATGAAGTCCCTGGTGCGCGAGGCCATGGATGCGGGCGCGATCGGATTTTCGTCTTCGTTCTCGCCCAATCATGCGGGATGGGGGGGCAGGCCCATGCCTTCCACGATTGCGGCGGATTCCGAACTTTTTTCCCTTACTGGAATTCTAGGCGAAAAGGCGAAAGGAATTTTCGTCATGGCCACCGGGCCGCGCGGCACGCCGGAGTACATGGAGGCCATCGCCGCGGCCAATGGCCGCCCCGCGTTCATGGTCACGGTGCTGACCATGTACAACGACGCCGAGCCCGCCAGGGCGCTGACCTACTACGACCGCTGCGCCGCGGCGCGCAGGCGCGGCCACGAGGTGTACATCCACACCAGCTGCCAGCCGCTGTCCTTCGACTTCACGCTCGAGGAGCCATACCTGCTGTATTCGCACGACGCCTTCGATCGCGTGAAGGCGGCCAGGCCGGAAGAGCGGAAGCAGATATACAAGGACGCGGCGTTCAGATCGCGTTTCCGGGAGAACCTGAAGAATCCCAAGCAGGGCATTCTCTTTTACGGGGATTGGACGAAGATGGAAAAGGAAAGCGTCCCCGTCAGCGAGCTGGCCAAGGCGGCCGGCAAGGATCCGCTGGATTATTTTTTCGATTTGCCCGTGGAAGCTCAACTGATAGGAAAATTATTCCAAAACAACGATGCGGGCGTGGCGCCGCTGCTGAAGCACGAGCAGGGCGTGGTGGCGCTGTCCGACGCGGGGGCGCACCTGATCTATTTCTGCGACGCCGGCTTCGGCCTGCATTTCCTGCAGCACTGGGTGCGCGAGACGGGCACCTTCACGCTGACGGAGGGCGTGCGCAGGCTGACCAGCGACCCCGCGGCCAAGTACCGCATTCCCGGCCGCGGAACGATCGGGACGGGCGCCTGGGCGGACCTTGTGCTGTTCGATCCGGCCACGGTGGGTATTTCTTCCCTGAAGAAAATAAGGGATCTGCCCGGGGGCGGGACCCGCATGACGCGCGCGCCGGCGGGCGTGCACGGCGTGTGGGTGAACGGCGTGCAGGTGCACGACGGCAAGGACTACCTGCAGCCGGCCGCGGGCCCGGGACGGGTGTTGACCGAATTCAGCGCCTGAGTTCGACGCCGGAGGCGCGGATCGGCTGCTTGCGGCCGCGCAGGGCAAGTTCGCCGAGGTCCTTCATCTCCATGTCCGCCTGCGGCCCGAGCGAATCCAGCGCGGCCGCCGAAGCGATGAAGCGCACGCCCTGGTCGCGCGTCGCCTGCTCCAGGCGCGAGGCGGTGTTCATGACGTCGCCGTGGAACACGATGGCGCGGCGCTGCTCGCCGACTTCGCCCGCGATCACCTCGCCCAGGTGCAGCGCGGCGCGCAGGCCGGGTTCGGCGGCGAACCGTTCGCGGAATTGCTCCTCGAGCGCGAGCAGGGCCGCTTCCATCAGGAAGAAGCAGCGCAGCGGCCGCGCATCCAGCCTGCCTTCCTTCTCGGTCCAGGTCACCACGATCTCGTCGCCGACGTACTGGTAGATCTCGCCGTTGCAGGCGGCCACCGGCTCGGCGGTGGCGCTGAACACCGCCGCCAGGAACTGGTGCGCCTGCATGGGCCCGAGCCGCTCGGCGATCGCGGTCGAGCCGATCACGTCCACGAACAGGAAGAAGCGCCGCTCGCGCCGCGGCCGGCGGTAGCGCCCGAGCACCAGGTCGCGGAAGGTGCGCCGCCCCACCAGGCCCGCGGCCTGCAGCACGATGACGAAGATCAGCGTGGTCGCGAGGGAGACGCCGATGGTCGTCAGTTCGCCGCGCGGATCGAGAGGCGCCAGCGGCGCCAGCGCGAACGATCCCGGGAACAGCAGCGCCCAGGCCTGCGCGGTGCCCCATTTCGTCACCGCGGTGACGATCGCCGCGTAGGCAAGCGACTTCAGGACGACGACGGCAACGAACGGCAGGCGCAGCAGGCGTTTCGCCGAGGAGCCTTCGCGCAGCAGGAAAATCTCGATCGCGGCGATGCTGCCGGCGACGACCATGCTGTTGCCGATGCCGATCACCATGCTGAGCAGGGGCAGGGCGCCGGCCGGCGTCAGCACCACGCCGTAGACCGCGCCGATGGGCGCGCTGATGGCGAGAATCCGCAGGTACAGCTTGACGCGCCCGCGCTGCAGGGCCGTGAGATCCATGGCCGGCAAAGGTAACACCGCGGCTATACTTCGCCGATGCCAGGGGGAAAACGACCATGCCGTTGATCGCCATGAACCGGGAAATGGGCTCGCTGGGCAAGGATGTCGCCGCGGGCCTGGAACAGGCGCTGGGCATGAAGGTCCGGCACCACGAGATGATCGACCACCTCGCCAACCGCGCCCGCATGCGCAAGAGCCACGTGGTCAGCTTCCTCGAAGGCACGCAGGGGCTGCTCGAACGCCTGACCACGGACCAGGTGCGCCTGCGCATCCTCACGGCGGACGAGATCCTGTCCATGGCCGAATCGGACGATGCGGTGATCCTGCGCGGCTGGGGCGCGACCTCGCTGCTCAAGGAGGTGCCGCACGCGGTGCGCGTATGCGTTTCGGCCTCGCGGCGCACGCGCGTGCGGCGCATGATGGAGCGCCTGAAATCGGAAGACGCGCGGCAGGTGGAGCGCATCGTCGACCACAACGACGAGGCGGCGCGCGCGGTGATGCGGCGGCACTTCCACATCGACCCGCGCGACATCAACGAATACGACATGGGCTTCAATACCGACCGCTTGGCGGTGGACCAGTGCGTGGACGAGATCGTCAAGATGGTGAAGTCGCGCCAGTTCGCCGAGACCGAGGCCTCGCGCGCGAAACTGCGCGACATCGCGCTCGCGCATCACGTGCGCGCCGCGCTGCGCACCCACGGCTCGACGGCGCACTGCGCGGTGCGGGTGGCGGCGGACGGCGGGCGCGTGGAGCTGCGCGGCGACGTCGACAATATCGACCAGAGCGAAGCCTGCAGCGACATCGCGCTGCGCATCAAGGGCGTGCGGCATCTCCAGAACCACCTCAACGTCATCGAAGTCACCGGCCGCAAGTCCGGCGGGGCATGATCGCCGCGCAGCGGATTTCCGGCGCGCTGGGCGCGGAGATTTCGGGCGTCGATCTCTCCAGGCCGCTGTCGAAGGCGGACCTCGCCGAGGTCAGGCGGCTCTGGCTCGAGCACCTGGTCGTTTTCTTCAGGGACCAGGAGCTGGACGGAAAGCGGTACATGGCCTTCGCCCGGCAGTTCGGCGAGCCGGTCGAGTACCCGATGGTGAAGGGGATCGAGGGATTCCCGAAAATCATCGAGGTGAAGAAGCTGGAACACGAGCGCATTCCGTTCGGCGGCATCTGGCATACCGATACCGCCTACCTCGATCGCCCGCCGATGGCCTCGATGCTGCTCGCGCGCGAAATTCCGCCCTTCGGCGGCGACACGCTGTTCGCCAACATGTATCTGGCTTTCGAGTCTCTTTCTCCCGGCTTGAAGAAACTCCTCGAAGGCCTCAGGGCGGTCAACTCTTCAACCAAGGCCGATGCGTCGATGACGCGCGAAGATGCAATCAAAATTTCCGGCAAGGAAATAAAGAAATATTCGGCCGAGCACCCGGTGGTGCGCACGCATCCGGAGACCGGGCGCAAGGCGCTGTACGTGAACTCCGGCCATACGCTGCGCTTCGCGGGCTGGACGGAGGAGGAAAGCGCTCCTCTGTTGAAGTTTTTGTTCGATATCCAGATAAAACCCGAGTTCACCTGCCGCTTCGCCTGGCGGCCGGGCTCGATCGCGCTGTGGGACAACCGCTGCGCGCAGCACAACCCGGTCAACGACTACCACGGCTACCGGCGCGTGATGCACCGCATTACACTGGCCGGAGATGTTCCGGCCTAGCCTGCTGTTCCTGCTGTATCCATTCAAGGGCCGCACGCTGCTCTCCGTCCTGGGGATCGCGCTCGGCGTGGCGCTGGGTTTCTCGGTGCATTTGATCAACCGCGCCGCGGTGAATGAACTGTCCGCCGGCGTGCGCACGCTGGCGGGGGAAGCCGACCTGGAGGTGCGCGGCGGCCGCGGCGGTTTTCCCGAAGCGCTCTACGCGCGGCTCTCGCGCCTGCCCGGCGTGGCCGTGGCGAGTCCCGTGCTGGAAGCGGAGGCCGGGATCGCGGGCAGCACGAAAACCGTCCGCTTGATCGGCATCGATCCGCTGCGCGCGGCGCTGATCCAGCCGGCGCTGTTCGCGGAGGATCCGGGACGCAGGCTGGAATTGCTGAAGCCGGATACGGTGTTTCTGTCTTCCGGTCTTGCGGCGGAAAAAACCTTGAAAATTATTTCCGGACTCGAGGTCGTCGAGCTCAAGGTCGCCGGAAATCTGCCCGGCCTGCGCGGCGCAACGGCGCTGACCGACATCTCCACCGCGCAATGGCGGCTCGGGCGCCTGGGAGAACTGAACCGGATCGACCTGCGCCTCTCGCCCGGCGCCGACCGCGCGGACATGCAGGAGAAAATCGCGGCGCTGCTGCCGCCGGGCGTATTCGTCTCCACGCTGGATGCGGTCGCGGAGTCGGGGGCCAGCCTGTCGCGCGCCTACCGCGTCAACCTGGACGTGCTGGCGCTGGTGGCGCTGTTCACCGGCGGCTTCCTGGTGTTCTCGGCGCAGGCGCTGGAGGTGGCGCGGCGGCGGCAGGAGCACGCGCTGCTGCGCGTGCTGGGACTGGAGATGCGCGGCGTGGCGCGGCTGGTGCTGGCGGAGGCGGGAATGCTGGGCGCGCTGGGCGGCGTGCTCGGCGTCGCGCTCGGCTACGCGCTCGCCCGCGCGGCCGCCGGCTTCGGCGGCGCCGACCTGGGCGCGGGATTCTTCCGCGGCGTCGCGCCGCAGATCGAATTGCCGCTCGAAAACGGCATTTTCTACGTGCTCGGCGGCGTCGCGGTGGCGCTGGCGGGCGCGCTGCTGCCCGCGCTGGACGCGGCGCGCGCCGCGCCCGCGCAGGCGCTCAAGGCGGGCGACGAGCAGCGCATGTTCGGCCGCGCGGTGGCGGTCTGGCCCGGACTGTCGTGCTTTGGTCTTGCATTGGTGCTCATTCCGTTGAAACCCGTGCACGGCATACCAGTTGCGGGATATGCCGCCATCGCCTGCCTGCTGATGGGCGGAATTCTTTTCATGCCTTTTCTCTCGCAATACGTTTTTTCCAAATTAAAAACAAATGATTCCATTGCCTATTCCCTCGCACTCTCCCAGCTTCGCGGCGCTCCCGGCCAGGCGATGGTGAGCCTGGCGGCCATCGTCGCCAGCTTTTCGCTGATGGCGGCGATGGCGATCATGGTGGCGTCGTTCCGCGGCTCGGTGGACGACTGGCTGGGCGTGGTGCTGCCGGCGGACCTCTATTTCCGCACCACGCAGGCGGGCGAGACGGCGTGGATCGACCCGGCGATGGAAGCGCGGGTGCGGGCGCTGCCGCAGGTGGAGCGGGCGGCGTTCCTGCGCAGCGGCCGGATCGCGCTGGATCCGGCGCGTCCGGCCGTGGCGCTGATCGCGCGCGACGTCGCCGCCACGCGCTATCCGTCGGTCGGCAAGACGTACGAGAGGAAGGAGGGCGACCCGCCGCCGGCCTGGATCTCCGAAGCGGTTGCCGACCTGTACGGGGCAGGGGTTGGTTCGGTCATCGAATTGCCGTTGTCAGGCAAAAAATTTCCCTTCGTCGTCTCCGGCATCTGGCGCGACTACGCGCGGCAGCACGGCGCCATCGTGATCGAGCGCGCCACCTACGCCGCGCTCTCCGGCGACCGCCGCGCCAACGACGCCGCGCTGTGGCTCAAGCCCGGCGCCAGCGCCGCGGCCGCGGCCGACGCGCTGCGCGCGCTGCCCGGCGGGCCGCTGCTGGAGATATCCGGCCCGGGCGAGATCCGCGGCAACTCGCTCGCCATCTTCGACCGCAGCTTCGCCGTGACCTATGCGCTGGAAGCGGTCGCGGTGCTGGTCGGGCTGTTCGGCCTTTCCTCCAGCGTCGGCGCCATCGTGCTCGCGCGCCGGCGCGAGTTCGGCGTGCTGCGCCATCTCGGCATGACGCGCTCCCAGATCGGCGCCATGCTCGCCGCGGAAGGCGGATTGCTGGCGGTGCTGGGCGTGCTGGTCGGCCTCGTCCTGGGCGGCGCCATCAGCCTGATCCTGATCCGCGTCGTCAACCGCCAGTCGTTCAACTGGAGCATGGACGTGCATTTGCCATATGGGCTGCTGGCTGGTTTGTCGTTTTTACTGGTTTTTCTGGCAGTAATAACCGCATGGTTGTCAGGAAGAGAGGCAACAGGCATCGGCCCGGTCCGCGCCGTCAAGGAGGATTGGTGAACCGCAGGACGTTCCTCGCGATGGGGCTGGGTTTTCCTTCGTCTGCTTTTCCACAAACAAAATATCCGAAAGTAATTCCCGGACATTCTTTTCAATTCCCCCGCGATCACGGCGCGCATCCGGATTACCGGCAGGAGTGGTGGTACGTCACCGGATGGCTGAAGACGGAGCAGGGACAGGATCTGGGTTTTCAGGTGACGTTCTTCAGGGCAAGGCCGGATATCGAAACCTCCAATCCCAGCGCCTTCACGCCGCGGCAGATGATCCTCGCGCATGCGGCGCTCTCCGATCCGCGCCTTGGCCGGCTGCGGCACGCCGAGCGCGCGGCGCGCATCGCGCTCGACCTGGCGGGGAGCAGGGCGGGGACGACCAATGTATGGGTGGATGACTGGTTTCTTGATCTTTCGAACGAAAAATACAGAACGAAAATTGCCGCACGGGATTTTTCCCTCGATCTCGAATTTGACCCGCAGGGCGCCCTTGTCCTTCAAGGCGAGTCCGGCTTCAGCCGCAAGGGCAACGGCCCTGAGGAAGCCAGTTACTATTACAGCAGGCCTCATCTCTCTGTGCGCGGAACCGCGAATGGGTCGGCGGTAATCGGCAGCGCATGGCTGGATCACGAGTGGTCCAGCCAGTACATGGCATCGGGCGCGGCGGGATGGGACTGGTGCGGCATCAACCTCGACGGCGGCGAATCGCTGATGGCTTTCCGCATGCGGGGCAAGGATGGCGGCATCGCCTATGCGCCGGACGGCGTCGCGTTCCAGCCGCTGCGGACGTGGAAATCCCCCAGAACCGGAACGTCCTACCCGGTTTCAATGCTGGTTAGTTCGAAAAACGAACAATTCCGCCTCGAGCCGTTGATGGACGACCAGGAACTGGACGCGCGCGCGAGCACCGGCACCATCTACTGGGAAGGCGCGGTCAGGGCCTACAGGGGCAGTGCGCCGGCCGGCCGCGGATACCTGGAGCTCACCGGCTACTGGCGGCCGATGCGGCTCTGATTTTCCGCGCTGAAATAGAATAGAACGATGCACACTGAAAAACTTTCGGATTGGACCCACGAGCACATATTCGACGAGGGCAGCCACGCGGCCGAGCGGGGCACCCGGGCGGTAATGTGGATCACGGCCGTGATGATGGTGGTGGAGATCATCGCCGGCTGGTGGTTCAATTCGATGGCGCTGCTGGCGGACGGCTGGCACATGAGCTCCCACGCCATGGCGATCGGCCTGAGCGCTTTCGCCTATTCAGCCGCTCGCCGCCATGCCCGCGATCGCCGCTTCGCGTTCGGCACCTGGAAGATCGAGATACTGGGCGGCTTTGCCAGCGCGATTTTCCTGCTCGGTGTGGCGGCGCTCATGGTATTCGGATCGATCGAACGCATTCTCGCGCCACAGCCGATTCACTATCTCGAAGCGCTGATCGTTGCCGCAGTCGGCCTGGCGGTGAACATCGTCTGCGCCATGATTCTGGGAGGTGTGTCCGATCACCATCCCCACGACGCACACCATGGCGGCCATGATCATCATCATGACCTGAACTTGAGGTCTGCCTATGTCCACGTACTCGCCGATGCCGCGACTTCCATCCTCGCCATAGCCGCATTGGCGGGAGGATGGATCCTGGGCTGGTCCTGGATGGACCCCGTCATGGGGATCGTCGGCGCGGCGCTCGTCGCGGTCTGGGCGAAGAACCTGCTTGCCCAGACCGGGAAGGTGCTGCTCGACCGCGAAATGGACCATCCCGTCGTGGATGAAATACGCGACATCGTGAAATCGGACTTTGCGGCTGGCCACACCAGGATCGCCGACTTGCACGTGTGGCGCGTTGGCAAGCGCTCGTATTCCTGCGCGCTAAGCCTTGTCACTCACGACGCCACCTTGACGCCCAGGCGCGTCCGCGCTGTGCTGTCCCGGCACAGCGAGATAGTCCATACCACGATCGAGATCCACCAATGCAACTGAGGCCGCCGACTACGCCTCGCGGTGGCGTGCGGTGGATAGGGCCACGCCCGTCAAGATCAGCGCGATGCCCGCGCCGTGGAACCAGCTCGGGCGCTCGTCCAGGAACAGCATCGCCAGCAGCACGGTGATGGCGGGCATCAGGTGCATGGTCGTCCCGGCGCGCGCCGCGCCGAGCCGCTTCACCACGTAGGTCCAGCCCGCGCCTGCGAGCAGCAGGGAGCCTATGGCGGAATACACGACGGCGACCACTCCGTTCGCGCTCAATCTGACGGCCGCCCCCTGCAGGCATTCGAAAGCCACCCACGGCGCCAGGGTGACCAGTCCCATGGCGCAGAGCACGGTGAGGAACTCCGGCGTATCCAGGTCGTCGCGTCGCATGCGCAGGAACACGGTGTAGCAGCCCCACATCGCCATCGAGGCGAGCGCCAGCGCGTCGCCGACGTTGAACGACACCAGCGACGTGCCGGAGAAAAGGCGTCCCTGCGTTCCGATCAGCGCCACGCCGCAGAATGAGATGGTCACGCCCGCCCACTGCCGCGCCGCGATGCGCTCGCCGAGCAGCGGCCGCGCCAGCAGCAGGATGAAGATGGGCGCCGTGGAAAGGTAGAGCGTGGCGCTGGTGGCGGTGGTGTAGTGCAGCCCCAGCCACTGCAACGCGAGGTGCAGCCCGCCGCCGAAAATGCCGGCCGCGAGTAGGACTGTCTTTCCTTGCAGTTGCTTGAACTTTCCTTTCAGTCCCGAAAAGGTGAAGGGCAACAATATCAGGAGAACGACAACCAACCGTCCGGCGGTCGCGATGCCGGGCGAGATATCGTTGCGCACGGCGCGCGCCACGATCCAGTTGCCCGACCATAGCAGCAAGGTCGCGGCGAGAACCAGCCAGGCTTTGGCACGCATGGCGCATGCTAATCTGGATTCATGCCGCAGATTTTGGCCGCAGGCCATGCATTGGAGTACCAGTGGATCGGCAAGTCCGGGCCGACGCTGGTGTTCCTGCACGAGGGGCTGGGCTCGATCCTCCAGTGGCGCGATTTTCCGGGAAAGGCGGCGCACGCCACCGGCTGCCGCGCGCTGGTCTACGACCGTTACGGCTACGGCAATTCAGATGTGCTGCGGGAAGAAAGGGTCGGGACGGATTTCATGCACAGGGAGGCTTTGCTTTTCCTCCCGGAAGTTCTTCTGCAGTTGAAAATTCAAAACCCTGTCCTCGTGGGCCATTCCGACGGGGCTTCGATCGCGCTCATATACGCCGGCGTCCATCCGGTGCGCGGCGTCGCCGTGCTGGCGCCTCACGTTTTCGTCGAGGACGGCGGCCTGAAGAGCATAAAGGCCATCAACGAAACATTCGAAACAGGCGATCTTCCGGGACGGCTGGCGAAGTACCATCGGGATGCACGGAAGACCTTCCGCCTCTGGGCCGACGCCTGGCTGGATCCGGCGTTCCGGAAATGGAACATCGAGGAGTATCTGCCCGGTATCAAATGCCCGGTGCTGGCGATCCAGGGG
>DATGGA010000099.1:0-48823 GCA_035308765.1 Burkholderiales bacterium
CTCCGGCAGTCCCACCAGCGACTGCGACAGCGTGCTTTTCCGGTATTGGATGCCGACCTGCGACACGGTGCGGAAGGCGAACCGGCGCACAAGCTCCATGCCCATGGCGAATGACGCCAGCCGAGCGAGCACCTGCGTCCGCAGCAGGCCGGCGAGCCAGTTGTCGGCCACGATCAGCCTGAAGCCGCGGTCGGTCGTCTCCAGCAGCCGCCGCGCGACCGGGATACGTTCTTCCTCGTAAGAATCGAGCAGGCGCGCATCCGCCTTTCCGTCGCTCACCAGCGCCAGCTTCCAGCCGAGGTTGTAGGCGTCCTGCAGTCCGGTGTTCATGCCCTGCGCGCCGACCGGGCTGTGGATGTGCGCCGCGTCGCCCAGCAGGAAGCAGCGGCGGTCGCGGAAGCGCGACGCGCTGCGGTGGTGGATTCGGTAGGTAGAAAACCATGTGCACTTCTTGAAGGCAAAGCCCGCCCCCGCTTCGCCGCGCACCGAGGGAAGCACATCATCGAAGCCGACGTCTTTTCGATCGTTGAGCGCCTCGGGCAGGATGCCGACGATACGCCAGTGGTCCGTGCCGCGCATCGGGAAGAGAAGGTGGAAACCCCTGCGCCAGAGGTAGACGTTGACCTCGTCCGGCACCATGCCGCCCGTGACTTCGGTGTCGGCGACGAAGAACACGTGCTCGTAGGGTGCGCCGGGAAAACCGATGCCGCTCAGCTCGCGCACCGCGCTGCGCGCGCCGTCGCAGCCGGCGACCCACGCGGCCCTGATCGCGCGCGTCGTGCCGTCGCGCTGCCTGAGCGTCGCCGCGGCATGGTCCGGCGCCTGCGCGAGGCCGACCAGCTCGGTGTCCCATTGCACGGCCGCGCCCCAGTCGCGCAGCCGCTCGCCCATGAGGCGTTCGTTGTCGTCCTGGCCGAGGATCAGGATGTAGGGGTACGGGGTCACGCCGCGGCCGGTCTCGCCGAACGGTACCTGCGCCATCCTGCGGCCGTTGGCCCAGAGATTCGCGCCGTTGCCTATCCTGCCTAGCTCGATCGCGCGCCCGGCGATGCCGAGCTGCGCGTAGATTTCCAGCGTGCGCGCCTGCACGCCCAGCGCCCGCGTCTGCAGCGACGGGCCCGGGTGCCGGTCGATGATCATCGCGCGCACGCCGCGCCGCGCGAGTTGATTGGCCAGCATCAGCCCGGTCGGACCCGCGCCGATGATCAGGACGTCCGTGTCCAAAGCCGGATTCACTCCGGCTGTATTTTCGCCGCCTGCACCACCTGCGCCCACTTCACGGTCTCGCTGCGGATCAAATCACGGAAGGTTTCCGGCGTGCCGCCGGCGACTTCGCTGGCGGTAGCGAGGATCGCGTCGCGCTGGTCCGGCAGGGCCAGGATCGCGTTGAACTCCCGGTTCAGGCGATCGACGATCGCCCGCGGCGTGCCGGCGGGCACGATAATGCCCTGCCAGTTGTAGGACTCGAAGCCCGGCTGGCCCGCCTCCGCCATCGTCGGCACGTCCGGCAGCAGTGCAAGACGCTGCGCCGAGGTGACGGCGAGCGCGCGTGTCTTGCCGGACTTGACCGAGGGCAGCGCGGAGTAGCCCATCTCGAACATCACCGGCAGGTGCCCGGCCATCAGGTCCGCAGCCGCGGGGGCGCCGCCTTTGTAGGGGATGTGCACCATGTCGACGCCGGTGCGCAGCTTCAGCATCTCGCCCGACAGGTGATGCGCGCCGCCGATGCCAGAAGAACCGAAGCCGACCTGCCCGGGGTTTTCCCTCGCGTACGCGATCAGTTCCTGCAGGCTGTTGGCCTTGAGGCCCGGCCCGGCGACCAGGATGAGCGGGCTGCGCTCGATCAGCAGCACCGGCTGCAGATCCTTCAGCGGATCGTAGGGCAGCTTCTTCATCAGGCTGACGTTCACCGCGAGCGCAGCGAGGTTGCCCATGCCGATGGTGTAGCCGTCGGGCACGGCCTTGGCCACCGCGTCGGTGCCGACCACGCCGCCGGCGCCTGCCCGGTTCTCGATCACCACCGGCTGGCCGAGCGCCTTCGCCAGATCCACGCTCAGCTTGCGCGCGCGGGTGTCGGCGAAACCGCCCGCGGCATAAGGCACGATCCAGCGGACGGGTCTGGCGGGCCACTCCTGCGCGTTCACGCCGCCGCTCAAGATCAAAAGCAGGACAACCCTGAAAATTTTCATGTCGAAGGAACCCTTACCCATCCTTCCATCAAGCGCCGGGCCGAGCGGCTCATGAGCGCCTTGCTCACGACCCATTGCGCGCCGTCCGGGCGCGCTTCCGCGCCCACGCTGAGCGTGCCGCCCCGCATATAGCTGCCGGGGATGCGAAGCTGGGTCACGAATTTTCCTAGTTCAGTCCGGCCAGCACCCGCACGTGCTGCACTACGCTGCGGCCGAGCGCTGAGAGTGCGTAGCCGCCCTCGAGCATGGAGACGATGCGGCCCTGCGCGTGCCGGTCGGCGATCGCCTTCACCTGCTCGGTGACCCAGCCGTAGTCTGCGTCCTTCAACTGCAGCATGGCCATGTCGTCTTCGACGTGCGCGTCGAACCCGGCCGAGAAAATCACCAGTTCGGGCTGGAACTCATCCAGCGCCGGCAGCCAGTGCTTCGTCACCGCTTCGTGGAACTGCTTCGAGCCCGCGCCCGCCGGCAGCGGCACGTTCACCATGTTCGACGCCGGCTGCTCGGTGCCGCTGTAGGGATAGAACGGGTGCTGGAAGGTCGAAGCCATCAGTACGTGCGGGTCGCCTTCGAAGATGTCCTCGGTGCCGTTGCCGTGGTGCACGTCGAAATCGATGATGGCGACGCGCTCCAGGCCGTGAGCGTGGATCGCGTGGCGCGCCGCGATCGCCACGTTGTTGAAGATGCAGAACCCCATCGGCCGCGCGCGCAGCGCATGGTGGCCCGGCGGCCGCACGCTGCAGAATGCATTTTCAATTTTCCTGTCGAAAATCAAGTCAACTGCCAGAACGGCGGCGCCCGCGCCGCGCAGCGCGGCGCTCAGGCTGTGCGGGTTCATCGCGGTGTCCGGATCGAGATGCACCATGCCCGTTTCCGGTGCGGTCTCGCGGATGGCGCGCACGTATTGCAACGGATGCACGCGCGCGAGCTGCTCATCCGTCGCGAGCGGAGCCTCGTAGCGCTGAAGATGGTCCGCGACGCCCGAGGCGATCAGCTGATCCTCGATCGCGGTCAGCCGTGCCGGCTGTTCCGGGTGGCCGGCGCCCATGTTGTGCTTCAGGCAGTCCGGGTGCGTGATGAACGCTGTGGCCATAAGGCTATGAATCATAACGTATCAAGTACAATGCAACGATGCTCCTGAAGAAACAGTTTTCCACCGCGGCCGCATCGCCCGTGACGCGCATCATCGAGGCCGCGAGCCAGATCATCCTCGGCAAGGAAGCGCAGATCCGCATGTCACTCGCCTGCCTGCTGGCGCGCGGCCACCTGCTGATCGAGGACATCCCCGGCGTGGGCAAGACCACCCTCGCGCACGTGCTGGCGCGCTCGCTGGGCCTGCAGTTCCAGCGCATCCAGTTTACGAGCGACATGCTGCCGGCCGACATCCTCGGGGTCTCGGTCTACGAGCGCGAATCCGGCGCCTTCAGGTTCCACCCCGGTCCGATCTTCGCGCAGGTGATCCTCGCCGACGAAGTGAACCGCGCCACGCCCAAAACACAATCGGCGCTGCTCGAGGCGATGGAAGAGCACCAGGTCACCGCAGAGGGCGAGACGCGCAAGCTTCCCGAGCCCTTCTTCGTCATCGCGACGCAGAACCCCTCCGACCAGGTCGGCACCTTTCCGCTGCCAGAGTCGCAGTTGGATCGGTTCCTGATGCGCATCGAGCTGGGTTATCCGGACCGCGGCGCCGAGCGCGCGCTGCTCTCGGGAACGGACCGCAGGGACCTGGTCGCCAACCTTGCGCCGTGCCTGTCGCCGGCGGAGCTGGTCGTGCTGCAGGGGCAGGCCCAGCGCGTGCACGTCGCGCCTGCGCTGCTGGACTACGTACAGGCGATCGTCGATTACACGCGCCGCTCGCCGGATTTCAGCGGCGGGCTTTCGCCGCGCGCCGCGCTCGCGCTGGTGCACTCGGCGCGCGCCTGGGCGCTGATCGAAGGCCGCGACAAGGTGATCCCTGAGGACGTGCAGGCCGTGGTGCCGGGCGTCGCCGGCCATCGCCTGCGGCCGGCGCACGACGCCACGCGCCGCATCGACGTCAGCGCGATGCTGCTCGCCGGCGTGCCGATCCCTTAAGGGTTGAAGCCCGGTTTCTCCGGGCTCCTTGTTACATCCCCGGAGCAATCACCTGGATGTGCTCGCGGCTCACGTTCAGGAACGGCGCCGACATCAGCTGGCGGCCGCCCACCTCGAGCTCCCAGACCTCGGCATCGGTGACCGCGATGAAGAGCTTCGCCTCGGCCATGTAGTCCGTGACGCGCGCGCCGGGGATCAAGTCGATATAGCCCTTGATGCGATAGGAACCGGTGAAGATCGTGACCTTGGTTCTCGTCTCTTCGGCAGGCATCGCATTTCCTCCTTCGGACAATCATACCTTCTAGACGATCAGTCCCACCGTCGCCGCGGTCAGGCAGGTGGCAAGCGTGCCGGCCACGATCGACTTCAGCCCAAGCGAGACGATCTCTGCGCGGCGCTCGGGGCACATGGTGCTCATGCCGCCGATCATGATGCCGAGGCTGCCGAAGTTGGCGAAGCCGCAGAGCGCGTAGGTCATGATCAGCCGGCTGCGGTCCGAGAGCGACGGCATGTTCGCCATGTCGATGTAGGCGATCAGCTCGTTCAGCACGGTCTTCGTGCCGAGAAGCATGCCGCCCACATGCGCTTCGGCCCAGGGCACGCCCGCGAGCCAGGCGAGTGGCGCGAGCGCCCAGCCCAGCATTCCCTGCAGCGTATACGGCGAGATCGCGAGATTGACGAGCGTCACGAGTGCGACGAACACCACGAGCATCGCGATGATGTTGACCAGCAGTTGCGCGCCGCCGAGCGTGCCCTGCGTCAACGCGTCCATGCTGCTCGAAGCCTCGGATTTCAGGTCGAGATTGCCGCCGGTCGCCGCGCCCTCCGGCGGCACCATGACGAAAGCGACCACCAGCGCCGCGGGCGCCGAGACGATGGAAGCGATCAGCAGGTGCGCCACGGCGTTGGGCAGGATCGGGCCGAGGATGCTGGCGTAGAGGAACAGCACCGTGCCCGCGATCGAGGCCATGCCGCCGACCATGATGGCGAACAGCTCGCCGCGCGAAACACGGCCGAGGTACGGCCGCACGAACAGCGGCGCCTCGACCATGCCGACGAACACGTTCGCCGCCGTCGACAGGCCGACCACGCCGCCGACCCGCATCGCGCGCTCCAGCAGCCAGGAAATGATCCGCACCACCCATTGCAGCACGCCCCAGTGGAACAGCAGCGCCGACAGCGCACTCACCACCAGCACGATCGGCAGCGCGCGGAAGGCGAGGATGAAATTGGCGTTTCCGTTGGTCACGGCGAAAGGCGCGGCGCCGCCGCCCAGGTAGCCGAAGACGAGCGTCGTTCCCGCCTGCGTGGCCTTCTCTATGGAAGACAGGACTTCATTCAGGTAGAAGAAACCGTCCTTCGCGAACGGCAGCTTGAGCAGCAGCAGCGCGAGCAGGAACTGCAGCAGCAGCCCGGCCCAGATGGAGCGCCAGGGGACCGCCCCGCGTTTCTCGCTGCATATCCAGGCCAGCAGCAGGAGTCCGGCGATTCCTGCCAGACCCTGGATCACGAAGAGAAAACCCCCGCGATCGTCGCCTGGATCGCCTGCGCGACGGCGGCGGGATCCGGTGCGTCGCGCACCGGCCGGCCGACGACGATGTAGTCGGCGCCGTTCCCGAACGCCTGCGCCACGTCAACCACTCGCTTCTGGTCACCCGCTTCGCCGCCCGCCGGACGGATGCCGGGCGTGACCGCGAGGAGCCGCGCGCCGAATTTCGCCTTGATCCCCGACACCTCCAACCCGGAGGTGACGACGCCGTCGCAGCCGATCTCGGCCGCGGCGCGCGCGCGCGCCTGCACCAGGTCTTCCAGCCTGCCCGCGTAGCCCTGTTCGGCGAGATCGGCCTGGCTGGTGCTGGTGAGCACGGTGACGGCGAGGATCTTCGTCTCGCCCTTCTCCTTCACCGCCGCGCCCATGACGCCGCGGTCGGCATGCACGGTGAGGAAAGTCACGCCGCGGCCGCGCAGATTGGCGACTGCCCTGCGCACGGTCTCCGGGATGTCGTGCAGCTTCAGGTCGCAGAACACGCGATTGCCGCGCTTCACCAGCCAGTCCAGCAGCTCGAAATAGCCGCCGGAGGTGGAAAGCTCCAGCCCGATTTTGTAGAAGCGCACCGACTCGCCGAGCTTTTCGACCAGCTTTCGCGCATCGGCGGCGGAAGGCACGTCGAGCGCGACGATCAAACGCTCACGGCGAGGAATGGCTTCCATCTCGGGGCGCTATGATACAGGCATGGTTGAAATTCTTGTTCTTTACTACAGCACGGGCGGATCGGTGGAGCGCATGGCGGAACTCGTCGCCGAAGGCGTGGAGCGCGTGCCCGGCGCGCAGGCCCGCATCCGGACGGTTGCGCAGATCAACGAGACCGCGCCGGCAAAGGAAGGCGCTCCCTACTGCGAACTCAAGGACCTGGAAGAATGCGCGGGCCTTGCCCTCGGCAGCCCGACCCGTTTCGGCAACATGGCCGCGCCGATGAAGGCGTTCGTGGACGGTACCGGCCCGCTCTGGATGAAGGGCGCGCTGATCGGCAAGCCGGCCTGCGTCTTCACCTCCACCGCTTCCCTGCATGGCGGCCAGGAAACGACGCTGCTGTCGATGATGCTGCCGCTCCTGCACCACGGCATGCTGATCGCCGGCCTGCCCTACTCCAGCGCCGAACTGAATGCGACTCGTACCGGCGGCACGCCCTATGGCGCGAGCCATTTCGCCGGCGTCGCCGACGACCTGCCCATCAGCGACGCCGAGCGCGCGCTTTGCGTCGCGCAGGGAAAGCGCCTCGCGGAGATCGCGCTGAAATTGAAGGCATGAAGATCGAACCGGCCGCCCTCCGGCTCGCTGCGTCCGCGGCCCTGCTCGCGCTGATCGGGCTTTGCCTCGCGTGGGAGCTGTGGCTCGCGCCGCTGCGGCCGGGCGGCTCCTATCTCGCGTTGAAGGCGGCACCGCTCGGCATACCGCTGCTTGGGATCCTGCTGGGGCGACGCTACACCTACCAGTGGTCCTCGATGTTCGTGCTCGCCTACTTCGCCGAGGGCGCGGTGCGCGCCTGGAGCGACAAGGGCCTGTCGCAAACGCTGGCGATGGCCGAAACCGCGCTCAGCGCGTTTTTTTTCGTCGCCGTGGTGTGGTATTCGCGGCTGACGCGAGCAGGCGCTTAGCGGCCGAGTAAATCGGGACCTCGACGAGTTTGCCGTCGACCTTGGCCCTTCCCTTGCCTTCCCTTCGGGCTTTCTCGAAAGCAAAGACAAGGCGTTCCGCCTTTTTCAATTCCGGATCGCCTGCAGAAAACACCTTGTTGATCGCAGCAGCGTGCGCAGTGGCGACCAGGCTTTTCATCCGGTAGCCCAGCCGCTTAGCGTACTTCGCGTCCCTGACCGCGCCCGCGACGTCGCTGAACGTATACGGGCAGTCGATCGCCTCCACGCCAGCCGCGCGGCATTCCACGAGGAAACGCTGGCGCACATACGCCAGTTCCCCGCCGCCGCGGCTGCGGCTGGTGCCCAGGTCGGCGACCATGTCTTCGCTCGCCACCAGCATCGCCGTCACTCGCGAACTCGCCTTCGCGATGTCGAACGCGCGCAGCAGACCGGCCGCCGATTCGATGTTGGGTACCAGCTCCGCGTCTTTCACCGCCAGCGCCAGCGCGCGCACCTGGCCGGGTGTGGCGACCTTCGACATCATCACGATGTCGGGCCGGCCCGCCAGCACCGCGCGCAGGTCGGCCACGCCATCGCCCTCGAGCGGATTGATGCGCACCGCGGCGACCTTTCCGGCTTCCCGCCAACGGTCGTATAAACCGGCGGCCCTCGCCCGCGCCTCGGGCCTTCGCTCCGGCGGCGTGAAGTCCTCGAGCTCCTGGATCAGGACATCGGCGCCGGAGCGCGCGGCCGCCTCATGAGCCGTCGCGTCCGCTCCCGGAACGAACAGCCACGTACGGCGCAAGCGAGGCGTCACCGGCAGGTTGGGGGCTAATGCTGCGCCTGGTACTGGGGATTGACCCGTTCGACCTTGCTCTCCAGCTTGTTGAGCGCGCTGACGTAGGCCTTGGCCGAAGCGACCACGATGTCGGTGTCGGCGCCGACGCCGTTGACGATGCGCCCGCCCTTGGAAAGCCGCACCGTCACCTCGCCCTGGCTTTCGGTGCCCTGGGTCACCGCATTGACCGAGAACAGCAGCAGTTCGGCGCCGCTCTTCGCCACGCTTTCGATGGCCTTGAATATGGCGTCGACCGGGCCGTCGCCTTTCGCTTCCGCGTTCATTTTTTTATTCTTGTTCGTCAAAACGACCGCAGCGTGCGGCTTGTCCGTGGTGCCGCTGCCCTGGCTCATGCTCACCAGGCCCCAGACTTCGTTGCTCGAAACGCCCGCTTCCTGCGAAACCAGCGCCTGCAGGTCTTCGTCGAAGATCTCGGACTTCTTGTCGGCGAGGTCCTTGAAGCGCTGGAAGGCCTTGTTGTAGCCCTCCTCGTTGTCGAGTTCGATGCCGAGTTCCTTGAGGCGCTGCTTGAACGCGGTGCGGCCCGAGAGCTTGCCGAGCACGATCTTGTTCGCGCTCCAGCCCACGTCCTCGGCGGTCATGATTTCGTAGGTTTCGCGCGCCTTGAGCACGCCGTCCTGGTGGATGCCCGAGGCATGCGCGAAGGCGTTCGCCCCGACCACGGCCTTGTTCGGCTGCACCACGAAGCCGGTGATCTGCGACACCAGGCGCGACGCCGGAACGATTTGCGTCGTATCTATCCTGGTTTGCAACTTGAAAAAGTCTTTTCTGGTGCGCAATGCCATGACAACCTCTTCGAGCGAAGTATTGCCGGCGCGCTCGCCCAGCCCGTTGACCGTGCACTCGATCTGGCGCGCGCCGCCGATGCGCACTGCGGCAAGCGAATTCGCCACCGCCATGCCGAGGTCGTTGTGGCAGTGCACGCTCCATACCGCCTTGCCGGAATTCGGGATTCTTTCCCGCAGCGAGCGGATCATTTCGCCGAATTGCTCCGGCACCGCGTAGCCGACCGTGTCGGGAATGTTGATGGTGGTGGCGCCCTCCTTGATCACCGCTTCCAGCACGCGGCAGAGGAAATCCGGCTCGGAGCGGCTGGCGTCCTCGGGCGAGAACTCCACGTCCGGGCAGGCGTTCTTCGCGTAGCGCACCGCGAGCTTCGCCTGCTCGAACACCTGGTCGGGGGTCATGCGCAGCTTCATTTTCATGTGCAGCGGACTGGTGGCGAGGAAGGTGTGGATGCGCCAGGACTTCGCGCCCTTCAGGGCGTCGATGCCGCGCTGCACGTCCTTGTCGTTGGCGCGGCACAGGCCGGCCACCGTCGAGTCCTTGACCAGTTTCGCGACCGCGCTCACCGCCTCGAAGTCGCCGTTGGAGGACGCCGGGAAGCCGGCCTCGATCACGTCCACCTTCATGCGCTCCAGCTGGCGCGCGATGCGCAGCTTCTCGTCCTTGGTCATGGAGGCGCCCGGCGACTGCTCGCCGTCGCGCATGGTGGTGTCGAAAATGATCAATTTTTCCGTGCTCATGGCCGCTCCTAGGGTGTGGATGCGAAAAGTCCTCGCCGCCTGGGTAGGGCGGTTAAGGGGTACTGCCGAATTGGGTATTTAGTGTGTGCGCGCGGGGCGCAGCAGCAGGCCAGCCAGGAGGAGCCAGCTGGTAACGGTCGCCGCAGTAATAACTGCGTGGAGCGCGATCGCGGAGGTCATGCGCAGACTATAGCTTGAAATACCGGTAGTGAGCAAATTCGCCTAAACGGCCGGCTTGGCGCGCCTGCCCAAGCCCCACAGCACGTAGCCGGAGACGGCGTAGCCCAGGACGAGGAGGAACAGCATCACCGAAGGCTTGAGCGAGATGACGCCCAGGCTTGCGGCGAACACCGCCACCACCCAGAACGGCACGGCCCGCTTCACGTTGAATTCCTTGAAGCTGTAGAACGGCACGTTGGTCACCATGGTGACGCCGGCGAACATGGTGAACAGCCAGGCGATCACGCTGAGCCACAGTTCACGGTCGATGCCGAAGTCGTCGAACACCCACACCAGGCCCGCCAGCAGCGCCGCCGCCATCGGGCTGGGCAGCCCCTGGAAGTAGCGCTTGTCGATGACGTCTATATTGGTATTGAAGCGCGCGAGGCGCAGCGCGGCACCCGCGCAATAGACGAAGGCCGCGATCCAGCCGAGCTTGCCCATGTCCTTCAGCGCCCAGACGTACATCACGAGCGCGGGCGCGGCGCCGAACGACACCATGTCGGACAGGCTGTCGTACTGGGCGCCGAACTCGCTTTGTGTATGCGTGAGCCGCGCGATGCGGCCGTCCAGCCCGTCGAGAACCATGGCGACGAAGATGGCGATCGCCGCCAGTTCGAAGTGGTTGTTCATCGCCTGCACGATGGCGTAGAAGCCGGAGAACAGCGAAGCGGTCGTGAAGAGGTTGGGTAGCAGGTATATCCCACGACGGCGCAAGGCGCCGAAGCCGCGGCCACGCGGCTGGTCTTCATGACCGACTTCCTCGAACTCCTCGATCTCACCCATGCGCCTTCAACCTCGCAAGGATAGATTCCGCGGCGTACACCTTGTCGCCGAGCGCCGCCTTCACTTCCGCGTCCGGCGGCAGGTACACGTCGACCCTGGAGCCGAAGCGGATGAACCCATAACGCTGGCCCCGCTGCAGCCCGGCTCCCTGGTCAACATAGCAGAGAATCCGGCGCGCGACCAAACCGGCGATCTGCACGCAGGTGACGTCCTGCCCCCCCGCGGTCCGCAGCCAGAGCGCATTGCGTTCGTTTTCCAGCGACGCCTTGTCGAGCGCGGCATTGAGAAAGCTGCCGGCGTGGTACCAGCGCTGCTTCACGGCGCCATCCACGGGCGAGCGGTTGGAGTGCACGTTGAATACGTTCATGAACACGGAAATCTTGAGCGCGTCGCGCTCCAGATAGGGATCGCGGACCTTCTCCACGGCGACGATGCGCCCGTCGGCGGGCGACAGCACCGCCTGGGCGTCGTCCGGAACTTCGCGCGGCGGATCGCGGAAGAACTGGAGGATGAAAAAGCTGATCAGCCAGCACGGCAGCGCCCAGGCCCAGCCGAGGGAGCAATTGACCGCGAACGAGAACGCGACGGCGGCTGCAAGGAACGGCCAGCCCTCGCGGGCGATGAGCGGATGCGGATAGCGGGCCGCCATCCGCTATTCTTTTTTCTCCGCTTCCTGCCGCTGCTGGGCATCCTTCTGCAGCGCCTTGTTCACGTCGGAGGTCACCTTGTCGACGAGCTGCTTGGGCTGCTCGCCGACTTTCTTCGCGGTTTCGGACTCCGGCGTCTTGCTGCAGGCAGCAAACAGGAAAACCGCGAGGAACGCAAAGAAGATGGTTTTCATGTCGGCTAGTTCTTCGAAGTGTCGACCAGCCGGTTTTTCCTGATCCAGGGCATCATTTCGCGCAGCCGCGCGCCGACTTTTTCGATCGGGTGCTCGGCGGTCTGGCGCCGGCGCGACAGCAGCGTCGGCTGCCCGGCGCGGCTCTCGAGAACAAACTCCTTGGCGTATTCGCCCGACTGGATGCGGCCGAGGATCTCCTTCATGCGCTGGCGCACGCCCTGGTCGATGATCCTGGGCCCGCTTACGTACTCGCCGTATTCGGCGTTGTTCGAGATCGAGTAGTTCATGGTGCCGATGCCGCCCTCGTACATCAGGTCGACGATCAGCTTCAGTTCGTGCAGGCACTCGAAATACGCCATCTCCGGCGCGTAGCCTGCCTCCACCAGCGTGTCGAAGCCCGCCTTCACCAGCTCGACGGTGCCGCCGCAGAGCACGGTCTGCTCGCCGAACAGGTCGGTTTCGGTCTCTTCCTTGAAGTTGGTCTCGATGATGCCGGCCTTGCCGCCGCCGATCGCGGAGGCATAGGAGATCGCCATGTCGCGCGCCTTCTTCGACGGGTTCTGGTACACCGCCACCAGCATCGGCGTGCCGCCGCCCGCGGCATAGGTCGAGCGCACCGTGTGGCCCGGCGCCTTGGGCGCGACCATCCAGACGTCGATGTCCTTGCGCGGAATCACCTGGCCGTAATGAATGTTGAAGCCGTGCGCGAAGGCTAGCGCGCCGCCCTTCTTCAGGTTGGGCTCGACCTCGGACTTGTAGACCGCGGCAATGTGCTCGTCCGGCATCAGCATCATCACGATGTCGGCGCTTTTGACCGCTTCGCCCACCTCCGCGACCTTGAGGCCGGCTTTCTTCGCCTTGTCCCACGACGGGCCGCCCTTGCGCAGCCCCACCGTGACCTTCATGCCCGAATCATGCAGGTTCAGCGAATGCGCGTGTCCCTGCGAGCCGTAGCCCAGGATGGTGACTTTCTTGCCCTTGATGAGCGAAAGATCTGCGTCTTTGTCGTAGTAGACCTTCATGATTTTCCCCAAACTCCTCAGACTCTAAGAATTCGATTGCCGCGGCCGATTCCGCTGGCCCCCGTCCGCACCGTTTCCAGGATCGCGCTCTGGTCGAGAGCCTGGATGAAAGCATCGAGCTTGGCGCCGTCGCCGGTGAGCTCGATGGTGTAGGTGTTGTCCGACACGTCGATCACCCGGCCGCGGAATATGTCGGCCATGCGCTTCACGTCCTCGCGCTCCTTGGCGCCGGCGCGCACCTTGATGAGCATGAGTTCACGCTCGATATGCTCGGCTTCCGACAGGTCGACGACCTTCACCACCTCCACCAGCTTGTTCAGCTGCTTGGTGATCTTCTCGATCACCTCGTCCGAGCCCTTGGTGACCACAGTCAGGCGCGACATCGAAGCGTCCTCGGTGGGCGCCACGGTCAGCGACTCGATGTTGTAGCCGCGCGCCGAGAACATGTTCGAGATGCGCGACAGGGCCCCGGCCTCGTTTTCGACCAGGATCGAGATGATGTGCCTCATCAAAGATCCTCGGACAGGATCATTTCCGTGATGCCCTTGCCGCCGGGAATCATCGGATAGACGTTTTCCGTCTGGTCGGTGAGGAAATCGAGGAACACCAGGTCCTTCTTGCGCTTGAAGGCCTCGCGCAACGCCGGTTCGACGTCGGCCTGCTTCGAGATCTGCACGCCCGAATGGCCGTAGCCCTCGGCAAGCTTGACGAAGTCGGGCAGCGCGTCCATGTACGACTCGGAATAGCGGTTGCCGTGGAAGAACTCCTGCCACTGGCGCACCATGCCCATGTACTTGTTGTTGAGGTTCACGATCTTGATCGGCAGCCGGTACTGCTTGCAGGTCGAGAGCTCCTGCAGGCACATCTGGATCGAGGATTCGCCGGTGACGCAGGCCACCGTGGCGCCGGGATTCGCCATCATCGCGCCCATCGCCGCAGGCAGCCCGAAGCCCATGGTGCCGAGGCCGCCGGAATTGATCCAGCGGCGCGGCTTCTCGAACTTGTAGAACTGCGCCGCCCACATCTGGTGCTGGCCGACGTCGGAGGTGATGATCGCGTCGCCGCCGGTCACCTCATAGAGCTTCTCGAGCACGAACTGCGGCTTGATGACCTTGGAGGCGCGATCGTACTTGAGGCAATCCTTGCCGCGCCACTCGCCGATCTGTTTCCACCAGGCCTTGATGTCCTGGGTCTTGGCGTCCTTCAGCAGCTTGAGGAAATCCTCGAGCACGTCGGGGATGTTGCCGACGATGGGCACGTCCACCTTGACGCGCTTCGAGATCGACGACGGATCGATGTCGATGTGGATGATCTTGCGCGGGTTCTGCGCGAAATGCGCCGGGTTGCCGATGACGCGGTCGTCGAAGCGCGCGCCGATCGCCAGCAGCACGTCGCAGTGCTGCATCGCCATGTTGGCCTCGTAGGTACCGTGCATGCCGAGCATGCCGAGGAACTGCTCGTCCGTGGCCGGGTACGCGCCCAGCCCCATAAGCGTGTTGGTGACCGGAAAGCCGGTGCGCTTGATCAGATCCTTCAGCTGTGCCGACGAGTTCGACAGCACCACGCCGCCGCCGGTGTAGACCATCGGACGCTTGGCCTCCAGCAGCAGCTGCACCGCCCTCTTGATCTGCCCGGCATGCCCCTTCTTCACCGGGCTGTAGGAGCGCATGCTGATGGTTTCCGGGTACTGGAACTCGCAGGTGTTGGCGGTGACATCCTTGGGAATGTCGACCAGGACCGGCCCTGGGCGCCCGGTAGTGGCGATGTGGAAGGCTTTCTTCATCGTCACCGCGAGGTCCTTGACGTCGCGCACCAGAAAGTTGTGCTTCACGCAGGGACGCGTGATACCCACGCTGTCGCACTCCTGGAAGGCATCTTCGCCGATGGCATGCGTCGGCACCTGGCCGCTGATGATGATCATCGGGATCGAATCCATGTACGCGGTCGCGATCCCGGTCACCGCGTTGGTCAGTCCAGGGCCCGAGGTGACGAGGCAGACGCCGACCTTGTGCGAGGAGCGCGAGTAGCCGTCGGCGGCATGCGCGGCGCCCTGCTCGTGGCGCACCAGCACGTGCCGGACCTTGTCCTGCTTGAACAGCTCGTCGTAGATCCACAGTACCGCGCCGCCCGGATAGCCGAATACGACCTCGACGCCTTCCGCCTGCAGGCAGCGGATGAGAATCTGGGCGCCGGTCAGTTCTTCGGTCTTGATGCGGTCCATGACAATTTCGCCTGAGGCAGGAAAAGCATTCAAGATTAACGGCTTGCTGCGATGCGGTCAAGCAAACCCCGTGCGCTTTGGCGGCGTGGTTTGATACCATCTCGCGCACAAGCCGAAGTCAAAGGCGGAGGGGGAAAATCTGGCATCGCGCAGTGAGCTGTCGACGTTCCTCGCGGGAGTCGAACGGCGCGCCTTCAAGCAGGCCGTGTTCGCCGTCCGCGACGAGGAGGCAGCGCTGGACATCGTGCAGGACGCGATGCTGCGGCTGTCGGAGCGCTACGGCGACCGCCCGCTGGAAGAACTGCCGCCGTTGTTCCAGCGCATCCTGCAAAACGCGATCCGGGACTGGTTCAGGCGGCAGAAGGTGCGCTCGACCTGGACCACGCTGCTGTCGGCCCTTGCGCCAGGGCGCGGCGAAGAGGACGATCGGGATCCACTGGATACCCTGCAGGAATCGGGCGACGCCAACCGCGAAGAGTCCCCGGCCGATCGGTTGGAACGATCGCAAGTTATTGAAATAATTGAGCAAGAGCTTTCCCGCCTGCCCCCGCGTCAACGTGAGGCTTTCATCATGCGTTACTGGGAGGAACTGGACGTTGCGGAGACCGCAAAGGCCATGGGATGCTCGGAGGGCAGCGTGAAAACCCACTGCTCCCGGGCCGCGCATGCTTTGGCCGTGGCGCTCCGGACGCGAGGCGTAACGCTATGAACAATGAAATCAAATTCGCCAACAAAATCCGCCAGGCCCTGAACGAGAGCGCGCGCCTGGACGGGGCATCCGGCGCCCGCGTCGCCGAGCGGCTGCGCGCGGCCCGAGAGCGGGCGCTCGCCCGCCGCCGCATCTCAGCTGCCAGCGAGCGCGAGCCGGCGCTCGCCTGGGCGCGCAGCACGGCCGCCGGCGTCATCGGCGGCTTCGGCGGCATCAGCGGCTTTTCGCTGCGCGCGCTGCTGCCGACGGCGCTTCTGGTCGCCGGGCTGATCTCGATCTACAGCTGGCAGCAGGCCCAGCGCGCCGCCGACATCGAAGAGCTCGACGCGCAATTGCTCACCGACGACCTGCCGATCGACGCGTACCTCGATCGGGGCTTCGAGACGTGGCTGAAGAAGGTGTCGTCGGACAGCGCATCGGACAACTGATGCATGCGATCGCTGCGGCGTTGCTGCCGTTCCTGCTGATCGCCTTCGCCGCAACGACCGCTGTCGCGGCGCCCAAGGACAAGGGCCCGCAGTGGGCCGCGCTCACGGCGGCACAGCAGCAGATCCTCGCGCCGCTGGCCGGCGAGTGGAACAAGCTCGGCGTCGAGCACAAGAAAAAGTGGCTCGGCATCGCCAAGCGCTACCCGGCGATGAAGGCCGAGGAGCAAAAGCGCGTGCAGGAGCGCATGCAAAAGTGGGCCAAGCTCACGCCCGAGCAGCGCTGGCAGGCGCGCGAGCAGTACCGCAGCATCGGCAAGCTCGCGCCCGAACGCAGGGAAGAACTGAGCAGGCAATGGGCCGAATACCAGGCGCTGCCGCCGGACAAAAAGCGGATGTACGACGTGCCGCCGACCTACGTTCGCCCCGCCGAACGCCGGCACCACGCGGCGCCGCCCAAACCCAAGCAACCGCCGGTCTCCACGCAGCCCTTGCCCGTGCCGCAGTGAGCGACGCAGCGCCCGGCATGCTGCGCCGCCTGGCCAGCATGTTGTATGAGTCCATCCTCCTGTTCGCAATCGCCTTCATCGGCACCTGGGTCTTCCAGTTCGCCGCCGGCAGCCTGAGGATCGAAGGCTGGCGGATGCACCTGCTGCAGTTGTTCCTGCTCGCCGTGTTCGCGGCCTATTTCCTCTGGTGCTGGCTGCGCGGCGGGCAGACGCTGGCGATGAAGACCTGGCGCATCCGGCTGGTCGCGAAAAACGGCCATGCCCGGCTCGCGCCGCGAGACGCGCTGCTGCGCTTCGTTTATGCGATGGTGCTGGTGCCGACGACGATCGGCATCTTCTGGGCCATGGTGGATCGCGACCGGCAGTTCCTGCACGACCGGCTCGCGGGCAGCCTGCTGATCCCCGTTCCCGGTTAAATCCTCATTCGCACCCACATCGGGCGCAGGCGCTCGATCCAGAGCATCATCATTATGGCGGTGGCGAGGAACAGCATGCTCGGCACCGCCGCCGCCGCGAACGGCGGCCATTCCTTGAGCAGCCCGATGTGCGAAAACAGGCTGTTGAGCATGTGGAAGAAAATTCCCAGCATGATGCCGAGAAACACCTTGACGCCGACCATTCCCGAGCGCGCGTGCATGTAGGCGAACGGCAGGGCGAGCGCCATCATCACCAGCGTCGCCAGCGGGTAGAAAAGCTTCTTCCAGAGCGCGATCTCGTAGCGCTCGGTCTTCTGGCGGTTGTCGGAGAGGTGCTGGAGATACTTGTAGAGCTTCCAGGCCGACATGCGGTCGGGCGACACGACGAGCACGTTCAGCAGGTCCGGGTTCACCGCCGAACGCCATTCGGCCTCGGTGAAGTGCGCGGCCCTGGGCCCGGCTTGGCTGAACTGGGTCTGGGCCACGCCCACCAGCCGCCATTTGCCGCCGCCCTCGTATTCGCCGCGCTCCGCCGCGGTCACCTGGCGCAGGTGGTAGGCGGAGTCGAATTCGAAGATCCGCACTCCGCCGAGCACGTTCGCCTCGCGCGCTTCGCGCACGTTGATGAAGGATCGCTCGTCCTTGAACCAGAGCCCCGACGCAAGATCGCCGCCGATAAGGGACTGCATCGACTGCATGCGTACCTTTTGCGCCAGCTCCTCCGTGAACGGCGAGATCCATTCGCCGACCGCGAAGGTCGCCACCACGAACGCGAGGCCGATCTTGGCCAGAGCCAGCCCTGCGCGCGAGGGCGACAGGCCCCCGGCGCGCATCACCGTGTACTCGGAATTGCTGGACAGGTGCGCGAGCACGTAGAGCGTGCCGATCAGCACCGCGATCGGAGAAAGCTCATAGGCGTGCGCCGGGATCCAGAGTGCGACGACGGTGAAAATCTGGCGCAGCTGGTAGTTGCCATTGTCGAGGTCGCGCAGCTCGGCGATCAGGTCGAAAAAGGCGAACAAGGCGAGGAAGGCGAGCAGCACGAAACCGACCGCGCCGTAGATCTGCCCGGCCAGGTAGCGCTCGAGCGTCGGGATCTTCGTTACCTTCGCCACGGCATCCTGAACAGCGACATGCGTTGCGCGAACAGCGCCAGCAGCACCAGCAGCATCACCCCGTGCACCAGCCACGATCCGGTGGAAAACGCGAGCTTGCCCTGAGCGACCCTGGCCTGGCTTACCGAGAGCAGGTTCGAGTAGACCATGTAGGTCAGCAACGCGAACAGCAGGTTGACCGAGCGGCCGGCGCGCGGATTGACGAAGCTCATCGGTATCGCGAGCAGCGCCAGGATCAGGGCCGACACGGGTATCCCGATCCGCCACAGCAGTTCGGCCAGGTTGGTGTGGGTCGGGGCCTCGATCAGCCCGAGGGTCGACATGCTTTTCTGCGTCGCTACCGGCTCGTCGCCCTCCTTGGTTTCGATGCGCGTCGCGTAGCGCTCGAAATCCATCAGCCCGTAATCCGCCTCGCCCGGAGTGCCCTCGTAGCGCCGCCCGGACTGGAGCACCAGGAAGCGGTCGCCGTTGGGCGCGAATTCGGAATGGCCGCGCCGGCTCATCATGACGCCGTTGCGCTTGTGCTGGGTCGAACTGACGAAAACGTTCTGCACCGAATCCTTGTTCCCGGCGATGGATTCGACGAAGAACACGCGCGCGCGGCTGCCCGACTCGCCGAACGCACCCGGATCCACGCGCGAAACGTCGTCGCGCGTGTCGATGCGGGTGCGGTACTCCTCCCCCTTCTGCACCGCCCACGGCACGATCACCAGCGACATCACCGTGATGACCAGCACCAGCGGCGCAGCGAAAATCAGCACCGGCCGGATCCATGCCGCGAGCGACAGGCCGGAATTGAGCCAGATCACCATCTCCGAATCCCGCCAGCAGCGGTTGAGGGCGAGCAGCACGGTGATGAACAGCGTGAGGGAAAGCAGCACCGGCAGCAGGCTCAGGGCGGAAAAGCCGAGGAACGCGACTACCGCATCCGATGGAATCTTGCCGCCCGCCGCCTGGCCCAGCAGCCGGATGAGGCGGGTCGTCAGCGCGATGAGGAACAGGGAAAGGAACACCGCGACCCCCATGTTCGCGAATTCCCGCAGCAGCGTGCGAAGGAAGATCATGCGATACTTGGAGTGAAATTCATAGGAGAAATTCAGTGGAATTTAGCATACGCGCGCTGGCGCCAGAGAAGGCAAAGACCGGCTGCCTGGTGCTGACGGTATTTGCCGGACCGAATGCCGGCCGCGCCTTTTCGCTGGCGGACCGCGCGGCCAAGGGTGCCCTGCGCCAGGTGCTCGTCCAGGGCGATCTTGCGGGCAAGGCCGGCGCCACGCTGCTGCTGCAGAAAATTCCCGGGCTTGCGGCCGAGCGCGTGCTGCTGGTCGGTCTCGGCGAGCGCGGCGAATTCGGCGTCACCGCGTTCCGCGAGGCGGTCCGCAGTGCTTCTGCGGCGCTGAAGGGCATCGGCGCGAAGGACGCAACACTCTACGCTTCGGATCTCGTGCTCCGCGGCCGGGGGTTGCCGTGGGCCGTGCGCAATGCGGCGCTTGGGCTGAGAGATGCGTTCTACCGCTTCGACCAGATGAAAACGCAGAAAAAGCCCCCCGCCCCCGCGCTGGCCGCGGTCACCCTGGCGATTGCGGGCGCTCCGGTCACGCTGCAGGCGCAGGCCGCGCTGAAGGAAGCGATCGCCACCGCCGACGGCACAGACCTCGCGCGTACCCTGGGCAACCTGCCGCCAAATGTATGCACGCCGGCCTACCTCGCCGACGAAGCGCGCAAGCTCGCCAGGCAGTTCAAGCTGGTCATCGAAGTGCTCGAGCGCCGCGACATGGAAAAGCTCGGCATGGGTGCTCTGCTGGCGGTCACCAGCGGCTCGCGGCAGCCGCCCAAGCTGATCGTGCTGCGCTACGCCGGCGCCGCCAAGAAGGAAAAGCCGCTGGTGCTGGTCGGCAAGGGCATTACCTTCGACACCGGCGGCATATCTCTCAAGCCCGGCGCCGAGATGGATGAGATGAAGTTCGACATGTCTGGGGCGGGCAGCGTGCTGGGCGCGATCCGCGCGCTCGCCGGCATGCGCGCGCCGGTGAACGTCATCGGCGTCATCCCCACCTGTGAAAACATGCCGGACGGCGCAGCCACACGGCCCGGCGATATCGTGACCACGATGTCCGGGCAGACGGTCGAAATACTGAACACGGATGCCGAAGGCAGGCTCATCCTTTGCGACGCCCTCACCTACTCGGAGCGCTTCGACCCCGGGGCCGTAGTGGACATCGCCACGCTTACCGGCGCCTGCGTGATCGCGCTCGGCCACGTCGCGAGTGGCCTGTTCGCCAACGACCAGAAGCTTGCCGATCGGATCCTCGCCGCAGGCGACGACGCCTGGGATCGCGTCTGGCAGATGCCGCTGTGGGAGGACTACCAGGAGCAGCTGCGCTCGAACTTCGCCGACATGGCTAACATCGGCGGGCGCCCGGCCGGGAGCGTCACGGCCGCCTGCTACTTGGCGCGCTTCACGCGCAAGATGAAGTGGGCCCATCTGGACATCGCCGGAACCGCCTGGCGCAGCGGCCGCGACAAGGGTTCGACGGGCCGCCCGGTGCCGCTGCTGGTCCGGCTGGCGCTGCGCGCGGCCGAGCGCAGGGACTGACTGCCCGGGAATTTGCCGTCATGACTTCGATCGATTTCTACTTCAACGCCGACGACCGCTTGGGGGTTGCCTGCCGCCTCGCGGGCAAGGCGATGAGGCAGCAGAAGCGCGTGTTGATATACGCCCCGGAGCACGGTGTGGCGGAAAAAATCGACCGCATGCTGTGGACGGCGAAGGCCGTTTCCTTCATCCCGCATTGCTACGCGCACGATCCTCTTGCCGGCAGCACGCCGGTGCTGATCACTGCCGGAGAGGTGGCCGCCGTGCCCGAGACCGCCTGTGAAGTGCTGCTCAACCTCTCGGTCGACTACCCGCCATTCTTCGAGCGCCATGCGCGCCTGCTCGAGATAGTGGCGCAGGACGAGGAGCAGGTGCTGGCCGGGCGCACGCGCTTCAAGTTCTACCGGGACCGCGGCTATGCCATCCGCAACCACGACCTGCTTGCCGCGGAGGCTCGGGCATGAGCGGCGGGCGCGATTCGAACCCGCTCATCGGGCGCGTCGATGCGCTGATGAAGCGCCAGCAGGAGGACTCGCAGAGGGCGGTCGAGGAAGTCCCGCTACTGACCGAAGTCGTCGAGCGCGAGGCCGCGGCGGCAACACCCGGCGCGCTGCCGGGCGAAGAGATGCTCGCGGCCGACATCGAGCGCGTGCTGGTGGTGCGCATGGTACCCGAGCTCAACAAGCAGATCGCCGCATTGCGCAGCGAACTGGAGAAGGAACTGCGCCGCTCGGTGCGCGAAGCCGTCGAGCACGCGCTCGCTGCACGCAAGGCAAATCCGGAAAAACCCTCAGGGAAGGGGTAACGGGGAAACCTCGGTTTCCCTGTTCCGAGCATGGCGCTGGACAAGAGCTTCGATCCGCACGTGGTCGAGCGCCGCTGGTACGCGCATTGGGAATCCTCGGGCTGGTTTGCGGCGCGCGCCAAAAACGGTGCCCCGTCCTACTGCATTCAATTGCCGCCGCCGAACGTCACCGGCACGCTGCACATGGGCCACGCCTTCCAGCAGACGCTGATGGATGCCCTAATCCGCTACCACCGCATGCGCGGCGACAATACCAACTGGGTGGCCGGCACCGACCACGCCGGCATCGCCACCCAGATCGTGGTCGAGCGCCAGCTGCAGGACGAGGGCAAGACGCGCCACGATCTTGGCCGCGAAGGCTTCGTCAAATGCGTATGGGAATGGAAAAAGAAGTCCGGCGCCACCATCACGCGCCAGATGCGCCGCCTCGGCGCCTCCTGCGACTGGTCGCACGAATATTTCACGATGGATCCGAAGATGTCGAAGGCGGTGATCGAAGTCTTCGTCCGCCTGCACGAGGAAGGGTTGATCTACCGCGGCAAGCGGCTAGTCAATTGGGATCCGCAGCTCGGCACGGCCGTTTCCGACCTTGAAGTCGACAGCGAGGAGGAGAACGGAAAAATCTGGGAGATTCGCTACCCATTGGAAGACGGAACAGGATCTCTGGTTGTCGCAACCACTCGTCCTGAGACGATGCTTGGCGATATGGCGGTCGCAGTCAATCCCGCAGACTCTCGATATACAGCCTTTGTAGGAAAAAGGCTGCGCCTTCCTATAACAAATCGATCAATACCCGTACTCGCAGACGACTATGTTGATAAGGAATTTGGCACCGGCTGCGTAAAGGTCACCCCGGGACATGATTTCAACGACTACGCGGTTGCAACACGTCATGGTCTCCAGCTTTTTTCAATACTTACGCTGGATGCCAAGATCATCGGAGACGATATTGCGGCGGGAGGTCTGCAAGGCTTCAACGATCGAGCGCCGACCGAGCATGGCGTTTTGATAAAAACTGGCAGTCAGCCACTTGCCTCTGACGTAGGAATACCTAAGAAGTATTTCGGTCTCGATCGATTCGACGCACGAAAAAAAATCCTTGGTGACTTAACTCAACAAGGATTCTTGGTATCTGAAAAAGCTTATAAGTTGCGAGTTCCGCGCTCAGGCCGCACCGGCGTGATCGTCGAGCCGATGCTCACCGACCAGTGGTTCGTGAAGATGGACGGCATGGCGAAGAGCGGGCTGGAAGCGGTTGCCAGCGGCAAGGTCAAGTTCTTCCCGGAACACTGGAGCAGCACCTACAACCACTGGCTGGAGAACATCCAGGACTGGTGCATCTCGCGGCAACTGTGGTGGGGTCACCAGATTCCCGCCTGGTATGACGACGAGGGAAAGATTTACGTCGCGCGCACGGAAGAGGAAGCGGTCAAGAAATCGGGTGGCAAGAAACTGAAGCGCGATGAAGACGTGCTGGACACCTGGTTCTCGTCGCAGCTGGTGCCGTTCTCGTCGCTGGGCTGGCCGGAGAAAACCAAGGACCTGGAAACTTATCTGCCCTCCTCGGTCCTGGTGACCGGCTTCGACATCATCTTCTTCTGGGTCGCCCGCATGATCATGGCGAGCCTGCATTTCACCGGCAAGGTTCCCTTCCACCACGTCTACATCAACGCCATCGTGCGCGACGCCGAGGGCCAGAAAATGTCCAAATCGAAGGGAAATACCCTCGACCCGCTCGACCTCATCGACGGTATCGATTTCGATTCCCTGCTGAAGAAATCGACCACCGGGCTGATGAAGGCGGAGCACAGGAAAAAAATCGAGAACTACGTCAAAAGCCATTACCCGAACGGCATCCCGTCGTTCGGAGCCGACGCGCTGCGCTTCACCTTCGCCTCGCTGGCGAATTTCTCGCGCACGCTCAATTTCGACCTAGGCCGCTGCGAGGGCTACCGCAATTTCTGCAATAAGTTGTGGAACGCAACCCGCTTCGTGCTGATGAACACCGAGGGCCAGGACTGCGGGACAGATGAATCGAAGCCTGTCGAACTGTCCACCTGGGACAAGTGGATCATCAGCACGCTGCAGCGCACCGAGGCGGAAGTGGAGAAAGGCTTCGCCGAATACCGCTTCGACAACGTGGCGGCCGCCATCTACCGCTTTGTCTGGGACGAATACTGCGACTGGTATCTCGAGATAGCGAAGGAACAGCTCGCGAAAGGAAACGAGGCTCAGCAGCGCGGCACGCGCCGCACGCTGGTGCGCGTCCTCGAGGCCTCGCTGCGTCTTGCGCATCCGGTCATTCCGTTCGTAACGGAAGAACTCTGGCAAAGCGTGGCGCCGCTCGCCGGAAGGAAGGGCGAGACGATCATGCTCGCGCCCTACCCCAATAGCCAGCCGGAGAAAATCGACGAGGCGGTGGAGAAAGAGATTTCAGAGGTAAAAGTTTCAATTCTCGCGAAGAGAAATCTCAAGAGCGAGATGAAGTTGCCCCCTAATAAAAAAACCCCGCTCTACACCTCTGAACCTGTCTCCGCGGCCATGATGAGCGCGAATGCGGCCTTGGTTGCGATGGATATCAAGATCGTCAAGGACGAGGAACTTCCTAAGTTCGAATCCCCTATTGGGCTCGCCGGCAATCACCGCTTCACCTTCAAGGTCGAACTGGACCCGGCTGCGGAACAAGAACGCCTGAAGAAGGAGATTGCGCGCCTCGAAGGCGAGATCGTGAAGGCGCACGCCAAGCTCGGCAATGCCTCGTTCGTCGACCGCGCGCCGCCGAAAGTGGTGGAGCAGGAGCGCGCGCGGCTGGCGGGATTCGAGGCCACCCTCGCCAAGCTGCGGCCGCAGCTCGATAAGCTGGCGGCGCGCAGCGCGCCCTGAGCTAGTAGGCGCCGTCGCGCCGGTAGTTCGGCAGCGCCAGGAAGGGCGGCCGGCGGCCCACCAGCGCTTCCAGCATCGTCAGTTCCACGTCGGTGTGATTGATGACCGGCGCGCCCATCAGCATCTGCGGCGCGCCTATCCCCATCACGTAGCGCGGCTGTTCGTGGTGGCTGGTGCGCACGGTTTCGCGCGCCGAAGGATCGATGGTGGATTCGATTTCCGCCACCCCGTAGCAGGTACAGACGTAGGTGCGGGCTTCTTCCGCCTCGATGTAGACCGCGGTACCCCGTATGCCGATGGTCGCTGTTGCCGTCCGCAGGGTCTTGGGCTCCCCCGGCGCGAACACCGACAATACCGCCCCGGTGATGATGCGCAGGCCGGACAAAACCAGCGCGCCGACCGGGCCCTGCGTTTCAACACGCGAATTCGAGCGGATCAGGAACGCATCCTTGTAGGTCACGAACACCACCTCGCTGTTCGCGCCGGTGGTAATGACATCGCCCGCCTTCACATCCATGCCTTCCATCGCCGGCATGCCGTTCACGCGCACGTCGCCACGTACGCGGTACACGCCCTTTTCCACCGATCCGGCTGCGAGCGCCCGCCTCAGGCAGCCCATCTGCGCTGCGAGCATCGCCGCCGCCATGCGCAGCCATCGCCGCCGTTCACTCCGCATCGGCCTCTTCGACGGCAAGCGCCTCGTCGATGGCAGCCTGTTCGTCCGCCGACGGCCAGGCATTGTCGAACTGCCAGCCGTGCTGCGCCTCGATCCGCGCGCGAAACACGTTTTCCAACTCGCGCGCCGTCCAGCTCAGGCGGGCGCGCGGCACCTGCGGCAGGAAGCTGGAAGCGATGACCGCGCAGCCGCCCATCTCCCGCGCGCCGCTTTCGCCGATCCTGCGCCCGTCCAAGCACATGGCATCGCCGTCGAGATAGGCGTGCAGGCCGAACTGACGGTAAGCCGCCAGCGCGGGCGTCAATCCCCAGGCGCGCCATCGCGAACGGCGGCCCGGCGCGAGGCGCAGCGGCACGATCAGCGCGAATGCAAAGTGGTTTTCCTCGATCCGGACCAGATCGCCGACCATGGGCGCATTCGCCTTCGCCCAGAGCAAGACGGGCGCCGCGCGGGGCGACCGGTCGCAGGCCAGTCCGGCGCATGCAGCCAGCAGCGCGTGCGGACCGATCGGACCCAGCCGCATCCAACGCGCCGCGTTTGCCATGCCGAAAGCCTATTTCTTCTTCATGAAAAATGTGAATTCACCGTTCGCCTCGGCGTGCTGCAGCAGCGCATGGCCGGTCTGCTTGGCGAAGGTTTCGAAATCCTTCACCGACCCGGGGTCGGTGGAAACGACTTTCAGAACCTGCCCGGACTGAACGTCGGCGAGCGCTTTTTTCGTGCGCAGTATGGGCAGCGGACAGTTGAGGCCGCGAGTGTCGATTTCCTTGTCATGATGCATGCTGATGCGAATTTATCACGCTGTCGGCTGGCTGCGGCCTGGGCTATCATCGCCGCAATGAACAAACCGCCGCCAGCGGACGGCGGTCGCTGGCTCGTGCTGATCGCAAGCCTGCCGACCGAGGACCCGGCCGCGCGCATGCGCATGCTGCGCACGCTCGAGTCGCTGGGCGCGGCGGTGATGCGCGAAGGCGCCTACCTGCTGCCGGACACGCCTTCCTGCCGCAACGGACTGGAGCACCTCACGGAATACATCGCGAAGGGCGCCGGAACCGCGCAGCTGCTCGAGGTCAATCCGCTGTCGGACGCCCAGCAGCATACGTTCCGCGGCCTGTTCGACCGCTCCGCGCGCTACTCGGAACTGATCAAGGTGGTGGAGAGCATGAAGGTGGGCTTCGGCATCGCCGATCCGAGCGCGATATCTCGCGTCCTGAACAAGCAGCGACGCGAGTTCGAGGCGATCGGGGCGCTGGATTTTTTCCCGAGCGAAATCCAGGAGCGAGCCAAGGCAACGCTCGCGGCCGCGGAAGCCCTGGTGCACAAGCTGATGTTTCCCGCCCAGACCCAGGCCGGGGCGGTCCCGAACGAACCGCTGCAACGCAGGATCTGGGCGACGCGCCGGCCGCTGTGGGCGGACCGCCTCGCCTGCGCCTGGCTGATCCGCCGCTTCGTCGACCCTGAAGGCACCATCGTCTGGCTCGAGAAGACGCAGGAAGTCCACCCCAAGGCGGTCGGCTTCGCCTTCGACGGCGCGCGCTTTGGCAACAATGCGTCGCAGGTCACCTTCGAGGTGATGCTGCGGCAGTTCGGGCTGGCGAAAAACGTGGCGCTCGCCAAGATCGGCGGCATCGTGCATTTCCTCGAAGTGCGCGATGCTCCGGTGCCGGAAGCCGCCGGAGTGCAGACGCTGCTGCAGGGCGCCGCACGGCGCTCAGGCAATGACGACGAACTGCTTGCCGAAGTGGAAAAGACCTTCGACCTGCTCTACGAGGCGTATTTCGAAGCGCCGCACAACTAGCAGTGCGCGATCGTCAGCGCAATTTGTCGTTCTTTTTGTCCTGCGTTTCGCGCGCAAGCTCTGCGCGCAGCGCCTTCAGCCGCGCATCCACCACCGACAGTTCGTAGAAGTTGCCGTCGCCCGAGCTTTGCGCAAACTCCAGCTGGTCGATCGCGGCGGGCAGGCTGCCCTGCAGCACGTAGAATTCGGCCAGCGACTGATGCTGCAGAAACCGCTTGCCCAGTCCCGCGTAGGCTTTCGCCTGCGCTTCCTTCAGCTTCGGATCGCGCGGGTAGAGCCGCAGCGGTTCGGCCAGCGCGGACAGCATGTCGTCGAACTGGCCGAGGTCGTTCAGCATCCCCAGCATCGAGTATAGGATCGACCGGAAATACGGATAGCGCGCCTGCGCCGCTTTCAGGATCGCAAGCGCTCCGGCCTGGTCGCGCAGCGCGATCCGTACCCGCGCCGCCAACGTCTCGATCATGGGGCTTGCAACCTTGTCCGCCCGCAGCCGGGCGACCTCGGCTTCGGCGCGCTTGGGCTCCTTGACGCGCAGCAGCGCTACGGCGAGCCCGTAGCGCGCGCCCGGCTCGCTCGCGAAACGCCGGTCGTTCATCGCCTCGGTAAAGAGCTTCACCGCGTCGTAGGGGTCCCCCGCTTCGGCGCGCACCTTGGCCCGCACCAGGTGGTATTCCAGGCTGTCGACGTGCTGCCGGTACGGTGTATGGGCAGCGCGATCCTGCGCTTCGGCCACGCGCTCGGTAGTCACCGGGTGAGTGCGCAGGTAGACCGGCACGCTGCCGGTGTCGTTTCGCAGCAGTTTCTGGAAAAACGTCGCCATGGCCCGCGTGTCGTAGCCGGAGGCCGCCAGGGTCTGAAAGCCGACGCGGTCCGCCTCCTGTTCGAATTCGCGGCTGTAGGCGAGCTGCGACTGGATGGCGCCCCCTTGTACCGCCATCATCGAGCCGCCCGCCAGATCCGGCCGCGAACGCGCGAGCAGCAGCGCCGCCGCCATCGCAATCATCATCGGCGTCTGCATCCGCTTCTGGATTCCCATCTGGCGCGCGATGTGGCGCTGCATCACGTGCCCCATTTCGTGGGCCAGCACCGACGCAATTTCGGATTCGGTTTCGGAGGCGGCAATCAGCCCGGTATGCACGCCGATGAAGCCGCCCGGCAGCGCGAACGCGTTGATCGACGAATCGCGGATCACGAAGAACTCGAAGTCCTGCCGCAGGCCCGGGACGGCCGCCGCGAGCTGCGCGCCGATGCCGTTGATGAGCGCGGCGACTTCGGGATCGTCGAGGTAATCCGGGTCGCGCCGGATTTCTTGCATCACCGATTCGCCGATCCGGCGCTCGTCCTGCAGCGACAGGTCCGCGCCGCTGGCTTCGCCCAGGTCGGGCAGCGGCGCGGCGCGCGGCGCAAGATCGAGCTGCGGCTCGCTGCGGCTAAAGCGCGGCAGCGCCGTGTCCTGCGCGAACGCCCGCGGAACGCAGGCAAGGGACGCAGCCAGCAGCCAGGCGAGGAATCGCATCCGGTTATGATACCGTCGGGACCGCGGAGTTCCTTGTATCAGAACGTAAATCCAGGAGGGGCCTTGGGACGCAAGCTTGCAGCGCAACTCACCCATTTCGACCGCAAGGGCAGCGCCCACATGGTCGACGTGGGCGCCAAGGACGAGACGCACCGCATCGCGGTCGCCTCGGGGCGGATCGCAATGCGGCCGGCGACCTTTCGCATGGTTGTCGAAGGCGGCGCCGCCAAGGGGGACGTACTCGGCGTGGCGCGGATCGCCGCGATCCAGGCCGCCAAGCGCACCGCGGAACTGGTGCCGCTCGCGCATCCGATCGCGCTCACGCGCGTGGCGGCCGATTTCAAATTCGACGCAGCGCGCAGTGAAATCGCGCTTACGGCGACGGTCGAGTGCCGCGGCCGCACCGGCGTCGAAATGGAGGCGCTGACAGCCGCGGCAGTGGGCCTGCTCGCCGTCTACGACATGGTGAAAGCCGTCGACCGCGGCATGGTCATCCGCAAGCTTCGCCTGGAGGAAAAACGCGGCGGCAAGTCGGGCACCTACAAGCGCCGCACGATAAAATGAGCGCATGAACCCAATACGCAGAATGACCGTGCAAGCTGTCGCGGCCCTGGCCGCGGGCCTGCTGCTTCCCCTGCGCGCGCTGGCGGCGTGGAACAAGGAGGCGTTTCAGGCCAAGACCGCGGCCGATGCGCTGAAGAACCTCGGTATCGCGTCCAGCGCAGAGAGCAAGGACGTGCTGATCGAAGCGCCGCAGATCGCCGAAAACGGCGCCGTGGTGCCGATCGAGATCACGAGCAACGTGCCGAACACGAAATCGATCGCGATCGTGATCGAGAAGAACCCGTTTCCGCTGGCCGCGAAATTCGATTTCTCCGAGGGCGCCGCGCCCTACGTCAAGGTCAACGTCAAGCTGGGCGAGTCCTCGTTGGTACGCGTGCTGGCGGAAGCCGGCGGCAAGTTCTACTCGGCGAGCAAGGAAATCAAGGTCACCATCGGCGGCTGCGGGGGCTGACATGGCCGAACCGATGAAGATCCGGACCACGCTGAAGGGCGACAGCGCCGACGTGCGCGTGCTGATGGTGCATCCCATGGAAACCGGCCTGCGCAAGGATGCAAGCGGCGGCATCGTGCCCATACATTTCATCCAGGAAGTGACCGTCAAGGTCAACGGCAAGCTGCTGATCGAAGGCCAGATCAGCCAGGCGGTGTCGCGCAACCCGGTGTTCTCCTTCCGGCTCAAAGGCGTCAAGGCGGGCGACAAGCTGGAAATCGCCTGGCTCGACAGCAAGGGCGAGCGCAGCCAGATCGAAACCGTGATCGCCTAGCGGCCATGCGCCTGCCGCTCTTTCTGCTGCTGGCATTCTGTCTCGCTGCCCCGGCCGCGCGCGCGCAGGATCCGAAAAAGGAAATCGAGAAGTACCAGAGGATGATCGCCGACAGCAGCCCTGCGGAGCTGTTCGAGCTGCAGGGCGAAGAACTGTGGAAGAAGCCCCAGGGGCCGCGCAAGGTTTCGCTGCAGCGCTGCGATCTGGGCCTGGGAGCGGGCGTGCTCAACGGCGCCTATGCCGGGCTGCCGCGCTATTTCAAGGACGCGGACCGCGTGATGGACCTGGAAACCCGCCTGCTCTACTGCATGACCACCCTGCAGGGCCGCGACGGCGCGGAAGCGAGTCGCGCCGCCTTCGGCACCGCCGACAGGCCGTCCGAGATGGAGATGCTGTCGGCCTACATTGCAGGCCTGTCGCGCGGCGTAAGGCTCGCGCCCGGCGCGGCGCATTCGAGGGAGAAGGCGGCCTACGCGCTCGGCAAAGCCCTTTTCTTCCACCGCGCCGGCCCCTGGGATTTTTCCTGCGCCAGCTGCCACGGCGAGACCGGCAAGCGCATCCGCATGCAGGAACTGCCGGCGCTCGGCAAGCCGGAATACGCGCGGCCGGTGGTGGCGACCTGGCCCGCCTACCGCGTCTCGACGAGCGAGATGCGCACGATGCAGTGGCGCATGAACGACTGCTACCGGCAGATGCGCTACCCGGAGCCCGAATTCGCTTCCGACGCCACTGTCGCGATCATCACCTATCTCACGGTAAACGCCCGCGGCGAGCCCTACCGCGGTCCAGGGACCAAGCGATGAGGGCAATGCTGTTTTTCGCTGCGGTCGTGCTGTCTTCACCGGTCCTTAGTCAGGACGTTACCGAAGTCCTGAAGCGCGACTTCCACGCCCGCGGCCAGGCAACGATGGACCGCGTCGACCAGGATGCCTTGCAGTTCGCGTGCACCAAATTTACCGACAAGCCGCCCGCGGAGCTCGCCAAGCTGCTCGAATCCGACCAGATGAAGACCATCGTCTTCCCCGCCGGCAGCCTGGTCGGCGACTGGAAGCGGGGTGAAGCGATCGCGCAGAGCGGCCGCGGCGCCACCTGGAGCGATCCGAAGAACGCTCCCGCCGGCGGCAGCTGCTACAACTGCCACCAGCTGTCGCCGCAGGAAGCGTCCTACGGCACCATCGGTCCCAGCCTGCTTCGCTTCGGCAAGTTGCGCGGCAACGGCCCCGAGATCCAGAAATACGCCTACGGCAAGATCTACAACGCCAAGGCCTACAACCTGTGCTCGCAGATGCCGCGGCTGGGTTACTCGGGAACCCTCACGGAGCAGCAGATCAAGGACCTGGTGGCGCTGCTGCTCGATCCTGAATCGCCGGTCAACAAATAGGTAACAGCTGGACAAGGCGAAGCTGCTGGTCATGGCGGCTTTTCTCACCTCGTGCGCGAGCGCGCCCCAGGGAGAATTCGACGCGGCGGGAAAGACCTATCTGAATCCCGTACTCGACCGGGATTTTCCGGATCCAGCGGTGCTTCGCGCGCCCAACGGCTGGTTCTACGCTTACGCCACCCAGGGAAAGGGCGACAACGGAACGATGAACATCCAGGTCGCGCGCTCGCGCGACTTGGTGCATTGGACGCACCTCGGCGACGCGTTGCCCGAAAAAGCGCTCTGGGCTGCAACCAAGCAGCAATACTGGGCGCCGCATGTCGTGTATGACGGCGCGCAACAGCGCTACTACATGTATTACTCCGCGGAACCCGACGGCGCGAGCGGGAAATGCCTCGCGGTCGCGACCTCCGGGGCACCGGCCGGTCCGTTCATCGATTCCGGCAAGCCGCTGCTCTGCGGCGAAGGAATCGAGAACATCGACCCCATGGCGTTCGACGATCCGGCAACCGGCAAGCGCCTGCTCTACTGGGGCTCCGGCGGCGGGCCGATCCGGGTGCGGGAGCTTGCCGCGGGCCGGCTGGATTTTCTCCCCGGCAGCACGCCGGTGGACGTCCTCCTGCCTGACGAAAGCGAATATCGGAGCCTGATCGAGGGCGCGTGGGTAACGTTCAAAGAGGGAACGTATTACCTTTTCTACTCTGGCGACCGCTGCTGCACACGCGACCCGCGCTACGCTGTGATGGTCGCGCGCGCCGCATCCGCCGTCGGGCCCTTCGAACGACTCGGCGGCGCGATACTGGAAGCGAACGAAACCTGGCTTGCGCCCGGGCACAACAGCATCGCCACCGACGATGCGGGCGACGACTGGATCGTCTATCACGCATATCGCGGCGACGCCCGGGTCATGATGCTCGACCGCGTCGTCTACGCCGATGGCTGGCCCCGCGTCGCCGGCGGGCATCCGTCGACCACGCCGCAGGCTGCGCCTGCCACGGGGCGGTAAAATCTGCCGCATGAAAGCGGTCATCCTCGCCGGCGGACTCGGCACACGCATCATGGAAGAATCGGGCGCACGCCCCAAACCCATGATTGAAATCGGCGGCCGGCCGATGCTGTGGCACATCATGAAGACCTACTCGCATCACGGCATCAACGATTTCATCGTCTGCCTGGGCTACAAGGGATACGTCATCAAGGAATACTTCGCCAACTACTTCCTGCACATGGCGGACGTCACCTTCGACATGGCGGCGAACCGCATGGAGGTGCACCAGAAACACGCCGAGCCCTGGCGCGTGACGCTGGTGGATACAGGCGAGCAATCGCAGACCGGCGGCCGGCTGAAGCGCGTCGCGCAGTACCTCGAAAACGAGAAGACCTTCTGCTTCACCTACGGCGACGGCTTGTCCGACGTCGATGTGCGCGCGAGCGTTGCGTTCCACCGCGCGCACGGCCTGCCCGCGACGGTGACTGCGGTCGTGCCGCCGGGGCGCTTCGGCGCGATCCAGCTCAAGGCGGAACGCGTCATATCGTTCCGCGAAAAGCCGCCGGGTGACGGCGAAAGCGGCGTCATCAACGGCGGCTATTTCGTTCTCGACCACGAAGTGCTCGGCCTGATCAAAGACGAGCGCACGATCTGGGAAGCGGAACCGCTCAACGGCCTGGCAAGCCGCGGGCAGCTCGCGGCCTGGCAGCATCGCGGCTTCTGGCATCCGGTGGATACGCTGCGCGACCGCCAGTACCTCGAAACCCTCTGGGCCGAGGGCAAGGCACCATGGAAACGCTGGACCTAGGCGGCGCCTTCTGGCACGGCCGCCGGGTCTTCGTCACCGGGCATACCGGTTTCAAGGGAAGCTGGCTGATTCTGTGGCTGCGCGCCCTCGGCGCCGAAGTAACCGGCTACGCGCTCGCGCCGGCAACGGCTCCCTGCCTGTACGAGGCGGCGCGCGCGCACGAAGGCATCAGTTCCTTGATCGGCGACGTGCGGGACGCGGCTGCCCTGGGCAGCGCGCTGCGCGATGCGCGGCCGGAGATCGTGTTCCACCTGGCGGCGCAGTCGCTGGTAAGCGCCGGCTATGCCGCACCCGTGGAAACCTATTCGACCAACGTGATCGGCACCGCGCAACTGCTGGAACAGGTGCGCGGCGTGCAGATGGTGCGCGCTGTCGTGGCGGTGACCAGCGACAAGTGCTACGACAATCGCGAACGCGAGCAGGGCTATCGCGAAGAAGAAGCGCTCGGCGGCCGCGATCCCTACAGCAGCAGCAAGGCCGGCGCCGAGCTGGTGATCGCCGCCTACCGCGACTCCTTTTTGCGTGCGCGCGGCATCGCGCTTGCCAGCGCGCGCGCCGGAAACGCCATCGGTGGCGGCGACTGGGCGACGGGTCGGCTGGTGCCGGACCTGCTGGCTGCGTTTGCGCGCGGCGAAGCGGCGATCCTGCGGCGCCCGCAGGCCATACGGCCCTGGCAACACGTGCTTGATCCTCTCGCCGGCTACCTCACGCTCGGCAGGCGGCTGCTCGAGCATGGCGACGAGTATGCGGAGGCGTGGAATTTCGGTCCGCGCGAAGGCGAGCTGGTGGCGGTAGCGCAACTGGCCGGGCAGGTGGGGGCTGCCTGGGGCAACAGCGCGCGCACGACAGTTTCCACCGCCAACACGCCGCACGAAGCGCACACGCTGCAGCTGAATGCGTCCAAGGCGCGTACGCGTCTCGGCTGGCGGCCGCGCTGGGATTTCATGGCTGCGGTCCGCGCGACGGTCGAGTGGCACCGCGCCTGGATCGCGGGCGAGGACATGCACACCTACTCGCTCGGGCAGATCGAACGCTACAGCGCGGCGGCATGAGCCTCGAAAAACGACGTCGCAAAATCCTCGATCTGGTGCGCGAATTCGCCGCGGAATCGCTGGCGCCGCGCACCTTCCGGCCCGGCGAGAGCCAAGTGCCGCCCGCGGGAAAGGTGCTGAACGCGGAGGACCTGGCCAGCCTGGTGGATGCTTCGCTCGACGGATGGCTTACCACGGGCCGCTTCAACGACGCCTTCGAGCAGCGGCTCGCCAAATATCTCGGCGTGACCGCGGCCCGCACCACCAATTCCGGCTCCTCGGCCAACCTGCTTGCGCTGAGCGCGCTGACGTCGCCCTTGCTCGGCAAGCGGGCGTTGAAATCGGGCGACGAGGTGGTCACCGCGGCGGCGGGCTTCCCCACCACCGTGAATCCGATCCTGCAGAACGGTCTGGTGCCGGTGTTCATCGACTCGGCTGTGCCGGGATACAACCCGACCGTGCAGGCGATCGAAGCGGCGCTGTCGCCGCGCACGCGCGCGATCGCGCTCGCGCACACGCTGGGCAACCCTTACGCGGTGGAAGAAATCCGCGCCCTCGCCGACCGGCACGGCCTGTGGCTGGTCGAGGACTGCTGCGACGCGCTCGGCTCCACCTACCGCGGGCGCAAAGTCGGCAGCTTCGGGCACGTCGGTACGCTGTCGTTCTACCCCGCGCACCACATCACTATGGGCGAAGGCGGCGCCGTGTTCACCTCCGACCCGGATATCCTGCGCGCCCTCGAATCCTTCCGCGACTGGGGCCGCGACTGCTGGTGCGCGCCGGGCAAGGAGAACACCTGCGGCAAGCGCTTCGACTGGAAGCTTGGCGACCTGCCGCAAGGCTACGACCACAAGTACATATATTCGCACGCCGGCTACAACCTCAAGATCACCGACATGCAGGCGGCGGTCGGCCTGTCGCAACTCGCGCGCATCGACGAGTTCGTCGCCGCGCGAAAAAAGAACTTCGCCTGGCTGCGCCGGCGGCTCGCCCCGCTCGCTGACCAGCTGATCCTTCCCGAAGCCACGCCCGGCTCCGACCCGTCCTGGTTCGGTTTCCCGGTCACGCTAGCCGAGTCGGTGGACTTCGCGCGCGTCGACCTGCTGAAATACCTCGACCAGCAGCGCGTCGGCACGCGGCTTTTGTTCGCCGGCAACCTTACCCGGCAACCCTACCTGGCCGGGCGCGACTTCCGCGTCAGCGGCAGTCTCGAGACCGCCGACCGCATCACGCGCGACAGCTTCTGGATCGGCGTCTGGCCGGGGCTTGGCGAAGCCGAGCTGGAATACGCTGCGCGCTCGATAGAGACCTACTTCGGACAAGGATTCTGAGCTTCAATCCCCCGCCCAGCGAAGACCTCGATCATGCAATCGAGACCGCCCTGCCCGCACTGGAGGGACTGCGCGACGCACGCCTTTTCATCACCGGCGGCACCGGTTTTTTCGGCACCTGGCTGCTGGAGAGCCTGGCGGAGGCGAACGCCCGCCTCGATCTCGGCTTGCGCGCGACGGTGCTCAGTCGCCAGCCCGATGCCTTTCGTGCAAGCGCGCCGCACATTTCCGCGCGCTCCTGCTTCGACTGGCTCGCCGGCGACGTGCGTGACTTCGCGTTTCCCTCGGGAGCCTATAGCCACGTGATCCATGCCGGCACTGCCGCAAGCGCTGCGCTCAATGCCGCACACCCTGAAGAGATGCTGGATACCATCCTAGCCGGGACGCGGCGGGTGCTCGAGTTTGCGCGCGCCAGCGGCGCGCGCGATGTCCTGTTCGTCAGCTCCGGCGCCGTTTACGGCTCGCAACCGCCCGAACTCGAGCGCATCCCGGAAATTTATGTTGCTGCGCCCAGCGGAACGGCCGACGCCTACGCCGACGGCAAGCGCGCCGCGGAAATGCTGTGCGTGGACGCCGCGCGGCAAGGATTCTTGCGCCCACGCATCGCACGTTGCTTCGCCTTTGTCGGCCCACACCTGCCGCTGAATGCCCATTTCGCCGTCGGCAACTTCCTGGGAGACGCGCTCGCCAACCGCGATATCGCCGTCGGCGGAGACGGCACGCCATATCGTTCCTATCTGCATGCGGCCGACCTCGTAGCCTGGCTGCTGACGATCCTGGTGCGCGGTTCGCCACTGCGCGCATACAATGTGGGCTCGGATCAAGCGATTTCCATAGCGGAGCTCGCGCATTGCGTCGCTCGCCTGCCGGAGCCGCCCGTTCAGGTTACGATCAAGAGACCGGCGGCTGGCGAGCCCGCCCACCGCTATGTTCCGGACATTGGCCGCGCGCGGCGGGAGCTGGGACTTGAGGTTGGCATCCACCTTGACGCAGCGCTCCGGCGTACCTTCGAGTGGCTGAGCAGGCAGTCCGGGTAACGCCGACAAAGGATCAGGAATGGCAAGCGGCCCCGCTTCCTTGTACCTGGAACTGATGAAGAGGACGCTCACGTTCTCCCTATGGCCCGAACCTCCGGTTCCGGTCGAATATTTCGACGCCACGCGCCCCGGTTGGAAGCGGCGGCTGCTCGCGCTCGCACGGCGGGCGCTGCGGCGCTGGAATTTCTCCCTGGTTCATCCTTTTCCGGCTTCCGCTCAGGATCGCTACGAAGGCATGGACAAACCAGGCTATGCGCACACGATGATCGGCATGCGCCGCCTAGACAGCCTGCATGCCTGCGTCGAGACGGCGCTGCGCGAAGGCGTACCCGGCGACCTGATCGAAACCGGCGTCTGGCGCGGCGGCGCCTGCATTTTCATGAGGGCGGTGCTCGCCGCGCACGGCGTAACCGATCGCCTCGTGTTCGTCGCCGACTCGTTCGAGGGATTGCCGAAGCCGGATCTCGCGCGCTGGCCCGCCGATAGCAGCGACAACTACCACCTAGACCGGTTTTTCGCCGTATCCAGAGAGGAGGTTGAGGCCAACTTCAGGGCCTACGGTTTGCTTGATGCGCAGGTAGTATTCCTTAAGGGCTGGTTCAAGGACACCCTGCCGGCCGCGCCCATCGTGCGCCTAGCGCTGATGCGCCTAGACGGCGATATGTACGGCTCGACCATGGAGGCAATGGAAAATCTGTACCCGAAGCTCTCGCCGGGGGGATTCTGCGTCATCGACGACTATTCCCTGCCGGGCTGCCGGCAGGCGGTGGACGACTTTCGCGCCCGCAACGACGTAGGCGCGCCTCTGATCGAGATCGACTGGACCGGCCGCTACTGGAGAAAGTCCTAGCAAGTTACACTTCCCGGGAATGACACGAATCAAACCGCTGGTCGTCTTCGAGATGGCCAACAACCACATGGGCGACCCGGCGCACGGCGTCGCCGTGATCGAGGCCTTCGGCGCGGCCGCGGCGCCCTATCGCGATTCGTTCGATTTCGCATTCAAGCTGCAGTATCGCGATCTGGATACCTTCATCCATCCAGCCGCCAGGGGCCGAGCCGACGTCAAATATGTCAAGCGATTCGAGGAGACCCGGCTCGCGCAAGGGGAATTCCGCGCTCTGCTGAAGGTGATGCGCGACAACGGTTTCGTCACGGTATGCACGCCGTTCGACGAACCTTCGGTGGCACGGGTCGAGGAGGACGACATCGACATCGTGAAGGTCGCCTCGTGCAGTTTCACCGACTGGCCGCTGCTGGAACGCATCGCGCGCAATAGCAAACCGGTCATCGCCTCGACCGCGTCGGCATCGCTGCAGGATATCGATGCGGTGGTGAGCTTCTTCCAGCATCGCCACAAGGACCTCACCATCCTGCATTGCGTGGCCGAGTACCCGACCCCCGACGAGCGTCTCGCCATCGGCCAGGTCGAACTGCTGCGTCGCCGCTACCCGGAATTGCCGGTGGGATTTTCCACCCACGAGCGCCCCGACCAGACCGACACCATCATGCTCGCGCTCGCGAAAGGGGCGATCGTCATTGAAAAGCATGTCGGACTGCCCACCGACCGTTACCCGATCAACGCCTATTCGGCTTCGCCCGCTCAGGTGGCGCGCTGGCTCGAGGCTGGGCGACGCGCGCTCGCCATGCTCGGGCCTGAAACGCGCTACCAGCCGACCGCGGCCGAGCGTGACGGCCTGCTGTCGCTCAAGCGCGGCGTATTCGCGCGCCGCGAGCTGCCCGCGGGCAGGGTACTGCAGGCGGACGATGTCTACTTCGCCTTCCCCCCCGCGCCCGGACAGGTAACGGCGAACGGCTGGTCCAAGTACGTCCGCTACACGCTCGCGGCGCCGGTGGCAAAGGACAGCGCGGTACTGGAGCGCACGGTCCAGGCAAAGCATCTTCGCGAATCGGTGCTGGCGATCGTTGAATCGGTCAAGGCGCTGCTCAAATCCGGAAACGTCGTGGTGCCCGGCAAAGGCGAGCTGGAAATCTCGCACCACTATGGGCTCGAGAAATTCCATCGCTTCGGGTTGACCATGATCACGGTGGTAAACCGCGCCTACTGCAAGAAGCTGCTGGTCATGCTCCCCGGCCAGACGCATCCGGAACAGCACCACAAACAGAAGGAGGAGACTTTCGTCGTGCTGCATGGCGAGATGACGCTGAAACTGGACGGAGTGCCCAGCGTGGTGCGACCCGGAGACGTGGTTACGGTCGAACGCGGCGTGCGCCATGAGTTTCACACGGCGGCGGGTGTCGTGTTCGAGGAAATATCGTCCACGCATATCCGCGACGACTCGTTCTATACCGACCCGGCGGTCGGCGCGAACGCGGACCGCAAGACCTACCTCACCTACTGGCTGTGAGTACTGTGCGAGTCGCCGACTGGCTGATGCAAGCCGTCGCCCGCGCGGGCGTCCGGCACGTCTTCCTGGTGCCCGGGGGCGGTGCGATGCATCTTAACGACGCACTCGCGCAATGCGGCGAACTGTCGTGGGTACACTGCTTCCACGAACAGGCCTGCGGTATCGCAGCCGAAGCCCACGGCCGCATTGCCGAGCGCCTCGGCGTCGCCATGGTCACCGCTGGCCCGGGAGCGACCAACGTTCTGACGCCGGTTGCAGGCGCATGGATCGAATCTTCACCCCTGATGATCATTTCCGGCCAGGTCAAGCGCGCCGATCTTCTCAGGGGGGCGCCGCTGCGGCAGCGCGGCGTGCAGGAAGTCGACGCGGTCGGAATCGCGCGCCCGGTCGTGAAATACGCGGTAACGGTCGAAGACCCCATGTCCATCCGCCATCACTTCGAACGGGCGCTGTATCTGGCGACCACCGGCCGCCCGGGACCGGTCTGGTTGGATATTCCACTCGATGTTCAGGCCGCGCCGATCGATCCGGCCCGCATGGAAGGCTACGTGCCCCCCAAAGAGCAGCGAGACCCGGACCGCGACGCGGTCGGGCGCATCGCCGACATGATTCGCGGAGCCCGGCGGCCGCTCATGCTTGCAGGGCATGGGGTGCGAATTGCCGGCGCCGCGCAACTCGTGCAACGCATCGCCGAACGCTACACGATGCCGGTGGCGACAACCTGGAACGCGCTCGATCTGCTCCCGTACGAACATCCCCTCTCCACCGGCAGGCCTGGCGTCGTCGCGCTGCGCACGCCGAACTTCGCGGTACAGAGCTGCGACCTGCTGATCGCAGTCGGCGCGCGCCTGGACAACGTGGTGACCGCCTATTCGCCGCGCAACTTCGCGCGCAATGCCAGGCGTGTCGTTGTCGATGTGGACCCGAACGAACTGGCCAAGCTGGACATGGAGACTGAATTGCGCGTCGAATCAGATGCGCGAATTTTTCTTTCCGCCCTTCTCGAGGCCGCCGCGGGTCCCGCGCCGGAGCGCAGCGCGTGGTTGGCGAAAATTGCGGACTGGAAGAACAGGTACGGACCAATGTCGGGCCGCGAACTGCCCTCCACCGGCGCCTCGTCGCATTACCAACTGATCGACGCTCTGTCCGACGTTCTGCCCGCGGATTCAGTGGTTGCGACCGGAAGCTCCGGGTTGGGCGTCGAGGTGTTCTACAGCTGCTTCCGTAATCGTCCGGGACAGCGGGTATTCCTGACTTCCGGGATGGGTGCAATGGGCTACGGCCTGCCGGCGGCGATAGGCGCCTGTCTCGCCTCGGGCTCTAGGCCGATGACGCTGGTGGAGAGCGACGGCAGCCTGATGTTCAACATTCAGGAACTCGCCACGCTGCGCGCGCAGGCGCTACCGATCGCCATCGTGCTTATGAACAATGCTGGCTATGCATCGATCCGCAGCACGCAGCGCAACTACTTTTCAGGCCGCCTTATCGCGACCGGTCCGGAGGCCGGCGCCCCGCTGCCCGACTTCGTGGAAGTCGCAAAAAGCTTCGGGCTGAGCGCGATTGCGATCAAGGACGTGCGTGAGTTGCGCGAGGGCCTTGCCCGCGGCCTCTCCTTGCCGCGCCCGACGCTTATCGACGTGCGCCTGCTGAGCGATGAGGCGCTGTTGCCGAAAGTCGCCTCCATGCCGCAGCCGGATGGCTCAATGGTATCGATGCCGATCGAGGACATGGTGCCGCTGCTGCCGCTTGAAACGCTGCGGACGGAGATGGCGGGGCCGCTGCTTCCCGCGTCCCTCAAGGTCGCGCGCTAGGGCGCCGCAGCCGCGATGCCCGCCACCACCTGTCCATGCTGCTGCGGCAGTGCTGTCGAGAGCCGTCGAACACCCGCTGCGCACGCGGCGTGCGGCAATTGCGGACACCTGTGGCGAAGCGATGTGAATGTAGCAGCTGCTGCCCGCCACTATGTCGGTCTCGAGGGACGCAACGCAGGATCCAATGAGCTCCTGGAGCGCCGGCTCCGGGACCGGATGGGCACGCTCGCCGCTCTGCTGCGCAACCGGCGACGCGTGATCGAAATCGGTTGTGCGGAAGGCGCCCTGGGCGCGTGGGCGAAGATGCTTGCGCCTCTCGACTATACCGGCATCGAACCTTCCCGCGACGCGGCCGCGGCCAGACGCGTGCTCGACCGGGTTTTGCCGCAGATTCCTGAGAAACTCGACGGCGCGCCGTACGACCTAGTGCTAGCGTTCCACGTCCTCGAACACATTCCCGACATCGCCGCCGAAGTGCTGCGCTGGCGGCGCCTGCTAAACCCTGGCGGCTTCGCGGTGGTCGAGGTTCCCCGCAGCGCCGGACACCCTTTTCTGTCGTGGGACATGAACGCCGAGCATCTGCATCAATTCACCGCGGCTTCGCTAGTGTCGCTGTTCCGACGGCACGGGCTGGAAGCGGTCGCGCTGACTTCAGGGCATTTTGAGTCGACGGTGTATTGCGACAGCCTGCGGCTGGTCGCGCGCCCGGCAGTTCCGGACGGCGTCCGCAGGCGCGCGCTGCTCGACCGGTTCCGCAGTCTGTTTCCGGACCGGTTCGCGGTTTACGGTGTTGGCGGAGATTTCCGCAACTACGTGCAGCCGCTGCTCGGCGAACTGCCGGTGGCCGCGCTGATGGATTCCGACACAGCGCGTCACGGCGAACGTGTCGGGGAGCTTGTGATCGAGCCCTATGACCCTGTCCGGCACGCCGGCCTTCCGGTGCTGATTGCCAGTCTTCGCTACCGATCCGAGATCGCCGCCCGGCTCGTGCGGCAAGGGGTGCCGCCCGCTGCAATTTCGGGTCTCGAAGAAATCTACGGCGGCGTACCGTGAGCGCGCCGGCTTGGCAACGGCCCTGTCCGGCATGCGGCGACGGTGCGCCGATCCACGTATACGCGAACACGATGGCACCGCTCGACCGCCTCGATCTGTCCTACCGCGTAGCGCGTTGCGCCAGATGCAAGTTCGCGTTCGCAGACAAGCTTGCACCGCCGGAGGTCTACGCAACCTACTACCGGACGCTTTCGAAATACGACTTGCTAACTTCGCCCGACGCAGTCCCGCCGGCCCATCGCATTCGCGCGCGCGCGGCAGTGGCGCTTTGCGAAAAACACCTGGACAAAGAAGCCCCGGTCGCGGACCTCGGCTGCGGCGCGGGCGTCCTGCTCGACGCTTTCCGGCGCGCGGGCTGGATGCAGCTTTCCGGGATCGATCCGGCGCCGAACGCGGCGGAGCAAGCGAGAACCATGTTCGGGCTGCAGAACGTGCATAGCGGAATGCTGCAGCAGGCGGGCGAAAGGATCGATTTGCCGCGAATAGGACTAGTATGCCTGACTGGCGTGCTCGAACATCTCCCTGACCTGCGTCAGGACTTGGAAAATCTGACCGGGCAACTATCGCACGAGGCGATGATTCTCGTCGAGGTGCCGGCACTGGAGCGGTTTCTCGCCCCGCAGATCGAGCCCTTCGGCGAATTTTCCCTAGAGCATCTGCAGTACTTTTCGGCGGCAAGCCTGACACACCTCTTCGAGTCGGTGGGCTACCGGGCGGTCGCGCTGAGGCTTCTCGCGCTTCCCGCAGGCACGACCGACAGCCTGATGGCGCTGTTCGCGCGGCGCAGAACCGGCACCCAGGTGCCCGCCGATGCGCCCGATATCGATGAATATGTTCGTCGTTCCGCCTCTGCCTTCGATGCCGCGCTCGCGCGGATCGACGCGTGCCAGGCGAAGCACATCGCGATATACGGCGCCGGCAGCCATACCGCCCGCCTGCTTCCGCGGATGCTGCAACCCGAACGCGGAGCCCGGGTGACGAAACTGGTCGACTCGAATCCAAACCTGTGGGGCAAGAGCATGGGCGGGTTTCGCATCGAGGTTCCGGAATCGCTCGACGGCGACCGGAAGGCGGCGATCCTCATTTCCTCGTTCCGTTCCCAGGAGGCGATCGCGCAGGCTCTTGCGAAACGATTTCCCAACCCGCTGTTGCGGCTCTACTGACGCACGGCCGACCGATGACCGGCAGGCACGAGATCCCGTACGCACTGATTGCCCGCGGCATCCAGGGCAGTGTCATGCTCGGAGCAGCCGTAATCATGATCTGGCGGGTGCCCGCCGCTGCGCAGGGCTTCCTGTGGGTCTTCATGAGCCTGGGCGCGCTGCAGCAGGCCGGCGACTGCGGCCTTACCCAGGTGGTGCTGCAGACGGCAAATTTCCATGCCGCGCGCGGCGATGCCGGCGCCCTGGCGGGATTCTGGCGGCTCGCAAAACGGATCGCCGCCGCGACCATCCCCGCGGCGGCGCTGATAGCCTATCTGGCCGGCATGTTTTTCTTCGATGCTGCCGGCGACGCCGCGGCGACGCCCTGGCACGCGTCATGGGCCGCGTTCGTATGCGGAACCATGACCGCGCAGCTGCTGTTTCTCGGCGTGGCCTACATAGAAGGCGCCGTATCCGTGACGGCGTCCTGGCGGTTTCAGGCATGTCTTGAGGGAATATCGGGGTTCGCGTTCTTGCTCGGCCTGTGGTCGGGTGCCGGGCTCTGGAGCGCGGTGCTGTATGCCGCGGTACGCACGACGGTCACCGCCGCCTGGCTCGCGTCCAAGCGACGCCATTTCGGCCGCGCATTGCCGGCTGAGTACGGCTTGGCTGACTGGCGGCGCGAGGTCTGGCCGTATCAGTGGAAGGTGGCGCTGAACGCCTTCACTGGGATCCTCATCTTCCGCGCCATGACGCCGGTCGTGCTGGCCGAGCACGGCGCGGCGGCGGCGGGACGTTTCGGATTTTCCCTGGCGCTCATGAACACCTGGCTTTCGCTGACCGCAGTCTGGCCGCTGAGTCAGACCGTGCGCCTCGGAACCGCGCTGAACCGGGAAAATCTGGCGGAAGTGCGGCGGATATTCCGCGCCACGCTGGCGGGCTCGACTGTTTTTGCCGTGGCAGGGGCGGCAGCGGCGCTGGCGGCACTTTGGGCAATCGAGACGGCGTCGCCGGGATTTGCCTCGGCATACGCCGGACTGGAGGCGACCGGCTTTCTGCTGGCCGCCGCCGTCGGCCACCACCTGTTGTTCTGTATTGCCGTCCTGCTGCGCTCGGAGCGCCGCGATCCGCTGCTGCCCTTCAGCATCGGCGGTAGCCTGTTTACGCTCGGCGTAGTATGGCTCGCGGCGCATATTGGAACCATTGCAAACGTCGCGGCAGCCTATTTCGTCTGTACCTGCATCGGCCTAGCGCTGGTCCTCGCCACGTTCCATGCGCAGCTGCGGCGGGCGCTCGGGTAGCCGATGGCGCCGCCTCGTCTAACGATCGCCATTCCTACGCTGAACCGGGCGCATTGTGTGGCCCGCACTATCGAAAGCGCCCTTGCGCAGGCGCGCGACGATGTGGAGATTCTTGTTTCCGACAACGGCTCCACCGACACCACGCCCGATGTGCTCGCGCGATTCTCCGATCCGCGCCTGCGCAAGCTGCGCCACGACGCCACCATGCCGGCCGCCGCGCATGGCAACTTCCTGATCGAGTATGCGCGTGGAGAGCTGTTCCTCGGATTGTCGGACGACGATTGGCTGGAGCCGGGCTTCGCTGCAGCCGTCATCGAGCATTTTGATCGGCATCCCCGGATCGCCTTCGGATACACCCTCGCCTGGATGCACTACGCGGATATTGTTGTGCCGTCGCTGCCCGGGCCCGAGACCGAGCCGGGGATGGACTTTCTACGCGAATTCTTCGCCGGCAGACGCGAGGTCATGTGGTGCGCATGCGTGACCAGGACCAGGGACCTGCGCAAGCTGCAATTGCCGGACGGATGCATAATCGGCGACATGTACCTGTGGACCAGGCTTGCAGCGCTTGGAAGCGTGGGATGCGTGTCGCGGCACCTATCGCACTACCTCTGGTATGACCCGTCGCACCGCAACGCGGTCACGGCTACCCCCGTGCTCCCCTGGGCGCGTGAAGTCCGGCAACTGGCGGACGGCGTCGCCGACGCCATGCGGCAGCAGGGGCTGGGGCGCGCCCCGATGGCGGCGTTCCAGCGCAACGCAAATTGCTTCGTGGCGCGCTCCACAGCGAACCAGTTCATGTGGAACGCGCTGCGCGGCATGCCGCGACGGGAGCTTTTGCACGCCATGTTCCGCGCGTTCCGTTATCTGACCGGGGACTTCACCGTCTGGCTGCGGGTCATCGGCGGAACAGCGGCGCCGCGCTGGCTTATCGAGCAGCGCATGCTCGCTGCTGCGCGCCGGCTGGCAGCGCGCCGGGACCGCGCATCGGCAGCAATAACGCCATGACCCGGCTCGTCAGCGTCGTCACCGCCTGCTACAACGAGCAGGAGAACATCGAGCCGCTGTACGAAGGCATCCGCGAGCAGTTCGCCCGCCTGCCGCAGTACGCCTACGAACACATCTTCATCGACAACGCCTCCAGCGACGCAAGCGTCGAGCGCATCAAGGCGATCTGCGCGCGCGACGCGAACGTGCGGCTGATCGTGAACACGCGCAATTTCGGCCACATCCGCTCCCCGGTGCACGCGCTGATGCAGGCGCGCGGCGACGCCGTGATCGCCATGGCGGCGGACCTGCAGGACCCGCCCGAGCTGATTCCGCAGTTCATCGAGCGCTGGGAGACCGGCTTCAAGGTCGTCGCCGGCGTCAAGCCCCGCAGCATCGACTCTCCAATACTCGCCGTCGTGCGCTGGCTTTACTACGACTTCATCGGCCGCGTTTCCGAAGTGCGCCTGATCCGCAATTTCACGGGTTTCGGCCTATACGACCGCGAGGTCGTCGAAGCGGTGCGCGCGCTGGACGACCCTTATCCGTATTTCCGCGGCATGGTTGCCGACCTGGGCCACGCTTCTGCCGAAGTCCCCTACCAGCCGGCGCCGCGCCGGCGCGGCCTGTCGAAGAACAATTTCTACACGCTCTACGACCTGGCGATGCTGGGCATCACCAGCCACTCCAAGGTGCCGCTACGCATGGCGACCATCGCCGGCTTCGCGCTTTCCGGGTTGAGCCTGCTGGTGGCGCTCGCCTACCTCGTCTACAAACTGGTGTACTGGAACCAGTTCAGCGTCGGCCTCGCGCCGCTGATCATCGGCGTCTTCTTCTTCGCCTCGGTGCAGCTGTTCTTCATCGGCATCCTCGGCGAATACATCGCCGCGATTCACGTCCAGGTCCACAAGCGCCCGTTGGTGATCGAGAAGGAACGCGTCAATTTTGAGCGCGACCGGGGCTAGCGGTTCCTGGTTCGCGCAGGACGCCGTGCATTGCGCGCGGCCGTTCGACGTGCTGACGATCGGCGCGGTCGCCTACCTGGCGCTGCCTAATCTGGTGTTTCTCGGCGGCTGGCTGCGAACGCCTTACGCCGTGGCCGGGTGCGCGCTGCTGCTCCTCGCCATCGTCGCTTCGCTGCGCGCGCGCGAAATAACCTGGCGCGCGCCTTTTCCCTTGCCGACCATGCTGCTGGTGGCGGCGACAGGCTTCGCCTGGGCGGCCTTCGGCGGGGCAGGCCATTTCCTCTATGCCAACACCGATTGGCTGGTGCGCGACGCGGTCCTCGCAGATCTGGTGCGCAGCGCATGGCCGCCGTCGTACGGCCTGCTGGACGGCGACCCGCTGATACTGCGTACTGCGCTCGGTTACTTCCTGCCAGCCGCCGCGCTCGGATCGCTGTTCGGCGCTGGTCTCGCGGACGGGCTGCTGTATGCCTGGACCGGACTCGGCGCGGCGCTGTTCCTGCTCCTGCTGCCCCTGCCGCAGCGCCCGGGGGCACGCCTCGCACTGGTACTCGCCGTGGCGGTGCTGTTCAGCGGCATGGACGCAGTCGGGGTGGCGCTCGTCGCTGGCTACCTGCCGGCGCCGCCGCTACATCTGGAATGGTGGGCCCACCCGCTGCAGTACTCGTCACATACGACGCAGCTTTTCTGGGTTCCGAACCATGCGCTGCCGGCCTGGGTCGCCACCGCGCTGCTCTACCGCCACTGGCGCGAGCCGGCATTCTGGCCGGCCGCCATCTTGATCGCTGCCCTGCTACCGCTCTGGACGCCGTTCGCGGCAATGGGGATTGCTCCGTTCCTAGCCTGCCTCGCCGCGGACCGACTGCATCGCGGCCTGAGCCTGCGGCTGCCGCTCGCGGCGATCGTCCCGGTCTTTCTCCTACTGCTGCTCGACGCCCGGTACCTCAGTCTCAGTTTCGAGGCGGTCGCGGCCAGCACCGGCGCGGACGTGACCTTCGACCCCGCCAGTCACCTGCTGAAATACGCGAGATTCGTGCTGCTGGAATTCGCGCTGCTCGCCGTCGGATTGCTTGCCGTCGTGCGCGATTCGCGCGGCTTGTGCTGGATCTCGTTTGCGGTGCTGGCGGCGCTGCCGCTGCTGAGCTTCGGGCCGTCCAACGATCTGGTGATGCGGGCCTCGATCCCGTCGCTGGCGATGCTGGCGATCCTGTGTGTCCGCACGCTGGGCGAGCCGATGCTTGCAGCTGCCGACCGGATTCCGCGCGCCCTCGTCATCACCGTGCTCGCGATCGGCGCGGTAACTCCAGTTTACGAGTTCTGGCGCTCTATCGCCCGGCCGCGCTGGGGGCCGAAGATCGAGCGCACGCTGCCGGAGGCGGCGAAGGGAATCGCATCGAATTATTTCGGCCGCCTGGACCGCGAGGACCTGAAGGCGATCCTGCGTCCCCCCGCCTTAATCGCCCCGCGGCGCAGTCCATAGCTCGCCCCACTCGCCGCGCGCAGTAAGGGTGAATCCCGGGAATTTCCGCTGCACGAGTTCGGCGGTGCTCGCGGAGCCCTGCAGCAGCATGACGACGCGCGGCGCGCGCAGGAAGGGATCGTTCTGCACCACGTCCAGCAGGTAGGAACCGGCGTCTGGATTTACGAACAATAATTCACGCTGGCCGGGCCGGGGTGCTTGCGCCAGCGGCGGGACCTGGGAAAGATGCTGGCTGATGAACACCTCCGCCTGCACCAGGCGCTGCGCGTTGGCGGCAACGAGCGACATGACGATCGCCCACGCGGCCATGGCGCGCAGTTCGCCTTGCTCACGGTTGCTTGGGCCAGACAGGAAAACTGCCGCCAGCAGCGGCAGCACGAACCACGCGGAATGCAGGTAGCGGGAGCCCCAGCCATGCCCTTGCTCGACGCGGAACAGAAAATAGCCGAAGAAGGTGGCCGCGAGCGCCGCGCCAAGGACTCGCACCGGCGTCGCTGCCCGGCCCGCCGCATAGCCGTACCCGGCCAGCACAACGAGACCAGGCACGGCCCAGGTCCAGACTTTTGACAGTCCAGCCATGCGTGCATCCATGGTCAGGGGTCCCGGCAGGCCGAAGACATTGCCGATCCTGGCGAGGATGGTATCCATCGGCGTCATCGCGACCAGCAGCGGTCCCTTGTCCTGGGCGACCCGCATCAGATCCGAGAGATGGAGGTACCAACCGATACCCAGCGGGATCGATAACGGCAAGTAACCGGCGACCAGCGCCGCCAAGATGCGCGCGGACCCGGGCCGCAGCGCGAGCCACGCCGCGAACGGGAGGAAAAACAGCAGGTGCGCCACCGGCTGATGCAGCGTCAGCGCGACCGATCCGATGACGCCCGCGAGCAGGGCCCGCGGCACCGTCGGCTGCAGCAGCAGGATCGCGTACAGCACGTGCAGCAGCAAGCTCGTCTGCATCGAATAAAAGGATATCGAGGACAGCACGAACACCGGCGACGCGACCATAAGCGCCACCGCCCAGCCCGCCGCCTCCTGCGATCCCGTCACCTGCTTCGACAGCCGGTGGAGCGCCGGAACCGTGAGCGCACCGATGGCCGGATTCGCGGCCCACGCAATGCCGAGCCCGGCAAATGGCGCGAGCAACAGCGAAAAGCCGGGCCAGTTGTTGGCCGAAACCTCGCCACTCGCGCGCGACACTGCAAGAAATGCGTTCTGGAAATAGGGCGGGATCAGCCGATCTAGGAGTTCCGGGGGAAACGCCCCGCTAAGCCGGCCCGCGGCAAACACCTTCGCCTGAAACACGGCTGCATACTCGTCCATCGAAAGCGGATAGGCGTGATAGACCTGCAGCGAGCCGAGGCAAAGCAGCGGGAACAGCGCCAGCGCAATCGTCCACGGCCGCTCCGCGGCGAACCGCACCACGGCGAGAGCGGCGGAATGCTTCCGCAGCAGCCAAGCGCAGACCGCTATGGCCAGCAGCAGCAGATTG
>DATGGA010000100.1:0-44259 GCA_035308765.1 Burkholderiales bacterium
CGAGTACGACAAGATCGACACGCTGCGCGGCATGGACATCGCCATCAACACCTCGGCGAAGACCGACGACGAAGCGCGCGCCCTGCTCACCGCGTTCCGCTTCCCGTTCAAGCAGGAACAGAGCAAGCCGGGGCAGAATCCATCCGGCCCGAACACGCAAGTACAGAAAGGCTGACAACGATGGCCAAACTCTCAGTGAAGCTCCGCGAAAAGAAGCGCCGCAACACGGTGGCGAAATTCAAGTTGAAGCGCGCCGCGCTGCTCGAGGTAATCCACAACCAGAAGGCCGCCGACGAGGATCGCGACGCGGCCCGAGCCAAGCTGCAGAAGCTGCCGCGCGACGCCTCGCCCTCGCGGCTGCGCAACCGCTGCGCGCTGACCGGGCGCCCGCGCGGCGTCTACCGCAAGTTCGGCCTCGGCCGCATCAAGCTGCGCGAGCTGGCGATGCGCGGCGAGGTGCCCGGCGTGATCAAGGCGAGCTGGTAAGGGAGTCACTATGAGCATGACCGATCCGATCGCCGACATGCTGACCCGCATCCGCAATGCCCAGATGGTCGGGCACGTGGATGTGAGCATGCCCTGCTCGAAACTGAAGATTTCCATCGCCCAGGTGCTGAAGGAAGAGGGCTACGTCGAGGACTTCGCGGTGCGCGAAGACGGCGTCAAGAAGCTGCTGCGCATCGGCCTCAAGTACTACGCCGGCCGGCCGGTGATCGAGCGCCTGGAGCGCATCTCCACGCCGGGCCTGCGCGTCTACAAGGACCGCGACAGCCTGCCCAGGGTCATGAACGGTCTGGGCGTGGCCATCGTTTCCACCTCGCGTGGCGTGATGACCGACCGCAAGGCGCGCGCCACCGGCGTCGGCGGCGAAGTCATCTGCATCGTGGCCTGAGGAGCCTGCCATGTCGCGCATAGCAAGGAACCCCATCCCGCTGCCCAAGGGCGTCGAGGTGAGCATCACGCCGGTGCAGATTTCGGTAAAGGGGCCGCTGGGCACGATCGCGCGCCCGATGGATCCTAACGTCGGCGTCGAGAAAGACGGCGAAACGCTGAAGTGCAAGGCGCTCGGCAATTCCAATCATGCGAACGCCATGTCCGGTACCATGCGCATGCTGGTCGCCAACATGGTGACCGGCGTCACCAAGGGCTGGGAGAAGAAGCTGGCGCTGGTCGGGGTCGGCTACCGGGCCCAGGCCGCGGGCGACAAGCTCAACCTGTCGCTCGGCTTCTCGCACCCGGTGGTGCAGCAGATGCCCAAGGGAATCAAGGTGGCGACGCCTACGCAGACCGAGATCGTGGTCAGCGGCGTCGACAAGCAGCTGGTGGGCCGCATCGCGGCCGAGATCCGCGACGTCAAGCCCCCCGAGCCCTACAAGGGCAAGGGCGTGCGCTATACGGGCGAGGCCATCGTGCTCAAAGAAACGAAGAAGAAGTAGGGCAACGACCATGATCGATAAAAATGACGCTCGCCTGCGGCGCTCGCGCCAGACCCGGCTCAAGATCCGCGAGATCGGCGCCGTGCGCCTGACCGTGCACCGCACCAACGTGCACATCTACGCGCAGATCACCACCCCTGGCGGCGACAAGGTGCTGGCCAGCGCTTCCAGCGTCGAGAAGGAGCTGCGCGCGAAAATGAAGACCGGCAGCAGCAAGAAGGCCGCGGAAGCGGTCGGCCTGCGCATCGCCGAGAAGGCGAAGGCGGCCGGCATCGAGAGTGTGGCCTTCGACCGCGCGGGTTACAGGTACCACGGCCGGGTGAAGGCGCTTGCCGAGGCGGCACGGGCCGGCGGGCTCAAATTCTAAGGAATTCGAATGGCCAAAATGCAGGCACGACGGATGCAGCAGCAGGAAGAGCGGGGCGACGGGCTGCGCGAAAAAATGATCGCGGTCAACCGCGTCACCAAGGTGGTGAAGGGCGGCCGCGTGCTCGGCTTCGCCGCGCTTACCGTGGTCGGCGACGGCGACGGCAGCATCGGCATGGGCAAGGGCAAGGCGCGGGAAGTCCCGGTCGCCGTGCAGAAGGCGATGGAGGAAGCGCGTCGCAAGATGTTCAAGGTCAACCTGAAGAGCGGGACGCTGCACCACACCGTCATCGGCCGCCACGGCTCGGCGAAGGTGCTGATGCAGCCGGCGTCCGAAGGCACCGGCATCATCGCCGGCGGCCCGATGCGCGCCGTGTTCGAGGTGATGGGCGTCACCAACGTGCTCGCCAAGTGCTTCGGCTCGACCAACCCGTACAACGTGGTGCGCGCGACGCTGCAGGGCCTGCAGGCGATGAACACGCCGGCCGAGATCGCCGCCAAGCGCGGCAAAAAGGTCGAGGAAATCCTTTCTTCCTAGGAATGCCATGGCGGACAAGAAGAAAATCAAAGTGAAGCTGGTGAAGGGCCTGGCGGGCTGCAAGACGGCGCACGTCGCGACCGTGCGCGGCCTCGGCCTGAAACGCATCCACCACACGGTGGAACTCGTCGACACCCCGGAGGTGCGCGGCATGATCAATCGCGTGGCCTACCTCGTCAGGCTGGAGAGCTAGCATGAGACTCAATGGACTGAAACCTGCGCCGGGCTCCAAGCAGCTGCGCCACCGCGTCGGCCGCGGCATGGGCTCGGGCTGGGGCAAGACTGCAGGCCTGGGCCATAAGGGCCAGCGCGCGCGCGCGGGCGGATATCACAAGGTCGGCTTCGAGGGCGGCCAGATGCCGTTGCATCGCCGCCTGCCGAAGCGGGGCTTTGCTTCGCTCACGCGCAATGCGACCGCCGAGGTTCGGCTGTCCGATCTGCAGGCGATGAAGGCGACCGACATCGATTTCGCCGCCCTCAGGGCGGAACGCGTGGTTCCGCGCGAGGCCATCGCCGCGAAGGTGATCCTGTCGGGAAAGCTCTCGCGCAAGGTCACGCTCAAAGGCGTCAAGGCGACCAAGGGTGCGCGCGCCGCGATCGAGGCGGCGGGCGGCAAGTACGAAGAGCCTGCCGCGGCGCCGGCACCGGAGAAAAAGCTGGTGGCAAAAGACAAGAAAGCAAAGGAGTAGGCCCGCTTGGCGAATGCCCTTCCCGGCGCAGGCAAGACCGCCCGTTACGGCGACTTGAAGAAACGGCTGCTGTTTCTGCTGGGGGCGCTGTTCGTGTTCCGCATCGGCGCGCACATCCCGGTGCCGGGGATCGATCCGTACGTGCTGGCCGAGCTGTTCAAGGGACAGCAAGGCGGCATCCTCGGCATGTTCAACATGTTCTCCGGCGGCGCTCTGTCGCGCTTCACCATCTTCGCCCTGGGGATCATGCCGTACATCTCGGCCTCGATCATCATGCAGCTCATGACCGCGGTCAGCCCGCAGCTGGAAGCGCTGCGCAAGGAAGGCGAGACCGGCCGGCGCAAGATCACCCAGTACACGCGCTACGGCACCGTGGCGCTGGCGCTGTTCCAGGCCACCGGTATCTCGATCGCGCTGGAGTCGCAGGCGAACCTGGTGGTCGACCCCGGCCTCATGTTCCGCATCACGACGGTCACCACGCTGGTCACCGGCACCATGTTCCTGATGTGGCTGGGCGAGCAGATCACCGAGCGCGGCCTGGGCAACGGCATCTCGATCATCATTTTCGCGGGCATCGCCGCCGGGCTGCCGAACGCGGTCGCCGGCACCCTCGAACTGGTGCGCACCGGCTCGATGCATCCGCTGACTGCGCTGCTGGTGGCGGTGGCGGTCGTGGCCGTGACTGCGTTCGTGTGCTTCGTCGAGCGCGGGCAGCGGAAAATCCTGGTCAACTACGCCAAGCGGCAGGTCGGCAACCGCGTCTTTGGCGGCCAGAGTTCGCACCTGCCGTTCAAGCTCAACATGTCGGGCGTGATCCCGCCCATCTTCGCTTCGTCCCTGATCCTGTTTCCGGCGACCCTGCTCAGCTGGTTCGGTTCGGCCGAGGGTTTCCTCTGGCTGCGCGATCTCGCCGGCACGCTGTCTCCCGGGCAGCCGGTCTACGTGCTGTTCTACGCGTCGCTGATCGTGTTTTTCTGCTTCTTCTACACGGCGCTGCAGTACAACCCGAAGGAAACCGCCGACAACCTGAAGAAATCGGGCGCCTTCGTCCCCGGCATCCGCCCGGGCGAACAGACCGCGCGCTACCTGGAGAAGATCCTGACCCGGCTGACGCTCGCCGGCGCGGCCTATGTGACGCTGGTGTGCTTGGTGCCGGAATTCCTGATCCTGCGCTGGAACGTGCCGTTCTATTTCGGCGGCACCTCGCTGCTGATCATCGTCGTGGTGACGATGGACTTCATGGCCCAGGTGCAGGCCTACGTGATGACGCACCAGTACGAGAGCCTGCTGCGCAAGGCCAGCTTCAAGGGCGGCATGCCCGCGCGCTAGAGAAAAGGAAACCGACTCATGAAAGTCATGGCCTCAGTGAAGAAGATCTGCCGCAAATGCAAAATCGTGCGCCGCAAGCGGGTGGTGCGCGTGATTTGCTCGGATCCGCGCCACAAGCAACGCCAGGGTTGATAAACCCTTGAAGAAATTGATATAATCTCAGGTTCCCCGGAAAGAACACGCTATGGCCCGTATTGCAGGCATCAACATCCCCAATCACCAGCACGCCGGCATTGCGCTGACTGCGATCTACGGCATCGGCCGCTCGCGCGCGACCGCAATCTGCGCCGCCGCCGGGGTTGAGCCGACGCGCAAGATCAAGGACCTGACCGACGCCGAGACCGACCGCCTGCGCGAGAGCATCACGCGCCTGACGGTGGAAGGCGACCTGCGCCGCGAAGTGCAGATGTCGATCAAGCGCCTGATCGACCTGGGCTGCTACCGCGGCTCGCGCCATCGCAAAGGGCTGCCGGTGCGCGGGCAGAGGACGCGCACCAACGCGCGCACCCGCAAGGGCCCGCGCAAGGCGGCAGTCAAGCAGAACGCGCCGGCCGGCAAGATCTAACCCGCTAAACGGACCAGGACAAGAACATGGCAAGCAAGGCAACGCCCTCGACGCAGCAGCTGCAGCAGACCGCTTCGGCGCGCGCGCGCAAGAAAGTGAAGAAGAACGTCGCCGAGGGCATCGCCCACGTGCACGCGTCGTTCAACAACACCATCGTCACCATCACCGACCGGCAGGGCAACACGCTGTCCTGGGCGACCTCTGGCAATGCCGGCTTCAAGGGCTCGCGCAAGTCGACGCCGTTCGCGGCGCAGATGGCCGCCGAGCGCGCCGGGCGCGCGGCGCAGGAATGCGGCGTGAAGAACATCGAAGTGCGCATCAAGGGTCCCGGTCCTGGCCGCGAATCCGCGGTGCGCGCGCTGAACGCGATCGGCCTCAAGATCGGTTCGATCGCCGACGTTACCCCCGTGCCGCACAACGGCTGCCGCGCGCCGAAGCGGCGCCGGGTTTAAGGAGAAAGCATGGCCAGAAATCTCGACGCGAAGTGTCGTCAATGCCGCAGGGAAGGCGAGAAGCTCTTCCTCAAGGGCGAGAAGTGCTTCACGGACAAGTGCGCCATCGAGCGCCGCGCCTACGCCCCCGGCCAGCACGGCCAGAAGAGCGGCGCGCGCCTCTCGGACTACGGCAAGCAGCTGCGCGAAAAGCAGAAGACGCGCCGCATCTACGGCGTGCTCGAGCGCCAGTTCCGCAAGACCTACGCCGAGGCGTCGAGCTCCAAGGGCGTCACCGGCGAGCGGCTGCTGCAGATCCTCGAATCGCGCCTGGACAACGTCGCCTACCGCATGGGCTTCGGCGCCTCGCGCAGCGAAGCGCGCCAGGTGGTGCGGCACAACGGCATTCTCGTGAACGGCAAGCGCGTCAACATCCCGTCTTATGAAGTCGCCCCGGGCGACGTCGTCGAGGTCGCCGAAAAGGCGAAGGCGCAATTGCGCCTCAAGGCTTCGGCGGAAGCCGCCGAGTCGCGCAGCATTCCCGAATGGCTCGAGGTGGACACGAAGGCGCTGAAGGGGAAATTCAAGTCGCTCCCGGCGCGCGCGGACATGTCCTCCACGGTCAACGAGAGCCTGATCATCGAACTGTACTCGAAGTAACAAGGTAAACCCACATGCCCCAGACCGGATTCCTGAAGCCGCGCATCGTCGATGTGCAGAACCTCTCCCCGTCGCACGCCAAGGTGACGATGGAGCCTTTCGAGCGCGGCTACGGCCATACGCTGGGCAACGCGCTGCGCCGCGTGCTGCTGTCTTCCATGCCCGGCTACGCTCCCACCGAAGTGCAGATCGCCGGCGTGGTGCACGAGTACTCGACGCTGGACGGCGTGCGCGAGGACGTGGTCGACATCCTGCTCAACCTGAAAGGCGTGGTGCTGCGGCTGCATAACCGCAGCGAGGCGATCCTGACCCTGAAGAAAAAGGGCGAAGGCCCGGTGACCGCCGGCGACATCGAGCCGTCGCACGACGTCGAGATCGTCAACCCCGGGCATGTCATCGCCAACCTCTCCGCCGGCGGCAAGATCGAGCTGCAGCTCAAGGTCGAAGCGGGCCGCGGCTACGTGCCGGGGAACATGCGTTACATGCCGGAGGAAACCAAGAGCATCGGCCGCATCGTGCTCGACGCCTCGTTCAGCCCGGTGCGCCGCGTGTCATATGCCGTGGATTCGGCGCGCGTCGAGCAGCGCACCGACTTGGACAAGCTGATCCTCGACATCGAGACCAACGGCGCCATCGAGCCCGAGGAGGCGGTGCGCTACGCCGCCCGCATACTAGTAGACCAACTGTCGGTGTTCGCGCAACTCGAAGGCACCGCGCTGCCGACCGAAGAGAAGAAGGCGGTCGCGGTCGACCCGATCCTGCTGCGGCCGGTGGACGACCTCGAGCTCACCGTGCGCTCCGCCAACTGCCTCAAGGCCGAGAACATCTACTACATCGGCGACCTGATCCAGCGCACCGAGACCGAGCTGCTGAAGACCCCGAACCTGGGCCGCAAGTCGCTCAACGAAATCAAAGAAGTGCTCGCGTCCAGGGGGCTGACGCTGGGCATGAAGCTCGAGAACTGGCCGCCTGCCGGACTCGAGCACCACAGGACGTAACAACGGGAAAGCACCATGCGTCACGGCCACGGACTCCGCAAGCTAAACAGAACCACGAGCCACCGGCTCGCCATGTTCCGCAACATGGCGAACGCGTTGCTGACGCACGAGCAGATCACGACCACGCTGCCCAAGGCGAAGGAACTGCGGCGCGTCGTCGAGCCGATGATCACCATGGGCAAGACCGCCACGCTGGCCAACCGGCGCCTCGCCTACGACCGGCTGCGCGACCGCGACACGGTTTCCAAGCTGTTCGGCGAACTCGGTCCGCGCTATGCCAAGCGCAACGGCGGCTATCTGCGCATACTGAAGAGCGGCTTCAGGAAGGGCGACAACGCCCCGATGGCGCTGGTGACGCTGATGGATCGCGTGGAAACCGCCGCGGCGTCTGACGGCGAAAAAAAGAAGGGCGAGAAGAAGGAACCGGCGAAGGCCGCCTGATCGCCGCCGGGCGGTGACGATGGAGCTGCCTCCCAAAGCCGAAACCGCGGATTTTATCGGCCGGTTCCGGGAAGTCATATCGGATCCGCTGAACCTGCTGATCGAGCGGGTTCCAATGGCGGGCGTCGTGGAGGGCGACGAAGTCTGCCTGCACAACGGCATCAGGGTGCCGGTGGCCGGTTCGGGCGCCTACTACGGCGGATTCAGCGACCTGCTGGTCCTGAACCGGGGCGTCCATGAGCCGCTGGAAGAGTACGTCTTCCAGGAGGTGCTCAGGAACATGCCAGAAGCGCCGCGGATGATCGAGCTCGGGGCGTACTGGGCGCACTACTCGATGTGGCTGAAGAAAGAGAGGCCGGGGGCGACGGTCATCATGGTCGAACCCGATCCGGACAATCTGGCCGCCGGGGAAGCCAACTTCCGGCGCAACGGGTTCGACGGCGAATTCATCGAGGCCGCGGTGGCCAGGGATCACTGGCGGCTGGACCCGTTCATGCAGAGCCGGGGCATCGATCGGTTGAACATTCTGCATGTCGACATTCAGGGATTCGAGGTCGACCTGATCGAAGGCGGTCGCGACTCCCTGAAGCGCCAGGCGGTCGACTACCTGTTCGTCTCGACGCATTCCCAGGACATCCATCACCACGTCGTCGGCGAATTGTCGCGGTTGGGGTACCGCGTGGAAGTCAAAAGCGACTTCGACAACCAATCCACTTCCTATGACGGCCTGGTCTTCGCATCCAGCCCGCGCGCGGCCCCGGTGTTCCGGAATTTTCCCCACATCGGGCGGAAGAGCATCGTCGCAAGCCGGGCGGATGATCTTGTGCGGGCCGTCCTCGATTGCCGCAACAGCCGGGTCAAGACCTGACCCGCTCCGCCCTCAGGCGATGATGATCGCGCGGTAGTCGTTGACGTTGGTGCGGGTAGGGCCGGTGACCACCAGGTCGCCGATGGCGGAAAAAACGCCGTAGCTGTCGTTGGCGGCCAGGAGTTTCCTGGGGTCCAGTCCCTGCGCGCGCGCCCGGGCGAGCGAATCCGGCGCGAGCAAGGCGCCGGCGTTGTCTTCAGACCCGTCTATGCCGTCCGTGTCGGCGGCGATTGCGTGCACCTCCGCCAGTCCCGCCAACTCCATGCCTAACGCCAGCAGGAACTCGGCGCAGCGTCCCCCGCGGCCGTTGGCGCGGCGAACCGTCACCGTGCATTCGCCCCCGGAAATGAGCGCCACCGGCGGCTTGAACGGCGAGTCGTAGGTGCGGATCTCCCGCACCAGCGCCGCCATGACCTTGGCCACTTCAGTCGCCTCGCCGGTCACCGAGTCCCCCAGGATCACGGGTTCGACGCCGTTATCGCGGAACAGCTTGGCAGCCGCCTCCAGCGAGCGCCGCGGGGTGGCGATGATGCGGTTCTCGACGTTCTCGAATACGGGCGAGCCCGGCTTGGGTGTTTCCTCGCGCTCGCCGCGCAGGCCGGCGATCAGGTGGCTGAGCACCGCGCGCGGCGGCTTGACGTCGAAGCGGTTCAGCACGTCCACCGCGTCCTGGAAAGTCGTCGGATCGGGCGCGCAGGGCCCCGAGGCGATGTGCGTAGGATCGTCGCCGGTCACGTCCGAGATGATGAGCGAGAGTACGGGCGCCTTGCACGCGGCGGCGAGGCGCCCGCCCTGGATGGCGGAGATGTGCTTGCGCACGGTGTTGATTTCCTGGATCGGCGCTCCGCTCAGCAGCAGGTCCTTGGTCACCGTGCGCAGGTCCGCGATCGACACGCCGTCGACCGGCAGCGAGAGCAGCGCCGAGCCGCCGCCGGAAACCAGCATCAGCAGCAGGTCCATCGGCTTGATGGCGCGGGCCGCGCCCAGCATTTCGCGCGCGGCCTGTTCGCCGGCTTCGTCCGGCACCGGATGGCCCGCCTCGACCCAGCGGATGCGCTCCAGGCTCAACGCATGCCCGTAGCGGGTAAGCGCGATGCCGAAAAGTTTCTTGTCGGCCGGCCAGTGGCTCTCGACCGCAAGCGCCATCGAGGCCGCCGCCTTGCCGACGGCGAGCACGAGCGTGCGGCCGTCCGGCGGCTTGGGCAGGTGGGCCGGAACGATCTCGAGAGGATCTGCCGCGGCGACTGCGGCGCGGAAGCTTGCTTCCAGGAGTTGCCGCGGCGTCAGCCGAAACTCTCCCTGGCAGATTCGTTGCCCAGGCCGTAGAGCGCCGGATACACCTCGCGGAACACCCGCATGATCTCGGCGGCCGGCACGTCGGCGTGGCTGCCGCGGTCGCGCATGTATTCCATGTGGCGCCGGTCTTCTTCATCGAAGGGATGGAATATCGAGTCCTCGCGGCCGTCGAATTCCAGCGGCTTGACTTTGAAGCGCCGGCAGAGCTCGACATTGAACGCCGGCGTCGCCTTGACCCATTTCCCTTCCAGCAGCAGCTCGGCATAGCCGTGATAGACGAACAGGTCTGTCCCCATGCGTTCGCGCAGTGCGGGCGTGGTGAGGTGGTTCTTGACGTCGGCGAAGCCGACCCGGGCCGGAATGCCGTCGGCTCGCGCGCAGGCGGCGAGCAGGGCGGCCTTGCCGATGCAGAAGCCTTCGCCGGCAGTGATGCAATGCGAGGCCCGGAAGGTTTCCTCCCTGGAGAAATCCAGAAAGGGGTTGTAGCGGATGCCGTCGCGCACGGCGTAGTACAGCGCTACCGCGCGGGTCAGGGGATCTCTTCCAACCGCATTTTTCTTCGCGAAAGAAACGACGCCCGGGTGGCCGCTGTCGATGTAGCGCGCCGGGGCGAGATATTCGTTCACCGGTCGAGCTTCATCAGCTTGCGCGCGCCGGAGAACAGCGCGCTCGACTGGTCGGCGAGTCCACCTACGACCGAGAAATGGTGCGTTCCCGGCATCGGGATGTCGCCGGCGAAGGCGCCGCGCCAGCGCTCCCCGAGCAGCGCGTTCTGCCGGTGGAATTCGGAGCTCTCGTCGCCGCCGACGCAGGTCATCACCGGCGAGCGCGTCGCCGCCGGCAGGAAGGCGGGAGAGACCTTGATTGCGTCCGCCTCGTTCAGGCGCAAGTCGCCGTTCAGCCAGTCCACCTGCACCATCGGCCGCATGTCGTAGATGCCGCTGATCGCAAGGCCGCCCTTGAACAGGTCCCTGGGCAGGCGCCGATCGAAGGCCGGCCAGACCGCCGCCATCATCATCGCGGTCAGGTGCCCTCCCGCGGAATGGCCCGAGACATACAGCCGGTCCTCGTCCATGCCGTACTCTTCCGCGCGCAGCCAGAGCCAGCGGCTCGCGCGCAGCATCTGGCGCACGATTTCCTCGACCGTCACCGAAGGGCAGAGGTCGTAATTCACCACCGCGAGCGAGACGCCGGCGTCCACCCAGGCCGGCGCGAGGAAGGAAAAATCCCGCTTGTCGCGCGAACGCCAGTAGCCGCCGTGGATGAACATCATGCAGCTGCCGTCGCCCTTGCGCGACGGGAAGATGTCGATCTTTTCGCCGGGCGCCTCGCCGTAGCGCTGGTCGAGGCGGCAGGTCATGGTCGCGCGCGCGCGCTCGGACTCCTGCACCCAGCGAGTGATCCATCTCTCGTTGTCCGGCACCAGCGCGCGGTTGTTGTATTCCCGCGAATAGAATGCGGAATCACTCACCCGCGATGTTCCCGCCACAGGCCGAGCGCCTGCTGCGCCGGCCGGTCGGAGTAGGAGAACAGCACGCACTCGCCGTCGGCTTCGATGCTGGCAGGGTGCCAGGACGGCACGACAAACGCGTCTTTCGGCCCGAAGGCGAATTCGTCGCCGCCGATTCTGACCTTGCCCCTGCCCTCGGCCACCGAATATACGGTGCCGTCGGTCGCGCGATACGGGCTGGAGCGGAAGCCTTTGGGCAGCAGCTGGATGAAGGTGCCGATCGTGGGCATCGCGGGTCCGCCGGTGAGCGGATTGACGAACTCCATTTTCCAGCCGTGGCAGGGATCCGGATCCCCTTCCTTGGCGAGCCTGGCCAGCGTTTCGCGGCTGCGGTCGTAGGGGTAGCTGAAGATCGGCGATGTCTTTCCGTAAGGCGCCACCGCCCCGAGCGGTTTGAGGTTGTTGCCGTAGCGCGCGAGGGACGCGCCCTCGCCGCGGGAGACCGGCTGGATTTCCTCGGGGAAGGGTTCGTGGAATTGTGCGGCGAAGATGCGCAGAATCGGAAGGTCGAGGCCGTCCAGCCAGATGACCGGGTCCGACCCCGGATTGCCGTGGTCGTGCCAGGTCCAGGACGGCGTGATGATGAAGTCCCCAGGACGCATGGTCGTGCGCTCGCCGTCCACCGCCGTGTAGGCTCCAGAACCCTCGACGACAAAGCGCAGCGCCGATTGCGTGTGCCGGTGACTCGGCGCGATCTCGCCCGGCAGGATGAGCTGGTAGCCGGCGAACAGGCTCTGCGTGACGCAGGACTGCCCGCGCATCCCGGGGTTCTGCAGCACCAGCACGCGCCGCAGGGCTTCCTTGGCCGTGATGAGCTTGCCGGCTTCCATCAGGTGGGGGCGCGAGTCCGCCCACTTCCAGATCGCCGGCTTGCAGGGAGTTTTCGGCTCGTCTGGAATCAGGTCGTGGTACACCTCCCACAGGGGTGAGAAATTGAGCTTTTCTATCCGGCGGTAGAGGTCCTGCCGCTCGGCGCCGGGTTGCGGCTTTGGGACGCTCGCCATGACTCGCTCCTAGAAAAAACCATTATAAAGTGTCGCCCTCGTTCCATGGAGGACAGGATCATGCAGGCCGGCGCGCGAAACGGGCGCCCGCCACGACGCAGAGTATGGCGGGCACCAGGAGTGACTGCAGCCCCGCCGCGAGGTAACCAAGCGCTCCGCCGATCGCGCCGAAGGTAAACGCGGCGATGGCCGGCCACATGCGGCCGAACCGCTGCCGTGCCTCCGCTTTCTTCTGCGCGTCCGATGCCGGATCGACGCGGCGTCCGAGCATGGTGACGACGTCGATCGCGCCCTGGGTCACGTTCATGGTCATGACCGTGGTCGAGGGCAGTGCCGCCAGTTCCAGGCGCATTGTCGCGTTCTGAATGCCCATCGCCGCCGCTGCCAGGAGCCCCACGGAGAGGGCCGAAAATTCATGCGGATGCGCGGTCGCGTCGAAACCTATCGCGGCGGCCGCGCAAAGAAAGAGCAAGCCTGCCTCCACGTACAGCAGCGGCGCCACGCGCGCCCGCCCGGCACGCTGCAGCGCCTCGGCGATCTTGACCGCCGCCGCGACGGCCAGGATGAATACGGGCAGCGCAAGCAGCTTGACGAGCACGTCGCCTCTGCGGTGCACGAGTTCCGCCCCGATCAGCACGAAATTTCCGGTGACATGCGCGGTGAACAGACCGAACAGGCCGATGAACACGCAAGTGTCGACGTAGCCTGCAATGAAGCTGAGCAGGCAGGCATCCGCCTGTGCGCCGGCTCCGGCGTTCAGCCCTTTACGGCTTTCAGCCACGTCACGGGTTTACCTAGCGCGCCGCCGAGGGCCTTGCCTTCCGGATCCGCGAGTGCCGCTTCGCGCGCCTTGCGGATGGCCTTCGCCTGCGCGGCGGGGTCTGCGGTCGCCGGGTGGTCCACCAGCGCGTCGAGGATGGCGAGGAAATTGGCCTTGCCGCGGCGGTGGGTGTCGCCGTAACCCTTGATCAGGCGCGCGCATTCGGCGACTTCCAGCGCGACCGGGATGCTGCGCACCGCCGCGTCGCGCACGCGAGCGAGCCATAGCTCGATGAGCTTCTGCTCTTCCTGGTAGCGGTAGGAGTGCGGGCGCCAGGGTTTGAGCCACGCAAGCGAGCGCACCAGCAGGTAGCCGAACAGCCCCGAGGTCTTCAGGTGCATGCCGATGTTGTAGGCATCGAGCTTGCCGTGCGCTTCAGCCCATGAAGTTATTTTTTTCCCTAAAAAATAAGGAAGTAATGAAGCAAATTCCTCAACGCCGGGCTTGAGGAAATCGATCACCACCACCGGTTCGCCTTCCTTCGCGCCGACTTCCTTGCGCACGCGCTCGAAACGCGAGGCGCGCGTCTTCAGGTCGGCGACGCGGATGATGTCCTCGTAACTCATCCACAGCGCCATTTCCCGCGCGACTTCCGCAGCGAGCTTGGGGTCGGTTTTTCCAAGGGATTGAATTCTTTCCTTGAAAAGATTTGCGTAGGCCGGGCCCTGATAGTCGGTCAGTCTTTCCGTCCCCAATCGGACGATTTCTTCGAGTTCGCTGGCGCGTTTCGGAGGCGCGGGTTCCTGCGGCGTCGCGCGCGCGCCCGCGGCGATTTCGCAGCCGGCGGCGAAACCGCGCAGGCTTGCCTCGGCGCCGCGCCCGCCGCCGCGAATCGCCTTCTCGCAGGCTTCGCGCGGCAGCGGCAGCATCCCGCTGCCCGCCATGGCGCCGAACAGCACGGCATTTATCACGGTGCCGCTGTCCTGCGCCAGCTTGCGCATATCGAACAGCACCGCCTGTTTCGCCAGCTTGCGGCCCGCTTCCACCACGCGCGCGCTGTCGAAGCGGCCGTCCGCCATCTGCATTTTCTCGATGGTGGCGTAGATGCGGTGGGTGGAGGCGACCAGCGTGGTGCGTTCCGGGCTGACGTAGCCGTTCTGCATGGCGCGGCCGGCTTCGATCAATTCGGAAGCCACCATGATGTCGACGTTGCCCGGGCTTGGCGTGAGCGAAAACACGGGCTGCTTGCCGTGCAGCTGGCTTGCCGTCGCCGGAAAAATCTCCAGGTAGTAAGTGGTTGCGCCGGTGCGCTGCGCCACGCCGGGAATCGAGGTGCTCTGCGACGGGAAGCCGCATTGCGCCGCGGCGTCGATCAGCCAGTCGGCCATGACGCCGCCGCCTTCGCCGCCGAGCGCTGCGATCAGGATGGCGATGGGCCGCTCCGGGAGGCTCATTTGAAAATGTTCCGCATTTTCTGCAGGGTCCTGTCCAGCAGGTTCGGATTCTGGACGACCTCCGCCCGGTAAAACGACGGACACAACACCGCCGCGTGCGCGTTCTCCCCGCACAGGCCGCAGCCGACGCAGCCGTCGATCACAGTGGCCACGGGGTCGCGCCGCAGAGGATCCGGGTTGTCCTTGATGGTGAGCGTCGGGCAGCCCGACAGGCGGATGCAGGAATGGTCCCCGGTACAGGTGTCTTCGTCGACGCCGTACTTCACCCGGACCGTTCTTTTCCCTTCGGAGAGATTTTTCGCGACGACGGGACGCAATCTGCGCTGGCGCTCGAGCTGGCACTCGCCCTCGGCGATGATGACTTTCAGCCCCTTGTAGTCCGTGGACATCGCCTCCTTGTAGGTCTTCGACATTGCGCCGACATCGTAGTTGTTGACCGTGCGCAGCCATCTCACGCCGATACCCTGGAGCGTGTCCTCGATCGAATGCTCTGAATTTTTGGGAGAAGAAAGCAGTTCCTGAGTGCCAGTGGCGGAGGCGTAGCCGTTTTTCATGATGACCAGGACGCCGTCGCCCTTGTTCATCAGGTTCGAGGCGACACCAGACAGCAGGCCGTTGTGCCAGAAGCCGCCGTCGCCCATCACGGCCACCGGGCGGCGCGCCGACATCGGCGTCACGCCGGCAGCGCTCGCCAGGCTCATGCCGTAGCCGAGCAGGGTATTGCCCTGCGAGAACGGTTCGAAGGAGGCGAAGGCGTGGCAGCCCACGTCCATGGAGACATGCGGCCGGCCGATGTCCTGCGCCACCAGCTTCATCGCCGAGAACACCGGCCGCTCCGGGCAGCCGACGCAGAAGGTCGGCGGGCGCTGGGGCATCGGGCCGAGCAAGCCGGCCGCCTTTTCCCTTGTACTTCGGATCGAATTCAACCAAAGAGAACCCGAAGACAAATCCAGTTGCGGCACATGCTGCGCTAGGAAGCGCGTCAGCCCGCGCACCATCAATTCGGTGGTGTAGTCGCCCGCCATGTGCAGCAGGTCCTTGCCGTGCAATTTCGTCTGCAGGTCGGCGCGCCGCAGGTGCATCGCGATTTCCTGCTCGATGAACTCGGGTTGGCCTTCCTCCAGGACGAAAATCGCCTTTTTCCCGGCTGAAAATGACGCGACTTGGTCCGGAACGATCGGATACACCACGTTCAACACGTAAATCGGGATCCGGCAGCCGCCGAAATCATCGGCCAGCCGCAGCAGCCGCAAGGCGCGCATCAGGCCGTTGTAGAGGCCGCCCTGGACGACGATGCCGATGTCGTCCACCTCGCCCTGGAAAATCTCGTTCAGCCTGTGCTCGGCGATGTACTTGCGCGCCGCCGGCAGGCGCACGTCGTTCTTCAGCTTCTCCTGCCGGAAGATGGCCGGCGGGTGGGCGAGGCGGTCGTAGATGAACTCCTTTGGCGGCCCGTCGAGGCGGTGACGCATAGATACCGCCGGAGATTTGTTGTCTTTGGATACAAAGGATCCATGGACATGACAGGCGCGGATCCTCAGCTCCATCATCACCGGCGTGTTGGAAGCCTCGGACAGCGCGAAGCCATGCTCCACCATGTCCACGATGGTGGTGAGGTTCGGCCGCGGATCGAGCAGCCACATCAGGGATTTCATGGCGAAGGAATGGCTGCGTTCCTGCGCCACCACGCCGCCTTCGCCGTAGTCCTCGCCCAGCACGATCAGCGTGCCGCCCATGACGCCGGCGCTCGCCAGGTAGGAAAGCGCGTCCGCGGCGACGTTGGTGCCGACCACGGACTTCCAGGTCACCGCGCCGCGCGCCGGATAGTTGATCGACGCCCCCAGCATCGCCGCCGCGGAGGCTTCGCTGGTGCAGGCCTCGACGTGCACGCCGAGGCCGTCCAGGTAGTCGCGCGCCTGCACCATCACGTCCAGCAGGTGCGACACGGGCGCGCCCTGGTAGCCGCCGACGTAGGACACGCCTGACTGAAGCAGGGCCTTGGTCACGGCGAGGATGCCCTCGCCATGAAACGTCTCGCCTTCGCCGAGACGGAGGGATTCGATTTCTTTAGTGAACTGCCGTTCCACGGAAGACGCTTCTCAGTTTATCCAGCGCTTTATCGAAAAACCCGGGGTTCAGAATGACCTCGGCCCTGTAAAAAGACGGACACAGCACCGCAGCGTGCGCGTTCTCGCCGCACAGGCCGCAGCCGACGCAGCCGTCGATCACAGTGGCCACGGGGTCGCGCCGCAGAGGATCCGGGTTGTCCTTGATGGTGAGCGTCGGGCAGCCCGATAGCCGGATGCAGGAATGGTCGCCGGTGCAGGTGTCCTCATCCACGCCATATTTCACCCGGACTGTTCTTTTTCCTTCAGACAGCTGCTTTGCGACAACCGGCCGCAATTTGCGCTGGCGCTCGAGCTGGCATTCGCCCTCGGCGATGATGACTTTCAGCCCCTTGTAGTCCGTGGACATCGCCTCCTTCAGCACCTTGGCCACGTTGCCCACCCGGTAGTTGTCCACCGTCTTCACCCAGCCGACGCCGACCCCGGCCAGCGCCCGCTCGATCGCCATGTCGTCGGACTTGAATTCACTGTGCTGCGGACTCGAGGGCAGCTCCTGCGTGCCGGTGGCCGAGCTGTAGCCGTTCTTCATGATGACGAGGATGCCGTCGTCCTTGTTGAACACGGAGTTCGCGATCCCCGAGGTGAGGCCGTTATGCCAGAAGCCGCCGTCGCCCATGATGGTGAGCGTGCGCTTGCCGAACATGGTGTTGACCGCTGAATTCGAGGCCATCCCCAGGCCGTAGCCAAGCACCGTGTGGCCGATGTTGAACGGCGGCAGCGTGGCGAAGGTGTGACAGCCGATGTCGGCGGAGATGTGAAAGGCGCCGGTCGCTTTCTCGGCAACCTTCATCGCCGCGAAAACCGGGCGCTCCGGGCAGCCGACGCAGAATCCTGGTGGGCGGGCCGGAACGACCCCAAGCAGTTCCAATGCTCTCGCCTTGAGCGTCCTTACTGAATCAATTACTTTTTCCGAGTTCAAGAACTTCGAAAGTCCGCTCAATACGACTTCGCCCGTGTACTCGCCCCCGAGCGGCAGCATGTCCTTGCCGTGAATCTTGACCAGATTCGCTTCGGCGCGGCGCAGCGCTGCCTGCACCGCGTCCTCGATGAACGCGGGCTGGCCTTCCTCAACCACGAGGATGCGCTTCTTGTCCGCGCAGAACGCGACGATCTCTTCCGGGATCATCGGGTAGGCGACGTTCATGCAATAGATCGGCACGCGCGTGGCGCCGAAGGCGTCCGCGAGGCCGAGCAGCTGCAGCGCGCGGATCACCGCGTTGTACATGCCGCCCTGGCAGAGGATTCCGGTGTCAGCCATCTCGCCCGCGAATACTTCGTTGAGTTTATTTGTCCTGATAAAAGCGACGGCAGCAGGCCAGCGCACCTCGATCTTGTGCTTCTCCTGCGCGTAGGTGGCCGGCGGCAGGCTGATGCGGCCGAAATCGAAATCCGGCGTTTCGATGGGGTTGTTCTTCGAGTTCCTTGAACTCACGTTCTTCTTCGTCACGAACGACCCATGCACGTGGCAGGCGCGGATCCGCAGCTCAAGCAGGACCGGGGTATTGGAGGCCTCCGAGAGTTCGAAACCCTTCTCCACCATCTCCACAATCTTTGGCAGGTTCGGCCGCGGGTCGAGCAGCCACATCTGCGACTTCATCGCGAAGGCATGGCTGCGTTCCTGAATGATCGAGGAACCCTCGCCATAGTCTTCCCCCAGCACCACCAGAGTGCCGCCACGCACCCCAGCCGAGGCGAGGTTGGAGAGAGCGTCGGAGGCCACGTTGGTCCCCACAGTGGACTTGAATGCGACTGCGCCGCGAATCGGGTAATTGATCGAGGCGCCGAGCATGGCAGCAGCCCCGGCTTCGCTGGCGTTGCTCTCCACGTGCACGCCCAGGTCGTCCAGGATGTCGCGCGCATCGTTCAGCACGTCCATTACATGCGATACCGGGGCGCCCTGATAGCCGCCGACATAGGCGACTCCAGACTGCAGCAGCGCCTTAGTCACCGCGAGGATGCCTTCGCCGCGGAAGGTCTCGCCCTCGCCGAGTTTCAGCAGTTCAACTTCCTGCTTGAAGGAGCGTTCCATCTAGACCAGCACTTTCGGCAGCCAGACCGCGATCGCCGGCGCGAAGAACACGATCGCCAGCAGTATCAGGCTCATCGCCAGATACGGCACCACCGCGCGGAAGATGTGGCTCATCCGTATCTCGGGCGGCGAGACGCTCTTCATGGTCATCAGCAGCAGGCCGTGCGGCGGCAGCAGCAGGCCGAGCTGCATGCAGATCAGGAACATGACGCCGAACCAGACCGGATCGACGCCGTATTTCTGCACCAGCGGCATGTAGATCGGCAGCGTGATCATCATCATGCTGACCTGCTCGACGAACAGGCCCAGGAACACCAGCAGCAGCAGCATGGCGGCGATCACCGCGCCTGGCGGCAGGCCGAGGCCGGAAATGATTTCGACCAGGCCGTTGCTTGCGCCGGAGAACGACAGGATCTGCGAGAAGGTGGTGGCGCCGACGATGATGAACAGGATCATGCCGGAGATCGCCGCCGTGCCCCGCAGCGCTTTGAGCAGGTTGCCGAGAGTCAGCGCGCGGTAGGCGAGCGCGAGGATCATGGTGAACAGCGCGCCGATCGCCGCCGATTCGGTCGGCGTCGCCCAGCCCGCGGACATCGAGGCGACGACGACGACAAATATCGACACCAGCGGCAGCACGTACTGCAGGAACGGCCGCAGCTTCTCCCAGCCTTTGTATTCGGTGAACACGGTCGCAGGCGCGAGCGAGGGGTTCATTTTCACGCGCACGATGATATAGACGATGAAGGCGGCACTAAGCATCAGTCCCGGAATGACGCCGCCGATGAGCAGTTTCGAGATCGAGATGCCGGACAGGCTGCCGAGAAGCACGGTGAGGGCTGAGGGCGGGATCAGCATGTCGACGGCACCGATCGCCATCAGCGGTCCGGTTGCCATGGTGGGATGGTAGCCGCGCGACAGCATCACCGGGAGCATGAGGCTGCCCAGCATCGCGGTCGTGGCGATGGTCGATCCCGAGATCGCCGAGAACACCGTTCCCGCGACCACGGCGACCACGGCGAGCCGGCCCGGGACCTGGCGGATCAGGCGCTCGACGCCGTCGATCACCTTTACGGCGAGACCGGTGTGGAACAGAACCTCGCCCATCAGCACGAAGAGCGGGATCGGCGTCAGCGAGAAACTCGCCACCGACAGCACGCTGTTGCGCACGATCTGAGCGAGGCCCGCTTCGCCGCCCAGGAACAGCACCGCGCCGGCCAGGTTGATGACCAGAAACGAAAATGCCACCGGCAGCCCGAGGAACAGCAGGACGGTGGATCCTCCCAGCATCATCCACGCGGCAGCAGCCCATGACATGCGGTCAGCCCGTCGATACCGCGTCGTCACGCGGCGTTCGAGGGCCAAGCTGTAGCCGCCGCATGCGGAACCCCATCTCGATGGCGAGCAGGAGGAAGGCGACCGGCAGCGGTGCGAGCAGCCACCATTCCGGCGTCACCAGCGTTTTGATGGACATCGCGCCGGACTTGAAGCTGGCGAGCACCGCGTGCGCGCCGTACCAGGCTATCACCAGGCAGCAGACCAGGCCGAGCGAGTCTGAAATCCACTCAAAATACCAGCCGAGCCGCGGCGGCACGGCACGCAACACGATGTCGACGCGGATGTGCTGGCCCTTCCTGAGCAGCCATGGCGCGGTCAGCATCGTCACGAGGTAAAGCATCGCCTCGGACACCTCGTTGCTCCAGGCAATCCCGTACACCCCCGGGATGAGGCGTATGTTCCTCAGCAGCACATCGGCGCAGATCATCACCGTCATCAGGAAGATGACGGCGCAGCCGAGCAGCGCCAGCGCTTCGAGAAGTCTTCCGAAGGCCGCCGCCGCCCTTTCCATCAGCGCGCGAGCACTTTCTTCAGTTCGGGGCCGTATTGCGGCGAGGCCTTGATGGCGTTCGCCCAGCCGATCTCCTTCGCCTTCTCGACATAAGCCCTGTTCGTCGCGGCATCGAAGGTGATCACCTGGATCCCGGCCTCGGCCTGGCGCTTCGCCTCGCTCTGGTTATACGATTTCCAGAAGTCGTTCTGCGCCTCATAGGCCTGCGCCTTGCGGTCGAGGTAGTCGCGCTGCGCGGGCGTCAGCGACTTGTACTTGTCGAGGTTCATGACCAGCGAGACCTCGGCGTTGTAGAAGCCGGGGTCGACGCGGTATTTGGTCTTCTCCTGCCAGTTGAGGTCGAACAGGGCGTGGATCGGCCAGCCGTAGCCGTCGATCACGCCGCGCTCGAGCGCGGTATAGACCTCGCCGGGCGCGGTAGTCATGACCTGCGCGTTCATCGCCTGGAAGAATTCGCGGTAGACCGGGGTGATGCGGATCTTGAGGCCGGTGAGGTCGGGCTTGTCGATCTTCTTGTTGAGATAGAGATGGAAGGGCGTGAACTCGACGACCTTGGCGAGGTAACGCATGTTGCCCTTCTCCGCCCAGATCTTGTTGATGAGTTCGTAGCCGCCGTTCTTGCGCAGCTCCGCCGCGCTGGTCTCCGAAAGCTTGAGGATGTCCGCCTCGGGCATCACGTTGGTATAGAAGGCGCCCGTGCTGAAGCCGATGTCCACCACGCCGGTCTTCACCGCGTTGCCGACCTCGAAGGTCGGAATGGCTTTCGGGCCGCCGATGAAGTTGATCTGCAGCACGCCCTTGCCATCCTTGTTCACATCGGCGATCCAGTCCACGGTGCGCTTGACGTAGAACTGGTTCTCGGGGAACGCGCTGACCAGCTTCAGGGTGACTTCCTGCGCTGCCACGACAGCGGGTACAAGGGCGGCAGCGGCCACGAACGCAGATGCGGCCAGCCGATGAGTTTTCTTCATGGGTCTCCTCCTCCTAGAGGGAAAAATGCAGCCCTCAGGCTAGGAGTCCGCCCATCATTTGTCAAATCAATGCGATGCATGATATGAATCACAGTGATGAATGTTCAGGGGCTCGACCTCAACCTGCTGCGGGTGTTCGACGCGGTGCTGCGCGACCGCAGCGTCACCTCGGCGGCGAAGCACCTCGGCCTGACGCAACCCGCGGTGTCCAACGCGCTCGCGCGCTTGCGCGCGCAGTTCGAGGACACGCTGTTCGTGCGCACGCCCACGGGCATGGACGCGACGCCGTTCGCGCGCGAACTCTCCGAGCCGGTACGGCAGGCGCTGGCGCTGCTCGAATCCGCAATGGCGCACGGGCCGGGCTTCGATCCGGCGACCTCGACGCGCGCGTTCCGCTTCTACATGTCGGACCTGGGCCAGATCGAGTTCCTGCCGCCGCTAATCGAGCGCGCGCAGCGCATCGCCCAGGGCGTGCGGCTGGAGGCGGTGTCGCTGGAAGTCGAGAACATCGGCGACGCCCTGGCTGCGGGAGCGCTGGACCTCGCAGTCGGCTTCCTGCCGGGGCTCGGACCGCCGGTGCGGCGCCAGCCCCTGTTCCGCGATCCCTACGTCTGCCTGATGCGCGCCGACCATCCCGCGATCGGCGCCAAATTGACCAAGAAGCAATTTCTTGCCGCCTCGCACGCGCTGGTGTCCTACAAAGGCGGGCACCGCGTCATCGAGGAAGCCCTGGAGCGCGCCGGGCTCGCCCGCAAGATCGCGCTGCGCGTGCCGCATTTCACCGTGGTGCCGATGGTGCTGGAGCGCAGCGACCTGATCCTGATCCTGCCGTCGAAGGTCGCGCGCGTGTATGAACGGCAGGGCCGGTTCAAGTTTTTGCCGCCGCCGGTGCCGATCCCGCCGGCGGACGTGGCGGCGCACTGGCACGAGCGCTTCGAGCGCGATCCGGGCAACCGCTGGCTGCGCGAGATGATCATGGAGCTGTTTACCGAATGAAAATGCTCATCGCCGGCGCCGGACCGGCCGGCTTGTATCTCGGCTACCTGGTGAAGCGCCAGCTGCCGGGCTGGCAGGTTCGCATCGTCGAGCAGAATCCGCGCGATTCCACTTTCGGCTTCGGCGTGGTGTTCTCCGACCGCGCGCTGGAATTCCTGCGTGCCGACGATCCGGAGACCTACGACCGGATCATGCCTGCCATGGAGGCCTGGACCGACATCACGGTCGTGCATCGCGGCGCTCCGGTGGTCATCGACGGCATCGGCTTCTCCGCGATCGGGCGGCTGAAATTTCTTCAATTGCTGCGTCGGCAACTGGAGACCGCGGGGGTTTCGATTGAATTCGAAAAAACCCTGGGAGAAAAAGAAAACCTCCGGGACTATGACATCGTGGTGGCCGCCGATGGAGCCAATTCGACGATTCGAAAGACCGCCGATTTCGGCACCACGGTCGCGCCGCTGACCAACAAATTCGCCTGGTTCGGCACCACCAGACCGTTCAATACGCTGACCCAGACCTTCGTGCAGAACGAAGCGGGCGCGTTCAACGCGCATCACTACCGGCATTCGCCGTCGATGAGCACTTTCGTGTTCGAGTGCGACGCCGCGACCTGGGCGCGCGCCGGCTTCAAGCGCATGGACGAGGCGGCGACGCTGGCTTATTGCGAAAAGGTGTTCGCCGATACGCTCCAGGGACACGGGCTGGTATCCAACAAATCCATCTGGCGCAATTTTCCGAAAGTGCGCAACCGGCGCTGGGTGGCCGGCAACAAGGTGCTGATCGGCGACGCGCAGCGCACCGCGCATTTTTCGATCGGGTCCGGCACGCGCCTGGCCATGGAAGATGCCATTGCGCTGGTGAAATCCCTGTCCGAATTCAAGAACGACACGCCCGGAGCGCTCGCAACCTTCGAAGCGGTCCGCCGGCCGGTCGTCGAGAAGCTGGTAGCGGCCGCCGACGCGAGCGCCGACTGGTACGAACACTTCGCCGAGCACATGCGGCTCGCGCCGCGCGACTTCGCCTGGAGCTACATCCAGCGCAGCGGGCGCATCGATCCGGAAAAGTTGCGCAGGATCGCGCCGAAATTCGTTGCCGGTTAGCCGGCGGTTATCACTTCGGGCGAACTCGAATAGAGCTTTTCCACCAGCCCGGCGCGGCGTTCCAGCACGGCGCGCTGGTTCATGTAGCCCTTGTCGGTGATTTCGTTGCCGTCGATCTGCGGCGGCTCGATCATGACCAGAAGGCGGGTGGGGTGGGTCGAGCTGCCGCCTTCCCTGGACAATTCCTTCAGCGCCTGAACGAGCCTGGCTCGAACGTCGGCATCCTTTGCGGCGGGGCTCAGGAAAACCAGGGCGCCGATCTGGTCCCTATCGTGGCCGGTGATCACGGCATCCTGGATGATCGGGTTTCCCGCGGCGATCAGTTTCACGCGCAGCGCGCCGACGTGCACCCAGGTGCCGGTGGTGAGCTTGAAGTCCTCGGCGACGCGGCCGTCGAAGACCAGGCCGTTTTCGGGGACGGCCGGGTCGGCGAACCTCATCGCGTCGCCGATGCGGTAGTAGCCTTCCTCGTCGAACGCTTCCCGGGTGAGGTCGTCGCGCCGGTAGTAGCCGGGCGTCACGTTTGGACCCTTGACGCGCACTTCCAGCTTGCCCGCGGCAGGCACCAGCTTCAGCTCGCAGCCCGGGTTCGGCAGGCCGATCACGCCGGCGCGCTCGATCGGGTAATGCACCGCCGCCGCGGAGGGCGCCGTCTCGGTCGATCCCCAGGAAGAAATCATCGCCAGTGCGCCGTTTTTCTCCGCAAGGGCGAGCTTCTCCAGCCGCTCCCACAGGTTCTGCGGCAGCGCCGCGCCGGCATAGAACACCATGTCGAGGTCGCGGAAGAAATTGCGCCGCAGCGCCGCGTCCTGCTCGAGGTAAGGCATCAGCAGGTCGAAGCCGCGCGGCACGTTGAAGTACATCGTCGGCGAGATTTCCTTGAGGTTCTTCGCGGTGGCCTCGACCAGGCCCGGCGCCGGCTTGCCGCCGTCGATGTAGAGCGTGCCGCCGTTGCGCAGCATCAGGTTGAAGCAGAAGTTGCCGCCGAAGGTGTGGTTCCAGGGCAGCCAGTCGACGATGGTCTGCACCTTGTCCTCGAGGAAGGGCCAGACCTGCGCCAGCATCTGCTGGTTGGCGCAGAGCATGCGCTGGGTGTTGATCACGCCCTTGGGCGTGCCGGTCGAGCCCGAGGTGAACAGGATCTTTGCCACGGTATCCGGTGTCAGGCGCGAGAATGCGACCTCCAGAGTGGCGCCCGGGTTGGACTCGAGCAGTTTTGCGACCGGCGTGGAGGCGGCGCCCACGGCTGCCAGCGCCGGGGCGAATTTCTCCGGCTCGGCGGCGAATACCAGGCCGGGCTTGAGCAGTTCGAAGATGTGCTTGAGCTTGGCGAAATCCTTCGACATTAGTGAGTACGCGGGAGAGATAGGCGCCACCGGAATTCCGACGTGCATCGCGCCCAGCGCAAGCAGCGCGTGATCGACGCTGTTGTCCGAGAGGATGGCGACGGGCCTGTTCGCGTCCAGGCCCAGGTTGAGCAGCGCTTGTCCGATGCGCCGCGCGTCCGACAGCGCGTCGCGGTAGGAGACGCGCCGCCAGCCTTCGCCCTTGCGTTCGGCAATGAAGGTTCGATCCGGCGCGTGGTCGTACCAGTGCAGCAGCCAGTCGCCGACCGCGCGCGCATAGGGCTGGAGCGGCTGGGGCGAGCGCAGGACGGCCGTTCCGTCGGCGCGCCGTTCCACGCGCACTTCGGCAGGGGCGAAGCGCAGGGACGAGGTCAGCGGCGAGGCCATGGGGCGGCAGCAATTATAGTGACCGCAGCCCGCGAAACAGGAGTTGCGGAGCTAGGCGGGGCTGCCTTGCAGGGCGATGTAGCGCTTCATCCAGGCGGCGGCGGAGGTTACGCCGCCGAAGGTGAACAGATGGACGCCGACCACGTTGCAGTCGGCGTGCGCCGCGCAGTAGTGGGCGAGGGCGACCAGCTGGTCGGCCGGATCGGTATGGGTGACCAGGCGCACCGCATCCATGCCCTGGGTGCGCAGTGCGCGCAGCGAAGCGCTGACGCCGCAGCGCTGGGCGAAGCGCAGCAGCGCCACGGGATTGGTCGGGCCGGCCAGGCCCGCGTAGATCGGAATGCCCGGGGCGTTGTGCGCCATCCTGGCGCAGTAGTCGACGACGCGGGCGGGCGCGAAGGAAAACTGCGTGACGATGTAGGCGCCCAGGTCCTGCGCGGCCGCGAGCGCCACCTTCTCGGCGAATGTGCGCTCCAGTACATCGCGGGGAATGCGCGGGTGACCTTCCGGATAGCCGGGCAGGCCGATTTCCCGCAATCCGGAGGCGGCGAGCAGGCCTTCGCGGATCAGGGACGCGCCGTCGGCATACGGCCCGATGGCCTCGGCTTCGTCGCCGCCGAGGATCAGCGCTTTTTGCACGCCCGCGTCACCGACCGCGCGCGCGAGAAAATTTTGCAATTCAGCGCGATCCTTGATGCGGCGCGCGGCGATGTGCGGCACCGGTTCCAGGCCGGCTTCGCGTACCGCGACCAGCGTCGGCAGGGTGTCGAGCAGGCGGTGGCGCGGCAGATGGTTGACGTAGACCGGCGTGCCCGCCGGAAGCAGCGCGGCGATTGCGCGCGCATCCTGCGGCCGGTGCGCGCCCAGTTCGAGCGAGCCGCCGGAGACGAGTTCGGCGGCAATGCCGGCCGAGCGGTCAACCGCGTTTGCGGGAGACGACATAGGATTCATCCAGGAACCACAGGCCGCCGTGGCTCTGCAGCACGTCGCGCGTGGCGTCCAGATACTTGCGCTCGCCGACTACGCGCGCGAGGCGTTCATCGTCGATCTGCGCCACGTACACGGCGGCGTTCCACGCGGCGAACAGCGTCGAGGTGCCGATGCTGTCGGCGATCTCGGTAGGCAGCGTGTGCATGTCGTAGCGGAAGACCGCGCGCGCGTCGGCGTAGGAATTGAAATTGAAATGGCGCGCTTCCTTGCCGAGCTCGCTGCGCACCGCGCGCAGCAGGTCGTGCCGGCCGGTGGCGAAGGGATTTTCCTCGGGCCAGATTTTGCGCACTATCTCCAGACCGGGGTCCCTGCCGCAGGAGTGGATGCCAAGCAGCCGGCCGCCAAGCCCGAGCGCGCGAGAGAGCGGCCCGATCACCTTGGAGGCCTTGAATTCGACCGGCACCCGTGCGCGGTAGGGCTGCGAGGCGATCACCAGGTCGTAGTCGGCGCGCACCTTGCCCTGCTTCGGGATCGCCTCGTCCAGCATGAAGCGGAAGTCTTCGCGGTAGATCACCAGCGCCACCGGCCGTTCGTAGACCGGGTTGCCGGTCTTGGCGCTGTGGCGCGCCTGCCAGTTTTTCGCGAGGAACGGTTCGAGCGCGGCGATCTGCTCGCTGAATTCGTGCGCGGTGGTACCGGTAAGGCCGACTTCGCGCCAAACCAGCGAGGTGGCGGCGCTGACCGCCTTGGGCGCCAGCCAGGGCGCCTCGGTGTAGTACATGTTGGTGACCACCATCACCGTGGCGGGATGCTCGTAGAAGCGGTCGGGCATCTTGTCGAGCGACAGGCGCACGTCCTCGAGGCTGATTTCCTTGCCGACGAAGTAGAACGGCCGGGTCGGGAAGCGCCGGTGCATCTCGCGCATCACGCGCGTCAGCACGGTGCCGTCGCCCATGCCGGCGTCGAACACGCGGATCGCCGGCGGGCGCGGGTGGATGTGCGCGAGTTCCATGCCGACACGTTGCGCCACCTTTTCCTTCTCGCCGCAGGTGTTGACGAACAGCAGGTACTTCTGCCGGTTGTCGAAGAAACGGAAGTTGCGGGATGGGGCGCCTTCGTGCTGTGCTGTAGCGGGCGCCGCGCGGCCGGCGACTCGGATCAGCTGGCGCAGTTCAGGCGGCGCGGCGGGCGCGCTGGCGCCGTGGCACTCAAGGAACGCAGTGACGCGGTCGAGCGTCTCGGGGGTGATGCGCGCGCCGTCGCGCAGGCGCGCGACGAACTTGCCGTCGTTGACCGCGCGGCGGCCGAAAGTGGATTCGGCGATGCCGCTGCTGCGGCAAAATGCCGAGATGCTGTCGAGCAGAGTGCTGCCTTGCTCCGCGATCGCTTCCATGCAACCCTTCCTCCTGAGCAGACAGTACGGCCGGGATTGTGGGAAGACAACCACAATTCGATCAGGAAAATAGGTGGGATACTGCCCATGTCAAATAATCAAAGGCTTATAAATGACGGATGACAGGAAGCATGGCCTCGCAAGGGGGCTGACGAACTACGGCGACCCGGCGTTTTCGCTCTATCTGCGGCGTTCGTTCGCCAAGAGCATGGGTTACTCGGGCGAGATGCTGGCGCGCCCCGTCGTCGGCATCGCCGACTCGAAAAGCGGCTTCAACAACTGCCACAGGCATTTCCCGGAACTGATCGAGGCGGTAAAGCGCGGCGTGCTGGCCGCGGGCGGGCTGCCGATCGATTTTCCGACCACCTCCCTGGGCGAGGTATTCCTCAGCCCGACCTCAATGATGTTCCGCAACCTGATGGCGATGGACGTCGAGGAGATGGTTCGCGCCCAGCCGATGGATGCGGTGGTGCTGGTCGGCGGCTGCGACAAGACGGTGCCGGCGCAACTGATGGGCGCTGCGAGCGCGGACATTCCGGCCATCCAGTTGCTGGCGGGGCCGATGATGCCGACTTCCTACCGCGGTGAGCGGCTCGGCGCCTGCACCGACTGCCGCCGCTTCTGGGCGATGCATCGCGCCGGCAAGGTGGACGCGCAGGGTATTGCCGACGTCGAAGGCAATCTGGCGACGACGGCGGGCACCTGCGCGGTGATGGGAACCGCGTCCACCATGGCCTCGATCGCCGAGGCGCTGGGTATGGCGCTGCCGGGCAGCGCGGCGATCCCTGCCGTGCACGCGGATCGCCTGCGGGCCGCCGAAGCGAGCGGCCGGCGCGCGGTGGAACTGGTGAAGGATCCGATACGTCCGTCCCAGGTCATCACGCAGAAGTCGGTGGAGAACGCGATCCGCGTATTGCTCGCGATCGGCGGCTCGACCAATGCGATCGTGCATCTCACCGCCATCGCCGGGCGGGTCGGGGTGAAGATCGACCTGAACCGCCTTAACCAGCTGTCCGACTCGACGCCGGTGCTGGTGGACCTGAAGCCGACGGGACAGTTTTACATGTCGGACCTCTACGCCGCGGGCGGCGTGGGCGCGGTGCTGCGGGAACTCAAGCCGCTGCTGCACTTGGACTGCGTCTCGGTCGCGGGCGAGACGCTGGGCGCGCGCCTGTCGCACGAGGAAGGCGCCTGGGTGGACCGTGCCGTGGTGCGGCCGCTGGCGGACCCGCTGGCAAAGGAGGGCGGGCTGGTGGCGCTGTTCGGTTCGCTTGCGCCCAACGGCGCCATCCTGAAGCGCTCGGCAGCGGATGCCAACTTGTTCGAGCGCGAGGGCCGGGCGGTGGTGTTCTCTTCGCTCGACGATCTCGCGGCGCGCGTCGACGATCCGGCGCTCGACATCAAACCCGATGATTTCATGGTGCTGCAGAACGCGGGGCCGAAGTCCGGCTACGCGATGCCGGAAGCGGGCTATCTGCCGATTCCGCAGAAGCTCGCGCGCGCGGGCCTGAAAGACATGGTGAGGATTTCGGATGCGAGGATGAGCGGCACCGCTTACGGCACCATCGTGCTGCACGTCTCGCCCGAGGCGGCCGCGGGCGGGCCGCTCGCGCTGGTGCGCGACGGCGACCGCATCAGGCTGTCGGTCAGGAACCGCAAGATCGATCTGCTGGTCGCTGAAGGCGAGCTGGTGAAAAGAAAGGCGGCCTGGCAGCCGCCGGTGACTGCGCCCGCGCGCGGCTACGCAAAGCTCTACATGGACCACGTGCTACAGGCCGAGCACGGCTGCGATTTCGATTTCCTGAGGAAGGCCTGACCACCGCGCCGCAGGCGCGGCCTGCTATTTCGCGTAGTCGTACTTTAGCTCGAACTCGCCTTCGCTGTCGATCATGAGTCTGGCGGATTTCCAGCGCCGCTGCTCGGCTGTCAGCCCGCCGTTCAGATTGACGATCTGGCGCGTGATTTCCTGCGCGTTGCAGGGCACGAATTCCTCGGCGTCCTCGTCGCGGAGCGAGGCGGTGAAGTAAAACTTCGCCGTCACGGCGGGTTCGGCGATGATCGTGATCCAGGTCCGCTTCCAGTCCTGCGGCAGGCCGGGCGCGAGGCAGGAAAAAATCTGCTCCACGGTCTTCGCATCCAGCTTCGGCGGCGCAACCGGCGCAGGCACGACGGCGGCGACCACGGGTGCCGGGGCCGCAACGGGTGTCGGCGTTGGCGGTGGCACGGCGACAGGTGCAGGCACCGCAACAGGTATAACTGGCGCAGGGGCGGGTGAAATGACGGGCGCGGGGATGGGGGCCGCAATAGGCTCGACTGGCCTGCGGACAGGCGCCGGAATCGCGACCGGGAGAGGCGCTGGCGACGGCACGACGATTGGCGCGGGCGCGGCAACGGGTGGTGGTGGCGGAGGTGGCGGTGGCACCGGCACGGCAATCGGCGCAGGAGGCGGTGCTGGTGGCGGCACAGGCACGGCAACGGGCTCAGGTGGTGGAGCTGGCGGTGGCACAGGCACAGCAACAGGCGGGGGTGGTGGTAAAGGTGCTGGCACTGCCATTGGCGCGGGAGCAGGAACTGGCTCGGGCGCCGGAACGGCGACAGGCGCTGGAACTGCAGACGCGGGCACAGCTACAGGCTCGGGCGGAGGAGGCGAGGGTGGCGCGCCCAGCGGCGGCACTGGCGGGCCGTAAATCATCATGCTGGGGTTGGCCGGTGCTGCCGAACCCGCGGCCCCGCCGGTCTCCGTGTCGGGAATCGGCTCGGTGCGGACCGGCAACTTCTTGTGCTGGGCCTCGGCGGTGCCGACGACGAGCAGGGCGACCAGCGCTACCGCAGCGCGCGTTATTGCGTATTGCACTCCGCGGTCAGGCACGGCGCTCGGATGCTCCCGTCATCTCTGCGCCGGTTTGCCGTATTGCTCCGCGAGATAGCCCGCGATCGAGTCCACATCCGCCTTCGGGATCGGAGCCGCGAATGCATTGATCATCTTGTTTATCGAAGCGGTCCAGCCGGCCTTGTCCATGAAGCGCGAGTTCATCTGAATGTAGTCCAGGCTGTGGCACGCCAGGCACTGCATGGCCTTGTCCCTGCCCGCGCCCTCCTTGAGCACGACCTTCGATTCCTGGGCCGCGGCGCTTGCGGCGACGGCAACGGCGGCTATGGCGACGATGATCCGCATGGCGCTCTCCTCAGACCACTTCGACGTAGATGCGCTGGATCACGTTGTGGTGATAGCCAGCCGGGTTGTGGATCAGTTCGCCGACCTGCGCCTCGCCCGAACTGCTGGTTGCGCGCGCCATGACGACGATCGAGCCGCGCTCCCGCGCCGGCACGCTGAGCGAGAATTCGCGGAACGAGTAGCGGCCGAGATCCCGGCCGAGGCGCGCGCGCGTCCAGCTGGCGCCGAAATCGGTGGAGATTTCGACGCGGTCGATGCCGGCGCCGCCGTCAAAGGCGATGCCTTTCACCTCGATCGGCTTGCCGCGCGCCACCTGGTCGCCGCTCTTGAGCGAGGTGACGAGCGAATTCACGACCATGGTTGTGATCGGCTCGTTTGGTGCGTAGAGCTGGGAAGCGAAGGTCGGCGTCTTGAACTTGCCGCGCGGCAGGCGGTAAGCCGTGCTCATCCAGAAATTCTTCTCCGGCTGCGAGGTCACGTTGACGGTGCTGAGCTGCTTGACCCAGTAGGTCCCGGTCCAGCCGGGCACCACAAGCCGCGCGGGGAACCCGTTCCAGTGGGGCAGCGGCTCGCCGTTCATCTCGAACGCGATCAGCACCTCGTCGCGCAACGCGACGTCGAGCGGCAGCGACTTGACGAAATCGGGCGTCTTGTCCAGCGGCGCATGGTCGGCGCCGTTCAGCACTACCTCCAGCGCGCCCGCCTTCACCCCCGCTTTGGCCAGCACATCGTTCAGGCGCACGCCGCGCCAGACCGCGTTGCCCATCGCGCCAACGCCCCACTCGACCCCGGGCACATGCGGTTCGAACAGACCGCGTCGATTTCCCGAGCATTGGTTCACCGCAGTGACCTGCGCAGGCTTGAATTCCCTCTTCAGTTGCGCGAGAGTGAATTTGACCTCGCGCTCGGCGGCATCGCCGCCGATGCTGAGCACCCAGTCCCTGGCACTGATCTGGGGAATGCCCGCCAGGTGCCAGCGAACGAAGAACGCCTTGTTCGGCGTGATCGGCGTACGGAAATACTCGACCGGCGTTTCGAAATTGGGCGGACGGTAGGTTTTCTTGATCAACGGAACCTTGCCGGGGAGCGCGTAGAGGACCTGCTCCGCAAGCGTTCCATCGGGCAGTTCGGCGAGGCCCAGGCTTGCCGTGCCGCCGACCCGCGCGGCCAGGGCCCGCGGCAGTGCGCCAAGGGCGGCCAGCGCCCCTGCGCTCGACAGCCCGGCGACAAAAGCGCGGCGCGATTTACTGCGGCTGGAATTGTCCATCGAACCCTCCTGAGCCAGTAAAAACGGCCAGAGTTTGAAGCCGCCAGCTTAGCGCATTCGTCCATGGCGTGCCGCAGCAATGGCGGCCCTTGGTGTACGCTTGCGCGCGTGAAACGGACCGCTGCGAAAAACCGGGATTCGAAACGGCTGGTGGTGGCGATCACCGGCGCGAGCGGGGCGGCCTACGGCGTGAGGCTGCTGCGCGAGCTGCGCAGGGTTCCGGGGTGGGAAAGCCATCTCGTGCTGTCCGACGCGGGTGCGCTCAATTGCTGGCACGAGCTCAAGCTGGGGCGCAAGGAAGTCGAGCGGCTGGCGCATGCCGCCTACCACCCGCGCGACATCGCCGCGCCGATCGCGAGCGGCTCCTTCCTCGCCGAGGGCATGGTGATCGCGCCTTGCTCCATGAAAACGCTGTCGGCGGTGGCGCATGCGCACGCCGACGACCTCGCTTCGCGCGCCGCCGACGTCGCCTTGAAGGAGCGCCGGCGGCTGGTGCTGATGGTGCGCGAAACGCCGCTCAACCTCGCCCACCTCAGGAACATGGTCGCGGTCACCGAAATGGGCGGCATCATTTTTCCGCCGGTGCCTGCGCTGTATGCAAAACCGGAGACGATCGACGACCTGGTCGCGCACAGCGTCGGCCGCGTTCTCGACCTGTTCGGGCTGCATAAATCCGGGCTGAAGCGCTGGCAGGGCCTCGATGCCTGAGCTCGCGGCATTCTCCGATTCCTACAAGGACGCGCGCCGCAAGTTCGTCGAGGCGTCGCGCAAGGCGGGCGCGAAGCTCACCAGCTACCAGCATCCTTCCGAGCGCGGACCGTCCGGCGAGCCGATTTTCCTCGACGTCTCGGTGCTCGGACCTGGCAACGCGACGCGCGTGTTCGCGGTCGGCAGCGGCACGCACGGCATCGAGGGCTATTCCGGCTCCGCGGCGCAGCGCGCCTGGCTGCGCGGCCGGCCGCGCCTGCCCAAGGACACGGCGGTGGTTTTTTTCCACGCGCAGAATCCCTGGGGCTTCGCGCACAAGTCGCGCGTCACCGAGGAAAACGTCGACCTGAACCGCAACTTCGTCGACTTCTCCCGGCCGCTGCCGGCCAATCCGGGCTACGAAGCACTGCATCCGCTGATCGCGATCAGGGACTGGAACGAAGCCTCGGTCGCGGGCGTGTTTGCCGGGCTGGATGCGTATCGCGAGCGCGTCGGCGAGAAGGCGTTCTCGGACGCCTTCAATGGCGGGCAGTACAGCCGCCCGGACGGCATTTTCTATGGTGGGGCGCGGCCGCAATGGTCCAACAGCGCGTTCCGCGCGGCCGTCGCAACCCACCTGGGGCGGGCGCGCAAAGTCGCGTACATGGACCTGCACACTGGTATCGGCCCGTGGTGCGAGCACATCTACCTCTGTTTCCATGCGGAAGGCTCGCCTGCGCGCGAGCGTGCGCGCGCCTGGTGGGGCGAGCGCGCCGTGAACCTGCAGGGCGTGACGCACAAGAAGCTCGCCACCTACAGCGGCACCATCATCGACGCCGTGACCGAGATGCTGCCCGCGGCCGAAGTCACGAGCATCGTGGTGGAGTTCGGCACCCGGCCGCGCCACGAAATGCAGCGCGCCAGCATGGCGCAGCGCTGGATGCGCTTCGAGGGTCCGCGCGACCCGGTGCTCGCCGCGAAGGTGCGGCGCGAATACGAGGCGGCGTTCTACCCCGTCGAGCCGGAGTGGCGGCAGGCGGTTCTGGGCCAGTCGCGCGAGTTCCTCGACCGCGGCGTGCGCGGAATCAGCTTGAGCTGAGGAAATCGCGCAGCGCGCGGGTGAAGCCCTCGGGCTGCTCGATGTTGGCGAGGTGCGCCGCCTGCGGCAGCACCGCCAGCATCGAGCCCGGCGCGTTTTCGTGGATTTCCCTCGCCATCGACACCGGCGTGCCGGGGTCGTCGGCGCCGACGATCACGAGGATCGGGCACCTGATTTCCTTCAGCCGCGCGGTGAGGTTGATTTTCGGTATGGCGTGGCTGCAGCCGACGTAGCCCGCGACTGGCGTCGCCAGGATCAGCTTTCGGATGGCGTCCACCGCAGCCGCGTTCTTCCTGCGGAAGGGTTCGGTAAACCAGCGCTCGAGCGTCGGCTGCGCCAGCGGTTCCATGCCTTTCGCTTCGGCGGTCCTGATTCTTTCCGCCCAGAGCGGACCCGCCTCCGCCGGATACCGGCTGGTGGTATCGGCGAGCGTCAGCGTCCGGAACACGCCCGGATACTTGAGCGCGAAGGTCTGGCCGATCATGCCGCCCATCGACAGGCCGCAGTAGTACGCCGCATCGATATTCAGATTTTCAAGTAAAAAAAACAAATCGTCCGCGAGAAGTTCCAGCGTGTAGGCCCCTTTGGGGGCTTCGGTGGCGCCGTGACCGCGCGTGTCGCAGGCGAGGATCCGGTAGCTGTCCTTGAGGGCCGCGATCTGCGGGTCCCACATGCGTACGCTGCAGGCGAGCGAATGGCTGAGCACCAGCCAGGGCGCGCCCTCCCTGCCGTGAAACTCGTAGTTGATCTCGATGCCGTTGGCGCGGGTTTTCATGTTTTCGCCACCACCAGTGGAATGTGCATTTCGTCCTCGCTCGTGCCGCCGTGATTGCCGATGTGCAGGTGGCGCGGCTCGCCTGCCACCCAGTCTTTTACCGTGCCGCGGCCGTTCATGACCAGCGCCACGTCGCCGATTCGCTCCGCGAAATGCGGATGGGCGCGACCGGGCCCGAACCAGCCTTCCTCCGCCAGCTCCCGGCTTAGCCGCACCTGCGCGCGGTCGCCGAAAATCCGCGCCGCCGTTTGCAGGAATTTCCTTTCGTCATGCACGTGGCAGAACGCGATCCGCCGCTCGCCGCAGAGCGGGAAGCGCAGCATGGCCGCCAGCTCGGCGGGCAGCTCGATGGATTCCTCCGGCGGGCAGTCGATGAAGCCATGGTCTGCGGTCAGCACCAGCAGCGTATCGCTGCCGGCCAGGCGCGCCACCAGCTCGCCGAAGGCGGCGTCCAGCGCCTCGAAATGCGCGCGTACCTCTACGCTGCCGACGCCGTAGCGGTGCGATAGCGCGTCGAACTCCGGCCAGTAGGCGTAGACGAATTTGCGTGCCGTGCCGGATTTGACCGCGGCCGCCGTCTCGTCGACGAAGCCCCGCAGGTCGTCGTAGGCGCGGCGCTCGGCGCGCCCGCAGTGATGCATGTTGTACAGCGAGTCGATGATCGGCCGGTAGGAAACGGCGACGGTGCGCACATCGAGCGCATCGAAAAAGGACGGTTCGGTGAAGATCCGGCCGGGCACGATCCCGAGGGACGTCTTCTCGCCCCGTCTCTGGAACGGCAGCGGCGCGCCGACGCAGGCGGCTTCGGAGAAATAGGTGAACCAGCCGGTAAGTCCGTGCTCCAGCGGTGTCGCGCCGGTGAAAGAAGTGGTGATCGCGCTTGCGGTGGTCGAAGGGAACACGGCGCTGATCGCGCTGCGGCGGTGCCGGGCGAGATTGCTGCCGGCGCCATTCGCCTCGAGGTAGTTGTCGCCGAGACCGTCCACGATCAGGAAAACGATGTTGCTCGCGGAACGGAGTTCCGCAACCGGAAGGGAAATCAGCGGCGGATGGCGAGGCGCTCCGCCACGCGCCTCCGCGAGGGAGGCGACCAGGTTTACAAAACCGCTCCCCTGATAGTCGGGCCTGAGCACCGGCCCGATGCTAGCCAATTTTTCAGTGCATGGCGACGGAGTTGATCAGCAGCGCGTCGTAGTGGCCGAGAAATTCATCCACCAGTTCGGCGCTCGGCTCGCCCGCGGCGAGATCGGCCATCGAGGCACGGAACTTCAGTTCGACTTCACCCTGCAGAAACCCGGCCCGGCCCATGGTCTTGTCGACCAGTTCGATGCCCTGGCGGCCCGGAAGAAATTCGACCACGTAGTAGTTCTCGCTGTTATACATGACGTTCATGGCTACCTCCATCGGCAGCTAAGCAGTCAACTTCATTCTCCGCTCAGTCGCTGAACGCGCCGCGCCGCAGGTCAGTTGACGGCCGCCGATGGTCGGTTTGGCGCGTTTGCCGCGTGATAAAATGCTCATCCACCCACCCGGGAAAAGCCGCCATGCGAATGGAAGTGCACCTCCACGCCGACATCCCGATCCTCGAAGGTGTGTCGAAAAAGCAGATAGAACAGGCGCTCGCGCCGCTGCTCGAGTACCTTGATGCCGAGGGGCTGGGCGACGTCAAGAGCCTGGAGCAGGAGGAGCCTGGCCTGCGCTTCGACGAAAAGGAGCTGATGCTGCTCGCCTGCTGGACGGGCGAAATCGGCCGCAGTTTTCATCCCGCGCTGGAGTCTGCGCTCGAGAACCTCGGGCCGCTGTGCTACGAGGCGGTCGAGGTGGAACTCACGCTGTACCTGGAGAACGGCGAACAGGAGTCGCGACTGCTGTTCGCGGGCCCGACCGCGCACGCGATCCATGAAGCGCAGCGCCGCTGCATGGTCGAAGACATGTCGGCGCTGCTCGCGCGCCAGTTCGGCAAGGAACGCGTCGCCGAAGTCGTGGCGGCGGTGGACCGCATGTTCGACGAGGACTGGAAGGAGCACGCCTCGGACGCTAAAAAACCCGAGCGCGCCTTCGAGACCGCGACGCGGCCCTCGCGCAAGCACCTGCACTGAGGTCCCGTTTTGGCGGGGCCAAAATATCCAGGTTTTGACACGCTGGCGCTGCATGCCGGGCAGTCGCCCGACCCCGCAACCGGCGCTCGCGCGGTACCGATCTACCAGACCACCTCGTACGTCTTTCGCGACACTGCGCATGCCGCGTCGCTGTTCAATATGGAGCGCGCGGGGCACGTCTACTCGCGCATCTCGAATCCGACAGTCGCCGTGCTCGAAGAGCGCATGGCAGCGCTGGAGGGCGGCGTGGGCGCGATCGCGACAGCGAGTGGGCAGGCGGCGCTGCACCTGGCGATCGCCACGCTCATGGACGCGGGCAGCCATGTCGTCGCCTCGGCCGCGCTCTACGGCGGCTCGCACAATCTTCTTGGCTACACGCTCAAGCGGTTTGGCATAGAGACGACTTTTGTTTCTCCCAGAAAGCCTGAGGAATTTCGCCGGGCAATAAAACCGAACACCAGGCTGCTATTCGGCGAGACGCTGGGCAATCCGGGGCTGGATGTCCTGGACATCCCCTCGGTATCGAAGATCGCCCACGAAGCGGGTCTGCCGCTGCTGGTGGATGCCACCTTCACCACGCCTTACCTGATGAAGCCCTTCGAACTGGGCGCGGATCTGCTGTATCACTCGGCGACCAAGTTCCTCGGCGGCCACGGCATCGCCATCGGCGGCGTGCTGGTCGATTCGGGCCGCTTCGACTGGGAAAAGAGCGGGAAATTCCCGCAGCTCACGGCGCCCTACGCGGGCTTCCACAACATGGACTTCGAGGAGGAATCCGGCACGCGCGCGTTCCTGCTGCGCGCGCGGCGCGAAGGCCTGCGCGATTTCGGCGCCTGCATGGCGCCGATGACCGCGTTCCACATCCTGCAAGGCATCGAGACGCTGCACCTGCGCATGCCGCGGCACGTGGAAAGCACCAGGAAGATTGTCAGTTTTCTGTCCGCAAATCCTTCTGTGGAAAAAATTCTTTATCCGGAAATTCCTGATCATCCGGACCACGCGCTTGCGAAGAAACTTCTGCCCAAAGGTTGCGGCGCGGTGTTCTCCTTCGACATCAAGGGCGGACGCGAAGCGGGGCGGCGCTTCATCGAATCCTTGCGCGTGTTTTCGCACCTGGCGAACGTCGGCGACGCGAAGTCGCTGGTGATCCACCCTGCGACCACCACGCACTACCGGATGTCGGACGAGGACCTGAAGAAGGCCGGCATCGGCCCCGGCACCATCCGCCTGTCCATCGGGCTCGAGGATCCGGAAGACCTGATCGGCGACCTGAACCTGGGTCTCAGGGCCGCCGCCAAGCGCTGATGGAACTCGCGCTGTCCGGCAGGAAGGCGTTTGCCTACACGGCGGCGCATGCCTTCGATCCCAACCTGTGCACTATCGTATTCGTGCACGGCGCAGGCCTGGACCATTCCTGGTGGGGCCTGCAAAGCCGTTACTTCGGCTACCACGGCTACAACGTGCTGGCGGTGGACCTGCCCGGGCACGGCCGCTCCGAGGGCCCGGCGCTGGCGAACGTCGGGGAAATGGCGGGCTGGATTTTTGCCTTGCTGAAAGAACTGAAAATCGAAAAGACGATTCTTGTCGGCCATTCGATGGGTTCGCTCATCACGCTTGAATTTGCTGCGCGCTATCCCGAAAGCGCGGAAAAAATCGCGCTGATCGGCGTTGCCTACCCGATGAAGGTGTCGGACGGATTCCTGGACGCGGCACGGCGCAACGATCCGGCGGCCTACGACATGGAAACCATCTGGGGGCACGCGCCGCAGGTGCCGTTCTCGGGCAACCCGAATCCGGGCATGTGGATGTACGGCGATACGCTGGCGCGCCTCGCGCGGCTCGGGCCCGGCGTGCTCCATACCGACCTCGCGGCCTGCAACGGCTATGCTGCCGGCGTGGACAGCGCCGCGAAAGTGAAGTGTCCTGCGCTGTTCATCCTCGGCGCGCGCGACATGATGACGCCGCCCAAGGGGGCGCTGGCGCTGGCGAAGGCGATGGCGGATTCCAGGACCGTCGACATCGGGCCTTCGGGCCACTCACTGATGGCCGAGGCGCCGGACGCGACCCTAGATGCATTGATCGGGTTCATGGCTTGAATGGGTCAGGCGCGCGTCCAGCGCGCCTTGTGGACCACGTAGGCGCTGAGTCCCCCGAATACGGCGAGGCCGAGCGCGATCACGGCGAACAGGGCCGCCAGCGGGCCGCCGAGCTGCATCACCAGCACGCCGCCCGTCACCACCAGGACAAGGCGCGTGGTGCCCGCAAGCACCGGCTTGAGCATCTGCCCCGAGCCCTGCGAGGCAAAATAGAGGGCCATGGCGGCGCCGAACAGCGGGTAGAGCGGTGCCACGATGCGCAGGTAGACGCTGCCGAGTTCGATGACCGCGGCGTCCTCGCTGAAGATCCGGATCCACAGCGGCGGATACGCCGCCACGGTCCAGCCGATCGCCAGGCACACCAGCGTTGCGGCCGCGGTGCCGATCCATGCGATACGCTTGGCGCGCGCGGCCTGGCCGGCGCCGATGTTGGTGCCGACCATGACCGTCAGAGCCTGGCCGATGGCGAACACGATGGGGACCTGCAGCAGTTCGAGCCGCACGCCGACGCCGTAGCCGGCGAGCGCAGCGGTGCCGAAGCGCGCCACGAAACCGGTCAGGATCACCGCCGTGAGCACCGTCTGCAGCGCGGAGATCGAGGATATGGCGCCTACCCGCAGGATGTCGCGGAACAGCCGCGCTTCGAGCCGCCAGTGCGCGCGACGCGGCCTGAGCGTGCTGCGCCATATCCGGACCGCCATCGCCAGGCTCGCCACCGCGAACGCGATCACATACGCAGTCGCCGCGCCCGCGATGCCCCAGCGGGGAAACGGTCCCCAGCCGAGCGTCAGCGCGCCCGAGAGCGGGATCTGGACCAGCGCCGCGCCGGCGAGCGCAAGCGAGGGCGCGAGGGTGTTGCCGCTGCCGCGCAGCAGGCTTGCCAGGGTGTTGGCGATCCACACCAGCACCGCGCCGCCGAACACGATGCGCGAGTAGGAGAGCGCCTGGTCCAGCGCCTCGTCCCGGCCGCCGAGCAGGCCGTAGAGGCCGCGTCCCAGGCCGAGCAGGAGCAGGGTGAAGGCGAGGCCTGCGCATAACGCGATGACCAGCGCGTGCACGACCAGCTTGCGCGCCGCGCCGGGATTGCCCGCGCCCAGCGCGCGCGCGACCGCGGAGGAAACGCCGCCGCCCATGGCGCCGGCGGAGGTCATCTGCAGCAGCATAACCATCGGGAACACGAGTGCGATGCCGGCCAGCGCACCGGTGCCCAGCCTGCCCACGTAATAGGTATCTGCGACCGAGACCGCAGTCTGGAACATCGCCAGCGCGATGCCGGGCGCCGCCAGCCGCGCGAGCGTCGCCGCGATCGGCGCATGCAGGAGCGGACTCATGCACCGAGCCTAACTCAGAAAAGCGCCATCTGCCCCGCCGCGTTTTCCTTCGATGACGGCGGCCGGAACAGCGAGCAATCGAGGCCTTTGCGCGAAGCCATGTGGTTGTCTTCGCTGTTCAGGCCCAGACGCCGGCAGGCGAGGTCGAAGCGCCTGCCGATCAGTTCGACGAAGTTGCCCGAGCCGGTCATGCGCGAGCCGAAGTTCGGGTCGTTCTCGCGCCCGCCGCGCGACTGCCTGATGATGCTGATGACGTGATCGGCGCGCTGCGGATGGTGCGCCGCCAGCCATTCCTTGAACAGCGGCCGGACTTCGTTCGGCAGGCGCAGCAGGATCCAGCCGGCCATGGTCGCGCCCGCCGCCGCCGCCGATTCCATCACGTCTTCGAGGGACTTGTCCGTCAGCGCCGGGATCAGCGGCGCGACCATGACGCCGCAGGGAATGCCGGCTCCCGCGAGCGCGCGCAGTGCATCCACGCGCCGTTGCGGGCTGGCCGCACGCGGTTCCAGTGTTCTCGCCAGGCGATGGTCCAGCGTGGTGATCGAGATGAATGCCTTGACCAGGTTCTTTTTCGCCATCGGCGCAAGAAGATCGATGTCGCGTTCGATCAGCGCCGATTTGGTGACGATGGTCAGCGGGTGGTCGCAGGCCGCCAGCACTTCAAGGATGCCCCGCATGACCTTGTAGCGGCGTTCGATCGGCTGGTAGCAATCGGTGTTCGTACCAAAGGCGATCGGCCTGGCGGCGTAGCCCCTCTTCGAGATCTCCGCCTTCACCAAGTCCACCGCGTTGGTCTTGGCGAACAGCTTGGTTTCGAAGTCCAGGCCCGGAGATAGTTCGAGATAGGCGTGGCTGGGCCGCGCATAGCAATAGATGCAGCCGTGCTCGCACCCCCTGTAGGGGTTGATGGACTGCTCGAAGGGAATGTCGGGCGATTCGTTGCGGGAAATGATCGAGCGCGCGCGCTCTTCCGTCACTTCCGTTCGAAAGGCTTCCTCGATCTGCCCTTCGGCGGCCCAGCCGTCGTCGAACGGCGAGCGCTCAGCGGTCTCGAAGCGGCCCTGGATCTGTGAAAGTGCGCCGCGCAGCTTGGTCATTTCAACCTAGAATTGCATTCCCTTCCCAATACTGTATACATTTCCACCTTGTATACTTAACGACATCGGAATTTGCAAGCCCTAGTTTTAAAATCGGCGGCTATGAGCGCCGAAATAGAAATTGAAATCACACCGGAAAAGTTTGCTAACGCAAAAGCTATTCTTTGGTCGTGGGATCAGGATCGAGAACAGTCCGAGGATGTCCTCGCAAGGCTGCTGCGAGAGCTTGGACTCTCTTTCTCTGTGCGGATCGAGCATCAATAATTGCGTAGATTCTGCTCAATAAAGAATTAACTTCCGAAGCCAATGCAGAAATTGATTTTGTGGAATGCGAGAGATTCGTAATTTTTACACTTCCCTTCGCCGTCACTTTAACCAATTTTGCAGCGGGCTTGCGTCCCCGAATTTTTAATAGCCCCCTAAGCAGAAATGGTTTGTTAAGTTTTGTCACCCAAACTGCGTGAACGATATTGTTTCTCTCAGTCCGCAATCTTCTAAATTCTGCTGCAATAGAGCCAATCTCCTTTCTATGAGCAGCATCAACCACCGAGCGGTCTAAGAGAGCCAAAAGAATGTGCAGCCTGGTTTCAGATCCGATGTGCGTTGTGATCGCATATCCTCTTTCCGATGGAACTTGAATAATCTCCCATATCAAAGTCTCCAGTGCTAACTCGACATATGACCATTCGGCTGCGAGGGCACCAATTGCAGCAAGTTGCGCCTTAGACAGAATATGAGTTGAGAGGATCGCCATGTCTACCCCCAAGAAACCTAGACGCCATCACGTTCCGATTCCATTCGAGGATGCGGTGCGCAGGATCATGAGCGCGCCGCCAGCGCATCGTCCAGCGAAGGCGAAGCCAGAACAAATTGGCTGGCCAAAAGGAAAGAGAAAATGAGTCTATGGCGCGCCTTCTTTTATTTTCTTTTCAAGCGTCTTGATGCGGATATCTTTCGATTTATCTTGCTCTTGGAGTTTCGCAAGCGTGTGATGAAGTATCTTATTTTCTCCCTCCAATGTCGTCACATACAAACGAATATCAGGATCAGCCTTTTGGAGTTTCGCTTGAAGGTCAAGCGCTTCCTTCGTCATGGCTCCATCTCCCCATAAGAGATTAACTGGGTGCGCAGTATTCGGTTCTCCTCCCGTTTGTTGTGGAGAAGAAGATACAAAACCAGATTTGCTATAGCCGAAACCCAAAATAGAGCGCCCCATACTTGCGGATCTTCATTGCCATCTAAGAGGTAGCCAATAAAGGCAAGAATGGCAATTCCTATCCACGCTCGCTGCCAAGGTTTCATCTGTTTCCCTCAAATAAAATCGTAATGCAGCAGCCTAGCGCGATATAGGTGCTTCCAGCGTTCTTCACCGAAGAACTGCTTTTGATCTAAAACGGCATAGAGCAGCGCAAGGAGTGTGCGCTGCAAAACCTTATGCTTGGTCTTGTGACCCTGCGCGAGTCCGCCGATAGGTTAGGCGCTTACCGACAATCTGCTTGAGTGCCGTGCTGGTGCGTTCCGCATCCGTCACGCCTTGAGATGTGCGGTTAGTGAAGCGGAAGTCAAACTCGTTGATGTAGCGTTGCAGATGCGCTGTCGAAACGTGCTGATACGTTCCGTAGAGACCGCGCTTCAAGATGCCGAAGTAGGATTCAACGGTATTGCTGTGAACATCGCCACGCGCATATTCGCCAGCCAAGTGATTGACCATCGCGTGTTTCTTCACGATGCCTTTGGGCATGAATTTGTATTGGCTCGCGCTATCCGTATAAAGCTTGCTATCTTGCGCAATGTGCTGGCGCAGGATCGGAAGCAAGGCATCGCGGCTGACGTTGGCGACAGCGAATGAGCGTGTCTCACCCTCACGCGATACCAGCGAGAATATCTTGTGCTTATGTGCGCTGCCACCGACACGGCGACCATTGGCACGGCTCATCGTGCGAGCCTTGCCGTAGAAAGTCTCGTCAGCCTCAACGACTGATCCGCCGCCGCCAAGCAATCCGCCGCGTGTGCTGTGCATCGCTTCACTGATACGGTGCGACATGAACCACGCGGTCTTATAGGTCACACCCAGCGTGCGATGCAATTGGTGCGAGCTGATGCCCTTCTTGCTTGAGCAGATCAGAAACACCGCTTGCAGCCAGACGTTAAGCCCGATCTTGCTGCGCTCGAACACCGTACCTACAGTCACCGTGAACTGCTCGCGGCAGTCCTTGCACATCCAGAGGCCTGGACGATGCCCCTTGCCCTTGAGCGCGTAATGGTCGCTGCTGACTGTTCCGCAATGAGGGCAGACAGCGCCATTCGGCCACAGTAGACTCTCAAGCCACTCGCGGGCTTTGGTCGCGTCTTGGAAGTGCGGCTGGTTAAGTGCGCTCATTGGTCTATCTCCTTGATACCAATGATGCGCGTTCCTTATGATGTTGTCAAGTATATAAGGTGCATACATTTCCAGTATGGCTGACAACGGCAGGTACAACATTGGGCTGCTCGCCGCCTGCCAGGCGATGCTGTTCACCAACAACTCCACCTTGATCGCGATCAACGGCCTCGCCGGGCTTGCGCTGGCGCCGCACGCATCCCTTGCGACCTTGCCGGTGACCTGCTGGGTGATCGGCGGTGCCGTCACGACGGTGCCGGCCTCGCTCTACATGAAGAAGGTGGGCCGGCGCAGCGGCCTGATCCGCGGCGCGTCGGTGGGAATCATCGGCGCGGCGATCTGCGCGACCGCCATCTGGCAGGCCAATTTCTGGCTGCTGTGCTTCGGCACGCTCGTCTGGGGCACCTACAACGCTTTCGGCCAGTACTACCGGTTCGTGGCCGCGGAAGTGGCGACGGCGGATTTCCGCGCCACCGCGGTGTCGCTGGTTCTCGCCGGAGGCCTCGTCGGCGGCATCGTCGGGCCCACGCTGAGCCGCTTCACGGTCGACCTGGTCGGGCCCAAGTTCGCCGGCGCCTACCTGGCGCTGATCGCGTTCGCGCTCGTCACCATGGCGATCCTGAGCCGGATCCGCATTCCAAACCCGACCGTCTCGGAGCAGGCGGCGAGCGGGCGTCCGCTGTCGGAAATTGCCACCCAGCCCAAATACATCGTCGCGGTCCTCTCGGGGGCGCTCGGCTACGGGGTGATGAATTTCCTCATGACCTCGACGCCGATCGCGATG
>DATGGA010000101.1:0-19653 GCA_035308765.1 Burkholderiales bacterium
CTGTCAATACGCTGGGCCTCGCGGATCCGATCACGCATTTCCTTACTTCAAGCGGACTGGGCAGCACGGCCACCCTGCTGTTGCTGTTCGCGATCCTGCTGGTGGTCGGCATGTTTCTCGACGGCGTCTCGACCTTCCTGATATTCGTGCCGCTGCTGACGCCGCTCGCGCAGGCCTACGGCTGGGACCTGGTCTGGTTCGGCGTCATCCTGACCATGAAAGTCGCGATCGGCCAGTTCACGCCCCCAATGGCGGTCAACCTGATGGTGTCCTGCAAGATGGCGAAGGTGCCGATGGAAGACACCATTCCCTGGGTGCTCTGGCTGGTCGTGAGCTTCATTTTCGCCGCGCTGCTGGTGATTTTCATTCCCGGGCTCGCGCTGTGGCTGCCGCGCAGGCTGGGGTATTAAAATGCCGTGACAGCCGGATGAAACCCGTAGGAGGAGAGAGTTCATGAAGCGCCGAGTGTTCCTGAAGAGCGTCGCCGCGACCGCGAGCACGCTCGCATTTCCCGCCATCGCCATCGGCCAGCAGTACAAGGCCGAATACAAGATGTCCACCGTCGTGCCGCCCGCGTTCGCCTGGGGCAAGGGCGGGGAGATATTCGCCACCCTGGTGCGCGAACGCACCGGCGGCCGCATCAACATCAAGCAGTACCCGGGTTCGTCGCTCGTGCAGGGCGACCAGACGCGCGAATTCTCGGCCATGCGCCAGGGCATCATCGACGTGCTCTGCGGCGCGCCGATCAACTGGTACAGCACGGTGCGCGGGCTCTCGGCGTTCACGCTGCCGTTCATCACGCCGGACCACAGGGCGCTGGACGCGGTCCTCGCCAGCAACGAGGTGATGACCGAGTATTTCGACCTGGTGCGCAGGGCCGGCGCCGAGCCGCTGGCGGCGGGCGAGACTGGCTTCCGCCAGGTCAGCAATTCCAAGCACCCGGTGATCAAGCCGGATGACATGAAGGGGCTCAAGATCCGCGTCGTCGGCAGTCCGATGTACGGCGAAATCATGTCGACCATGGGCGCCAATCCGACCTTCATGAGCTGGGCCGACGCGCAGCCGGCGCTGGCCTCGGGCGCGGTGGATGCGCAGGAGAACCCGCTGGAAGTGTTCCTGGCCGCAAAAATCAACACGCTGGGCCAGAAGTACGTCACCAAGTGGAACTATTCGAACGACATCCTGCTGTTCGCGATCGCGAACCCGATCTGGCAGGGCTGGAGCGCGCAGGACCAGGCAATCGTACGCGAAGCGGGGCGCGACGCGGCAAAACAGCAGATCGGCATCGTGCGCAAGCTGTTCGCCGAGGACGTGGATCGCGTGAAGGCGCTCGGCGTCGAGGTTCACGTCCCCACCGCCGCGGAGCTGGGCGTCTGGCAGATCACCACGCGGCGCGTCTACGCGCGCTGGAAGGCGCAGGTCAATCCCGGCCTGATCGGCAAGATCGAGCAGGTGGTCGAGAAGAGCCGGAAAGCCTAGAAGCCGAACAGGTCGGGGCGTTTCCCGGCGTCAGTCCAGTCGATGCGCGCGTCGGACCAGACGTGAAACAGCGCGCCAAAGCCGCTCTCGAGCGCCACCGTCGCCCCGGCTTCGACGATCACGAAGCAGTTGGCGTAGGCCACTTTGCCGCAGATGAGCAGGTCGCCGCCGCGCACCCACAATTCGAGCGGTGCGCGCGTGATGAAGACTGGCGTCGCCGAGCCGGGGAGCATGCCCATCTGCACGTAGCGATGCTCGCCCTTGGAAGGCGCGTAGTCGAATATCATCTTGCGCGTGACGCCCGCGATCGCGGTCGGCAGCGCCGGCAATCGGTCCACGGCGACGTTGATGTCGGGCGGCGCTTCCGGATTCGGATTGCGGATGTCGCCGAAGCGCGGGCCGGTGTGCAGCGCGTAGTCGCGCCCGGTTTCGGCCGGATAGACCACGGGCGCCTCGAGCCGCGACACGAGCAACGAACGCTGGTAGGCGACCGCGTCGTGCGTCGCGCCCTTGAGATTGATGCCCGCTTCGTGCAGTTCGACGCTGCCCTGGTAGTCGGTGAGGCCGCCGTCGAGGATGAAACTGGTGGCGACACCCAGGTGCTGGTGCAGGCCGCTGCGCGTGACCGGTTCGAAGCCGACCAGGCCGAGGAAGCGGCCCTTGTCGCGGTCTTCGCGCACCGGCTTGAGCGCAAGGCCCGCCTTGCCCGCCGTCTGCCATTTCAGGTCTTCGGCGTCGTAGACGTGGACGGTCTTCGAAACGGCAGCGGGGCGCGCCATGGCTGACCCGATTCTAGTCGTCGCTGCCGAAAGCGTCACCCGGTTGAACGGCGTCGCCGGCAAGGTACTGGTCGCCGGCTCGCATGGCGGAATTATCGCCGCCTATCTCGGGGCGAAGGCGGGCGCGCACGCGCTGGTGCTGAACGACGCCGGCCTGGGCAAGGACCGCGCCGGCATCGCGGGGCTGCTTTACCTGGAGGAAATCGGCATGGCCGCGGCGGCCGTGGACTGCATGAGCGCGCGCATCGGCAACGGCGCGGACATGCTCACGCGCGGCGTCATCAGCCATGCCAATGCCTTTGCCGCGGTATGCGGTGTCGCTGCCGGGCAGTCCTGCCGCGAGGCGGCCGAGCGCATGCGCCGCGCCAACGCGCCGCGCACGGCGCCGCCGCCGTACGCGGAAGGGCGCTGGCGCATGGATAACGGGTCGCCGGAGGCGGCGGGCCCGCCCGAAGTCTGGGCACTCGATTCGATAGGCAAAGTCGAGGCCGGGGACGCCGGCAGGATCCTCGTCATCGGATCGCACGGCGCGCTGCATGGCGGCCGCCCGGATTCCGCGCTGCCCGTGGACGCGGCGGCGGCGGTATTCAACGATGCGGGTGTCGGCGCCGACCGCATCGGCATCACGCGCCTGCCGGTGCTCGGCAAGCGCGGCATCGCTGCGGTCGCCGTGGATTGCATGAGCGCGCGCATCGGCGACGGGCGTTCGATGTGGGAGAGCGGCGTGATTCTGCATATGAACGCGCCGGCGGCCGAAATCGGCGCCACGCGCGGCATGACCGTGCAGCAGTTCGCCGCGGCACGCGTGGCCGCCCATACTGCGGCGCAAAATCGACCTTAATGCGGTAAAATTCAGCGGTTTGCGGATACTTGAGCTCAATGCGCACCCCCCTGGTCGCCGGCAACTGGAAAATGCACGGCAACCGGGCTGCGAACCGGGCGCTGCTGGACGCGGTGCTGGCCGGAATCGGCGCCTTGCAGGGGGTCGAATGCGCGGTCTGCGTTCCTTTTCCTTACCTCGGGGAAGTGGCCGGGCGGCTGGCGAACACGCGGCTCGCCTGGGGCGCGCAGAACCTGAGCGAGCATGCACAGGGCGCCTTCACGGGCGAAGTATCGGCGGCGATGCTGGCGGAGTTCGAATGCCGCTATGCGCTCGCCGGGCATTCGGAGCGGCGGCAGCTATTCGGCGAAACAGACGCCATGGCGGCGGAGAAGTTCGCGGCGGCGCAGGCGCAGGGCATCACGCCCATCCTCTGCGTCGGCGAGACGCTCGCCGAGCGGGACTCGGGGCGGACGCAGCAGGTGGTTGAACGGCAACTGCAGGCGGTTCTGGACGTGAATGGCGGGAAATCTTTTGCAAAGGCAGTGCTGGCCTATGAACCGGTCTGGGCGATCGGAACCGGGCGCACGGCGAGCCCGGAGCAGGCGCAGGCAGTGCATGCGTTTCTCAGGGCGAAAGTGCCGCCCGAAACGCGCATCCTGTACGGTGGCAGCGTGAAACGCGAGAACGCGGCGGCATTGTTTGCCATGAAGGACGTGGACGGCGGATTGATCGGCGGCGCCTCGCTGATCGCGGGCGACTTCATCGCGGTGGTTGAAGCTGCGGCGCGGGCCGCGCAACGAAAGGGTTGAGCACATGGAAATGTGGACAAACATAGTTATCGTGGCGCACGTGCTGATCGCGGTGGCGATCATCGGCCTCGTGCTCCTTCAGCACGGCAAGGGCGCGGACATGGGCTCGGGCTTCGGCGGCGGCGCCTCTGGCAGCCTGTTCGGCGCCACCGGCTCGGCGAATTTTCTTTCGCGCGCCACGGCGGTGCTCGCGACGGTCTTTTTCCTGACCAGCCTCGGGCTCGCCTATCTCGCGACCAACCGGCCCAAGGCCGGCGGCGGCGCGCTCGACGCGACGAAGGCGCAGCAGTCGGTGCCGGCGAAAGACATCGCGCCGAAAGCTCCTGAAAAAGCGGCCGTGGAAAAGCCTGCGGCCGAATCCCCCGTTCCGGCGCCGAAGGCTCCCGCCGAAGGTTCGAAGGCGAAGGACGTCCCGCAATGATTTTTAGGGGATAATCCTGCGGTTGGCGCGGATGAAATGCAGCCCACGTGGTGAAATTGGTAGACACGCCAGCTTGAGGGGCTGGTGGCCTAAAACGCCGTAGCAGTTCGAGTCTGCTCGTGGGCACCAACAACTTGAGCGGTGATCAGGGAAACCTGGGAGATTAGAAGCACATGCTAGCCGAGTATTTTCCGGTCCTGCTCTTCATCCTGGTGGGCCTCGCGGTCGGGGTCGCGCCGGTCGTGCTGGGCTCGCTGCTCGGCCCCCACCGTCCGGACCCGGAAAAACTCTCGCCCTACGAATGCGGCTTCGAAGCCTTCGAAGACGCGCGCATGAAGTTCGACGTGCGCTACTACCTGGTCGCGATCCTGTTCATCCTGTTCGATCTGGAGATCGCGTTCCTGTTTCCCTGGGCGGTGGTGCTGAACGAAATCGGCTTCGCCGGGTTCCTCGCCATGATGCTGTTCCTCGGCATTCTGGTCGTCGGCTTCATCTACGAATGGATGAAGGGAGCGCTCGAATGGGAATAGAAGGCGTCCTCAAGCAGGGGTTCGCGACCACCCAGCTCGACAACCTGATCAACTGGACCCGCACCGGGTCGCTCTGGCCGATGACTTTCGGCCTCGCCTGCTGCGCGGTGGAGATGATGCACGCGGGCGCCGCGCGCTACGACCTGGACCGTTTCGGCATCGTGTTCCGGCCCAGCCCGCGGCAATCGGACGTCATGATCGTCGCCGGCACGCTGTGCAACAAGATGGCGCCGGCGCTGCGCAAGGTCTACGACCAGATGGCCGAGCCGCGCTGGGTGATATCCATGGGTTCCTGCGCCAACGGCGGCGGCTACTATCACTATTCCTATTCGGTGGTGCGCGGCTGCGACCGCATCGTGCCGGTGGACGTGTACGTGCCGGGTTGCCCGCCGACGGCCGAAGCGCTGCTCTACGGCATCGTTCAGCTGCAAAACAAGATCAAAAGAACCAACACCATCGCCAGATAGATGACGCCGAAGCTGCAGCGTCTTCATGACGCGATCGACAATGCCCTGCGCATCAAGCCGGCGGAACGGCTAGGCGAGCTGACTCTCGAAATCCCGGCGAAGAGCGCCAGGTCGACGGCGATCCAGTTGCGCGATCATCCCGACCTGCGCTTCGAGGTCCTGATCGATCTCTGCGGCATGGATTACCAGACCTACGGCGACCGCCCCAGGGAAGGGGGCCGTTTCGCCGCGATCGTGCACCTGCTGTCCGTCAAGCACAACTGGCGCCTGCGCCTGCGCGTCGTCTGCGCGGACGACGAATTTCCCGTGGTGCCCACGCTCACCGAGGTCTGGCCCGCGGCCGGCTGGTTCGAGCGCGAGGCCTTCGATCTTTTCGGCATCGTTTTCGACGGCCATCCGGACCTGCGCCGCATCCTCACCGACTACGGCTTCGCCGGACACCCGTTCCGCAAGGATTTCCCGATCAGCGGCTATGTCGAGATGCGCTACGACCCCGAGCAGAAGCGCGTCATCTACCAGCCGGTGTCCATCGAGCCGAGGGAAGTGACCCCCAGAATCGTGAGGGAAGAGCACTACGCCGAAGGACGGGGCTGACCCCTCATGGCCGAGATCCGGAATTACACGTTGAACTTCGGACCGCAGCATCCGGCGGCCCACGGCGTGCTGCGCCTGGTGCTCGAGCTGGACGGCGAGGTGATCCAGCGCGCCGACCCCCATATCGGCCTCCTGCACCGCGCGACCGAGAAACTGGCCGAGCAGAAAACCTTCATCCAGTCCGTGCCCTACATGGACCGGCTGGACTACGTCTCGATGATGTGCAACGAGCACGCCTACGTGATGGCGATCGAGAAGCTGCTCGGCATCGACATCCCGGAGCGCGCGAAATACATCCGCGTGCTGTTCGACGAGATCACGCGCATCCTGAATCACCTGCTGTGGCTGGGCGCGCACGGGCTGGACTGCGGCGCGATGACCATTTTCCTCTACTGCTTCCGCGAGCGCGAGGACCTGATGGACTGCTACGAGGCGGTGTCGGGCGCGCGCATGCACGCCGCGTACTACCGCCCGGGCGGCGTCTACCGCGACCTGCCGCAAGCGATGCCGCAGTACCGGGCGCAGTACTCGCGCAACGCCAAGGCGCTCGGCGAGATGAACGCCAATCGCCAGGGCTCGCTGCTCGATTTCATCGACGACTTCACGCTGCGCTTCCCGAAGTGCGTGGACGACTACGAGACGCTGCTCACGGAAAACCGCATCTGGAAGCAGCGCACCGTCGGCATCGGCGTCGTCACGCCCGAGCGCGCGATGGCGCTGGGCTTCAGCGGACCGATGCTGCGAGGCTCGGGGATCGAGTGGGACCTGCGCCGCAAGCAGCCCTACGAGGTCTACGACAAGCTCGACTTCGCCATCCCGGTCGGCAAGAACGGCGACTGCTATGACCGCTACCTGGTGCGCGTCGAGGAGATGCGGCAGTCGAACCGCATCGTCCGGCAGTGCGTCGACTGGCTGCGCGCCAATCCCGGCCCCGTGATGACCGAAAACCACAAGGTGGCGCCGCCGTCGCGGGTGGAAATGAAGGCCAACATGGAGGAGCTGATCCACCATTTCAAGCTCTTCACCGAAGGGATGCACGTGCCCGAAGGCGAGTGCTACGCGGCGGTCGAGCACCCGAAGGGGGAATTCGGCATCTATCTCGTGTCCGACGGCGCCAACAAGCCCTACCGCCTCAAGATCCGCGCGCCGGGGTTCCCGCACCTGGCGGCGATGGACGAGATGTCCAGGGGGCACATGATCGCGGATGCGGTGGCGATCATCGGCACCATGGATATTGTCTTCGGAGAAATCGATAGGTAGATGCGCGATGCCTCTCTCGGCTAAATCTTTGGAACTGATAAATAAAGAAGTACGAAAATACCCGGCAGACCAGAAGCAGTCCGCCGTGATGGGCGCGCTCATCGTCGCGCAGGACGAAAAGGGCTGGCTGGCGACAGAGACCATGGACGAGGTCGCCGGGGTCCTCGGCATGGCGCCGGTGGCGGTGTACGAAGTGGCGACCTTCTACGGCATGTACAACCTGAAGCCGACTGGCAAGCACAAGCTGACGATTTGCACCTGCCTGCCGTGCGGGCTGCAGGGTTCGCTGGACGCCGCCGACCATCTCAAAGCGAAGCTCGGCATCGACTTCGGCGAAACTACGGGCGACGGCAGGTTCACGCTGAAGGAAGGCGAGTGCATGGGCGCCTGCGCGATGGCGCCGGTGATCCTGGTGAACAACAAGAAGATGCACGACTACATGTCGAAGGAAAAAATCGACGCGCTGCTGAAGGAGCTGAAATGAGCATGCTCGATTACGGCCCCGACGCGATCCTGATGACGGGCCTGGACGGCGGCAACTGGCGCCTCAAGGACTACGAGGCGCGGGGCGGCTATGCGGCGCTGAAGAAAATCATCGCGGAAAAGATCAAGCCGGAAGATCTCATCGCCGACCTGAAGAAATCGGGGCTGCGCGGCCGCGGCGGCGCGGGCTTCCCGACGGGCCTGAAGTGGTCGTTCATGCCGCGCGCTTTCCCGGGCGCCAAGTACGTGGTGTGCAACTCGGACGAGGGTGAGCCGGGAACTTGCAAGGACCGGGATCTCCTGCGCTACAACCCGCACAGCGTGATTGAGGGCATGATCATCGCCGGCTATGCCATGGCGGCGACCGCCGGCTACAACTACATTCACGGGGAGATCTGGGAGACCTACGAGCAGTACGAGGAAGCGCTGAAGGAGGCCTACGCCGCGGGCTATGTCGGCAAGAGCATCCTTGGTTCCGAGTTCAGCTACGAGATGTACGCGCACGCCGGCTACGGCGCCTACATCTGCGGCGAGGAGACCGCGCTGCTGGAGTCGCTCGAAGGCAAGAAGGGCCAGCCGCGCTTCAAGCCGCCGTTTCCGGCCAGCTACGGCCTGTACGGCAAGCCGACCACCATCAACAATACGGAAACCTTCGCCGCGGTGCCCTGGATCGTGCGCAACGGCGGCGATGCCTTCCTCGCGCTCGGCAAGCCGAACAACGGCGGCACCAAGCTGTTTTCGGTGACCGGTCATGTCGCAAAACCGGGCAACTACGAAGTGAAGCTAGGCACGCCGTTCGCCAAGCTGCTGGAAATGGCGGGCGGCATGCGCGGCGGCAGGCAGCTCAAGGCCGTGATTCCCGGCGGCTCCTCGATGCCGGTGCTGCCGGCCGAGATCATGATGAAGACCGACATGGACTACGACTCCATAGCCAAGGCGGGCTCGATGCTGGGCTCGGGCGCGGTGATCGTAATGGACGAGACTACCTGCATGGTGCGGGCGCTGGAGCGCCTGTCGTATTTCTACTTCGAGGAATCCTGCGGCCAGTGCACGCCCTGCCGCGAAGGCACCGGCTGGCTGTACCGCGTGGTGCACCGGATCGAAACCGGCCAGGGCAAGATGGAAGACTTGGCGTTGCTCGACAACGTCGCCGACAACATCGCCGGCCGCACCATCTGCGCGCTGGGCGACGCCGCTGCGCTGCCCGTGAAGAGCTTCCTCAGGCACTACCGCGCTGAGTTCGTGCATCACATCGAACACGGAAAATGTTTTGTCGAAAAAGAAATAGAACCCAAGTGGGGCAGGGCGGGCGCTTTTGCGAATTCAGAAAAAAAACTCAAAGCCGCATAAAAAATGCTGAAAGTAGAAATCGACGGCAAGGAAGTCGAAGTCCCGCACGGTTCTACCGTGATGGACGCGACCAACAAGCTCGGCATCTACGTGCCGCACTTCTGCTATCACCGCAAGCTGTCGATCGCGGCCAACTGCCGCATGTGCCTGGTGGAGGTGGAGAAGGCGCCGAAGCCCTTGCCGGCCTGCGCTACGCCGGTCACCGACGGCATGAAGGTGAAGACCGCCTCCGCGACGGCGAAGAAGGCGCAGAACAGCGTGATGGAGTTCCTGCTCATCAATCATCCGCTCGATTGTCCGATCTGCGACCAGGGCGGCGAATGCCAGCTGCAGGACCTCGCGGTCGGCTACGGCGGCTCGTCCTCGCGTTTCGAGGAAGAAAAGCGCGTGGTGCTGCACAAGGACATCGGCCCGCTGGTGGCTGCCGAGGAGATGAGCCGCTGCATCCAGTGCACGCGCTGCGTGCGCTTCGGTCAGGAAGTCGCCGGCGTGATGGAGCTGGGCATGATCGGCCGCGGTGAGCATTCCGAGATCGTCGCCTTCGTCGGCAAGTCCGTGGATTCCGAGCTGTCCGGCAACATGATCGACATTTGCCCGGTGGGCGCACTGACCTCCAAGCCCTTTCGCTACAGCGCCCGCACCTGGGAACTGGCGCGCCGCAAGTCGGTGTCGCCGCACGACGGCCTGGGCTCGAACCTGGTGGTGCAGGTGAAGCAGAACAAGGTGATGCGCGTGCTGCCGCTGGAGAACGAGCAGGTCAACGAGTGCTGGCTCTCCGACAAGGACCGTTTCTCCTACGAAGCGCTGAACTCGGACGAGCGGCTGACCGCGCCGATGGTGAAGAAGGACGGGCGCTGGGAAGAGACCGACTGGCAGACGGCGCTGGAAGCCACGGTGGCCGGATTGAAGGACTTCGGCGTCCTTGCGTCGCCGCATTCGACCCTCGAGGAACTGTTCCTCGCCGGCAAGCTCGGCGGGCCGGCGGATTTCCGCCTGCGGCACAGCGATTTCTCGGGCGACGGCAAGCGGGCGGGGTTTCCCTGGCTGGGCATGCCGATCGCGGACCTTGCCAAGCTCGACCGAGTGCTCGTCGTGGGCTCGTTCCTGCGCAAGGACCACCCGCTCATCGCGCAGCGTCTGCGCCAGGCCGCCAAGCGCGGCACGCAGATCCACGTCCTGCACTCGGTGGACGACGACTGGCTGATGAAGATCGCCAGCAGGAAAATTGTTCCGCCGTCGGAACTGGTTTCAGGGCTTGAATTTTTCAAAGACGTATTGAAAGCAGGGAAGAATCCGGCAATTCTTATCGGTAACTTCGCCCAGCAGCATCCTCAGGCTGCCGCGATCCAGGCCGCCGCGCAGGCGATTGGCGTGAAGGTCGGATTCCTCGGGGAAGCGGCCAACTCGGTAGGCGGCTATGTCGCCGGCCTGCCCGCAGGCGGCGGCTTGCCGGAAGCTCTGAAAAAGAAAGCGCTGCTGCTGCTGAACATGGACCCCCGGCTCGACTGCGCGCATTCGGTCGCGAGCGCCAAATTCATCGTCAACCTGAGCGCATTCAAATCCGACGTCGGCGACGTGCTGCTGCCGATTGCGCCGTTCACCGAGACGGCCGGCACCTTCGTCAGCACCGAAGGGCGCGTGCAGGGCTTCCACGCCACGGTGCGGCCCCTGGGCGACGCGCGCCCGGCCTGGAAAGTGCTGCGCGTCCTTGGCACCATGCTGGGCTTGCCCGGGTTCGGGTTCGAGACGGTGGAGCAGGTCAGGGACGTATGCCTTGCGGGCAGGGATGTGCAGGGTTTGCTTTCCAACAAGATTGATTTTCGACCACAGGCAACGACAAACCATTCCTCCGGAATCCAGCGCATCGCCGACGTGCCGATCTATTTCGCCGATCCGCTGGCGCGGCGTTCGCCGCCGCTGCAGAAGACTCGCGACGCGCAGGCGCCGCGCGCCTGGATGAACGCCAGGCTCATGCAGTCGCTGGGCGTTGCGGCGGGCGGACTGGTCCTGGTGAAGCATGGCAATGGAGAAGCCGGGCTGGTCGTGGCGCTGGACGACAAGCTGCCCGATGACTGCGTGCGTGTCGCGGCGGGCCATGCCTCGACGGCGGAACTGGGCGCGATGTTCGGCACTGTGTCGGTCGAAAAAATCACCACCCGGCAGGTTGCCTGACGATGCTCGAATCGCTGCTCGCGTTGTCGCAGGCGAAATTCGGCCCGACCTGGGGGCCGGCGATCTACGAGCTCGTCACCTCGCTCGTCTTCATCGTCTGCATCGTCGTGCCGCTGTTCCTGTCGATGGCCTACCTCACGCTGTGGGAGCGCAAGCTGATTGGCTGGATACAAATTCGGATTGGACCCAATAGGGTTACTTTTTTTGGAATTCCCTGGTTGGGCGGATGGGCGCAACCTATCGCCGATGGAATAAAGCTTCTCTTCAAGGAAGTGATCTTCCCCGCCAACGCCAACAAGGCGATGTTCGTGCTGGCGCCGATCTTCATGCTGATGCCGGCGGTTGCCGCCTGGGCGGTGATCCCCTTCACGCCGGAACTGGTGCTCGCCGACATCAACGCCGGGCTGCTCTACATCATGGCGCTCACTTCGATGGGCGTCTACGGCGTGATCATCGCCGGCTGGGCGTCGAACTCGAAGTACGCTTTCCTCGGCGCGATGCGCTCGGCCGCGCAGATGGTGTCCTACGAGCTGGCGATGGGATTCGCGCTGGTGGTGGTGCTCATGGTTTCGGGCAGCCTGAACCTCTCGGACATCGTCGAGGCGCAGGGCAGGGGCCGCTTCGCCGGCATGGGCCTGGGCTTCCTGTCGTGGAACTGGCTGCCGCTCCTGCCGATGCTGATCGTCTATTTCGTTTCCGGCATCGCGGAGACCAACCGCGCGCCCTTCGACGTGGTCGAAGGCGAGTCGGAGATCGTCGCCGGGCACATGGTGGAGTACTCGGGCATGACCTTCGCCCTGTTCTTCCTCGCCGAATACATGAACATGATCCTGATCGCGACCCTGACGGTGATCATGTTCTTCGGCGGCTGGCAGGCGCCCTTCGCCGTGCTGGCGTGGATTCCCGCGATCTTCTGGCTGCTCGGGAAAGTCTTCCTGGTAGTGTCGATGTTCCTGTGGATACGGGCGACCCTGCCGCGCTACCGCTATGACCAGATCATGCGCCTGGGCTGGAAGGTATTCATCCCGCTGACGCTGGTCTGGATCGTGGTGATCGGCGCCTGGATGCAGACGCCCTGGAATCCCTGGAAATGAAACGCCCATGACCCGGGTGTACGAATTCTTCCGTTCGTTCCTGCTGCTGGAACTGTTCCGGGGCCTCGCGCTCACCGGCCGGCACATCTTCGCGCGCAAGATCACGGTGCAGTTCCCGGAGGAAAAGACGCCGATGAGCCCGCGCTTCCGCGGCCTGCATGCGCTGCGCCGCTACCCGAACGGCGAAGAGCGCTGCATCGCCTGCAAGCTGTGCGAGGCTGTATGCCCCGCGGTCGCGATCCACATCGAATCGGAGTCGCGCGGCGACGGCACTCGCCGCACCACGCGCTACGACATCGACCTGACGAAGTGCATTTTCTGCGGCTTTTGCGAAGAGGCTTGCCCAGTGGATGCGATCGTCGAGACTCGCGTCATCGAATACCACGGCGAGAAGCGCGGAGACCTGTACTACACCAAGCCCATGCTGCTGGCGGTGGGCGACCGCTACGAAGAAACCATCGCGGCGGATCGCGCCGCGGACGCGGCCTACCGCTGACGGGACCGGAATGTTCGAAATAGCGGTCTTCTACCTGTTCGCCGTGGTCCTGGTCCTCGCCGCGGTCGTCGTCATCACGGCGCGCAACCCGGTGCACGCGGCGTTGTTCCTGGTGCTCGCATTCTTCACCGCCTCGGCAATCTGGCTCTTGCTGCGAGCCGAGTTCCTCGCCATCGCGCTGGTGCTGGTCTACGTCGGCGCGGTGATGGTGCTGTTCCTGTTCGTGGTGATGATGCTCGACATCAACCTCGAGCAGCTGCGCGAAGGCTTCTGGCAGTACCTGCCGCTGGGAGCGGCTGTGGGCGTGCTGATGGCGGCGGAGATGACGCTGGTGCTGGCCGACCGCTGGTTCGGCCTCGCCACGCCGCCCAAGGTGCAGCCCGCCGACTACAGCAACACCAAGGAGCTCGGGCGGCTGATCTACACCCAATACGCCTATGCGTTCGAAATCGCCGCGGTGGTGCTGCTGGTGGCGATCATCGCGGCCATCGCGCTTACGCTGCGGCGGCGCAAGGACTCGCGCGGCCAGGACCCGTCGCAGCAGGTCAGGGCTCGGCCCGGGGACCGGGTGCGGCTGGTGAACATGCCGCCGGAGCAGGACCGCTGATGTTCGTCATGCTCACGCTGTCGCATTACCTGGTGCTGGGCGCGATCCTGTTCGCGATCGCGGTGATCGGGATATTCCTCAATCGCAAGAACCTGATCGTGCTGCTGATGGCGATCGAACTGATGCTGCTCGCCGTCAACCTGAATTTCGTCGCCTTTTCGTACTACCTGGGCGATGCCGCGGGGCAGATTTTCGTGTTTTTCATCCTGACGGTCGCCGCGGCGGAGTCGGCGATCGGCCTCGCCATCCTGGTGGTGCTGTTCAGGAACCTCAATACGATCAACGTTGAAGACCTGGATTCGCTGAAGGGATGATGAAGAATCTCTATCTGGTGGCGCCTCTCGCACCGCTTGCGGGGGCGATTGCGGCCGGCCTGTTCGGCAAGGCCATCGGACGCGCCTGGGCGCACCGCATCACCATTCTCGGGGTCCTGGTTTCCTTCGCGGTGTCCGTCTATGTTTTCATGGACGTGCTGCACGGCAACGGCTGGAACGGCCCGGTCTATACCTGGGCGACGATCGGCGATACTAAGCTTGAGATCGGCCTCCTCATCGACCGGCTGACCGTGCTGATGATGCTGGTGGTGACCTTCGTCTCGCTCATGGTGCACGTCTACACCATCGGCTACATGGCGGACGATCCGGGCTACCAGCGGTTCTTCTCCTACATTTCACTGTTCACCTTCTCGATGCTGATGCTGGTGATGGCGAACAATTTCCTGCAGCTGTTCTTCGGCTGGGAAGCGGTGGGACTGGTGTCCTACCTGCTGATCGGCTTCTGGTACACGCGGCCGACCGCGGTGTACGCCAACCTGAAGGCCTTTCTCGTCAACCGCGTCGGCGACTTCGGCTTCCTGCTCGGCATCGCGCTGATCCTGGCGCACTTCGGGACGCTGGATTACGCGGCGGTGTTCAGCCAGGCGCCGTCAAACGCCGCATTGCCGATCACGCTGGTCTGTCTCCTGCTGTTCGTGGGGGCGATGGGCAAGAGCGCGCAGTTCCCGCTGCACGTCTGGCTTCCGGACTCGATGGAGGGCCCGACCCCGATCTCGGCGCTGATCCACGCCGCCACCATGGTGACCGCGGGCATCTTCATGGTGGCGCGCATGTCGCCGCTGTACGAGCTGTCCGAGACGGCGCGCTCGGTGGTGCTGGTCATCGGCGCCGTCACCGCGCTGTCGATGGCGCTCGTCGCCATCACCCAGTTCGACATCAAGCGCGTGATCGCCTACTCGACGCTGTCGCAGCTTGGATACATGACGGCGGCGCTCGGCGCGTCCGCCTATTCGGCCGGCATTTTCCACCTCATGACGCATGCCTTCTTCAAGGCGGTGCTGTTCCTCGGCGCGGGCTCGGTGATCATCGCCATGCATCACGAGCAGGACATGCGCCGCATGGGCGGCATCAGGAAGTACATGCCGATCACCTACTGGACGGTGCTGATCGGCGCCTTCGCCAATGCAGGCCTGCCGCCGTTCGCCGGCTTCTTCTCCAAAGACTCGATACTCGAAGCGGTGCAGCATTCGGGCACGCCGGGCGCGGCGTTCGCGTACGCGGCGCTGGTGGCGGCGGTGTTCGCGGGCGGCGTGTATTCCTTCCGCCTGGTATTCATGGCCTTCCACGGCGACCCGAAGTTCGACCCGGCGCATCCGCCGCAAGAGTCGCCCGCTGTGGTGACGGTGCCGCTGTTGCTGCTGGCGATTCCGTCGGTGTGCGCGGGGTGGCTGGTCGGCCGCGTGGTGTTCGGCGACTACTTCCTGGAATCCCTGCACCGGGAGCCGGAAGAATTCCACGGCCTGGTCAGCTACACCCTCCACGGCATCATGGGGCTGCCGTTCTGGTGCGCGCTCGCGGGCGCTGCCACCGCGTGGTATTTGTACATACGAAAGATACATTTGCCGAAGAAAATCGCCATCGCCCTTGGCCCGCTGTATGCGCTGGTCGAGCGCAAGTACGGGTTCGACGAACTCTATGCGCGGGTGTTCGCGAACGGCGCGCTGGTGATCGGCGGCGGGCTATGGAAGGGGGGCGACCGCGGCTTCATCGACGGCCTGCTGGTGAACGGCTCGGCGCGCCTGGTGGGCTGGTCCTCCGGCGTGGTGCGGCTGCTGCAGAGCGGGTTCATCTACTGGTATGCCTTCGTGATGATTTTCGGCGTCTGCGCGATGTACGCGCTGGTCAAATACCGCGTGTTCCCGGGGACGTGAGCACGTGAGCACGTGAGCACGTGAGCACGTGAGCGCCTGATGCTTCTGAGCCTCTCCATCTGGGTGCCGATCCTCGCCGGCCTGCTGGTGCTCGCTGCGGGAAGCAATGCGGCAGGCGACCGCAACGCGCCGCTGCAGCGCGCGATCGCGCTTGCCGGCGCGACCTTCGGCTTCCTGGTCACGATCCCTATCTATGCCGGCTTCGACCCGCACACGCCGGGGATGCAGTTCGTCGAGCACCTGGCCTGGATCCAGCGCTTCAACGTCTTCTACTTCCTGGGCGTGGACGGCATATCGATGCTGTTCCTGCTGCTGAACTCGTTCATCACCGTGCTGGTGGTGATCGCCGGCTGGACCGTGATCCAGCAGCGCGTCGGCCAGTACATGGCGGCGTTCCTCATCATGTCGGGGCTGCTGAACGGGGTCTTTTGTGCGCTGGACGGGCTGCTGTTTTACGTCTTCTTCGAGGCGACGCTGATCCCGATGTTCATCATCATCGGCGTCTGGGGCGGGGCGAACCGCGTCTATGCGGCGCTCAAGTTCTTCCTCTACACCTTCTTCGGCTCGGTCCTGATGCTGGTCGCGCTGCTGTACCTGTACAACAAGTCCGGCGGCAGTTTCGCGATCCAGGACTGGTGGAAACTGCCGCTTACGCTGCACGCGCAGGTACTGCTGTTCTTCGGCCTGCTGTTCGCCTTCGCGGTCAAGGTGCCGATGTGGCCGGTGCATACCTGGCTGCCGGACGCGCACGTCGAGGCGCCCACCGGCGGTTCGGTGGTGCTGGCGGCGATCATGCTGAAGCTGGGGGCCTACGGTTTCGTGCGCTTCACGCTGCCCATCCTGCCGGACGCCTCGCGCGAGCTGGCCTGGTTCATGATCGCGCTTTCGCTGATCGCGGTGATCTACATCGGCCTGGTGGCGCTGGTGCAGACCGACATGAAGAAGCTGATCGCCTACTCGTCGATCTCGCACATGGGGTTTGTGACGCTCGGATTTTTTATTTTCAATGATTTTGGAATCGAAGGCGCGTTGATTCAGATGATCTCGCACGGCTTCATCTCCGCCGCGATGTTCCTCTGCGTGGGCGTGATGTACGACCGCGTGCACAGCCGCAACATCGCCGACTATGGCGGGGTGGTGAACACCATGCCGAAGTTCGCTTCCCTCATGATGCTGTTCGCGATGGCGAACTGCGGTCTGCCGGCGACCAGCGGCTTCGTCGGCGAGTTCATGGTGATCATGGGGGCGATGAAGGCCGGGTTCTGGATCGCCTTCGCTGCCGCGACCACGCTGGTGTTCGGCGCCGCCTACACCCTGTGGATGTACAAGCGCGTGATTTTCGGCGCGGTCGCCAACGACCACGTCGCAGCCCTTGAGGACCTGAATCCGCGGGAGTTCGTGGTGCTGGTCGCGCTCGCGGTCGCGGTCCTTGCCATGGGCATCTACCCGCTGCCCTTCACCGAGGTGATGCATTCCTCGGTAAACGAGCTGCTGCGCCACGTGGCGCTGCCGAAGACCTGACATGAACCGCCTCGATTTCCTCATCGCGCTGCCCGAAATCGTCCTGCTGGCGGGCGCCTGCGCGCTGATGATCGTGGACCTGTTCGTCAAGAGCGAGGGCCGGCGCGTGAGCTTCGCGATGGCGCAATGCGTGCTGCTCGCCTGCGCGCTCGCGACCGCGTTCGTGCTGTTGGCAACGACCACGGTGACCGAGGACGGCGAGCTGCGGGTGGCGGTGGTCTACGGCTTCCACGGCCTGTTCATAGCCGACCTTATGGCGCACGTGCTCAAGCTCGCCGCCTACGGGGCGGTGTCGCTGGCGCTGGTGTACTCGCGCCGGTATCTGATCGACCGCGGCCTGCTGCGCGGCGAATTCCTCACGCTGCTGCTGTTCGCGCTGCTCGGCATGATGGTGATGATGAGCGCCAACAGCTTCCTCACGGTGTACCTGGGGCTGGAGCTGCTGTCGCTGTGCCTCTACGCCCTGGTGGCGCTGAACCGGGATTCGGCCGCCTCCACCGAAGCCGCCATGAAGTACTTCGTGCTGGGCGCGCTCGCCTCGGGGATGCTGCTTTACGGCATGTCCATGATCTACGGCGCCACCGGCACGCTCACCATCACCGAGGTGGCGAAGCAGATCGGGCTGGCGTCCAAGGACATCACCAACGCCCAGCAGACCTTCCTGGTGTTCGGCCTGGCGTTCATGGTCTCGGGCATCGCCTTCAAGCTGGGCGTGGTGCCGTTCCACATGTGGATTCCCGACGTCTACCACGGCGCGACCACCGCGGTGACGCTGGTGATCGGGACGGCGCCGAAACTGGCCGCGTTCGCGATGGCCATGCGCCTGCTGGTCAACGGCCTGCTGGATGTCGCGCACGAATGGCAGCAGATGCTCGTGATCCTCGCCGTGCTGTCGATGGCGATCGGCAACGTCACCGCCATCGCGCAGACGAACCTGAAGCGCATGCTGGCCTATTCAACCATCGCGCACATGGGGTTCATGCTGCTCGGCCTGCTCTCGGGCGTGGTCGGCGGCAACTGGCTGAACGCAGCGGACGCCTACGCGGCCGCGATGTTCTACATGCTGGTCTACGTGCTGATGTCGCTCGGCTCCTTCGGCATGCTGCTCTTCCTGTCGCACAAGGGCTTCGAGTGCGAGAACCTGGACGACCTAAAGGGCCTGAACCAGCGCAATCCCTGGTACGCCTTCATCATCCTGCTGCTGATGTTCTCGCTTGCCGGGGTGCCGCCGACGGTGGGCTTCTACGCCAAGCTGGTAGTGCTCTCGGCGGCGGTCGACGCCGGCCAGGTCTGGCTGGCGGTGGTGGCCGTAGCGTTCTCCATCGTCGGCGCCTTCTACTACCTCAGGGTCGTGAAGCTGATGTACTTCGACGAGCCCGTCGATGCGGCGCCCGTCTCCGGGCAAGGCCTGGCCATGCGGATACTGATCTCCGCCAACGGCATCGCGCTGCTGGTGCTCGGGCTGCTTCCCGGAGGGCTGCTGAAAGTCTGCTTCCTCGCCATTAAAAACCTTTGAGCGAATTCGAAGAGACATTCGTCTCGGGCGAAGAGGTATACCGGGGCAGCTTTCTCTCGCTGCAGCGCGACGTGGTGCGCCTGCCCGATGGCGCGCAGGCCGTGCGCGAATATATCCGCCACCCGGGCGCGGTGGTGATCCTGCCGCTGTTCGACGACGGCCGCGTGCTTCTCGAGCGCCAGTTCCGCTACCCGCACCACCGCGATTTCGTCGAACTGCCGGCGGGCAAGCGGGAGGCGGGCGAGCCGCCGCTGGAGACGGCGAAACGCGAGCTGCTCGAGGAAACCGGCTACCTCGCCGCCGAATGGCGGCGCCTTGGCATCATTCACAACGCCATCGCCTACAGCGACGAAGGCATCGAGATCTATCTCGCCCGCGGGCTGGAGAAGCGCGAGGCGAAACTGGATCCCGGGGAGTTCCTGGAAGTGTTCGCGCTGCCGCTGGCGGAAGCGCTGGCAATGGTGCGCGACGGGCGCATCACCGACGCCAAGACAGTCGCTGCGCTGCTCTGGGCAAAGGCGTTCCTGTTGTAGGCAGCTGGCGCCCAGAGCAGGGCGGCGAGGGCTTAGTTCTAGGTAGCGGCGGCCACGTCCCGGTCGCGGGTTAGGTGGCTCAGGAAGGCCGTTATCTCCGGCGCCCCCATATCCCGAGGGTGGCGTTTATTGGGGAAAAAGATAAATTTTTTTATCCAATGGATATAGCGTTCTTCCGTGCGCTCGCTGTAGTGCCGCCGTCGCATGGCGTCACTAACTTGGTCAAGCAGCTTCGGTGCCTTAGCAGGCACGCTCGATTCTTCCGCCATCTCCTCCTCCCGTGGTTGGTTTGCGTAGGCGTGTCTCCAGGCGTAACGTCTTGACCCAATGGGAGGATGACAGCCGTTGTTACAAGTTGTGAGGTTTGCAAACCGACCACAAATGGCAACTAATACTTGTTAGGTCCCGATAGGTGCCACGGACATTTCTTCAGAGCGGATCGTGAAACAAAAACGAACACACGATTACGGAATGTCACGCGAGAAACTGCTAAAAAGTGAAGCGTTGTCGACG
>DATGGA010000102.1:0-14492 GCA_035308765.1 Burkholderiales bacterium
GCCCAAGGGCACCGAGATGGTGATGCCGGGGGACAACATCAAGATGGTGGTGACGCTGATCACCCCGATCGCGATGGAGCAGGGGCTGCGCTTTGCCATCCGCGAGGGCGGCAAGACCGTGGGCGCCGGCGTCGTCGCCAAGGTCATCGAGTAGGGGCATAGCTCAACTGGCAGAGCGTCGGTCTCCAAAACCGAAGGTTGGGGGTTCGATTCCCTCTGCCCCTGCCAAAGACACTAACGGACGATGACGGATACGACTGAAAATTCGATAGCGGACAAGATCAAGCTGGTGGTCGCGCTCGCGCTCGTGGTCGCCGGCATCGCCGGTTACTACTGGCTTGCGGCTAGTTCCATCCTGCTGCGGATTGCCTCGGTGGTGGCCGGGATCGCCGCGGGGGTGGTAGTCGCCTGGATGAGCGCGCCGGGCCGCGAGTTCGTGACCTTCGCGCGCGAAGCGGTGGTCGAAGTGAAGAAGGTGGTCTGGCCGACGCGCAAGGAAACGATGCAGACGACCGCGGCGGTTTTCGCGTTCGTGATCATGATGGCGGTGTTCCTGTGGGTCAGCGACAAGACTCTGGAATGGGTGTTGTATGACCTCATCCTAGGATGGAAGAGAACATGACCGAAGTTGCAGCCAAGCGCTGGTACGTGGTGCACGCCTACTCGGGATTCGAGAAGTCTGTGCTGCGCGCGCTCGAGGACCGGATCAACCGCGCCGGCATGAAGGACAAGTTCGGCAAGATCCTGGTGCCGGTCGAGGAGGTCGTCGAGATGAAGAGCGGCCAGAAGCACATGTCCGAGCGCAAGTTTTTCCCGGGCTACGTGCTGGTCGAGATGGAAATGAACGACGACACCTGGCACCTGGTCAAAAACACCAACAAGGTCACCGGTTTCGTCGGCGGTTCGGCAATGCGGCCGACGCCGATTTCCGAGAAGGAAGTCAACGCGATCATGCAGCAGATGCGCGAAGGCGTGGAGAAGCCCAAGCCCAAGGTGCTGTTCGAGAACGGGGAGATGGTGCGCGTGAAGGATGGCCCGTTCACGGATTTCCAGGGCACGGTGGAAGACGTGAATTACGAGAAAAGCCGCCTGCGTGTCGCGGTGACGATTTTTGGCCGTTCGACTCCGGTCGAACTGGAGTTCGGGCAGGTCGAGAAAGCGTAATCGAAGTAAGAAGCAGCCGGGGAGGACGCTCTGCGTCCGCTTGCACCCACACCAGGAGAAAGACATGGCAAAGAAAGTTGTCGGTTTCATCAAGCTGCAGGTTCCCGCGGGGAAAGCGAATCCCGCGCCGCCTATCGGGCCGGCGCTCGGCCAGCGCGGCCTGAACATCATGGAGTTCTGCAAGGCGTTCAACGCGCAGACGCAGAAGGTGGAGCCCGGCCTGCCGCTGCCCGTGGTGATCACGGCGTACACGGACAAGAGCTTCAGCTTCGTCATCAAGACGCCGCCGACCACGGTGTTGATCAAGAAGGCCGCCGGCATCGAGTCCGGCAGCCCGCGGCCGCACACCGACAAGGTCGGCAAGATCACGAAAAAGCAGGTCGAGGAGATCGCCAGGGTGAAGATGCCGGACCTGAACGCCTCGGACCTCGATGCCGCGATGCGCACCGTCGCCGGCAGCGCGCGCTCCATGGGCATCATCGTGGAGGGCATGTAAATGGCCTCGATCTCGAAGCGCAGGAAATCGCTGACGAACAAGGTGGACCGGGCGAAGGCCTATGCCGCCCTCGAGGCCATGAAGCTCGTCAAGGAGACCGCGACCGCGAAGTTCGACGAATCCGTGGACGTCGCGGTCAACCTCGGCATCGACACCAAGAAATCCGACCAGACGGTGCGCGGCTCGGTGCTGCTTCCGGCCGGCACGGGGAAGAAAGTGCGCGTGGCGGTGTTCGCCCAGGGTGACAAGGCGCAGGCGGCCAAGGCGGCCGGCGCAGAGTTAGTCGGCATGGAAGACCTCGCGGAGACCATCAAGGGCGGCAGCATGGAATTTGACGTCGTTATCGCGGCGCCGGATGCGATGCGGGTCGTCGGCCAGCTGGGCCAGATCCTCGGCCCGCGCGGCCTGATGCCGAATCCGAAGGTCGGTACGGTGACGCCGGACGTTGCCGCCGCGGTGAAGAACGCGAAAGGCGGCCAGGTTCAGTTCCGGGCCGACAAGACCGGCATCGTGCAGTGCACGATCGGGCGTGCTTCTTTCACGCCCGAGCAGCTCCGAGACAACCTGGGGGCGTTGCTGGAAGCGCTGAACAAGTCGAAGCCGGCGAGCACGAAAGGGATTTTTCTGAAGAAAGTGTCGGTGTCGAGCACGATGGGCCTGGGCGTGAAGGTGGACCCGGCCTCGCTCTCGGCACAGGCGCAATAAAGGAACTTTGGGCTGCCGCTTGAAAGAACGGCTGCTGTCAAAGACCGCAGGGGCGCAGAAGGTGAAACCCGCGCTTAATAGTTGTTTGTAGCACCCCGCGTAGACGGTGAACCCGGAGAAGGAATGCAGTGCGGTTCCTGATTCAAGGTCGCCGATTTATCAACGAAAGGAGGTAGACCTTGGGTCTCAATCTTGAGCAGAAGCAAGCGGTCGTAAGCGAGATCGCGGCGCAGCTCGGCAAGGCGCAGGCGGTGATCGTGGCGGAGTATCGCGGCCTCGACGTCGGCGCGGTGACCGACCTGCGGGCGAAGGCGCGCAAGTCGGGCCTCTACCTGCGTGTGCTGAAAAACACGCTCGCGCGTCGCGCCGTCAAAGGCACGCCGTTCGAGAAGCTGTCCGACCAGATGGCCGGGCCGCTGATGTACGGCATCGCGCAGGACCCGGTGGCAGGCGCCAAGGTGCTCGCGGCATTCGCCAAGGATAACGAGAAGTTCGTTATCAAGGGCGGGGTGATGGCGAACGCGCTGATGTCCGTCAAGGACGTCAAGACGCTCGCAACGATGCCCAGCCGCGAAGAACTGCTGGCGAAGCTGGTGGGCACGATGCAGGCGCCGGTCGTGAAGTTCGTGCGCACGCTGAACGAGGTCCCGGGCAAGTTCGTCCGGACCCTCGCCGCAGTGCGCGACGCGCAAGCAAAGAAGCAACCCGCGACGGCCGCCTAGCCACAGACGACATATCAGGAACCTTTTCGAAATCAGGAGATGACGATGGAACGAGCACAAATTCTGGAAGCGGTATCGAAGTTGACGGTCCTGGAGCTCTCGCAGCTCATCAAGGACATGGAAGAGAAGTTCGGCGTGTCGGCAGCCGCCGCTGTCGCGGTGGCGGGACCGGCTGCAGGCGGCGGCGCGGCCGCGGCCAAGGCCGAGGAGCAGACCGAATTCACGGTCGTCCTCACCACAGTCGGCGACAACAAGGTGAACGTGATCAAGGCAGTGCGCGAAGTGACCAGCCTGGGCTTGAAGGAAGCCAAGGACCTGGTGGACGGCGCGCCCAAGCCCGTGAAGGAAGGCATCTCGAAGGCCGATGCCGACGCGATCGCGAAGAAGCTGACGGACGCTGGCGCGAAAGCCGAAATCAAGTAGTGGAACTTCAGTACCGGGAGAGGGTCTGAGACCCCCTCCCGGCGTTTTGCATTGTTGGAATAAAACCCTTTGCCGCAAGGGACTTAGGAGCATTCATGAGCTACTCGCTGACCGAGCGTAAACGCATCCGCAAGAGCTTCGCCAAGCGCGCGAACGTGCAAGAAGTGCCGTTCCTGCTCGCGACGCAGCTCGAGTCCTACACCGGATTCCTGCAGGCGCACGTCGCGCCCGAATCGCGCAGGAACGAGGGCCTGCAGGCCGCGTTCACGTCGATCTTCCCGATTTCGTCGCATTCGGGCAACGCGCGACTCGAGTTCGTCAGCTTCCAGCTCGGCGAGCCCCCGTTCGACGTCAAGGAATGCCAGCAACGCGGCCTGACCTATGCCAGCCCGCTGCGCGCCAAGGTGCGCCTGGTGATCATGGACAAGGATGCGCCCAGGCCCGTGCCGAAGGAAGTGAAGGAGCAGGAGGTGTACATGGGCGAGATCCCGCTCATGACCACCACGGGTTCGTTCATCATCAACGGCACCGAGCGGGTCATCGTTTCCCAGCTGCACCGCTCCCCGGGCGTGTTCTTCGAGCACGACCGCGGCAAGACGCACAGCTCGGGCAAGCTGCTGTTCTCGGCGCGGATCATTCCCTACCGCGGCTCCTGGCTGGACTTCGAATTCGACCCCAAGGACATCGTGTTCTTCCGGGTGGACCGCCGCCGCAAGATGCCGGTGACGATCCTGCTCAAGGCGCTGGGTTACACGCCGGAGCGGATACTCAAGGAATTCTTCGCCTTCGATACTTTCAGCATCGAGCCGAACGCCGTGCTGTTCGAAATCGTGCCGGAGCGCCTGCGCGGCGAAGTCGCGCGCTTCGACATTACCGACAAGTCGGGCAAGACGATCGTCGCCAAGGACAAGCGCATCACCGTCAAGCACATCCGCGACATGGAGTCGGCGGGCATCAGGCGCATCACCGCGCCGGACGAGTTCATTCTCGGCCGCACGCTGGCGCACAATGTCGTGACCGGCGAGACGGGCGAGATCATCGCCAACGCCAACGACGAGATCACCGAGGAACTGCTCGCGAAGCTGCGCGAGGCCAAGGTCGCCAAGATCCAGACGCTGTTCACCAACGACCTCGACCAGGGCCCCTACGTTTCGCAGACGCTGCGCGCGGATGAAACGACGGACCGCACCGCGGCGCGCGTCGCCATCTACCGCATGATGCGCCCCGGCGAGCCGCCCACGGAAGACGCGGTGGAGACGCTGTTCAACGGCCTGTTCTTCGCCGAGGAGCGCTACGACCTGTCGGCGGTCGGCCGCATGAAATTCAACCGGCGCATCGGCGTCCCCACGGAGGGCGCCTGGCAGGCGCGTCTCAAGAACATCGCGCTGCCGAAGGAAATCGAGATGGAAGTGCGCGCCTATCTCAAAGGCGCGCCCGAGCTCTCGTTGAACAAGGTGAGCCTGGAAGGCGCGGCGAACGAGACCGAGGCGCAAGCGCTCGTGGAGAAGATGTACCACGACCTCAAGTCGAAGGGCGTGGACAAGCAGAAGCTCGAGGCGAAGGTGGAGCAGCGCTTCACGCTGAGCCCGAAAGACATCGTCGAAGTGATCCGCATCCTGGTCGAACTGCGCAATGGCCGCGGCGACATCGACGACATCGATCATCTCGGCAACCGGCGCGTGCGTTCGGTGGGCGAGCTGGCGGAAAACCAGTTCCGCGCCGGCCTCGTGCGCGTCGAACGCGCCGTCAAGGAACGCCTGTCGCAGGCCGAGTCCGAAAACCTGATGCCGCACGACCTGATCAACGCCAAGCCCATTTCGGCGGCGATCAAGGAGTTCTTCGGCTCCAGCCAGCTGTCGCAGTTCATGGACCAGACCAACCCCTTGTCCGAAATCACGCACAAGCGCCGCGTTTCCGCCCTGGGACCGGGCGGCCTGACGCGCGAGCGCGCCGGATTTGAAGTGCGCGACGTGCATCCGACGCACTATGGCCGGGTGTGCCCGATCGAGACGCCGGAAGGCCCGAACATCGGCCTCATCAATTCGCTCGCGCTCTACGCGCGGACCAACAAGTACGGCTTCCTCGAGACGCCCTACCGCAAGGTGAAGGACAGCAAGGTCACCGACCAGATCGAGTTCCTGTCGGCGATCGAAGAGGGCCATTACGTGATCGCGCAGGCGAACGCGGCCATCGACAAGTCGGGCAGGCTGACCGACACGCTGGTCTCCTGCCGGATCAAGAACGAATTCGAGCTGAAGGCGCCAGAGGACGTGCAGTACATGGACGTGGCGCCGTCGCAGATCGTTTCGGTCGCGGCCTCGCTCATCCCGTTCCTCGAGCACGACGACGCCAACCGCGCCTTGATGGGCTCCAACATGCAGCGCCAGGCGGTGCCCTGCCTGCGTCCGGAAAAGCCCCTGGTGGGAACGGGCGTGGAGCGCACTTCGGCGGTGGACTCGGGTACCTGCGTGGTCGCCCTCAGGGGCGGCTCAGTGGACTATGTCGATGCCAACCGGATCGTTGTGCGCGTGAACGACGATGAGACCGTGCCGGGCGACGTGGGCGTGGACATCTACAAGATGACCAAGTACACGCGCTCGAACCAGAACACCAACATCAACCAGCGCGCGGTGGTGAAACCGGGCGAGAAGATCGCCAAGGGCGATGTGATCGCCGACGGTGCCTCCACCGATCTGGGCGAACTGGCCCTCGGCCAGAACATGATGGTCGCGTTCATGCCCTGGAACGGCTACAACTTCGAGGACTCGATCCTGATCTCGGAGCGGGTCGTCTCGGACGAGCGCTTCACCTCGATCCATATCGAGGAACTCACCGTGGTCGCCCGGGACACCAAGCTTGGGCCCGAGGAAATCACGCGCGACATCTCGAACCTGTCCGAAGCGCAGCTATCGCGCCTGGACGAGTCGGGCATCGTCTACATCGGCGCTGAGGTCGAAGCCGGCGACGTGCTGGTGGGCAAGGTCACGCCCAAGGGCGAGACCCAGTTGACGCCGGAAGAGAAGCTGCTGCGCGCGATTTTCGGCGAGAAAGCCTCGGACGTGAAAGACACCAGCCTGCGCGTGCCCTCGGGCATTTCCGGCTGCGTGATCGACGTCCAGGTGTTCACGCGCGAAGGCATAGAGCGCGACAAGCGCAGCGCGTCCATCATCGAGGAGGAACTCAAGCGCTACAAGACCGACCTCGCCGACCAGATGCGGATCGTGGAAGCCGACACCTTCGAGCGCCTGGAGCGCCTGCTTACGGGCAAGACCGCCAACGGCGGCCCGAAGCGCCTCGCCAAGGGCACCAAGGTCACCAAGGGCTACCTCGAGACCATCGAACGCTACGACTGGTTCGACATCCGGCTTGCAAACGAGGAAGCCGCGGCGCAACTCGAGAGCCTCAAGGACTCGATCGCGCAGAAGCGCAAGGAATTCGACGCCATGTTCGAAGCCAAGCGCAAGAAGCTCACGCAGGGAGATGAACTGCCGCCCGGCGTGCTGAAGATGGTCAAGGTCTACGTAGCGGTGAAGCGGCGCCTGCAGCCCGGCGACAAGATGGCCGGCCGCCACGGCAACAAGGGCGTGATCTCGAGGATCGTGCCGGTCGAGGACATGCCGCACGCGGCAGACGGCACGCCCGTCGACCTGGTGCTCAACCCGCTGGGCGTGCCTTCGCGCATGAACGTGGGCCAGATTCTGGAGGTGCACCTCGGCTGGGCCGCGAAAGGCCTGGGCATCAAGATCGGCGAAATGCTCAAGGCGCAGGCCAAGCTCGCGGAACTGCGCAAGTTCATCGAGCGCATCTACAGCGCCAGCGGCAAGGAAGAGGAAATCGCCAAGCTGAGCGACGCTGAAATCATGCAGCTCGCGACCAACCTGCGCGAAGGCGTGCCGTTCGCGACGCCGGTGTTCGACGGCGCGTCCGAGTCGGAGATCAACGCCATGCTCGAGCTCGCCAGCCTGCCGGTGTCCGGCCAGCTGACGCTGCACGACGGGCGTACCGGCGAAGCCTTCGACCGGCCTGTGACGGTGGGATACATGCATGTGCTGAAGCTCCACCACCTTGTCGACGACAAGATGCACGCGCGCTCGACCGGGCCGTACTCGCTGGTCACGCAGCAGCCGCTGGGCGGCAAGGCGCAGTTCGGCGGCCAGCGCTTCGGCGAGATGGAGGTCTGGGCGCTGGAGGCCTACGGCGCGGCGTACACGCTGCAGGAGATGCTCACGGTGAAGTCCGACGACATCAACGGCCGCACCAAGGTCTACGAGAACATCGTCAAGGGCGACCACAAGATCGATGCCGGCATGCCGGAGTCGTTCAACGTGCTGGTGAAGGAAATCCGATCGCTGGGTATCGATATCGACCTGGAGAGATACTAATGAAAGCGCTACTCGAGCTCTTCAAGCAGGTCCAGCAGGACGAGGAATTCGACGCGATCAAGATCGGGCTCGCCTCGCCCGAGAAGATCCGTTCCTGGTCCTATGGCGAAGTGAAGAAGCCGGAGACGATCAATTACCGCACCTTCAAGCCCGAGCGGGACGGTCTCTTCTGCGCCAAGATCTTCGGGCCGATCAAGGATTACGAGTGCCTGTGCGGCAAGTACAAGCGCTTGAAGCACCGCGGCGTGATCTGCGAGAAGTGCGGAGTCGAAGTGACGCTCGCCAAGGTGCGCCGCGAGCGCATGGGCCACATCGAGCTCGCGAGCCCGGTCGCCCATATCTGGTTCCTGAAGTCGCTGCCGTCGCGCCTGGGCCTGGTGCTAGACATGACGCTGCGCGACATCGAGCGCGTGCTGTACTTCGAAGCCTATGTCGTGACCGACCCGGGCCTGACGCCGCTCAAGCGCTGCCAGCTGCTGACCGAAGACGACTATCTCGCCAAGGTCGAGGAATACGGCGATGACTTCTCGGCCGCCATGGGCGCCGAAGGCGTGCGCGCGCTGCTGCGCGCGATCGACCTGAAGCGCGAAATAGAAACCCTGCGCAAGGATCTCGAGGAAACCAGCTCGGATGCGAAGATCAAGAAGCTCGCCAAGCGCCTCAAGGTGCTGGAAGGCTTCAAGAACTCCAACATCAAGCCCGACTGGATGGTGATGGAGGTTCTGCCGGTGCTGCCGCCGGAACTGCGCCCGCTTGTTCCCCTGGACGGCGGCCGCTTCGCGACTTCCGACCTGAACGACCTCTATCGCCGGGTGATCAACCGCAACAACCGGCTGAAGCGCCTGCTGGAACTGAAGGCGCCGGAAATCATCGTCAAGAACGAGAAGCGGATGCTGCAGGAAGCGGTGGACTCGCTGCTGGATAACGGCCGCCGCGGCAAGGCGATGACCGGCGCCAACAAGCGCCCGCTGAAGTCGCTCGCCGACATGATCAAGGGCAAGGGCGGGCGTTTCCGCCAGAACCTGCTCGGCAAGCGCGTGGACTACTCCGGCCGCTCGGTGATCGTGGTCGGCCCGCAGCTCAAGCTCCATCAGTGCGGCCTGCCGAAGAAAATGGCGCTGGAACTCTTCAAGCCGTTCATCTTCAACAAGCTGGAGCTGCTCGGTCTCGCCACCACCATCAAGGCCGCCAAGCGCCTGGTGGAACAGGAAGTCCCCGAGGTCTGGGACATCCTGGAAGAGGTGATCCGCGAGCACCCGGTGATGCTGAACCGCGCGCCGACGCTGCACCGGCTCGGCATCCAGGCCTTCGAGCCGGTGCTGATCGAAGGCAAGGCCATCCAGCTGCATCCGCTGGTATGTGCTGCGTTCAACGCCGACTTCGACGGCGACCAGATGGCGGTGCATGTGCCGCTGTCGCTGGAAGCGCAGATGGAGGCGCGCACGCTGATGCTCGCCTCGAACAACGTGCTGTCGCCCGCAAACGGCGAGCCGATCATCGTGCCCTCGCAGGATATCGTGCTCGGCCTGTACTACGCGACGCGCGAGCGCGTCAACGCCAAGGGCGAAGGCATGAGCTTCTCCAACGTGGGCGAAGTGTCGCGCGCCTACGAAACGCGCCGGGTGGACCTGCATTCGAAAGCCTGGGTGCGCATCAAGGAAGTTGAAGTCGGCGCCGACGGCGAGCGCACCGACAAGATCACGCGCTACCAGACCACGGTGGGCCGCGCTCTGCTGTCGGAGATCCTGCCGGCGGGACTGCCGTTCGAGCTGCTCAACAGGCCGCTGAAGAAGAAGGAAATCTCGCGCCTCATCAACGTCGGCTTCCGGCGCTGCGGGCTGCGCGAGACGGTGATCTTCGCCGACAAGCTGATGCAGGCCGGGTTTACCTACGCCACGCGCGCGGGGATCTCCTTCGGCGTGAGCGACATGCGCATACCGACCGCGAAGCAGGAATTGATCTCCGCGGCCGAGGCCGAGGTGAAGGAAATCGAGTCGCAGTACACCTCCGGCCTGGTCACAGTGGGCGAGCGCTACAACAAGGTGGTGGACATCTGGTCGCGCTGCGGCGAGCAGGTCGGCAAGGTGATGATGGAGCAGCTCGGCACCGAAGAGACCGTCGACCGCCACGGCAAGAAAGTCCGGCAGGAGGCTTTCAACTCGATCTACATGATGGCCGACTCCGGTGCGCGCGGTTCCGCAGCGCAGATCCGCCAATTGGCAGGCATGCGCGGCCTGATGGCCAAGCCCGACGGATCGATCATCGAGACGCCGATCACGGCCAACTTCCGCGAAGGCCTGAACGTGCTGCAGTACTTCATCTCGACGCACGGCGCCCGCAAGGGCCTGGCCGACACGGCGCTGAAGACCGCCAACTCCGGATATCTCACGCGGCGCCTGGTGGACGTGACCCAGGACCTGGTGGTGATCGAGGACGATTGCAAGACCACCAATGGCGTTTCGATGAAGGCTCTGGTCGAAGGCGGCGAGGTCGTGGAAGCGCTCAAGGAACGCATCCTCGGCCGCGTGATCGCGGTCGACATGCCGCACCCGGAGACCCAGGACATCCTGTTCCCGGCCGGCACGCTGCTGGATGAAGATGCGGTCGACATGATCGACAACCTCGGTATCGACGAGGTCAAGGTGCGCACGACGCTCAACTGCGATACGCGCTGGGGAGTGTGCTCGAAGTGCTACGGCCGCGACCTGGGCCGCGGCTCGCCGGTGAACGTCGGCGAGGCGATCGGCGTGATCGCCGCGCAGTCCATCGGCGAACCCGGCACGCAGCTCACGATGCGGACCTTCCACATCGGCGGCGCCGCCAGCAGGACCGCGGTGCAGAGCCATGTGGAGGCAAAATCTGCAGGAACGGCTCGCTTCACCGCTGCCATGCGCTACGTGCAGAACGCCAAGGGCGACAAAGTCGTGATTTCGCGCTCGGGCGAAGTGATCATCGAGGACGACAACCACCGGGAAAGGGAGCGCCACAAGGTGCCTTACGGCGCGGTGCTTTCGGTCACCGACGGCAAGCAGGTCAAGGCCGGCAACAACCTCGCCAACTGGGACCCGCACCACCGGCCGATCATTACCGAGTACGCCGGCACGGTGAAGTTCGAGCACGTCGAGGAAGGCACCACGGTCGCCAAGCAGATAGACGACGTGACCGGCCTCTCGACGCTGGTCGTGATCGATCCGAAGCGACGTTCCGGCGCGGCGGCCAAGGGCGTGCGCCCCTCGGTGAAGATGATCAACGAGCAGGGCGAGGAAGTGAAGATCGCCGGCACCGACCACGCCGTGAACATCAGCTTCCTGGTGGGGGCGGTGATCGCGGTGCGCGACGGCCAGCAGGTGTCCGTGGGCGAAGTGCTCGCGCGGATTCCGCAGGAGACCTCCAAGACCCGCGATATCACGGGCGGTCTGCCGCGCGTGGCGGAGCTGTTCGAGGCGCGCTCGCCCAAGGACGCCGGCATGCTGGCGGAAGTCACGGGTACGGTGAGTTTCGGCAAGGACACCAAGGGCAAGCAGCGCCTGGTGATCACCGACCTCGAGGGGCAGCAGCACGAGTACCTGATCGCCAAGGAGAAGCACCTGCTGGTGCACGACGGCCAGGTGGTGAGCAAGGGCGAGATGATCGTCGATGGTCCGGCGGATCCGCACGACCTGCTCAGGCTGCTGGGGGTGGAAGAACTCGCGCGCTACATCATTGACGAGGTGCAGGACGTGTACCGCCTGCAGGGCGTGAAGATCAACGACAAGCACATCGAGGTGATCGTGCGCCAGATGCTGCGCCGGGTTGAAGTCACCGATCCGGGCGAAACCACGTTCATCACCGGCGAGCAGGCGGAAAAGGCCGACGTGCTGGAGGAGAACGAAAGGGTGGAGAAAGAGGGCAAGAAGCCGGCCGCCTACGCCTACATGCTGCTCGGAATCACCAAGGCCTCGCTCTCCACCGATTCGTTCATCTCGGCGGCCTCCTTCCAGGAGACCACGCGCGTGCTGACCGAAGCGGCCATCATGGGCAAGCGCGACGGCCTGCGGGGCCTAAAGGAGAATGTCATCGTCGGCCGCCTGATACCGGCGGGCACCGGTCTCGCGTACCACAAGGTCCGCAAGGACCAGGCCGCGGAACCGCCGATGGTGGATTTGCCGCTGCCGGCCGAAGTGGCGCCGGCTGCCGAGGCCACGGCTGGCGGCAGCTGAAGCACGCGTCGGGGAAACGGGAAAAGGGCGCCTCGCGGCGCCCTTTTTTTGTTCGGCTCATAATCCCGGTCGGCCTCCTATGCCAGCTTCCGGGATCTGCACCCCATGAAAATTGACCTGATGCGCAAGGTGGATTACTTCGCCGGGATCCCTCTGTGCTTCCTGGCGACGCTGGTGGTCTTCCTGGCGGGCCTGCTGCGGGGAAACGGGAGCGCTTCCTCCAAGAACGTCCTCTTCATAGAGTTGTCGGAGATGGGCAGCGCCATCCTGGTGGATCCCGCGATGAGGAAAATGTGCCGCGCCACGGGCGCCGAGCCCTTCTTCCTGATTTTCAGGTCGAACGCGCCCAGCCTGCGCCTGCTGGGCACGGTGCCGAAGGAAAACGTCTTCACCATCCGCGAAGACAATTTCCTCAACCTGGCGCTGGACAGCCTGCGCTTCCTGTTCTGGGCGCGCGGGCGGCGGATCGACACCGCCATAGACCTCGAGCTGTTTTCGCGTTACAGCGCCCTGCTGACCGGCCTGTCGGGCGCCGCAAAGCGGATCGGTTTTCACGCGTTCAACGATGAAGGCCTGTACCGGGGCGACATGCTGACGCACCGGGTGGCCTACAACCCGCACCTCCACATTGCGAAAAATTTCATCGCGTTGGTCAATGCGGCTCTGGCAGAGAAGCCGGAACTGCCTTTTTCCAAGACCTTGATCGAGGACGGCGAGATCAGGCTCGCGCGCGCCCGGGTCGATGCGGACGCCAATGCGGCAATGCGCGAGCGCGTCCGCAAGGCCTACCCGCCCTACGACGAAACGCGCCACCGGATCGTATTGATCAACCCCAACGCCAGCGAGCTGCTGCCGCAGCGGCGCTGGATGCCGGAGCATTTTGTCGAGGTGATGCGCGGCCTGCTCGCGGATGACGAGAAGCTGCTGGTCCTGATCACGGGGTCCGCGCGGGAGCGCGAGGAGGCGGCGAATTTGCAGCGGCAGGTGGCCGGAGAGCGCTGCGTGAATTTTGCAGGTTGCATCGAACTGGACGAGTTGCCGGCTCTCTACCAGATTGCAGAAATCATGCTGACCAACGACTCCGGCCCGAGTCATTTCTCCGCGGTGACCGGATTGCGCAGCTTCGTACTGTATGGCCCGGAAACGCCGCTGCTGTATGGGTCGCTCGGCAACAGCACGCCGATTTACGCCGGCCTCGCCTGTTCTCCCTGCGTGAGCGCCACCAACCATCGCAAGACGCCCTGCACCGACAACGTCTGCCTCCAGGTGATCAAGCCGGAAGCAGTGCTGCGGCCGTTGCGCCGGGCATTGGCCGAAAAGAAGTGATGCCCGCCTTCGCTGCGACCGGGCGGGACCGGTTTTGCGCGGCGGTCGTCGTCTGCGCCGTCTTGTTGCGGCTCCTTTATCTCGGGGTACCGGAGCTCCTTTTCGAGGAGGCTTATTACTGGAATTACGCCATGCACCCGGATATCGGGTACCTGGACCATCCCTTGATGGTCGCCTGGATCATCCGGCCGTTTGTTGCTCTGCTGGGCAACATCGAATTCGCGGTGCGCGCCGGGGCTTTCCTGTGCTGGCTGGTCACCGCCTGGTTTTCCTACCGCCTGACGCGCGACGCCCTCGGCCAGCCGACCGCCTGGCGGGCGCTGGCGCTGGTTGCCGCGCTGCCGGTCTACTTCTTCTTCGGATTTTTCATGAGCCCGGACGCGCCGCTGACGGCCTGCTGGTCGGCGGCGCTCTATTTCGCCTATCGCATCATCGCCAGGGACGACGCGCGTGCATGGCTGTGGCTGGGCGCCGCGATCGGCCTGGGCATGATTTCGAAGTACACCATCGTGCTGCTGGCCGCGGCAATCGCCATGTTCGTGCTGGCCGACCGACCGTCGCGCAAGTGGCTGGCGCGGCCGGAGCCCTATGTCGCCGTGCTCATCGCGCTGATCCTGTTCTCGCCGGCGATCATCTGGAACTGGCAGCAGGACTGGGCATCGTTTTCCTTCCAGAGCCAGGACAGGCTGGCGAGCAGGTTTTCGTTCTCCCTGCCGCGTTTCGCAGGCAACGTCATCGCGCTGCTGACACCGACGGGCGTTTTGTCGGTGATCGCCTTGGCGGCCTGCCGCAAACAGCTCGCCGCCGGTTTCGGCCGCAGCCAGGCGCTGCTCGCATGGCTGACGTTTTTTCCGGTTGCCGTATTCGCCGCGATCAGCCTGATACGGGTAAGCAAGCTCAATTGGACGGGACCGGCATGGCTGGGCCTGGTGCCGTTCATGGCGCTGCTCGTCACCCCGGGACTGGAGGCCGGCGTGCCGCGGCTGGTGTCCTGGTGCCGGCGCGCATGGCCGCCGACGATGGCGATCTGCCTGGTTTCTTACGGCGCCGCCCTGCAATGGCTGGGACCCGGCCT
>DATGGA010000103.1:0-16663 GCA_035308765.1 Burkholderiales bacterium
CTCTGAAACGCATCGTGCGGTGGATCACCATGCCGACGAACAGGCCGTAGAACACTGCCACTACCGCCGCCTCGGTAGGCGTGAACCACCCGAAGCGCATGCCGCCGAGGATCAGCACCGGCGCGGCGAGGCCCCAGGAGGCTTCGCGCAGGCTGGCCCAGAACGGCGGCCGCGGCTCGTCTTTTTCGGTGGCGCCGAAGCCGTGCTTGCGCGATATGAGCACCGCGGGAACGATCAACGCGAGGCCGGCGAGTATCCCGGGGATCATGCCGGCGGCGAACAACGCGGGGACGGATGCGCCAGGCACCATCACGCTGTAGACCACGAACGCGATCGATGGCGGAATCAGGATATCGGTCGCCGCCGCCGCGCCGACCACACTGGCGGAGAACGCGGCCGGGTAACCTGCGCGGGACATCGCGGCGATCATCACGCCGCCCACTGCGGCCGCGTTCGCCGGGCCGGATCCTGAAATGCCGCCGAGCACCATGGCAACGAGGATCGCCACCATCGGCAGCATGCCGGGCCCCCGCCCCACCACGGCGATGGCGAAGGTCACCATGCGCTGCGCCACGCCAGAGCGATCGAAAATGGCGCCGACCAGCACGAACATCGGCAGCGCGAGCAGCGGGTATTTCGCGATGCTGGCATAGAAGTTTTGCGGCGCGGCGAGCAGGCCGAGCATCTGCGTGTCGCTGTTGGCGAGCGCAATCGCGATCATGCCGCCGATGCCGAGCGAGACGCCGATCGGCACACCCGCCAGCATCAGCACGAGGAAGATCGCGAAAAGCGTCCAGCCGATCATCTGTCTTTGATTTTTTTATGCATGGCCTGAACGACCCTGAATGAAATGACCAATGACAGCGCCGGCACCCATGCCGTGTACCACCAGCGCGGCACGCCCAGGCCCGAGGATATTTCGGCGTAGTGGAAGTCGTCCCAGGCCATGCGCCCGGTAAGCGCCGCCAACGCGAGGAAAAAGATGGCCGTGACGACGGCGCCGAACAGCGCCAGCTTGCGCTGCCGTGACTGGCTGCCCGACATCAGGAAGAATTCGATGCGGATGTGGTTGTCGCGCATCGCGGCCGCGGCGGTGCCCGCCATGGTCGTCAGCACCAGCAGGAACACCGAGAACTCCTCGGTCCAGGCGAAGGATTCGTCGGTGAGGTAGCGCACGACGACGTTGATCATCGTGATCGCGCACAGCGCCGCCATGCCGAACGCCGCAATCCAGTCCTCCGGCGTGCGGCGCGGCTTCATTTCAGCAACGCCTGCACTATCGCGTCGGCGCTCAAGCGGGATTCGTCTTCGAGCGGCCGGGAGTAGCCGACCGGGATGCGCGCGCCGCCCAGCCTTTTCACCGGTATTCCGAGTTCCTCCGCGACGGTCGCTGCAATCTCCGCGCCGAATCCGGCGACGCGTACCGCCTCGTGAACGACCACCAGGCGCTTGGTTTTCGCCGCGGAGGCGAGCACGGTCTCCCGGTCCCAGGGCCAGATGGTGCGCAGATCGATCAGCTCGACCGAAACGCCTTGTTGTTTTGCTTTTTCCGCCGCTTCCCTGGCGATCTGCACGGTGCGCGACCAGGTGACCAGCGTGACGTCGCTGCCGGCCCGAAGGATTTTCGCGCTGCCGAGCTGCGCCTTTTCGCCTTCCACGATATCGCCCTCCAGCCCCCAAAGCTCCTTGTGCTCCATGTAGATCACCGGGTCGCCGCAGGCGATCGCCGCCGCCACCAGTGAATAGTTGTCCTGTGCGCTGCCCGGCGTGACCACGACGAGGCCCGGGATATGCGCAAACCAGGCCTCCAGACTCTGCGAGTGCTGCGCCGCTGACCCGGTCCAAATGCCTATCGGCAGGCGCGCGACCAGGGGTACGCGTCCCTGTCCGCCAAACATGTAGCGCGCCTTTGCCGCCTGGTTGACGATCTCGTCCATGGCGCAGAGCGCGAAATCCACCACGCGCATCTCGACCACGGGCTTCAGGCCGGTGAGCGCCATGCCCACGGCGGCGCCCATGATGGTGGATTCGGAAATCGGCGTGTCGATCACGCGTGCCGCGCCGAACTTCCGCTGCAGCCCGCGGTACTGGCCGAAAATGCCGCCGCGACCGAGGTCTTCGCCCAGCGCCACGACTCGAGCATCGGCGGCCATCGCGCGGTCGAGCGCAGCGCAGGCCGCCTGCGCGTAGCTCATCCGAGCCATCGGCCCTTTCCCGTGTCCTGGATATCCGAGTAGGCACCGCTCCTGTCCGGCCACGGAGCGGCGCTTGCAACTTCGAGCGCTTTCTTCACTTCGGCTCGAACTTCAGCCTTAATTCTGTCGATTTCCCGTTTAGGAATTTTGATTCCCAGCATCGGGTCATCTTCGAGCGCACGGGAAACTTCCTCGCCGTCGCGGTAAGTCGCCGGGTCGACCGACACGTGACCCTTGAAGCGGTAGGTGATCGCATGGAGAAACCGCGGTCCCTTGCCAGCGCGGACCTTCTTCACCAGCGCCGCGGCCGCCGCATCGACCGCGAGGGCATCGTTGCCGTCCACTTCCACGCCGTCCACACCGATGGCTTTGGCGCGCGCAAGCGGTCCAGCGCCGGCGGTCATGGCGTCGGTCGCGGTAGTCGCCGACCAGCGGTTGTCCTCGCACACGAAGAGCACGGGAAGATCGTGGATCCTTGCCCAGTTCAGCCCTTCGAGGAACGGGCCGCGGTTGACCGCGCCATCGCCGAAGAAACAGGCAACGATCTCTTTCTTCGACTGGAGCTTCAGCGCGTGCGCGGCGCCGACCGCTATCGGGATCCCTGCGGCGACCACGCCGTTCGCCCCCAGCATGCCGACCGAGAAATCGGCGATGTGCATCGAACCGCCCTTGCCGCCGTTGAAGCCCGTGGCGCGGCCGAACAGCTCGCACATCATCTTCTCCATCGACGCGCCCTTGGCGAGCGTGTGGCCATGCCCGCGGTGGGTCGAGGTGATGAGGTCCTGTTTCGAGAGATTCGCGCAAACGCCGGCCGGCACCGCTTCCTGCCCGGTGGACAGGTGCAGCGGGCCGCGCACCATGACGTCGTTGCTGAGCGCCGCGCCGAAGGCGGAAACACCTCCTTTCGACGCTTCTTCTGCCGCGTTCTCGAAGGCACGGATGCGCGCCATCGTGCGATAGAGCGCGAGAGCGCGCTCTGGTGGTGTTTGCGGGGAGCTGCTCAAGGAGGCGCGAGTTTACTTAGCGCCGTTTTCCCCGTCAAAGAGTGCCCGATCCGCCGATAGTGCGAGTGCCGCACCAACGACCTGGGCAATCACGAACCCCGCGACATCCTCCGGCCGGATGCCGGAAAACGTGGCGGTAAAGCCTCTGGCCAGCGTCACCGCCGGATTGGCGAACGAGGTTGATGCGGTGAACCAGTAGGCGGCGGCGATGTACCCGCCGACCGCGTATGGCGCCGACTTTTTGTCGCAGGACAGCACTACGAAGACCAGGCCAAAAGTGGCGACAACTTCGCTCCACCATTGCGCAGGGCCGAAGCGCATCTTGGTGCCCAGCTGCAGCAGCGGCTCATCGAACATTGCATGCGCCGCGAGAACCCCGAGCAGCGCTCCCACGACCTGGGCCGCTAGGTAGGGCAGGACATCACGAACCGGGAATTTCCTCCGGAGCGCGAGTGCCGCGGTAACCACTGGATTGAAATGCGCACCCGACCGGAGATCGAAGGCAAAAATCAGCGCGACCAGCGCAAAACCAGTCGCAAGAGAGTTGGCGAGCAACGCGAAGCCACTGTTGCCGTCCGAGAGCCGCTCGCCCATGATTCCGGAGCCGACGATGACCGCGAGCAGCAGCGCGGTGCCGAGGCCGTCCGCAGCCGCGCGCCGCGCGAGGCTCATACCTTCGCTTCTTGGCCCGTCTTGCCGATCTCGTGAAGCTTCTTCTGCAGCGCCAGACGGTCCAGCTTCGCCATCGGAAGGTTGATCAGGAGATTGATCCTTGCCGAAAGGGCGGCGAACGCCTGGCTGAACGCCCGGCGCTTTTCCTCGTCGGTGCCTTGCGCTGCCGCGGGATCCGGGACGCCCCAGTGCGCGGTCATCGGCTGGCCGGGCCAGTAGGGGCAAGGCTCGGCCGCCGCGTTATCGCAGACGGTGAACACGAAATCCATCTGCGGCGCGCCGGGCTTTGCGAATTCGTCCCAGCTCTTCGAGCGCAATCCCGAGGTACCGATGCGGGTCTTCTCGAGCAGTTCCAGCGCGAACGGATTGACCCGCCCTCCCGGCTTGCTGCCTGCGCTATAAGCCTTGAAGCGCCCCTTGCCGGCCATGTTCAGATACGCCTCCGCAAGAATCGAGCGCGCGGAATTGCCGGTGCAGAGGAACAAGACGTTGAACGCGGCCATCTCAGCCGATCCCTGGCGCGCAGCACGCGGCCTTTTTCTCCTCCTGGATGCCGAGATGATCCACGCCAGTCCCGGCATTGCGCTTCGATATGGCGAGAATGTCATGCACGGCGACGTGCACGTGGGGTGTTTTCATCTTCGTCTCCCTTGATCGTTGCAGGTTTGCAGGCCGCGGGCGCGCAAGACTGGCCGCAGCAGTTCTCGGTCAGAAAGCCGACCAGCGCGTTCATGCTCTCGAAATCCGCCGTGTAAATGACGAAGCGCCCGTCCTGGCGGCTTATCGCTAGGCCGGCTCGCGTAAGCCCGGCGAGGTGGAACGACAGGGTCGCCGCCGGCAATTGCAGCTTCTCGCCGATGCTGCCCGCTGCCATGCCGGCGGATCCCGCCCGAACGAGCAGCCTGAAGATTGCGAGGCGCGAAGCCTGGGCCAAGGCACTCAGAGATTGGACCGCTTGTGTCGTTTCCATATATCTAGAATAATGGAAACGACAGATCCATGTCAACCTTCGCTGACGACAAGCCGGCCAGATGGGGAGCAAGTACGCTGTCGGCCATGAGACCGAATGCCACTGCAAAAGAGCCGCAATGAAAGGCCTCGTCATCCTCGCTGGACTCTGCCTCGCGATCGCCGTCAGTCCAGCGCATGCCGACACCAACCCCCCGGTCTCGCACCAGCGTCCGGAGGCCTATGTCCCCGGCCTCGGCGAGATCATGTCGCTACAGTTAATGCGCCACGCCAAACTCTGGCTGGCGGGCAGCCGCGGCAACTGGGCCTTGGCTGATTATGAGTTGGACGAACTCCGCGAAGGCTTCGAAGATGCGAGCAATCTGCACCCAACGCATGAGCGCGCACCGGTCGCAGCGTTGATCGCCAATCGCCCAAGCGGCGCCGCGTTCAGTAACCAAACGTTCGGGCCTGGGCCTAACTGACTTCTCCGGCTAGACGACGTGCGCCGGCGCCTGATGGCAAGCGATATCGCCGTGCTCGATCTGGATCGTCACGTGCCCGATCTCGAAGCGATGGCGCAGTTCGTGGCAGACATTATCCAGCAGCTTGTCGTCCGCCGGCGGTTCGGGCATCACCAGATGCGCCGTAAGCGCGACTTCCGTCGTGCTCATGCCCCAGATATGCAGATCGTGCACCGCCGCCACTCCCGGCAGCCCTGCCAGGTATGCTTCGACCGTCTGCGAGTCGATGCCCGCAGGAACCGCATCCATGGCGAGCGCAAGCGATTCCCGCAGCAGGCCCCAGGTACCCCAGACGATGACGCCGCTGATCAGGATGCCGATCGCGGGATCCAGCCAGTTCCAGCCGGTCGAGAGGATTGCCAGCCCGGCAAGCACCACGCCGAGCGATACGGCCGCGTCGGCCGCCATGTGGAGGAATGCGCCGTTGATATTCAGATCTTTCTTGCGCCCTGCCATGAAGAGGAGCGCCGAAATCGTATTAATCGCCACACCGGCGGCCGCGACCCATATAACCGTGCCGCCCTGCACCGTTTCGGGGTCGGTGAGTCGCCCGATCGATTCCCAGGCAATGCCGCCGACAACCAGCAGCAGCACGATGGCGTTGGCAAGAGCCGCCAGGATCGAAGAGCGTCGCAGGCCGTAGGTGCGGCGCCTGGTAGGCAACGACCGGCCGAGGTGGAAAGCACTCCACGCGATCAGCAGTCCGAATACGTCGCCCAGGTTGTGGGCTGCATCGGAGAGCAACGCCAGTGAGTTCGCGGCCAATCCATAGAAAACCTCGACTGCAACGAAGCCGAGGTTGAGGGCCACTCCGACAGCAAACACTCGGTTATTGCCGGGCAGCGCGTGGGAATCACCGTGTTCGTGGTGGTCATGCGCCATATTTCAGAAACCGCATCAATTCGCGGACTGGACGCGCGCCGCCTTGCGCACCGAATCGGCGATGGATTTTGCCGCGGACTCGATGGCTTCGCGCGGCTCGCCTTCGACCATCACGCGCAGCACCGGCTCCGTGCCGGAGGGCCGCAGCAGCACCCGGCCGCGGCCGTTGAGCGAGCGCTCGGCGCGCGACTGCGCATCGGCGATCGCCTGGTGCCTCTTCCAGTCGAAGCCCTTGGGCACCTCGACGTTGAGCAGCACCTGCGGAAACATGTCGAGTTCCGCAGTCAACTCGGCCAGCGACTTGCCAGATTCGCGCAAGGCGGTCAGCACCTGCAGCGCCGAAATGATGCCGTCCCCGGTGGTGTGCTTGTCGAGGCAGATGACGTGGCCGGAATTCTCGCCGCCCAGCAGCCACTTGCGCTCGCGCAGCATCTCAAGCACATAGCGGTCGCCGACGCGCGCGCGCGCGAAAGGAATGCTCATGCCGGCCAGCGCCTGCTCGAACGCGAGGTTGGTCATCTGCGTTCCGGCTACGCCCGCGATTTTCTCCCTCGAAGCGCGGTGTTTCACGATCACGTACAGCAGCTGGTCGCCGTCGTAGGCCCTCCCCTTGCCGTCCACCACCACCACCCGGTCGGCATCGCCGTCCAGCGCGATACCGAGATCGGCTTTCCTGCGCTTCACTTCCGCCACCAGGTTGCCGGTCGCCGTGGCGCCGAACTGGTCGTTGATATTGAAGCCGTCGGGCGTGATGCCGATCGCCGACACGTTCGCGCCCAGTTCGTGGAAGACCTTCGGCGCCACCTCGTAGGCTGCGCCATGGGCGCAGTCCACCACGATGTTCATGCCCTTCAGGTCCAGTTCGTTGGGGAATGTCGACTTGCAAAATTCGACGTAGCGTCCCTGCGCGTCGTCGACGCGGTGCGCCCGGCCGAGTTTCGACGATTCGTTGCAGCCGATCGGCTCGTCGAGCATGCGCTCCATTTCGGCTTCGACCGCGTCGGGCTGCTTGAAGCCGTCGCGCGAGAAAAACTTGATGCCATTGTCGGCGTAGGGATTGTGCGAAGCGCTGATCACCACGCCGGCGGAAAGCCGCAGCGCTCGCGTCAGGTAGGCGACGCCCGGGGTCGGCAGCGGGCCGCAGAGCAGCACGTCCACGCCAGCGGCGGAGAATCCCGCCTCCAGCGCCGCCTCCACCATGTAGCCCGAAATGCGCGTGTCCTTGCCGATCAGCACCGAGGGGCGCTCCGCACGCCGGTCGGCCCGCTGCTCGGCCCGCAAACCCGCGCGCCGCGCGACCATCACCCGGCCCGCCGCGTAGCCCAGCCGCAGCACGAATTCCGGCGTCATCGGTTGCTGGCCGACCGTGCCGCGCACGCCGTCCGTGCCGAAGTATTTGCGGCTCATTTCTGCCAGGCCTGCCAGATCGCGACCACGTCCCGCGTCTCCTTCACGTCATGCACGCGCAATATTGTCGCCCCACCTTGCAAAGCGAGCAAAGCGGCCGTCAGGCTCGCCGCAAGGCGTTCGGTCACCGGCCTGCCGGTAACCGCGCCCAGCGTCGACTTGCGCGACCAGCCTGCCGCCACGGGCAGTCCCAGGACGGCAAGCTCCGGAAGCCGCTTCAGCAGCGAAAAATTGTGCTGCACGGTCTTGCCGAAGCCGAAGCCGGGGTCGATGGTGATGCGGTCGCGCTCGATGCCGGCGATTTCGCAGGCGGCCACCCTCGTTCTCAGGTACTCGCTTACCTCGGCGACGACATCCCCATAGCTGGGATCCTGCTGCATGGTCGCGGGATCGCCCTTCTTGTGCATCAGGCACACAGCGCAATCGCCGTCGGCCACCGCGTCCAGCGCGCCCGGCGCCGTCAGCGCCTCGATGTCGTTGATCATCGAGGCGCCTTCGGCAAGAACGGCGCGCATCACCGACGGCCTTCGCGTGTCCACGGAAACGGGTACGTCTTTCAGGGCTTTTAATACAGGGACGACACGATCGAGTTCTTCGCGTTCCGCAACGACCTGGGCACCAGGCCGTGAGGACTCGCCACCGATATCGAGAATATCGGCACCCTCCTCAATCAGCCGGCGGCCATGCGCGATGGCTGCCTGCGGATCGAGGAACTTGCCGCCGTCGGAAAAGGAATCGGGCGTGACGTTCACCACGCCCATGATCAGCGGACGATCCAGCGGCAGGAGAAAACCGCCGCAGCGCAAGACCCCGTTCAGGCGCTCGGGGCCGGGGCGGTCGCGCCCTGCGCGCCGTCGGTCGGGGCGCTTGGCGGCACGCTGACCGACGCGCTGACCTTCGGCGAGCGCGGCGGCTTGCCCGCCATGATGTCGGCGATCTGGTCGGCGTCGATGGTCTCCCATTCGAGCAGCGCCTTGGTCATCGCCTCGATCTTGTCGCGGTTCTCGTCGATGATCTTGTAGGCCACCGCGTACTGCTCGTCGATGATGCGGCGGATCTCCGCGTCGACCTTCTGCAGCGTCGCCTCCGACACGTTCTTGTGCGTGGTGATCGAGCGGCCGAGGAACACCTCGCCGTCGTTCTCGGCGTAGACCATCGGCCCGAGCGCGTCGGACATGCCGAAGCGAGTCACCATGTCGCGCGCGAGCTGCGTCGCGCGCTCGAAATCGTTGGCTGCGCCGGTGGAAATGTCGGACACGAACAGTTCTTCGGCGATGCGGCCGCCGAACATGAAGCTGATCTGCGCCAGCATCTGCTTCTTGTAGTGGCTGAGGCGGTCGCGCTCCGGAAGGATCCAGGTCAGTCCCAGCGCGCGGCCGCGCGGCATGATGGTGACCTTGTGCACCGGGTCGATGCCAGGCAGCATCCCACCGACGATCGCATGCCCCGACTCGTGGTAGGCCGTGGCGCGCCGCTCTTCCTCGGTGATCACCATGGACTTGCGCTCCGGCCCCATGAACACCTTGTCCTTGGCGTGCTCGAAGTCCTCCATGTCCACCAGGCGCTTGTTCTTGCGCGCGGCGAACAGCGCCGCTTCGTTGACGAGGTTGGCGAGATCGGCCCCCGACATGCCGGGCGTGCCGCGGGCGATGATGTCCGCCTTGACGTCGGGCGCGAGCGGCACCTTGCGCATGTGCACGAGGAGAATCTGCTCGCGGCCACGGATGTCCGGCAGCGGCACCACCACCTGGCGGTCGAAACGGCCCGGCCTGAGCAGCGCCGGATCGAGCACGTCAGGGCGGTTGGTCGCCGCGATCACGATCACGCCCATGGTGCCTTCGAAGCCGTCCATCTCCACGAGCAGCTGGTTCAGCGTCTGCTCGCGCTCGTCGTTGCCGCCGCCGAGGCCGGCGCCGCGCTGACGGCCGACGGCGTCGATTTCATCGATGAACACGATGCAGGGCGCGTGCTTCTTCGCCTGCTCGAACATGTCGCGCACGCGCGCCGCGCCGACGCCGACGAACATCTCGACGAAATCGGAACCGGAAATTGAAAAGAAAGGCACTTTCGCCTCGCCCGCGATGGCGCGCGCGAGCAGCGTCTTGCCGGTGCCCGGGTTGCCGACCATCAGCACGCCGCGCGGGATGCGCCCGCCCAGCTTCTGGAACTTGGTCGGATCGCGCAGGAAGTCGACAAGTTCCGAGACTTCCTCTTTGGCTTCCTCGCAGCCGGCGACGTCGGCGAACGTCACCGTGTTGCTCGAGTCGTCGAGCATGCGCGCGCGCGACTTGCCGAAGCTGAACGCGCCGCCGCGCCCGCCGCCCTGCATCTGGCGCATGAAGAAGATCCAGACCCCGATCAGCAGCAGCATCGGGAACCAGGAAACGAAGATGTTCATGAGCAGCGACGGCTCTTCCTCTGGCTTCGCCTCCACCTTGACGCCGTACTTGAGCAGGTCGGAAACCAGCCAGATGTCGCCGGGTGAGTAGCTCACCACGCTCTTGCCCTCGGTGGTGATCGCCTTGAGCTGGCGGCCTTCGATCGTCACCTTGGCGATGCGCCCGGCCTTCACCTCTTCCAGGAATTGCGAATACTCCAGGGGCGAGCGCGCCGCCTGGCGGGTGTTGAACTGGTTGAACACGGTCATCAGCACCAGCCCGATGACGAGCCAGATGACCAGGTTTTTAAGCATGTTGTTCAAGGACTTGCTCCTTCAGCGAAGCACTATTGTATGCCCTTCAGACCCCGGGCGAGCAGGTAGGTTTCTCGGGATTCCTCCCGCGACGCTGCGGGCTTGAGCGTCCTGACCTGGCGGAATGACGCCTTCATCTCCTTGAGCAGGCCGGCGAACTCCTCTCCATGAAACACTTTTACAAGAAATGCCCCTTCCGGCTGCAGCTGCGAACGGCAGAAATCTATCGCCACGGACACCAGCTCTGTCGCCCGCGCCTGGTCTGCCGAGGCGATTCCCGAGATATTCGGCGACATATCGGACAGCACCACGTCGGCCTGAAGCCCGTCCAGCGCCGTTACGAGCTCCGCCTGCATCGCCTGCTCCCGGAAATCTCCGCGGAACACCGTTACATCCGACATGGGGGCGATTTCCAGCAAGTCAACCGCGATTACCTTGCCTCCGGGCATGACCCTGGAGGCCGCGACCTGGCACCAGCCGCCGGGCGCCGCTCCGAGATCGACCACCCGCATGCCGGGCCTGAACAGGCGGTCGCGCTTGTCCACCTCGATGAGCTTGAACGCGGCGCGCGAGCGATATCCTTCCGTGCGCGCCTTGCGCACATAAGGGTCCTTTACGTGCCGCTCCAACCAGCTGTTGCTTGATTTGCTGCGCGCCATCTAAAGTGCGTCCATGGACGAATTGTCTCCCATCGAGCGCAAGAAACTGAAAGCGCGCGCGCACGCGCTAAATCCCATCCTCCACCTTGGCGGCAAGGGATTGACCGAAGCGGTCATCGCCGAGATCGGCCGCGCACTCACGGCCCATGAACTGATCAAGGTGCGCGCCGGCAGCATGGAGCGCGCCGAGCGCGAGGCCGCTCTGGCGGAGATCTGCGCCAAGCTGGACGCCCAGCCGGTGCAGCACATCGGCAAAGTCCTGGTCGTCTACCGAAGGAGATCCGAAGAGCCCTGAGCGCCTGGGCCTGTCGCGTTGTCCGGGCTGTTGTCGCCGGACACCACGCCATGCCGGTTCCACCACCCGCCACCCAGTGCCTGGAACAGCGCGGCCGTGTCCGCGTAGCGCGCTGCGCGCGCCTGGGCGAGGCTCACCACCGACTGCTGATAGGCCTGCTGCGCGAGCAGCAGCGCCAACCGGCTCGTGGCTCCGAGGCGCACCTGCACCTTGGCCAGCTCGAGGCTGCGGAATGCAGCGCGCTCGGCGTGCGCATTTGCCTTCAGGCCTTCCGCGTCGTACTGAAGCGCGCGCAGTGTGTCGGCCACGTTTTCGAACGCTGCCAGGACCGCGCTGCGATATTGCGCCCCCGCCTGGTCGAGTGCCGCCTCGGCCGCGCGCTTCCGGTGCAGCAGCGTCCCGCCGGCGAACAGCGTCTGCGTAATGCTCGCGCCCGCGATCCAGAACGCGGCGCCGGCTGTGCCAAGCTGCGCTCCCGACGACGCAATGCTGCCCACGCCTGCAGCGAGGTTGAACTGCGGCAGCATGTTGGCGACCGCGACGCCGACCTGTGCGCTAGCGGCATGCATCTGCGCCTCGGCAGCCCGGACATCTGGGCGCTGCTCCACCAGCTTCGAGGGCAGGCTGACGGGAAGTTCCAGCGGCAACTGGATCGAATCGAGATCAAATCTCTGCGCCGGCTCGTCGGCGGGAAACCGGCCCGTGAGTGCCGCCAGAAGGTTGCGCTGTTGCGCCAGCAGCTTCTTGAGCGGCGGCACTGCCGCCTGTGTCTGCGCCAGCGCCGCTTCCTGCGCCTGCACGTCCGACATCGCGATCGCACCCAGGTCAAGCTGGCGCTGCGACAACTCGAGCAGCTCGGCCGCGCCCTTGATCACCTCCTCGAGCGCCGCAATCTGCGCGCGCAACGACGCTTCCTGCACCGCGGCGTTGACCACGTTCGTGGCGAGCGTGACGTAGGTGGCCTCGAGCTGGAACCGCTGCCACTCCGCCTGAGCGCGCAACGATTCGACCTGCCGCCGGTTTCCGCCAAATACATCGGGCGCGTAGGACACCGTCACCTGCGCCGTGTACAGGTTGAAGATCGTCGCATTGGAATTGAGTGCCGGCGCCAGCACCCCGGACTGCTTCTGACGGGTCGGCTGGTAGTTGGCCTGGACGGTCGGAAAGAAGAAACCCTGCTGCGCGGATACGTTTTCCATCGCAACCCGCAGCGCCGCCTGCGCTGCCTGCAGGTCGGGGTTGGCCTTGAACGCGCGCTCGATCAGTGCATTGAGCTCAGGCGAACGGAACAGAGTCCACCACTGCCCCGGAATGTCCATGTCCTGTACGAAGCGTTGCGCGTCGCCGCCCGATACCTCGGCCGTGGCGGTCTGGGCGGGAAGCGGCTCGGGCGTATAGCCCGCCGCCTCTGGTGCGGCCGGACGTACGAAGTCGGGACCTGCCGCGCAACCCGCTAGAGCAAGGACCATGACGGCAAGATGATTGGCGAGCGGCTTCATTCGCGCTTACACCGTCTCCGGCGACGGTTCTGTTTTCTCATCCGTCGGTTTGCCTCTACGGGAGAACAAGTTGATCAGGACCGGCAGTACGACCAGGATGAGGACCGGGGCGAGCAGCATGCCTCCAACCACGACCAGCGCCAGGGGCTTTTGCACCTGCGAGCCGATGCCCGTGGATAGTGCCGCTGGAACCAGGCCTACGCAGGCCACGATGCAGGTCATGAGCACCGGCCGCATCTGCACCTTGCAGGTGTGCAGCAGCGCGTCGGCGCGGGTGCGGGCGGTAAAGAGCTGCTCGTTGTAGTACTCAAGCACGATGATTCCATCCATGGCGGCGATACCAAACAAGGCGACGAAGCCGATCGCGGCCGAGACGCTGAACGGGGTGCCAGTGATGAACAATGCGAAAATGCCTCCGACCAAGGCGAGCGGTATGACGCTGGCGGCCAGCACCATGTCCACCAGCGAGTTGAAGTGCATGTAGAGCAGGATGCAGATGAGCGCGATGCTGATCGGCACCACGATCGCAAGGCGCTGCAGGGCGTCCTGCAGATTGCCGAACTCGCCGACCCACTCCATGCGGTAGCCGCCGGGAAGAGGAACCTGCTCGACCACCTTGCGCTGCGCTTGGAGAACGGCCGAACCGAGGTCGCGTCCGCGCACGCTGAAGCGGATCGGAATGTAGCGCTGCTGCTGCTCGCGGTAGATGAACGAAGGCCCGGAAATCAGTTCCACCTTGGCCAGATCGGCTAGCGGAATCTGCACCACGCCGCTGCCGTCGGGTTTTTGCGCGCCTACGGTGATGCGCCCGATCGCTTCCAAGTTGCTGCGGTACTGCGACTCCAACCGCACCACCATCGGGAAATGGCGGTCGCTGCCCGGCTCATAGAGGTCGCCTGCCGCCTGGCCGCCGATAGCGGCCTGGATCGTCGCGTTGATGTCCCCCGGGGCGAGGCCGTAGCGCGCCGCGCGGGCGCGATCGACGTCGATCCGGATGGTCGGCTGGCCGAGCGAGACGAATACCGCAAGGTCCTTGATGCCCCGCACCGTCTGCATTACATCCTTGATTTTTGCGGCCGTCTCTTCCAGCGTGGCGAGGTCGTTGCCGTAGAGCTTGATCGAGTTCTCGCCTTTGACCCCGGAGGCCGCTTCCTCGACGTTGTCCTGGATGTACTGCGAGAAATTGAATTCCACGCCGGGGAACGCGTCGGTGAGCGCCTGCGTCACCTCTTCGGTCAGCTTGTCCTTGTCGACGCCGCTCGGCCAGGTGTTGAAGGGCTTGAGCGGCACGAAGAACTCGGCGTTGAAAAACCCGGTCGCGTCGGTGCCGTCGTCGGGCCGGCCGTGCTGCGACACCACGGTCTCGACCTCCGGAAAGCTCTTGATGATGTTGCGCATGTGGTTGACGGGCGCGTCGCTTTCCTCGAGCGAAATCGAAGGCGGCATGGTGGCGCGGATCCACAGGTTGCCCTCCTCGAGCTTTGGCAGGAATTCCAGGCCGAGCGTGGCGGCCGCGAGGCTCGCCAGCACGATCAGCGCCGCCGCGACGCCCAGCGCAAGGGCGCGGTGAGCAAGCGCGAACTCGACGAGCGGCTCGTAGAGCCGGCGCAGGAACCGGACGACCGGCGTTTCACCCTCCTTGCCGTGCTCGGGGAGCAGGATCGCGCTCAGCGCGGGCGACACGGTGAAAGTCGCGATCAGGCCGCCGGCGATCGCGTATGCGTAAGTCTTCGCCATCGGGCCGAAGATGTGCCCCTCGATCCCCGACAGCGTGAACAGCGGCACGAAGCCCGCAATGATGATCAGCGCCGAGAACAGGATGGCATGGTTCACCTCGGTCGCGGAATTCGCGATCACCGCGAATTTGCCGCGGAACTTGCTCGCCGGCATGTGCTGCATGGCCGCGCTGCCTTCCTGTCGCGCCGCCGCGCTCTCGGTGAGGTGGCGGAAAATGTTTTCCACCATGATCACGGTGGCGTCGACCACGAGCCCGAAATCGATCGCGCCCACCGACAGCAGGTTCGCCGACTCGCCACGCGCCACCATCAGCGTGACCGCGAAAGCGAGCGCGAACGGGATCGTGGCCGCGACGATGATGGCGCTGCGCAGGTTGCCGATGAAGGCCCACTGCAGGAGGAAAATCAGCAGGATGCCGAAGAGCATGTTCTCCAGCACCGTGTGCGTCGTGAGCTGGATCAGGTCCGCTCGGTCGTAGATGCGCTCGATGCGCACGCCGGGCGGCAGAATGTCCGTGGCGTTGATCTTCTCGACTTCGGCCTTGACGCGCTGGATGGTCGGCATGCTCTCTTCGCCGCGCCGCATCAGGACTATTCCCTGCACGATATCGTCATCGGCGTCGTGGCCCGCGATGCCCAGGCGGGGTTGGTTGCCGACCATCACGGTCGCGACGTCGTTCACGAGGACCGGCGCGCCCTTGTTCGAGGTCAGCATCGTGCTGCGGACGGCATCCATCGACGTGACCAGGCCCACCCCGCGCACCACGGCGGCCTGCGGCCCGATATTCACGGTCTGGCCGCCGACGTTGACGTTGCTGTTGTTGAGGACCTGCAGCACTTCGGGCAGCGTCAGCCCGTAGCTGGCGAGCTTGTGCAGGTCGACGGTGATCTCGTAGGTCTTGGTTTTTCCGCCCCAGCCTGTGACGTCGATCACGCCCGGCACCGCCTTGAAGCGCCGCTGCAGGATCCAGTCCTGGATGGTCTTCAGGTCGGTGACCGAATAACCTGGCGGACCCTTGACCCGGTAGCGGTAGATCTCGCCTATCGGGCTGGTGGGTGAAATCCCGGGCTGGGCGTTGTTCGGCAGCGCGGGCAGCTGCGCCAGACGGTTGATCACCCACTGCTGCGCCTGCTCGTAGGTGAAGTCGTAGGTGAACTGCACCTTTACGTCGGAGAGGCCGAACAGCGATATCGTGCGGATGGTGGTGACGTGCGGGATCCCGGCCATCTGGATCTCGATGGGAATCGTGATGTAGCGCTCCATCTCCTCGGCCGACTGGCCGGGACTCTGCGTGATGATGTCCACCAGCGGCGGTACGGGGTCGGGATAGGCCTCGATGTTGAGCCTGATGAAGCTCACTGCACCCGCACCCAGCATCGCGAACAGCAACACCACCACCAGCGTGCGCTGCCGCAGGGCAAACTCGACGATCGTGTTCATGCCCTAGTGGTTCTGGATCGCGCGATCGATGAACAACGTGCCGCTGACGACGACCTTCTCGCCGCCGGAAAGCCCGGAGACCACCTCGAGCATGCCGTCGCGCGATCGTCCGACATGCACCGGGCGCGCGGCAATCGTGCCGTCCTCGCGCGCAACAAAGACATGCGCGTCCGCACCCTCGTAGACCACCGCTCCCTGTGGCACGGCGGGCGCCATGTTTTCATCTCCCGTTACTATGCGGAAGGTCGCGAACATCTGCGGCTTCAGGGCGCCGTCCCGGTTGTCCACCTCGGCCCGCACCGGCAGGCGGCGCGTCACGGGATCGATGGCGGAGGCGACCCACACGACCTTCGCCTTGAACACGCGGCCGGGATAGGCCAGTACACGCACCTCGACGGGCTGGCCGATCTTCAGCAGCGCCGCATCCAGTTCGCGCACGTTGGCCACCAGCCACACGGTGGACAGGTCGCCGATCGCGTAGACCGGGCCGGAGGCGCCGTTTGCGGCGCTCGTGATGTACTGGCCGAGGCCGACCTGGCGCTGGGTCACGGTGCCGCCGATGGGCGCGACCACCACCGACTCGGCCTCGCTCCTTACCTCGGCCGGCGAGGCCTCGATCGCGGCTATCTCTTGGTCCGACTTGCCGAGGATGCGCAGGCGGTTGCGGGCCGCTGCGAGCGTGGGGGTGGCCGCGCGCAGGCTGTTCTGG
>DATGGA010000104.1:0-60881 GCA_035308765.1 Burkholderiales bacterium
CTCCTGTCGACCAGAGTTAGCGCTTTAGCGCTTACTCGGGTCTCATCCCAGTGATCACAGCACCTTGGCTTCGGTCTTCAGCTTCTCGACCAGCGTCTTCACATCCGGCACCTTCACACCGGCGGAGCGCTTCGGCGGCTCGACGACTTTCAGCGTCTTCAGGCGCGGCGTCACATCAACGCTGAGGTCTTCCGGCTTGACCACTTCCAGCGGCTTCTTCTTCGCCTTCATGATGTTCGGCAGCGTCACGTAGCGCGGCTCGTTCAGCCGCAGGTCCGTGGTGACGATCGCCGGGAGCTTGATGGAGATGGTTTCCAGGCCGCCGTCCACCTCGCGAGTAACCTGGGCTTTTCCATCCGCAATTTTCAATTTCGAAGCGAAGGTCGCCTGCGACCAACCCAGAATCGCAGCCAGCATCTGCCCCGTCTGGTTCGAGTCGTCGTCGATGGCCTGCTTCCCCAGAATGACCAGTTGAGGGGTTTCTTTTTCACATATTTTTTTCAAAAGCTTTGCAACGGCAAGAGGCTGCAAGTCCTCGCTGGTCTCCACCAGGATCGCGCGGTCGGCGCCGATCGCGAGCGCGGTGCGCAGCGTTTCCTGGCAGGCCTGCAAGCCGCAGGACACGGCGACGATCTCGGTCGCAACGCCGGCTTCCTTCAGGCGCACCGCCTCCTCCACCGCGATCTCGTCGAACGGGTTCATCGACATTTTGACGTTGGCGGTCTCGACGCCGGTGCCGTCGGGCTTGACCCGCACCTTGACGTTGTAATCGATCACGCGCTTGACGCTGACGAGGACTTTCATCGAATCGACCGAGGGAAAATGAAACGGGGTTGGTGTGAGCGGCGGATTATAGCGCGGCGTGCGACAATTCCTCCCACTGGAGGAGCCGTCATGAGCGACCTTTCGCAGGCCAAAACCATCTCCCTGAAGAGCAGCGTCAGCCCCGCCGAATGGGCCATGCGCGTGGACGTCGCGGCCTGCTACCGGCTGGTCGCGCTGTTCGGCATGAACGATCTGGTCTACAACCACATCTCGGGCCGCGTGCCGGGCGAAGACGGCCACTTCCTCATCAACCCGTATGGGTTTGCCTATGAAGAAGTCACCGCTTCCAGCCTGGTGAAAATAGATTTCGACGGCAAGCTGGTGCTCGATTCAGGTACCGGTTACGGCGTCAACATGGCGGGATTCGTCATTCACAGCGCCGTGCACAAGGCGCGCCATGACGTCGATTGCGTGATCCACACCCACTCACCCGCCGGCATGGCGGTGTCCGCGCTCAAGTGCGGCCTGCTGCCGCTGACGCAGAACGCGATGTTCTTCGGCCAGCTCGGCTATCACGACTACGAGAGCGTCGCGATCGACCTGGATGAGCAGCAGCGCCTGGTGCGAGACCTGGGCACGGGCGCTGCGATGATCCTGCGCAATCACGGCCTGCTGACCGCGGGCCGCACTGTCTGCGACGCCTTCGTCACCATGCACTGGCTGGAAAAAGCCTGCCAGGCGCAGCTCATGGCGATGGCCTGCAACACCGAGCTGAATCACCCTTCGCCGGAGGTGGTACGGCTCACCAATGAACGCTACAAACCGGGGCAACGGCGCAACATCACTGAACTCGAATGGCCCGCGATGCTGCGAATGCTCGACCGCCGTGACCCGTCTTTCCGCGAGTAGTTCGGCAGCTTCGCTCGCCGCGCACCTCAGCGCGACCCTGGAAGGCGACGGCAGCGTCGTCATCACCGGCGTGGCGCCACTGGAGACGGCTGCGCCGGGCGATCTCACGTTCCTGGCCAGTCCCAGATTCGCGGCGCACCTGGCCACCACCCGGGCCGCGGCGGTGATCGTGGATGCCAAGGCGCAGCGCCCGCGCAGCGGATCGGTACTGCTGCGGGTGGCCAAACCCCATCTTGCGTTCGCGCGCGCGCTGCAATTCCTGAGGAAAGCCGAACAGCATCGGCAGGGAGTGCATCCCGGCGCACATGTCGATGCCGCTGCTCGTGTCTCGCCCGCGGCGACGGTGATGCCCGGCGCCTACGTGGGGCCCGAAGCGGAGATCGGGCCGCGCACGGTGATCTATCCCAACGCTTCCGTGCTTGCCAGGGCGCGCGTCGGCGAAGACTGCCTCATCTACCCCGGCGCCGTGGTGCGCGAAGACTGCGTGCTGGGATCGCGGGTCATCCTGCACAACAACGTCTCCATCGGCGCGGACGGCTACGGTTTCACGCGGGACGGCGCAAGCCACGTGAAAATTCCCCAGGTCGGCAACGTCGTGATCGGCGACGACGTTGAGATCGGCGCCGGATCGTGCGTCGACCGCGCGGCCATGGGCAGCACACGCATCGGGCGCGGCACGAAGATCGACAACCTGGTGCAGATCGGCCACGGCTGCCGGGTGGGCGAGGATGTCATCATCGTCGCCCAATCGGGCTTGGCGGGCAGCACGGTGCTGGAGGATCGCGTGGTCATCGCCGCGCGCGGCGGCATCCTGGGTCACCTGACGATCGGCGCCGGATCCACTGTCATGGCCCTGGCGCTGGTCACCAAGTCCCTGCCTGCGGGCAGTGCCGTCTCGGGCAATCCCGCGCGGCCTCATCGCGCTCAGCTCAAGCGCGAAGCCCTGCTCAACCGTCTCGGCAGCGAGCCCGGCAAAAAAAGCAGGAAAAAAACCCGCTGAGCGGCTACTTCTTGACCAGCGGGCAGACGCTCTTGGACAGCGGCAGGTAGGCCTCGTCGGCCGAAATCGTGGCCTTGAGCTTGTAGTAATCCCAGGGATATTTCGATTCCGAGGGCTTCTTCACTTCAAACAGGTACATCTCCTTCACCATCCGCCCGTCTTCACGGATGCGGCCGTTCTTGGCGAAGAAATCGTTGATCGGCATGGATTTCATTTTCGCCATGACCGCGGCCGTTTCATCGGTGCCGGCCGCCTGCACCGCCCTCAGGTAGTGCGTGACGCTCGAATAGACGCCGGCCTGCGCCATGTTGGGCATCTTCTTCATGCGCTCGAAGAAGCGCCGGGCCCATTTGCGCGTCTCGTCGTTCATGTCCCAATAGAAGGCTTCGGTGAGCAGCATTCCCTGCGTCGTGGCGAGCGTCAGGCTGTGGATGTCGTTGATGAACACCAGCAACCCGGCGAGTTTCTGGGTCTTGGTGATGCCGAACTCGTTGGCCGCCTTGATGGCGTTGATGGTGTCGCCGCCGGCGTTCGCCAGGCCGATGACCTTCGCCTTCGAGGCCTGCGCCTGGAGCAGGAACGACGAGAAGTCGGACGCATTCAGCGGGTGCCGCACGGAGCCGAGGATCTTGCCGCCCCCCGCCCGCACCACGTCGCTGACGTCCTTCTCCAGCGAGTAGCCGAAGGCGTAGTCCGCCGTGATGAAAAACCAGGTATCTCCGCCCGTCTTGAGCACGCCGCGTCCGGTCCCTGCCGCCAGCGCGTAGGTATCGTAAGCGTAATGCACGCTCACCGGCGAGCAGTTTTCGTTGGTCAGGCGATTGGTCGCCGGCCCGCTGAACATGATGATCCGGTTCTTCTGCTTCGCCACTTCCAGCGCGGCGAGCGCGGTTGCCGAAGCGGCAACGTCGGCGATCATGTCGACCTGCTTCGTGTCGAACCACTCCCGCGCCGTCACGCTGGCGATCTCGGCCTTGTTCTGGTGGTCGGCGACCACGACTTCGATGGGCACGCCGAGAACCTTGCCGCCGAAGTCCTCGACCGCCATGCGCGCGGCGGTGGCCGAACCCTCGCCGGTGATGTCGGCATACAGGCTGGACATGTCGAGGATCAGGCCGATCTTGACGATGTTGTCGGAGAATTTCCCCGCCGAGGGCTTGGTCTGTGCCTGCGCAGCGGCAGTGGCGGCGATCAGCAAGGCGAAAAGCAATCTGGATTTCATGGCGATCCTCCCATGTTCACTTTATCATGCACTCCATGCTCAAAGACAAAGTGGTGATCGTAACGGGGGCCGGCGGCGGCATAGGGCGCGACTTCGCGCTCGCCATGGCCGCGCACGGCGCGAAAGTGGTGGTGAACGACATCGGCGCCTCGGTCTCCGGGGAAGGCAAGGACGCCGGCCCGGCGCAGAAAGTCGTCGCCGAGATCAAGGCCAAAGGCGGCGCAGCGGTCGCCAGCACCGACAGCGTCGCCGACTGGGACGCCGCGAACCGCATCGTAAAAACCGCGATCGACGCCTTCGGAAAAATCGATGTCGTAGTCAACAACGCCGGTATCCTGCGGGATCGCTTTTTCTTCAACATGTCGGTCGAAGAGTGGAAAGCGGTGATCGACGTGCACCTGAACGGCACCTTCTACGTTTCGCGCGCGGCGGCGCCCTATTTCAAGAGCCAGAACTCCGGCCGCTACATCAACATGACTTCCACCTCGGGCCTGATCGGCAATTTCGGCCAGGCCAACTACGCGGCGGCCAAGCTCGGCATCGCCGCACTGTCGAAATCCATGGCGCTCGACATGGCCAAGTTCAAGGTCACTTCGAACTGCATCGCGCCGTTTGCCTGGAGCCGCATGATTGGGACGATCCCCGCGGAGACCCCGGACCAGAAGGCGCGGCTGGACAAGATCAAGCGCATGGAAACCTCCAAGATCGCGCCCATGGCGGTCTACCTGGCGAGCGACGCCTCCCAGGACGTAACTGGCCAGATTTTCGCCGTGCGCGCCAACGAATTATTCCTGATGTCCCAGAACCGCCCCATCCGCTCGGTGCACCGCGCCGAAGGCTGGACGCCCAAGACCATCGCGGAGCAGGCCATGCCCGCAATGCGTGCGCAGTTCTACGCGCTGGACCGTTCGCAGGACGTGTTCTCGTGGGATCCCATCTGAATTCCGTCTGAACTGCGCTAAGCTATCGGCAGGGGAAAGCCGCTTGGAGCAGACGCAGTTCGGCCGTTACGTCATCGTCTCGGAACTCGGCCGGGGCGCGATGGGCGCCGTGCATCGGGCCGTGGATCCGCTCATCGAGCGGGACGTGGCGATAAAAACCCTGCTGCCGAACCTGCCGCCCGAAATCCTGGTGGAAGTCCGGGAACGCTTCCTGCGCGAAGCGCGCTCCGCCGGCCGGCTCAACCACCCCAACATCGTCACCATCTACGACGTCGGCGAGCAGGACGGCGTCGCCTATATCGCGATGGAGCTGCTCGAAGGCAAGTCCCTGCAGCAGATTCTTCGCGAGACGCCGCGCCTGCCGATGGCGACCATCGCCGACCTCATGGCGCAGGTAGCCGACGGCCTCGACCTCGCGCAGCGCTTCAAGATCACGCATCGCGACATCAAGCCGGCCAACATCATGGTTTCGGCCGACTGGCGCGCGAAAGTGACGGACTTTGGCGTCGCGCACGTGGCATCTTCGTCGATGACACAGACAGGCTCGGCGCTCGGCTCGCCTAAGTACATGTCGCCGGAGGCGGTCACCGGCCTGCCGGTGGACCCGCGCGCGGACATTTTCTCGCTCGGCGTAGTGCTGTACGAAATGCTGGTGCGCCGCACGCCTTTCGAGCGCGCTGGCGACAATACCGTGTTCGCGGTCATGCACCGGATCGCAGGCGAGGCGCATCCAGCGGTGACGCAGTTCGACCCGCAGATCCCCGCCGCCTTCAACACCATCCTCGACAGGGCGCTCGCCAAATCGCCCGACAAGCGCTACCAGCGCGCCGGCGAGATGGCGAACGACCTGCGCGACTACAAGGCGATCGCTGGCAGCGCCCCGCCGGCCGGCGCGGATTACGCCAAGACCATCCTGGCGTCCCGCCCGCAGGCAAAACCAGCGCAGGCCGACCCGGCGACTGCGACCCTGATCGACGACCTGGATGTTTTCGCCAAGGGATTCGAAAAGCAGCAGCAGGAGGCGCTGCGCGCCGAAGCGGCCGAGCGCGCGCGAAAGGAAGAGGAAATATTCAGATGGGCGGCAGCCGAGGAACAGCGCCGGCTGCAGTTCGATCGCGAGCGTGAAGCGAAGACCGGCGTCACCCAGGCCGGCACGGGCGTGCGCCGCTTGGCGGCGCTGGACATGCTGAAGAAGAAGGTAGCGAACCGCACGGCCACCGAGGACCGGACGAAGAAGGACGAGTCGGCGGCGCTGATCGATGCACGGCTGCGCGAGGCCTACCGCTATCTCTCAGAGTTCACCACTGTTCTCAACGACGCCAACGCAGTGTCCGACGGCAAGCAGGGCGTGATGTTCTTCGGCGACCGCGAGGGCATGGTCCTCGGCGAGGGCTTCACCGACCTCCGCACGCGCGACCTGAACGGCAAGTCGCGCGCCGACTACCTCACCTTCAAGTACCGCGTCCGCTTTCCGAAACCAGTCAAACTGGAAGTAGCCGGAGCGGAGACTCAACGGATCCAGGAATGGCTGAAGGCGCTCGGCATCAAGTACGAATTCGCCGGCAGGAAGAACGAGCTGGGCCAGGTGGTCAGCGGCGTTTTTGTGCTCGCCGGCCCTTTCCCCTGCCAGGCAACGCTGCGTGCGGATTACGACGAACCCGGCTTCATGCTCGAACTGCTCAATGTCCGGCACCATGGCCCGGCGAAAACCCGCCTCACCCGGGATGAGCTCACGGACGAAGTGCTCGATGAGTTCGGCACCTGGGTGCTGGGGGCCGACGAGGCCTTCGAACGCTTTCTCAAGCGGCGCTAGGCTGGAACAGTGAAGGTCGAGAAGCCGGTGGGCACGTCCGATGGACCGCGCGCGGCGCGATCGCCGGAAGGCGTACCTGATTCGCGCGGCCTGAACCTGTTCGACGCGGATCCCTCGTTCCGCGGACTGCTCGGGCTGCACCTCGACCCGAAGCTCTGCGGCCACCTGCTGCCGCACTTCGGGCGCCTCGGAGAAATGGCCGGAGCGGAGCTCGATGAGCTCGCGCTCGTGGCGGACAAGAATCCGCCGCTCCTGAACGGCCAGAAAGTGGAAAAAAGCCCGGCCTACAAAAGACTGGAAGAGGTCGCCTTCGGCGAATATGGCCTGGCGGCCATGTCGCACCGCGGCGGCGTGTTGGGGTGGCCTGAGCCGTTGCCGCCTGTCGCGAAATACTCCCTCAGCTATCTGTACGTGCAAGCCGAGTTCGGTGTTTGCTGCCCGCTGTCCATGACCGATGCGCTGACGCGCACCATTCGCAAGTTCGCCGACCCCGCGCTGGTGGCGCGCTACCTGCCCGGCCTGACCTCGCAGGACATGGATGCGCTCACGCAGGGCGCCATGTTCATGACCGAGCAGCAGGCGGGTTCAGATGTTGGATTGGTCAAAACCCTTGCAAAAAAAGAAAAAGATCACTGGACGCTGCACGGCGAAAAATGGTTCTGCTCCAACGTGGATGCTGGCCTTGCGCTGGTGCTGGCGCGTCCGCAGGACGCGCCCCAGGGGACATCGGGGCTTTCGCTCTTCCTGCTGCCGCGCACGCTGCCGGACGGATCGCCGAACCGCTATCGCATCCTGCGCCTGAAGGAAAAACTCGGCACGCGCGACATGCCGAGCGGCGAGATCAAGCTCGAAGGCGCGCTCGCCTGGCTGGTCGGCGACCCGCAGCAGGGCTTCAAGCAGATGGCCGACATGATCAACATGTCGCGCCTGTCGAACGGCATGCGCGCCGCGGGCATGATGCGCCGCGCGCTCACCGAGGCCCTGTTCGTGGCCAGGAACAGGGAGGCTTTCGGCAAAAAGCTGATCGAACTGCCTCTCATGCGGCGCCAGCTGCTCAAGCTGATGCTGCCGGCCGAAGCCGCCCGCTCCGTTTTATTTTTTATTTCGAAAGACCTGGAAAAAGCCGATGCGGGAGACGATGCCGCCCGCAAACGGGTCCGGCTGATGACCCCCCTCGTCAAGTTCCGCGCCTGCCGCGACGCCCGCCGCGTCACCGGGGACGCCATGGAAATCCGCGGCGGCGTGGGCTACACCGAAGAATGGTCCGACCCGCGCCTGGTGCGCGATGCGCACCTCGGCTCGATCTGGGAAGGCACCTCCAACATCGTCGCCCTGGACGTACTGCGCGCAATCCGGCGCGAACACTGCCTGGAAGCGCTGCTGCCGGAACTGAACGAGCGCATCGAGCGCATTTCACCTTCGATCCCGCGGCTGCTCGCCGGGCGCCTCGCGGCTTCGCTCGACAAGGCCGCCGAATTCGCCCACGAGGTCGCCAGCACGCAAAGCGAAGCCTATGCCCGCCAGGCCGCGACCGGCCTTTACTACGCCTGCGCCGCAGCGCTGCTCGCCGACGAAGGCACCCGGCTGGGGCAACGGGGCGACGCGCGCCGTCAGCTGCTCGCATTCCTCGCCTACGTGCACCGCCTCGCGCCGCGCGACCCGCTGCGCCATGTCACCACCGGCTTCGAGGCCGGGATGGCCGACGCCCTGCTGCCCGAAACTCCGCTTGCGCCGGAAGCGGCTGAGCGTATCCTGACGCGCCTCGCCTGAGAGTGCCCGATGAAACGCATATTGGTCTTTTTGATTTCCGCATGGGCTTTTTCCGCCAATGCGCAAACGGAATACCCGGCGAAACCGATCCGGCTGATCGTGCAATTCACGCCGGGCACCTCGACGGACATCATCGGCCGGCTGGTCGCGCAGAAATTCACCGAAGCCTGGGGCCAGCCGGTGATCGTCGATAACCGCCCTGGCGCGGGCGCCGTCATCGGCACCGAAGCGGCGGCCAGATCGGCGCCGGACGGTTACACGCTGGTGATGGCGGTCTCCAGCGCATTCGGCATCAATCCCGGCCTGGTTCCGAACCTGCCCTACGACGTCTCACGCGATTTCGCGCTCATCAGCAACGTCGTGATGACCCCGCAGACGCTCATCGTGCCCGGTAATTCGACGCTCAAGAGCGTCAGGGAACTGGTGGCGCAGGCCAAGGCCCGGCCCGGCGTGCTCAATTACGGCTCGCTCGGCTCAGGTTCGACCAGCCACCTCACCATGGAGCTGTTCCGTTCGACGGCCGGCATCCAGCTGACCCATGTGCCCTACAAGGGCAGCCCGCCCGCCTACACCGACCTGTTCTCCGGGAACATCCAGCTGATGTTCGACGCCATCCCCGCGGTCCTGCCGCACGCAAAATCGGGCAAGCTGCGCGCGCTCGCGGTCGGCTCATCCACGCGCTCGCCATTCCTGCCGGACGTCCCGACCATGGCGGAATCCGGCTACCCCGGTTTCGAAGCCGTGGGCTGGATCGGCATCGCCGCGCCCGCCAGGACCCCCGACGCCGTCCTGGACAAAATCAACGCCGAGATCGCCAGACTGCTGGCCACTGCCGACACGAAGGAACGGCTCGCGAGCCTGGGCGTCACACCGGCAGCCGACTCGCGCGCGCACTTCACCAGCTTCGTGCAAAGCGAAATTGCCAAGTGGGGCAAGCTGATCAAAGACGCCGGCGTGAAGGCGGATTGACCGCCTTGATCAAGGCCGACTGATGCCCGGACCCCTTTCGCACCTTCGCGTCCTCGACCTCTCGCGCGTCCTCGCCGGCCCCTGGGCAGCGCAAAATCTCGCCGACCTTGGCGCCGAAGTGATCAAGATCGAGCGCCCCGGTGCCGGCGACGACACGCGCGCATGGGGGCCGCCCTGGATGAAGGATGGCCAGGGCAAGGACACGACCGAATCCGCCTACTACCTGTCGGTCAACCGCAACAAGAAATCCCTAACGCTCGACATCTCCAGGCCCGAGGGCCAGAAGATCGCCCGCGAGCTGGCGGACAAGTCCCACGTGCTGATCGAGAACTACAAGGTCGGCACTCTAAAGAAATACGGTTTGAACTATGAAAAACTGAAACAGACGAACTCCTCGCTGATTTACTGCTCGGTCACCGGCTTCGGGCAGGACGGTCCCTACGCGCCGCGCCCCGGCTACGACTTCATCTTCCAGGGCATGGGCGGGCTGATGTCCATCACCGGCGAACGCGACGGCCAGCCCGGCGCCGGCCCGCAGAAAGTCGGCATCGCGATCACCGATGTGCTCACCGGCATGTACGCGAGTGTCGCGATCCTCGCCGCCATCGCCCACCGCGAACGCACCGGCCATGGCCAATACATCGACGCCGCGCTGCTCGACACCATGGTTGCCTTCAACGCCAACCAGATCGTCTCCTTCCTCTGTTGCGGAAAAATTCCAACGCGCTGGGGCAACGCGCATCCGCAGGTCGTGCCCTACGAGGTCTTCCCCACCGCGGACGGCCACATCATTCTCGCCGTCGGAAACGACAGCCAGTTTGCGAACTTCTGTCAGGCCGCGGGCTGCGCCGAACTCGCGCAGGAGCCGCGCTTCAAGACGATGTCCCAGCGCATCGTGCACCGCGGAGAGTTGATCCCGCTAATCGCGGAGGTGATGCGCGCGCGCACCAAGAAAGAGTGGATCGAGACGCTCGAGGCCGCCAACGTGCCCTGCGGTCCGATCAACAACATGAAAGAGGTGTTCGATGATCCCCAGGTCCAGCACCGCGGGCTGCGCGTGGACATGCCGCACCCGTTGGGCGGCGTGGCGCCGGTGGTACGCAGCCCGCTGCGCCTGTCCGAAACGCCGGTCGAATACCGCCTCCCGCCGCCGATGCTCGGCCAGCACAACGAGGAGGTGCTGAGGGGCCTGCTCGGCCGCAGCGACGCCGATCTGAAGCAGCTCAAAGCCGCGGGTATCGTTTGAAAGTCTTGCTGGTCGATCCGATCGATCCGTCCGGCGTCGAGTTGCTGCGCCGCAAGACGGAAGTATTCCTGTGCAGCGAAGCCTCGTTTGACGGGATCCGCCGGGATTCCTGCGACGCGGATGCGGTAGTCACACGCAGCCGCCTCCCAGATGATTTCTTTGATTTCGCGAAGAAGATAAAGGCTGTGACGATCCACGGCACCGGGCTGGACCTGGTGCCGCTGGGAGCAGCCACCGAACGGGCCATTCCAGTGGCCAACATCCCGGGCGGCAATGCCCAGTCGGTCGCGGAGTACTGCGTGCTGGCGATGCTGACGCTGGGACGGAACGCTTTCGAAATAACTACAAAAATCAGAACCCGTCCCTGGGACGAGACACGCGCCCTCGGTGCGAAAGCGCATGAGATAACTGCAATGACGGTCGGCATCGTCGGCGTGGGCGAAATCGGCAGGCGCGTGGCAAAAATCTGCCGCGGCGGTTTCGGTATGCGTGTGCTCGGCAATCAGCGGCGCCTGGACCGGCTGCCGCCCGAGGCGGAACCTGCGGCGCTCGATAAACTGGTCGCGGAATCCGATTTCGTGGTGGTGACCTGCCCGCTGACGCCGGAAACACACCATCTGTTCAACAAGGCAAGACTGGCAAAAATGAAAAACAGCGCCTGGCTGATCAACGTCGGCCGCGGCGCCGTGGTCGAGGAAGCGGCACTGATTGAGGCGTTAAGGGGAAAGCATATCGCCGGCGCCATGCTCGACGTCTACGAGCACTACCGCCTGGAGCCGGACCATTCCCTGCTCTCGCTCGACAATGCCGTCCTCACGCCGCACCTCGCCGGCATGACGCAGGAATCGCGCAAGCGCATGGGCGTGGCGGCCGCGGAAGAGACGCTGCGCATGCTGGCCGGCGAACCCCCGAAGAATTTCGTCAATCCGGAAGCCTGGAATCGAATCAATGAGCGCAGATCTCAAGATCGTTGAAGTAAAGGCCTATCCGACGTCGTTTCCGGTGCCGCCGGAAAACCGTGTGGCGCTCGGCATAGGCACCGCCATCAAGCGCGATGCCGTGGTGGTCAAAGTCACGACCGCGGGCGGGCTGGTCGGCTGGGGTGAATCTCATCATGGCCGCGCGCATACCGCGGTCGCCAAACTCATCGACACGACGCTGCGTCAGCTCGTGCTGGGAATGGACGCTGCCGACGTGGTCGGCGTATGGAAGAAGATCTACGACAAGCAACTCGCCAGTCACGGCATGGGCGCCGGCACCTGCCTTGCCATGAGCGGCATCGACTGCGCGCTGTGGGACATCCGCGGCCAGGCAGCGGGCATGCCGCTCTACCAACTGCTGGGCGGTTCGAGGAAAGCCGTACCCGCTTATGCAGGGGGAGTTTCGCTTGGCTACCAGCCTCCGGGAGAACTCCTAAACGAACTGCAAAAAAGCCTGACAGCAGGATACAAGGCAGTAAAACTCCGCGTCGGTGACACCCCAAAAAAGGATTTGGAACGCATCCGCGCGGTGCGCAAGGCCTGCGGCGACGACCTGGTCATTCTCACAGACGCCAATATCGGCTACAGCGTCGAGGACGTGCGGCAGGTGATGCCCGGCATGGACGAGCTCAATGTCGCCTGGCTGGAGGAGCCGTTCCCGGCGCACGATTACCGCAGCTATCGGCTGGCGAAAGGCTTCGGCCGCACCCCGCTCGCCGCCGGCGAGAATCATTACACCCGCTTCGAGTTCAACCGCGTCATCGAGGACGGCTCGATCACCGTCCTGCAGCCGGACCTGTCCAAGACCGGCGGCATCACCGAAGCGCTACGGATAGCCGCCATGGCCTCGGCCCATAAGCTGCCCATTCATCCGCACAGTTCGATGACCGGCCTGAACCACGCGGCCTCGATCCATTTCCTCGCCGCCATCGACAACGGTGGTTATTTCGAAGGAGATGTATCCAAAGCCAACAAGTTCCGCGATGATCTGGCATCGAAGCCCTGCGAAGTGGACAGGGACGGCAATGTCTGGCCTCTGGAGAAGCCCGGACTCGGGCTGGAAGTCAACGAGGAGTTTCTGCTGAAGCATCCCGCCATCGAAGGACCCGGATACATCTGACGTCATGAAACCCGACGAATCCCACGGCGAGCTGCGCGACGCGGTGCGGGCGCTCTGCAATACCTTCGATTCCGCGTACTGGCAGAAGATCGACGAGGCGCGCGCCTATCCCGAAGCCTTCGTCGACGCGCTGACCAAGGCGGGCTGGATGTCCGCGCTGATTCCCGAGGAGCACGGCGGCTCGGGCCTGTCGCTCACCGAAGCCTCGGTGATCATGGAAGAGATAACGCGCTCCGGCGGCAACGCCGGCTGCTGCCACGGGCAGATGTACAACATGAACACCCTGCTGAGGAACGGATCGGAGGCGCAGAAGAAGAAATACCTGCCAAAAATCGCCTCGGGCGAACTGCGCCTGCAATCCATGGGCGTGACCGAGCCGACCGCGGGGACGGATACCACCAGCATCAAGACCGTGGCCGTGAAGAAAGGCGACCGCTACGTGGTCAACGGACAGAAGGTCTGGACTTCGCGGCTGCAGCACTCCGAGCTCATGATCCTGCTCGCGCGTACCACGCCGCTCGACAAGGTGAAGAAGAAATCCGAAGGCATGTCCATTTTCCTCGTGGAAACCAAGAGCAGGGGCCTGGTGGTCAAACCCATACGCAACATGGTGAACCACGAAACCAACGAGGTGTTCATCGACAACCTCGAAGTGCCGGCTGAGAACCTGATCGGCGAGGAAGGCAAGGGCTTCAAGTACATCCTGGACGGCTTGAACGCCGAGCGCATCCTGATCGCATCGGAATGCATCGGCGACGGTTACTGGTTCATCGAAAAGGCGACGAAGTATTCCAGGGAGCGCGTGGTGTTCGGCCGGCCGATCGGCCAGAACCAGGGCATCCAGTTCCCGATCGCCGAGTCCTACATGGAAATCGAGGCCGCCAACCTCATGCGCTACAAGGCGGCGGCGCTGTTCGACCAGAAGAAGCACTGCGGGGCCGAGGCCAACATGGCCAAGCACCTCTGCGCCAAGGCCTCCTGGGAGGCCGCCAACGTCTGCATCCAGACCTACGGCGGGTTCGGATTCGCGGCGGAATACGACGTCGAGCGCAAGTTCAGGGAAACGCGCCTGTACCTGGTGGCGCCGATCTCGACCAACCTGATCCTCTCCTACGTCGCCGAACACGTCCTCGGCCTGCCCCGCTCCTTCTGAATCGTCGCCAAGGAGCGACGCCGCGAACCCGGCGCCGCTGCCGCTGTCCAACAAGGGCATGCTGCATGAAATCGTCGGGCTCGCGGATGAACCGCCGGCGAAACGCCGCTGGTTCCATGACGACTATTTCGACCTTTTCGTCTGGCAGACCGCCGACGGAGACGTGATCCATTTCCAGCTCTGCTACGGCATCCATACCAGCGAGCAGGCCCTGGTCTGGCACCGGCAGGGCGGGTTCTTCCATGACGGCATCGAGCGCGACGAGTCTGCCGAGGCGATCGCCGGGCGTTTCGACGCAGTGGCCTCGACCCTGCCGAAGATGATCAGGCAGATCGTGGGCGCCCGGCTGCGCGAATTCGGAGCCCAAACCCGCGAGATTCCGCACCGGCGGCGGGAATTCCGCCGCGCCGCCTGGCAGAAGCGGCTTGCGACCGGCGCGCGCAAGGCCGGTTAGGCGGCACCGGGCCGCCGGCGCACTCCCGCTACCGCGGTTTTTTCAACCAGTGGTCGACTTCGCCGACCACGCCGCGGCGGAACGCGAGCACGCAGACCACGAAGATCGCGCCCTGGATCACCGTCACCCAGCCCTCGAGTTCGGCGAGCTGGTTCTGCAGCGTGACGACGGTGAAAGCACCGACCACCGGGCCGAGCAGCGTGCCGACGCCGCCGATCAGCGTCATCAGCACGACCTCGCCGGACATCGACCAGTGCACGTCGTTCAGGGTCTCGAACTTGAACACCAGCATCTTCATGACTCCCGCCAGCCCCGCAAGAGCGCCCGAAAGCACGAAAGCCATCAGCTTGTACCGGTCGACGTCGTAGCCCAGCGACAGCGCGCGCGGCTCGTTCTCGCGGATCGCCTTCAGCACCTGGCCGTAGGGCGAATGGACGATGCGGTAGATGAGGCAGAAAGCGAACACGAACACCGCGTAGACGAAGTAGTACATCACCAGCGGCTCGCCATCCAGGTTGACGATGCCGAGCAGCGTGCCGCGCGGGATGCCCTGCAGGCCGTCCTCGGCGCCGGTGAACGGCGCCTGCACGCAGAAGAAATAGATCATCTGCGACAGGGCGAGGGTGATCATCGCGAAGTAGATGCCCTGGCGCCGGATCGCCAGCGCGCCGACGACGCAGCCGATCGCGGTCGAAACGCCGACGCCGGCCAGCATGGCGACTTCGGTAGGCACGCCCTTCGCTTTCAGCAGGTAGCCGGCAGCGTAGCCCGCCGAGCCGAGAAACATGCAGTGCCCGAAGGACAGCAATCCCGCGAATCCGAGCAGCAGATTGAACGCGCACGCGAACAGCGCGAAGCACAGGCACTTCATCAGGAACACCGGGTACACCGCGAAAGGCGCCGCCAGGCCCAGCGCAAACAGCGCTGCGTAGAGTGCCGCCGTCTTCTTGTCCATGACGGTTATTTTTCCTTGCCGAACAGGCCGGCCGGGCGCACCAGCAGCACGATCGCCATGATCACGAATACGACGACCGCCGAGGCCTCGGGGTAGAACACCCGCGTCAGTCCCTCGATCACGCCCAGCCCGAGGCCGGTGAGGATCGAACCCAGGATCGATCCCATGCCGCCGATCACCACGACGGCGAACACCGTGATGATGATATTGGAGCCCATCAGCGGGTTGACCTGGATCACGCCCGAAGCGAGCACGCCCGCGAGGCCCGCGAGCGCCACGCCGAAGCCGTAGGTCAGCGTGATCATGCGCGGCACGTTGACGCCGAACGCCTGCGTGAGGCTCGGATTCTCGGTGCCGGCGCGCAGGTAGGCGCCCAGCCTGGTCTTCTCTATGACATACCAGGTGGCGAAACAGACCACGAGCGAGGCAAGGACGACCCACGCGCGGTAGTTGGGGAGGAACATGAATCCCAGGTTGGTGGCGCCCTTGAGCAACGCCGGGGGATCGATCGGCTGCCCGGAGACGCCGTAAGCCTGCCGGTACAGGCCTTCGATCACCAGCGCCAGGCCGAAGGTAAGCAGCAGGCCGTACAGGTGGTCCAGGCTGTACAGCCAGCGCAGCATCGTGCGCTCGATGATGACGCCCACGGTGCCGACCGCGAGCGGCGCGAGGACCAGCGACCACCAGTAGCCGAGACCGGCGTAGGTCAGCAGCATCCACGCGCCGAACGCGCCCATCATGTAGAAAGTGCCGTGGGCGAAATTGACGATGTTCAGCAAACCGAAGATCACCGCCAGGCCGAGCGACAGCATGGCGTAGAACGAGCCGTTCACCAGCCCGATCAGGACCTGGCTGAAGAACGCCTGCAGGGAGATGCCGAAGATTTCAGTCATGGCCGGCCGGCACGCGGACGGGCTCCGGTGGAGGTACCCGCCGGAGCGCGCCCGGCCCTACTTCTTGAGCATCGGGCAGTTCACCGTGGCGAGCGGCTGGAACGCCTCGGCCGCCGGGATGGTCGCCTTGATGATGTAGTAGTCCCACGGATATTTCGACTCGGACGGCTTCTTTACCTGCGCGAGGTACATGTCGTGCTGGACAACCCCGTCCGGACGCAATTGCGCGTGGCGCATCATGAAGTCGTCCAGCTTCATCTTGCGCAGCTGCGCGATCACCGCGTCGGGGTCGTCCGTGCCCGCCGCCTGGACCGCCTTCAGGTAATTGGTCGTCGCGGAGTACACGCCGGCATGGATCATGGTCGGCATCTTCTTGTAACGGTCGAAGAAGCGCCGTCCGAACTTGCGCGTCTGCTCGTCCAGGTCCCAGTAGAAGCCGGTCGTCAGCAGCATTCCCTGCGCTGTGTTCAGGCCCAGGCTATGCACGTCGGAGATGAACACCAGCAGTCCCGCCAGGCTCTGCGTCTTGGTGATGCCGAACTCGTTGGCGGCCTTGATCGAGTTGATGGTGTCGCCGCCGGCGTTCGCCAGGCCGATGATCTTCGCCTTCGAGGCCTGCGCCTGCAGCAGGAACGAGGAGAAGTCCGAGGCGTTGAGCGGGTGGCGCACCGCGCCCAGCACCTTGCCGCCGTTCGCCTTCACCACGTTCGAGGTATCGTTTTCGAGGGAATGTCCGAAGGCGTAATCGGCGGTGAGGAAAAACCAGGTGTCGCCGCCCTGCTTGACGATCGCCTTGCCGGTGCCGTTCGCCAGCGCATAGGTGTCGTAGGCGTAGTGGATGCTGTACGGGTTGCAATCCTCGTTGCTCAGGCGCGTCGAAGCCGCGCCGACGTTGATCGCGACCTTGTGCTTCTCGCCGGCCACCTTGGCCACCGCCAGGCCGACGCCCGAATTCAGGATGTCCGTCACCATGTCCACGCCGTCCCGGTCGAACCACTCGCGCACCCGCGTCGAGCCGACCTCCGGCTTGTTCTGGTGGTCGGCCGACACCAGCGTGATCGGCATGCCGAAGATCTTGCCGCCGAAATCCTCGATCGCCATCTGCGCGGCGATGATCGACCCCTGCCCGCCGAGGTCGGAATAAAGCCCGGACATGTCGGTCAGGACGCCGATCTTGACCGAATCGCCGCTGAGCTTGCCTTTGCCCTGCGGGAATGCCGTGGTGCCCACGGCGGCCAGTGCGCCTGCGACGAGTACGCTGATCAGTTTACGTTTCACTCTGCTCTCCTCTTTTTGAAGACATATAAATCGGCCGGTGCGTCCGTCAGGACCCCGCCGCTCAGATTCCCAAATATTCGTGCAGCATATCAGCCTTCGATTCCAGTTCCGCCGCGCTCAGGCACTGGGCGATCCTGCCGTGCTCCATTACGTAGTGCCGATCGGCAAGCGGCGCAGCGAAGCGGAAATTCTGCTCGACCAGCACGATGGTGTAGCCGCGCTCCTTGAGCTGGCGGATCACCCTGCCCAGGGACTGGACGATCACCGGGGCGAGGCCTTCGGTGATTTCGTCCAGCAGCAGCAGCCGGGATCCGGTGCGCAGGATGCGCGCCATGGCGAGCATCTGCTGCTCGCCCCCGGACAGCCGCGTCCCCTGGCTGTTGCGGCGTTCGGCAAGGTTGGGGAACATCGCGTAGATCTCCGCCACGGACATGCCGCCTTCGCCGACCTGCGGCGGCAGCAGCAGGTTTTCCTCCGCCGAAAGGCTCGCATAGATGCCGCGCTCCTCCGGGCAATAACCAATGCCCAGGTGGGCGATGCGGTGCGTCGGCATGCCGATCGCCTCCGTGCCGTTGACGCGGATCGAACCGGTGCGCCTGCCCACCAGGCCGAGCACCGACTTCAGAGTCGTCGTGCGCCCCGCGCCGTTGCGTCCCAGCAGGGTGACGACTTCGCCGCGGTTCACGCTGAAGTCGACGCCGTGCAGGACGTGCGATTCGCCGTAGAAGGCATGCAGGCCGGCGACGCGCAGCACTTCGGCGCCGTTGGCCTCAGCCATCGCCGGCCCCCAGGTAGGCTTCGATCACCGCCGGATTCTTCGACACGGCATCGTAGTTGCCTTCCGCGAGGATCTCGCCTCTTTGCAGCACGGTGATGGTGTTGCACAGGTTCGACACCACCGAAAGATTGTGCTCGACCATCAGCACGGTGCGGTTCGCGGCCGCGCGCCTGACCAGGGCGGTGATCCGCTCCACGTCCTCGTGCGCCATTCCGGCGGTGGGCTCGTCCAGCAGCATCATTTCCGGATCGAGCGCGAGCGTGGTGGCGATCTCCAGGGCGCGCTTGCGCCCATAGGGCAGCTCGACCGCCGCAGTCGCCTCGAACTCCGCGAGCCCCACGGCGGCGATCAGTTCGCGCGCCTGCGCGTTGAGCGCGTCGAGCACGCGCTCGGCGCGCCAGAAATCGAACGAGGCGCCGCGCTTGCGCTGCAGCGCGATGCGCACGTTCTCAAGCACCGACAGGTGCGGGAATACGGCCGAGATCTGGAACGAGCGCACCAGGCCCATGCGCGCGATGGCCGCAGGGCTTGAGCCCGTGATCTCGCGCCCGTTGTAGAAGATCTGGCCGCGCGTCGGTTCGAGGAAATGCGTGAGCAGGTTGAAGCAGGTGGTCTTGCCGGCGCCGTTGGGGCCGATAAGCGCATGGATGCTGCCGCGCCGGACTTTCAAGGCGACGTCCTGCACGGCGACGAAACCCTTGAACTCCTTGGTGAGTCCCCGGGTTTCGAGGATGACGTCGTCCGCCATAGGGCGTGGATTCTACTAGGCGAATACCCGCAGCGCCGCCGGAAGCACTTCGATGCGCAGTTCCCGGGCATCCTGGAAGGCGATTTCGCCGTCCGCCTCCACCAGCAGTGGCTCATCCGACTCTATCGTCACCCGCTTCGCTCGCACCAAACGGAGGTGCGGATCGCCGGCGTGCGCGCCGCGCAGGATTTTCGGCACCAGCTGCAGAATCTGCAGCCGGCCGACCGCATCCACCAGCAGCAGGTCCAGCAGTCCGTCGTCGGGCCGCGCCTCGGGACAGACGCGGAAGCTGCCGCCGAAGGTGGTGCCGTTCATGGCCGCGGTCATCGCGGTGGTGAACTCGAACGGGGGCGCGTCGTCCAGTTGCAGCCGCACGCGCAGCAGCGGATAGCGCACCATGGTCAACAGCAGCGCCCCCAGATAGGCGCCGAAGCCGGTAAGGAAGCGCGGCACGCGCTTGACGTTGCGCGCGCCGTGCGCGCCGAAGCCGATATCCATGCCGTTGGCGAAGTAGCGGACTTCGGAGCCGGTGGAAATGCGACCAACATCAAATGTTTTTGTTTTTTTATTTGAAAAATCAAAAATAAAACCATTCGAAAGCAATTTCGCAAAGTCATCCCCGCTGCCGAGCGGTATCACGCCAAGAGCGGCCCTGCCGCCCGCGCGCATCAGGCCATTTACGACTTCGTGCACCGTGCCGTCGCCGCCTGCGGCGACGATGCATTCGTAGTTACCCGATTCCCGTTGCGCGATTTCGCCCGCTTCGCACGGCCGGGAAGTCACGGCCTCTTCGAAGTCGATGCCTGTATCCCTGAGCTTGCGCTCGATGCCGTCCCATTGCCGCAGCGCGCGCCCGCGTCCGGCGGCAGGATTGCGGACGATGAGGCAGGGCTTCAAGTTTTGCAGGTCACCGCGAAGCGCCATCGAGCCGCGCCGGCATCGCACGAGGCGTCGAGGCGCAGGAATCGGTCGTGTGCCGCGCAAGCACCAGCCCACAGTTCGCTCCAGGCGAGGAACGCGGATCCCGCCGCAACGATGCCTTCGCCAAGGCGCCACCCGTTCATGCGCACGCTCGCACCTTCGCGCGACACGTCCTCACCGTGCCCCGCCAGCATCTTCTCGAGCCAGTGTGCATACAGTTGCGCGCTTTCCGGCGTTCCTTCACTCAGATTCGTCGTCATGCCCAGCATCGCCGCAAGCTCCTCATGGAACTGGAGCCCGACCAGCCTCGCCACGCGCGCCAGTTCGGCGTGCGAGCCCGTCACCTCCGGAAGCACGCGGAGCATCGTGCGCACGTACTCGACCGCGTAGCTTCGCCGCGTGCGCAACAGCCGCTCCTCCGGCCAGGCCGCGGAATCCAGCTCCGGCATTTTTCGCGCTCGCGGCATCGATTCCTCGCCGTAGGCGAAGCGCACCCGCTCCTCCGGCTTCAGGGCGCGGTCGTGCTCAAGGTAATAGCCTTCGAGTCCGGGCATGCCATCCACGGTCATGCCCGTGCAGACGAATCCGAGGCGCGGGTTGCCCAGCGAAACACCGTTGTGGCCGTGCCAGCCGTGCAGCATCGCCGCAGACACCTCGTGCGGGATCGCAGCGGCGGCGGTGCCGTGCCAGATCCAGCGCGGCGGCGGATAGCGCACCCATGCCTTGGTGGCGGATTCGCGCAGGAATTCGGTTTTCACGCCGCCGAGCGCATTGGAATGGAAATGGTATAGCGCGCAGGCGACCGCATGCGGTTCGGACTGCAGGCCGAGCTTGGCGAGTCCCGGCAGGAACCTCTCCAATTGCTGCCTGCGGAAATGCCGGAACACGTACTCGCGCGCGGTGCCCTTGCCGTGCCGCGATACGAGGCCGAGCACGAGCCCGGTCATCAGTGCATTGCAAAGCGTGGCTGCCGCGCGCCACGCGGGAATCAGGATTTCCAGTCAGGCTTGCGCTTCTCGATGAAAGCGCTCATTCCTTCCCTGCCTTCGGGATGGATGAAATCGGAGGCGATCACTTCGCCTGCGAGCGCATAGGCCCTCGGCAGGTCCAGGTCCATCTGCTGGTAGAACGCGCGCTTGCCGGCAGCGACGGTGGCTGGAGGCTTCGACGCGAGGGTTTTTGCCAGCGACCATGCTTCGCCATCGAGCGCGTCGGCCGCGGCCACCCGGTTGACCAGACCCCATTCGAGCGCGCGTTGCGCGCTGATCGGTTCGCCCGTCAGCAGCATCTCCATGGCGTGCTTGCGCCGCAGGTTGCGGCCGATGGCCACGCCCGGCGTGGAGCAGAAGAAGCCCCAGGTGACGCCGGAGGTGACGAACTTCGCCGTGTCCGCGGCGACGGCCAGGTCGCACTGCGCTACCAGCTGGCAGCCAGCCGCGGCCGCGGGCCCCTGCACCTTCGCTATGACGGGCTGCGGCAGCTGCTGGATGGCCATCATCATCCGGCTGCACTGGGTGAACAGCCCTACGATTTTCGCCTGGTCGCCGAGTTCGCGGATTTCCTTCAGGTCGTGGCCGGCGCAGAAACCCTTGCCCGCCGCCGCCAGCACCACGACCCTGATGTCCTTGTTTTTTTTTATCGAATCGAAAGCATCCTGGAGCGCGGCCAGCATCCCCGCGGTCAGCAGGTTCATCTGCGCCGGCCGATTCATGGTGAGCGTGGCGATGCCGTCGCGGTCTCCGCGCAGCAGGAAGGGCTGCTGCTCCTTGAGTTGTGCGCTCATGGGCTGTCGTCCTCAGGAATCGATGGCCGCCGCCGACTTGGCTTTTTCGCGAAGCACGAACTTCTGGATCTTGCCGGTCGAGGTTTTCGGCACTTCGCCGAACACCACGGCGCGCGGCGCCTTGAATTTCGCCAGGTGCTGGCGGCAAAAGTCGATTATCTGCCGTTCTGTTACGGAAACGCCATTTTTCAATTCAACAAATGCACAAGGCGTTTCACCCCATTTCGCGTCCGGCATTGCCACCACCGCCGCGGCGACCACCGCCGGGTGGCGGTACAGCACGTCCTCCACCTCGATCGACGAAATGTTCTCGCCCCCGGAAATGATGACGTCCTTGGAGCGGTCCTTTATCTTGACGTAGCCGTCCGGGTGCATTACGGCAAGGTCGCCTGAATGGAACCAGCCGCCCTCGAAGGCTTTCCGCGACGCCGAAGGGTTCTTCAGGTAACCCTTCATGGTGATGTTGCCGCGGAACATGATCTCGCCCATGGTCTCGCCGTCGGCGGGCACCGGCTTCATGGTTTCCGGGTCCCTCACCGAGAGCCCCTCCTCCATCAGGTAGCGCACGCCCTGGCGGCCGTTGAGGCGCGTGCGCTCGCCGATGTCGAGCGCGTTCCATTCCTCGTGCTTGGCGCAGACCGTCGCCGGGCCGTACACCTCGGTAAGGCCGTAGACGTGGGTGATGTCGAAGCCGAGCTTCTCCATGCCCTCGATCATCGCCGCCGGCGGCGCTGCCGCCGCCACCATGCCGCTCACTTTGTGCGTGATGCCCCGCTTCATTTCCTCGGGCGCGCTGATCAACGTCGAATGCACGATCGGCGCGCCGCAGTAATGTGTAACTCGATGTTCTTTTATCAATTTAAAAATTAAACCGGCCTCGACTTTGCGAAGACACACGTTGGTCCCGGCGATCGCCGCCATGGTCCACGGGAAGCACCAGCCGCTGCAATGGAACATCGGCAGCGTCCACAGGTATACCGAGTGATGCGGCATGCCCCAGGTGACGATGTTGCAGACCGCGTTCAGGTAGGCGCCGCGGTGGTGGTAGACCACGCCCTTCGGGTCGCCGGTCGTCCCCGAGGTATAGCCGAGGCAGATGGCGTCCCACTCGTCGGCGGGGGGCTGCCAGGCAAATTCCGCATCGCCTTCGGCGAGCAGTTCCTCGTATGTCTTCCCGCCCAGGCGCTCGCCGAGGCCGGAATATTCGGAATCGTCGACATCGATGACGGCGGGTGGCGCCTTCATCTTCGCCAGCGCCGCCTTGACCGTGGGCGAGAACTCGCGGTCGGTGATCAGGATCTTCGCCTCGCCGTGCTCCAGCATGAAGGCGATCGCTTCCGCGTCCAGGCGGGTATTCAGCGCATTCAGCACCCCGCCCGTCATCGGCACACCGAAGTGGCACTCGTACATCTCCGGCGTGTTGGAGAGCATCGTCGCGACCGTGTCGCCGACGCCGATGCCGCGCTTCGCCAGCGCCGAGGCCAGCCGCCGGCAGCGCGCGTAGGTCTCCTTCCACGCATAGCGTCTGGCGCCATGGATCACCGATGTCCGCTGCGGATAGACCGCCGCCGCGCGCTCGATGAACCCCAGCGGCGTCAGCGGCGCATGATTCGCCGGGTTCTTGTCGAGGTCCTTTTCGAAGGGATTGGGTTTCCCGCTCATGGTGGCGAAAGTATATCCCCGTCGGGTATGCTTTTCCCGGTGCAGCTCATCGGCATGCTCGATTCCCCGTACGTCCGTCGCGTGGCGATTTCGCTGCGCTGCCTAGGAATTCCGTTCGAACATAAGTCGGTATCCGTGTTCAGCACTTTCGAGCAGTTCCAGAAAATAAACCCTGTGGTCAAGGCGCCGACGCTGGTCTGCGACGACGGCGAGGTGCTGATGGACTCGACGCTGATCCTTGAGTACGCCGAAGCCCTGGCCGCGCCCAAAACCTTGATGCCTTCCGAGGTTGCCGATCTGCAGCACGCGTTGCGGATCATCGGGCTGGCGCTGGCCGCCTGCGAGAAGACGGTACAGACGGTGTACGAGCGCAACCTGCGGCCGCCGGAAAAGCATCACGAGCCGTGGCTCGCACGCGTGCGTGGCCAGATGCTGGCGGCTTACGGAGCGCTGGAGACCGAGATGCGCCGCAAACCACTGGCGATCGATCAAGCGGGTATTACTGCAGCGGTGGCGTGGCAGTTCACCCAGGGGATCCTGCCGGGTGCAGTCACGGTGTCCGACTACCCCGCTCTGCAGGAGTTCTCCACCAAGGCTGAACGGCTCGCGGAGTTCATCGCCTTTCCGCCGGAAGGGCCGGGCGTACCGGCCAGCCGTTAGATCCGGCTAAAGCCGCCGCCAGAGGCTGCCGCCCTTGTCCTTCGCCTGCTTGTCGATGCCGTCGAGCAGTTTCTCGTGCGCCCGGAGTTCCTCCTCGGTCGCGCGCAGCACGGAAAGCTTCTTCGCGTCGACCAGCGCCGCCGCGGCCTGTGCCGCCGACGGCCGCTCCAGTTCCATGACCAGGCTGTCCTGGCCCCGCGTCAGGGCAAGATAGACCTCCGCCAGCAGGCGCGCGTCGAGCAGCGCGCCGTGCAGCGTCCGGTGCGAGTTGTTCACGGCGTAGCGCTCGCACAGCGCGTCCAGCCCGTTGCGCTTGCCCGGATGCAGCTCGCGCGCCATGGCCAGCGTATCGACGATGCCGGCCGCGTATTCGGACAGCTTTTTCATGCCCGCGAGGGAGAGTTCCTGGTCGAGGAATTCGACGTCGAACGGCGCGTTGTGGATGATGAGTTCCGCGCCGGCGACGTAATCCACGAACGCCTTCGCAACATCAGGGAACCTCGGCTTGTCGGACAGGAATTCCTTCGTCAGGCCGTGCACCTTCGCCGCTCCTTCCTCTATGTCCCGCCCGGGATTGAGGTAGGTGTGGAAGCTACTGTCGGTGACGTTGCGGCTGAGCAGCTCGATGCAGCCGATTTCGATCACCCGGTCGCCCATGCGCGCGTTCAAGCCGGTGGTTTCCGTGTCGAGCAGGATCTGCCTAGAGACCACTGCCTGTCTCCTGTGAAATGCCCTTGTTGGCCAGCGCATCCGCGCGCTCGTTCTCCGGGTGCCCGGCATGCCCCTTGACCCAGAACCACTCGACCTGGTGGCCGCGCGCGATCTCGTCCAGCCGGCGCCAGAGGTCCGCGTTCTTCACCGGCTTCCTGTCCGCCGTCAGCCAGCCGCGGCGCTTCCAGTTGTGGATCCACTCCGAGATCCCCTTCTGCACGTACTGGGAGTCGGTATAAACCTGCACTTTCGAGCGCTGGCCCAGCGCGGACAGTCCTTCGATCACCGCCATGAGTTCCATGCGGTTGTTGGTCGTCTGCGGCTCCCCTCCGTACAACTCCCGTTCCCTGCCGTCCGTCCGCAGCAGCACGCCCCAGCCGCCGGGTCCCGGGTTGCCCTTGCAGGCACCATCGGCGTACATCTCCACCAACCCCTCAGTCATGATGCCGGCGGGGTGGCCCGTCGCGTTGCGGAATGGCGGCCAGCGCGCGGCGGCGCGCCCGTTCCTTGCGCCAGGCCGGACCGATGATCCGCATGCCGTGCACCCGCTTCACCGCCCGCACGACATACACGCCGCCGAGGATCGGCCACCAGCGCGTGCCCGCCTTCTCCATGAACGAAAAGCGCGCCTGCCACTTGGCGTTCGCGAACGGCGGAACGTAGCTGCCGAAGCGCCCGCCGTTCAGCTCGAAGCCGAGCAGGTGCAGCCAGTCCTTGAGCCGCAGCAGGCCGATGAAGCGCGCGTCCCAGGGTGCGCCGGCATCGCTGCGCGCAAACATCTGCCGCAGCCGCCAGAACGAAAGCGGGTTGAAGCCCGATATCACCAGCTGGCCTTCGGGCATCAGGACGCGCTCGGCCTCGCGCAGCACCAGGTGGGGATCGGCTGCGGATTCCAGCGTGTGCGGCAGCGCGACCAGGTCGACGCTTTGGTTGGCGAGCGGCAGCTGCATCGGGTCGGCGGCGAGCGCGGCGCCGTGCTCCAGCGCCAGCGTGAAGCGGAATGGAATGCGGTTGCCCTGCAAGAAGTCGAAGCCGGGCAGTCCCGCCTGGACCGCGCGGTAGCCGAACACGTCCTCGGTGGCGAGCGCGAACTGGCCCAACTCCCAATCGAGAACGCAGCGGCCCTGCGGCGTGCCGAACCATTCGGAGAGCGCCGGCCGGGCCCCGTTATACTGGTGTGCGCCATTCGCGACGAAGGATTGCCGATCCATGCTCGAAATCGTTCCCCTACCCGCGTTTCAGGACAACTACATCTGGACGCTGCGCGACGCGGAAAGGAAAACCCCCCACGCGGCCGTGATTGATCCGGGCGAAGCGCGCCCGGTGAAGGAGTACCTCGCGCGAGAAGGGCTCGCGCTGGTGGCGATCCTCGCCACGCACCACCATCCCGATCATGTCGGCGGCATTTCCGAACTGGTGGCGATGAAGCGGGTTCCGGTGTTCGGGCCGAGGGGAGAACCGATCCCGGAACTCACCAACCCCGTCGGCCAGGGCGACAAGGCCGATATCCCGGCCCTCGCCGCCTCTTTCTCGGTGCTCGACATACCTGGACACACTCGAGCGCATGTCGCCTATTATGGCTTGGAATCGCTGTTCTGCGGCGACACGCTCTTCGCCTGCGGCTGCGGGCGCGTGTTCGAGGGCACGCCGGCGCAGATGCTGGCATCCTTGTCGAAGCTCGCGGCACTTCCGGACCAAACCAGGGTCTATTGTGGTCATGAATACACGCTGGCCAACATAAAATTCGCGCGCGCGGTGGACCCGGACAACGCCCTGCTCGCGGCGCGCGAGGGGCGCGCCAGGGCTCTGCGCGCCGCGGGGCGCCCCACGCTGCCTTCCACTCTGGGCGAAGAACGGGCGACCAATCCGTTCCTGCGCTGCGCCGAACCGGTGGTGGTCGATTCCGCCAACAAGTATCTCGGTGCCCGGGTCGGCGACCCGGTGAGCGTGTTCGCCGCAATCAGGGAATGGAAAAATCGGTTCTAATGCCTGCTGTGCGATGGGTGGCGAACCGGTTTTTCCTATATGCAGCCTTGATGCTGCTGACGGCCTGCGGCTCGCAGCCTGAAAAACCGGATGCCGTGGCGCAAGCGCCGGGATCCTCGCCGCTGCGCACCCGCAGCGGCTCGCCCGTCTTGGATACGCGGGGCGAAACCGTCGAAGCGCACCGGCAGCGCGGCGCCTCGGCCTCGGGCCCTGTGCTGGACGCCACGCGGCTGCCCCCCTTCGAGGGGCCGCGGGTGGAGCTGACGCAGCCGCGGACCCTTACGCGCATAGACCGCACCGTAAGGCGGGACGACCTCTGGCAGCGTATCCGCGACGGATTCGCCATGCCAGACCTGAGCGGGCCGATCGTGGATGAAAAGACGGCCTGGTACGTGGCGCGCCCCGAGTACCTGAGGCGCGTGTTCGAGCGCAGCCGCCTCTACCTCTTCCACATCGTCGAGGAAATCGAGAAACGCGGCATGCCTACCGAGCTTGCGCTGCTGCCGATGGTGGAGAGTTCGTACAACCCGATGGCCTACTCGCGGGCGCACGCGTCCGGCCTATGGCAGTTCATTCCCGGCACAGGCAAGCGGTACGAGCTGGCGCAGACCTGGTGGTACGACGGCCGGCGCGACATCGTCGCCTCGACCGCGGCGGCGCTGGACTACCTGAACGACGTCTACCAGATGCACGGCGACTGGCACCTGGCGCTCGCTTCCTACAACTGGGGGGAGAACGCGGTGGCGCGCGCGCTGGAGAAGAACCGCGCCGCCGGGCTGCCGCTCGACTATTCGAGCCTGACGATGCCGCTGGAAACGCGCCAGTACGTGCCCAAGCTGCAGGCGTTGAAGAACATCATTTCCAATCCCGCGCTGTACGGCATCGTGCTCGAGCCGATCCCGAACGAGGTCTACTTCACGACCATCACCCGGACGCGCGACATCGATGTGCGGCTTGCCGCCAAGCTGGCCGAAATGCCGGTGGAGGAGTTCATCGCGCTCAACCCGGGCTTCAGCCGGCCCATGATCCGCTCCGACATGACGCCGCGCATCGTGCTGCCCGCCGACCGCGTCGACATCTTTCACGACAACCTCACCAAGTATGACGACAAGTCGCTGGTGTCCTGGCAGACCTACGAACCGAAAAAAGGCGACACCCTGGTTGCGATCTCGAAGAAGTTCGGCGTCAGCCTGGCGCAGCTCAAGGAAGTGAACGGCATCGGCCCGCGGGCGCGCGCCATGCCGGCACTGATGGTGGTGCCGACGGGTTCCTCCCCCGACGGCACCCGCGACCTTGGCCGGCTGCCGATCATGTACGCGCCGCCGATTCCGGTGGCCGGCCCGCGCAGCTTCAGCTACACGGTGAAGGCGGGCGACACCCTGCCCGGCATTGCCCGCCGCTACCGGGTGAGCGTCGAGGACCTGCGGCGCTGGAACAAGATCGGCCGCCTGAGTGCCGGCCAAAAACTGACCATCCACGCCAGGGCCACCCCGGCTAGAGGGAAGCAGGTCAAGGGTAAAGCAAAGCAAGCCTTCCAGAGTATCCTTGTAATTAAAACAATATGTTAACTTAAGTATTTAAAGTAATTAGTTTGATATTTTAGTTACACGGACGGGCCCATGTTGCCTAGAATTCGCACATGGGCCGGTTTCTCCGGAAGGGTGTCCTTTTCACTCTGCTTTTCGCCGGCCTTGTCGCGCCCGCGTCGGCCGATCCCATCATCATGCTGCTGCTGAGCGTCGCGCGCCAGATCGCCGAAGCGCAGGCGAACAAGCCGGCCGCCCCGGTGGTCCTGCCGGAGATGAGCCGCTACTACCCCGGGACCACGGTCGAACCCGAGCACCTGAAAAGCCTGATCGACGACTGCTTCATCTACCTCAGCTTCGACCAGCGCAGGGAGATCTTCAACTCCCTCAACGCCGCGCTGCTGGACCCCAGAAATGCCGCGGTACGCGGGACCATGATCGAATACTTTGCCAGCAAGGCGCTCACCATCCGCGCCGCGCAGCAGCAGCTGGCGAACCTTTCTTGGCAGGACAAGGAGCGGCTGGCAAACGAGTTCAGGCAGGAGGTCGCCACGCTCCCCGCCGAGGACCAGGCCGAACTCGGCAAGCTGCTGCGCAGCGGCATGCTCCCCGTGCCCAGCGACTTCAATCAGCTGCTGATCGCCGCCTTCGACGCGCGGTAGAGAAGGCAGTTCACCGACCGGCTGCCGCCGAGCGGCACGGTCTCCGGAACCACGGTGCGGCATTCCGGCATCGCTTTCGGGCAGCGCGGATGGAAATGGCAGCCTGAAGGCGGGTTCGCCGGCGAAGGCTGTTCCCCCGACAGCCGGATGATGCTGCGCTTGCCGTCGATCGCCGGCACCGCGGACAGCAGCGCTTCGGTGTAGGGATGCTTCGGACTGCGCAGCACTTCCTCGGCGGTCCCGCGCTCGACGATCGCGCCCAGGTACATCACCGCGATATCGTGGGCGAGATATTCGACGATCGAAATATTGTGGGTGATGAACAGGTAGGCGATGCCGAGCCGGTCCTGCAGCGATTTCAGCAGGTTCAGGATCTGCGCCTGCACCGAGACGTCGAGCGCGCTGGTGGGCTCGTCGCAGACGATCAGCTTGGGCTCGACCGCAAGCGCCCGAGCGATCGCGATGCGCTGCCGCTGGCCGCCCGAGAACTCGTGCGGATAGCGCAACAACGCTTCCAGCGGCAGGCCGACCTGCTCGAGCAACTGCGCCATGCGGTACTGCCGGTCCTTTTCGTCCCGGCCGACGCCCAGGCTATACATCCCCTCCGAGAGGATTTCGGCGATGCGCATGCGCGGATCGAGCGAGGCGTAGGGATCCTGGAACACGATCTGCATCGCGCCTCGCCCGGCGCGCAGTTCGCTGCGCGAGAGCGCCGTGAGGTCCCTGCCCGCGAACACGACCCTGCCGGTGGTCGAGGGGATCAGCCGCAGCAGCGCCTTGCCGACCGTGGTCTTGCCGCAACCCGACTCACCGACCAGCGCCAGCGTACGTCCCGCGCGGATAGCGAGCGAAACGCCATCCACCGCCCTCACCTGGCCAGCGGTGCGCCTGAAAAGCCCTTTGCGGATCGGAAAATGCACTTTCAGGTTTTCAACTTCGGCGAGCACCGGCGCCTCCGAGATTGCAGCAGGCGCACGCTGCCGTCCTGTCGCCGCGACGGGCGCAGGCGCGGCGCCCTGCTCGCGCAAGTGGCAACGGACCATGCGCTGTCCAGTCATGGCAATCAACTGTGGCACTTCATCGTGGCAGCGCTGGAAGGCGAATTCGCAGCGGTCCACAAAACGGCAACCCTTGAATTCGCTCGTCAGCGGCGGCACCTGCCCCGTGATCACCGGCAGTTCGGCGCCGCGTTTTTCCGGCGAAGGCAGTGCCTGGAACAGCTTTTGCGAATACGGATGCTGCGGGGCGGCAAAGAACGCGTCGCGATCGGCCACTTCGACGATTTCGCCCGCGTACATCACGGCGACCCGCTGCGCCATGCGGGCCACGATGCCCAGGTCGTGCGTGATCAGCAGGATCGCCATCGAGCGCTGCGCCTGCAGCCCGCCCAGCAGGTCGAGGATCTGCGCCTGGATGGTGACGTCCAGCGCCGTCGTCGGCTCGTCCGCGATCAGCACTTCGGGCTCGGCGGCAAGCGCCGAGGCGATCATCACGCGTTGTTTCAGCCCGCCCGAAAGCTGGAACGGATACTCATCATGGCGCCGGGCGGCGTCCGGAATGCCGACGGCATCGAGCAATTCGAGGGTGCGACCGCGGACCGCTGCCCCGGTCAGCGCCGTATGGCGTTCCATCACCTCGGCGATCTGCCGTCCTACGGTCAGCACCGGGTTGAGCGCCGTGGATGGCTCCTGGAAAATCATCGCCACACGCCGCCCGCGCACCGCGCGCATCGCCGCCTCCGGCAACGCCATCAGGTCACGGCCGTCGAGCAGCGCCCTGCCGTCCGCGATGCGCCCCACGTCCGGCAGCAGCCGCATGAGCGACAGCGCCGTCATGGACTTGCCGCTGCCGGACTCGCCCACCAGCGCGAAGCACTCGCCCTTGCGCAGCTCGACGTCGACGCCGTCGACCGCGCGCACCTCGCCCCTGGCGGTATCGAGGCGCGTCCTGAGACCGGTTACTTCGAGCACAGGTTCGTTCACGTGCTCGATCACATGCTCGGTCACATGCGCACCCGCGGATCGAAGCTGTCGCGCACCGCGTCGGCTAACAGGTTTGCCGCCAGCACCAGCGCGAACATGAACGCGAAGGCGGTGGCGAGCGCCCACCAGACGACGGGCTCGCGCGACATTTCCAGGCGCGCCGCATTGATCATGGTGCCGAAACTGTTGGTCGACGGATCCACCCCGACGCCGACGTAGGACAGCACCGCCTCGGCCAGCACCAGGCCGGAGAAATCCATGACCATCGTGATGATCACAATGTGCGACAGATTCGGCAGCACATGGCGCGCGAGGATGCGTGTGTCGCGCACGCCGAAGGCATGCGCCGCCTGGATGTATTCCAGTTCCGACAGCTTGAGCGTTTCGCCGCGCAGCAGCCGCGCGAGTCCGGTCCAGCTGGTGAGGCCCAGGATGGCGCACAGGATGAACAGCCTGAAGTCGGCGCGCTGGGCGGCCGTGTTGAACCAGTCCGAGTGCCGGTCGATCACCACCTGCATCATCAGTACCGCCGCCGCAATCAGCAGCACGCCGGGGATCGAATTCAGCGTGGTGTAGAAATACTGGATCACATCGTCCACCCAGCCCTTGAAGTAGCCGGCCATGGTTCCCAGCGCGATGCCCAATGGCAGCAGCACGAGCGTGGTGACCGTGCCGATGACCAGGCTGGTACGCACCGACTTCAGCGCCAGGTAGAACACGTCCTGCCCGACCTTGTCGGTGCCCAGGACGTGGTACGAAACGCACAGCGCGATGGCCGGTCCGGCGAGCAGCAGCAGCACGGCGAATGACGCGAAGGCCGCGTTCCAAGCCACGCCGGGATTCTTCTTTCTGAGTATTTTCAAACCCTGGAAAAAAACAAACAGCAATGCGCCTGCGGCCGCAATCCCGCTGGCGGCGCGCTGCGCGACGTCCCCCGTCCGATCGCCTTCGTCCTTCAGGTGGGCACCGCCAAAGCGCAGGCGCGGAAATTCGCGCGTCTGGCGGCCGTCGGGCAGTTCGACCTGCTCCTTGGCGTAGGAGCGTGTTGCGAGCGGCGCCGAATAGGTCTTCTCGCCCCTGCCCCGCAACTGGACCAGCCCGAGGTCCAGTACTGACAGCACTTCGGAGGAATAGGCAGCCTGCCCGCCGGCCTGCTCCTTCAATGCGGGCCGGAAATGGAACGAGTCTAGCAGCCCGATCGCGAGAAAGGCCGCGAGCGCGACCGCCGAGGCCATTGCGGCGGGGCTGCGGAATACCCGCGCCCAGGGCACGGCGAGATGCGGATGGCGCCGGCAGTAGATGCCATACCCCGCCGCCGCCAGGACCAGCAGCCAGACCAGTACGTCTGTAATGAGAATGACGGGCACGTCAGCTCAGCCTGATCCGCGGATCGACCAGCGTGTAGGAAATGTCGGTGAGGATCAGCCCGACGATATAGAGCACCGAACCGATGAACACCATCGAGCGGACCACCGCGAAATCCTGCGCCTGGATGGCGTCGATGGTGTAGCTGCCCAGCCCCGGGATGCCGAAAAAGGACTCCATTAGCAGGCTGCCGAGGAACAGCGTCGGGATCACCACCACCACGCCGGTCAGCACCGGGATCATCGCGTTCTTGAGCACATGCCGGAACAGCACCACGGTTTCGGTCAGGCCCTTGGCGCGCGCGGTGCGCACGTAGTCCCGGCCCATTTCCTCCAGGAACAGCGTCCGATACCAGCGGCTGCTCGCGCCTATGCCGCCGATCACCCCGATCAGCACCGGCAGCACCAGGAATTTCGCCGCGTCCAGGCCGCCCGCATAGCCGGAGATCGGCACCAGGTGCCAGACCTTGGAGGCGACGAACTGGCCGCCGATGATGTAGAACAGGGGCGAGATGGACATCATCGCGACGCACAGCACAACGCCCCAGAAATCGAGATAGGTGGCGCGGAAGAACGCCATCAGCAGCGCGAAGCTGATGCAGACCGCCAGCCCGACGAGAAAAACAGGCAGGGCGAGCGCGAGGCTGGGCCACATCCGGATGCCGATCTCGCTGCTGATGTCGCGGCCGTCCTCCGAATAGCCGAAATCGAGCGCGAACAGGCGCAGGGATTTCTGGAAGAACACGGTACGCGTCGCCTTAGCAATGCCTTCGGCCGTGGAGTTCCATCCCAGCGGCAAGTCATAGCCGCGCTCGGCCTTCCATTTCTCGATCGCCTCCGGCGTTACCCGCTTCGATCCCAGCTGCATGCGCGCCATGTCGTCCGGCGTGTTGACAATGAAAAACAGCGCAAAGGTGATCAGGTTGACGCCGATCAGGATCGGAATCGCATACAGAACCCTGCGTACGATGTAGGCGAACATCTAGATGGCGAACCGCGCTGCCATGCGTTCACGGCGCCTGTACGCCATCGCCGCCGGAATGACCGCGGCAAGCAGCAAGGCGAAAATCAGAATGACGGGCCAGACGATCGGCCGATTCCACTCCTGCCGCAGGGCTTCCCGTTTCGCCGCGTCCACCCTGAAGTATTTGAGATTGTTGCCGGAGATCTCGTTCGCCTTGGCGTTGCCGAGCCAGTTGTGGAACAGGGCGAAATTCTTGGGGTGGAAGCCGCCGATCCAGGGCGCGTCGCGGCGGAATATATCGGTCATGCGGTCGATGACCTGCTGGCGCTCCGGCGAGTTGGGAATGTTGCGCATGCGCTCGAACAGCGCGTCGAATTCCGGGTTCTCGTAGTTGGAGGCGTTCTCGCCTCCCCCCTGCAAGGCCCGGCTCTGCGGACCGTGCAGCAGGAACATGAAGTTCTCGGGGTCCGGATAGTCCGCGCTCCAGCCGATGATGAACAGCTGCGCGCTGCCCTTGCGAAGTTTTTCCTGGAAGCGGTTCCAGTCGGTCTGGCGCGGCTCGAACTGGATCGACAGCTTGGCGAACTGCTTGCGCCACCAGTCGAGCATCGCCTTGTCGTCCGGTCCGCGGCTGGTCGTATCGAGGTGCAGCACCAGCGGCTGGCCGGTCCTGGCATCGCGCCCGTCCGGGTAGCCCGCTTCCGCCAGCAGTTTCTTCGCCGCCTCTATCGGGCGGCGAACCGCCTTGCCGTCCTTCCATTCATGCGTCACCGGGTTCATCCCGGCCTCCCCGTCCCGGTAACCGAATATCCCGGGCGCGATCGGGCTGTGCGACGGCACGCCGCGCCCGTTGTAGAAGACCGACAGCTGCTCCTCCCAGTCCACCGCGATCGCGAGCGCCTGCCGCAGCTTGCGAGCGCGCTCGGAGTTTCCTCCCACCACGGGATCGAGCCAGTTGACGCCAAGATAGAAAATGGTCGGCGAGATCGTAGTGTCCAGGCGGATACCGCGCGCCTCCATCTCGGGCGACAGCCCGACCTCCCCGTCCAGCGACACCCGCACCGCCTGGTCGAAGCTGTCCGAGCCGATGGCGGAGATGTCGTAATAGCCTTGCAGGAATTTGTTCCACAGCGGGATCCCTTCCTTCTCGCGCGTGTAGACCGCCTTGTCGATGAAGGGCATCTTCTTGCCGGCGTCTGCGAGCAGGCCACGCTCCGCGTCGCCCTTCCCCCCCTCCGACGGGTAGGGCTCGCCGCGGAAATTCGGATTGCGCGCGAGCACCATGCGTGAATTCGGGTCGTTCTCGGAGAGCATGAAGGCGCCGGTGCCTACCGGCCACCAGTCGAGCGTGAAATTCTTCTCCGCCATGCCCGGCTGCTGAAAAAACCTGTCGGCTTCCCATGGCATCGGCGCGAAAAACGGCATCGCCAGCCAGTACACGAACTGCGGGTAGCGGCCCTTCAGCGTGATGCGGTAGGTCAGCGCGTCCACGCGCGTGACGCCCTCCAGCGGATGCTCGCGCAGGTCGAGCCACTGTCCGGGACGCGCTGCCTTTTTCAGCCGCCCGGCGTATTCCTTGAGCCCGACGATGTATTCGGACATCAGGCCGAGGATCGGCGAATGCAGCTCCGGGTGCGCCAGTCGTTTTATCCCGTAGATGTAGTCGTCGGCCGTGAGCTCGCGGGTGCCCAGCCGAAGGTCGTAGGGGGAATGGAGATTTTTTGTCGTTTGGGAATTCAAGCTCAAATTCTCCGGAACAAACCCCGGGTGAGGCTGAAATTTGATGCCGGGCTTGATATGGATGTCGTAAACGCTGTACGTAACGCCGTTCTTCTCGACCAGAACCGGGCGCGGAATTTCGGTCGCGGTGAGCGGAATCAGCTCGTAGGGACGTTTCAGGTAGTGATACTGGAGCGGCGGCTCGTAGACCTGGCGCGTGAAAACCGCTTCGTCGGATGCGTATGACTGCGCGGGATCGAGGTGCTTGGGCCGCTCGGCGAACACCGAATAGAGGATGTTCTTGCCCCGTTCGGCCGCCGGGTAGGGATCGTTCCAGACCTCACCGCAGCCCGCCAGCAGAACGAGCAAAAACAGCAGCGCACGCATGGCGGAAAGTATAATGCCCCGATGGGACTCCTCTCCGGAAAAAAGATCCTCGTCACGGGACTGCTCAGCAACCGCTCGATCGCCTACGGCATCGCCAAGGCGGCGCGCCGCGAAGGCGCCGAACTCGCCTTCACCTATGTCGGCGACCGCTTCAAGGATCGCGTCTCGGACCTGGCGAAGGAATTCGATTCCGGCCCCGTGTATCCATGCGACGTCGCCAGCGACGCGGAGATCGCCGCCCTGTTCGTCTCGTTGCGCGAGCGCTGGGGCGGGCTGGACGGCCTGGTGCATGCGATCGGCTTCGCGCAGCGCGAGGCAATCGCCGGCGAACTGCTCGACGGGCTGTCGCGCGAGGCGTTCCGCGAAGCCCACGACATTTCCGCGTACAGCTTTCCCGCGCTCGCCAAGGCGGCGCTGCCGCTGATGGAGGGCCGCAACGGCGCGCTCCTCACCCTCACCTACCTCGGCTCGGAGCGCGTGGTGCCGCACTACAACACCATGGGCCTGGCCAAGGCGAGCCTGGAAGCGTCGGTGCGCTACCTGGCGGCGAACCTGGGCCCGAAAGGCATACGCGTAAACGCGATTTCGGCGGGACCGATCAAGACGCTGGCCGCGTCCGGGATTTCAGGCTTCAGCCGGATACTAAAATTCGTCGAGGAGAACGCGCCGATGCGGCGCAACGTGACGATCGGCCAGGTAGGGGATGCCGCCGCATTCCTGCTCTCGGACCTCGCCGCCGGAATCACGGGCGAGGTCCTGATGGTAGACGGCGGCTTCAGCCGCGTCGTCGGCGGCATGGCCGCGCCGGCAACTACTTCTTCTCCAGATTCGCCCGGTTGATCTCGACCTTGGCCCTGGCCCGCAGGCTGGCGACATAGGCGCTCAGCTGGTCGGCGCCGGATTGCCGGTCGAGCGCGGCCATTTCCGCGGCGCTGTCGGGCCCTGATTTCGGTTCGGCCGCAATGAGCTTCGATATGCGGAATATCGCGTAGCCCGTTTCGCCGCGCTCCATGCCGGCGTACGCGGGCAGCTTGGATGCGTTCGCGGTCATCACCTGGCGCAGTGCTTCGGGCGCCAGCCCCTGCGCCTCCCGCCGCGAGACCGTCTTCGCCGCGCCCCATTGCAGGCCGGCATCGCCGCCCTTGTTCAGCACCGCCAGCTTTTCGTCGCCCTCTTTCCGGGCCAGCACCAGCGCTTCCCGCAGCGCCAGCCTGCGATCGACTTCCGCCTTGACCTCTTCCAGGGGGCGCGTCTTTTCCGGCTCGTGCTCGACGACGTGCGCGGCGACCAGGACTCCCGGCGCGACTTCCACCGCGTCGGTATTGCGGTGCTGCTGGATCGCGTCAGACGAGAAAATCGCGGCGAGCAGCTTCGGATTCCCGAGCATGCCCTGCCCGGGAGAGGGCTGGCGCGTGAGCCATCCGCTGGTCTGGGGCTGGAGCTTGTAGCGCTCGGCCGCCGGCTTCAGGCTGTCGGACTGCTCGTACACCAGGTTGTTGAACGCGTCGGCGCTTTCGGCGAATTTCTTCGCCCCTTTCTGCTTCCCGATCTCGGCGGCCAGGTCCTTCTTCAGCTCCTCGAAGGACGCGCTTTTGCCCGGCTGGATCGAGACCAGGCGGATGACGTGAAAACCGAATTCCGACTGCACCACGTCGCTGATCTCCCCGGGCTTGAGCTTGAATATCGCTTCCTCCAGCGCCGGGCTGGCGAGGCCGCCCTTCGCGTTCATGCCGAGGTCGCCTCCGTTCTGCGCCGAACCCGCGTCCTGCGAATACTTCTTCGCCAGCTCTGCGAACTGCTGCGGCGCCTTGCGCGCCTCGGCAAGCACCTTTTCCGCCTCTGCCCTGGTCTTCAGCAGGATATGGCTGGCGCGGCGCTGCTCAGCCGCCCCGAGCTGGCTGGCCCGCGAATCGTAGAGTCCCTTCAGCTCGGCGTCGGTCGGGGTTTCGTTCTTCGCCAGCTCTTCCGCCGACAGCACCAGGTACTCCACGCGCACGCGCTCCGGCACCTTGAATTCTGCGAGGTTGGCTTCGTAGTAGGCCTTGACCCTGGCCTCGTCGAGCTTGACCTGCGGCAGGAACTGTTCGGCGGCGATAAACGCTTCCTCGACCTCGCGCTGCTCGTTCTGCAGCGCGAGCAGCCGCTCGCCCAGCGCGCGCGGCTGGAACGCGGTCGAGGCGATCGCGCTTGCCAGCCGCGACGCCGGGATTTCGATCCTGAGCGCCTCGACGTTGCCCTCGTCGGTCAGGCTGCGCGACCGGAGGTATGCCATATAGCGTTCGCTGGAGAATTTGCCGCCCTCCTGGAATTCCGGCGCGGCAAGGATGGCGGCGACCACTTCCTCCTTGGGCACGGCGAGGCGTGCGTCCGCCACTTCCCCCATCACCAGCCTCTGGGCGATGACCGATTCGAGGATCGCCAGCCGGATTTCCGGCGTGTCGAAGGCCGCGACGTCGGCGCCGCCGCCGAGCATCTGACGCAGCCGATCCTGCTGCTGCCGCAGCGCCTCGGCATATTCGCGCGTCGAGATCGGCGTGCCGTTGACGGACGCCACCTGGTTCGCGCCGCCGATGGACCGCGTATAGGATTCGAGCCCGAAGAAGGCGAACGGGACGATCGTCAGCCCGAGGACGATCTGCAGGATGCGCTTGTGCTTTGCGACGAAATCGAACATCGTTGCCCAGGAGAAAAGCGTTGGCGGAGCGGACGGGACTCGAACCCGCGACCCCCGGCGTGACAGGGCACAGTGAGAACCGGTAAGTGGCTATTTTAACAGGGAGTCAGCAGGGCCAGCCACCACTTACCGCGCCTCACTTCTACCCGTTCCAATTTTACCCGCAACACACTCTTGGCACAGTAGCCGCCCCGGGACAGCACCGTCGTATGCTTCACGGATACTGCCTGGTTCAGGGGGACCATCGGGATGTCCACAGTTTCGGAGTGCTGCGCTTTGCCAAATGGAGCGCGCTTTTACAGGGCTGATCTGCACGTTCACTCCTTCGGGGCGTCGCACGACGTGAAAGACGCCACGATGTCGCCCGAGGCCATTGTGGCAATGGCAGTCAAAGAAGGCCTGCACGTACTGGCAATTGCCGACCACAACGAAATCGGGAATGTCGAGTTGGCACTCAAAGCCGCTGTGGGAACGACGCTGTTGGTAGTGCCCGCAGTAGAACTCTCGACTTCCGACGGGCACCTCCTGTGCTATCTACCGACACTCGACGTCCTGCGCGCCTACCACGGGCGATTACAGTTTGCGGATCGTGGCACCGGCGAGTCTCGCTGCCAAACATCGATACTGGAAAGCCTCTCTCTGCTGGACCAACTCGGCGGGTTTGGAGTATTGGCGCACGTGGACATACCTGCTGGCTTCGAGACAAAGAACCCGACGCAGACATCGCACAAGCTGGATGTGCTTTCTCATAAAGCACTTTTGGGCATAGAGCTCAAGTCAGCCGATAGCACAGTTTCCTATTCCGCTTCCGACCCCGAACCCGCACGCCGACAATGCGGAGAGACCCGGATTCAAAGGCTGAAGCTGGCTGACGATCAGCACTTGGCTCGCCTAGTCAATTCGGACGCCCACAGCCTCAAAGCGCTTGGACGAAACGCGGCAGGCTTGCAGCGGGTGACTAGAGTCAAGATGGATTCGCCTTCGTTCGTGGGGTTGCGGCTCGCTCTGGAGGATTGCGACGCGCGCGTACGCATCGAAGATGAAGTCCCGGAGAGTACGCCACGCATCTTGGGCATCGCAGTGGAAGGCGGATTCCTAGACGGTCAGCAATTGCACTTCAGTTCCAATCTGAATTGCATCATTGGTGGACGCGGAACCGGTAAGTCAACACTCTTTGAGGCGGTAAGGTGTCTGTCCGGCGAGCCGGGAACCGATCACGTCGATTCAGACGTATGGCCTCAATTGCTATGGCTGTACTGGCAGGACGCAGCAGGACAGCAGCACACACTGTACAGGCCTCATGGTTCCCAGCTAATGAACTACGACGACCCGCTAGACGGGCCTACTGCGTTTCCCATTGAGTCGTATGGGCAGGCTGAAACTACCGAAATATGTAAGGAGGCCCAAAAAAACCCCGCCGCGCTAATCGGTTACCTGGATCGGTTCATAGACACTAGGCAATTCCGCAGTGAGGAGCAGGACGCAATTGCGGCTTTGTCCGAGATTCACAGAGAGCTTGAGGCCGCGAACAAACTTGCCGCAACCAAACCAGAACTTGAGAAGTCTCTCGCCTTCGTAAAATCCCAATTGGCGGCGTCCGAACAAGCACACGCCAAGGACCTTATTGCGCTGCAAAGAAACATCGCGGAGGAGCAAGAGGTTCGCAAAGAGATTGTCGAAAGCCTCGCGGAAATCAGGACAAATCTTTCTGCGTTCTCCCCCAAGGACACGATTGCCGCTTTTACAGCGCTGGCTGACCCGGCCAAACTTGTGGTCGGTGGCGTCGAGTTTAAGCACATTGTGAAAAGCGCCGAGCTTTTCGAGGCCAGCGCGAGTGCTGCCCAAGGCACTGCCGGGACTAGTTTCGACAAATTCAAGTTAGAGGTCGAACAGAGATTGAAGGAGTGGATGGCGAAGGAGAATAATTCTCTCCAGCAAGTCGAACAGAAGCGGAAAGAGCTAGAACAGAAAGGCATACAACTCAATTCCACCTTCATTCAGGGCTTAGTGAATAACGAAGCCAAACTCGGTACACAGCTAAACCGAATTAAGGCCGCTCAACAAAAGCGGATAGAACAAGAGAAGCTAAGACGGAAAACACTGGAAGACAGGTGGGCAGCTCGCGGAAGAGTTGCGGCAGTCCGGGTGGGTTATGCCGCACAGATTTCCGCGCGCCTGGGAACCGGATTAGCTGACCTGCACGTGTCACTTAAGTTCACAGAAAGCGGCTTCTCGCCGGAAGCTGCCGACCTAGTGTCCCAAGTCATGGGATGGAAAACGGCGAAAGTCCCTCGCGCATCCTTGCTCCTCTCGCGTCTTGGATTGGCCGACTTAATAAAGGCTATAGACGTGAAGAATATTGGAGCGCTTACCTCGGTTCAGTCGGACGCAGGCGAACGAGTATTCTCGGGCGCCGATGCCAACGAAATCATCATAAAGTTCTCAGAACTCGCCAACCGATACGCACTAGAGCGGTGTGCAGTGTCCGACCTCCCGAAACTCACCGTGTCAAAGAAAATCATCGACAGTTCTGGGGTGCGCTACATACCAAGAGATTTCTCAAAGCTATCACTAGGTCAGCAGCAATCCGTACTTCTAGCGCTAATGCTGTCCTCCGACAACAGCACGCCCCTAATAATTGATCAACCCGAAGACAACCTCGATGGCGAATTTATCTATAAAGGCATCGTCCCAGTGCTAAGGAAAGCAAAGGAGAGGCGGCAAATCATCGTTGTCACGCACGTCGCAAACATTGCAGTCCTTGGCGACGCAGAACAGATCGTCGCCCTTAAAAGCACAAGCGAGAAGGGATCGGTAGTAGCGCGCGGCTCAATTGATGAGCAGAACGTGAGGGACGCGGCCTGCAACATCTTAGAGGGCGCTGAAGAAGCCTTCCGACGCCGCGCAAAGGTCTATGGTGTTTTGAAGTAACGACATCAGCCGGTACCTGTACCTAGAACGCCTCGGAGTCTTCCTCGGGATTTTTTCGCTAACATATCGGCGCAATGAAAGTGCTCCTGACGCGGCTTATTCATTTGGACCTTGGCGGCCAGGTCATGTGGCTACTCATTCTTTTGGGTGCAGGCCTACCAGCGCTGGACGTTGGATTGAAGTTCACGCCAACGCTGGCGGGCTACATGCCGCATTTCATGGACACAGACATTTGGCGATTGGCTCCGCTCTTATTTCTACTGGGCGCTGCCACGTTGTACGTCTGGCGCAATGGAAGACAGGTCGCATCTATCAAGCTTGACGAAGCTAAGAGCCTGCTGCCCCCACGTCAATTCCCCAAGGTTCAGTACATGCCAGAGTCTGACTTTGCGCTGTTGCCGTTACATTTCCGCGTTGACGCTTCGGCGCAGATACCAACCGTTGAAGTTCGCTTCTATGTAGTCAACTATCTTTCGCGTCCAATTCTGCTATCTGAAGTGAATCTGTCTCTTCAGGTGTCCGGCTTGCCGTCACTTGAAGATATTCCGCTAAGGCAAAAGGATTTTAGAGTTGAACCGAGAGAACACGTGGTAGTTACTTTAAGTCGTCAATTGACGAATGCCGAGCGCGAGCTTGGCTGGAAAAATGGCCGCGTGCCAAGCGCCTCCTTTGCTCTCTTAGCGAGGGCTACAGATGGGGCGCAAAGCTTCGCCTTCGGGCCAGTTAGCTCTATGGTTATTGAAGGGTGGATAAGCGCAGGTTTTAGAATGCCGGGTACTTAAGCAAGGGCTAGCCTCTGCGCTACCGAGCCTTGCTCGCCTTGCTGCGCTCTGTTTTCGGCTTCGCGGCGGCTCTGTCCTCGGGTAAGAAGCCGGTCAACTCGCGGTAACGCACGAACAGAAACGCTACGCGCTTCGCATCGCTTTCCCATTTCCGCTCGCCGCCATCGGGCACATAAGCCGCATCTACGGCTCGATCCAGTCTCTCGTGCGCCTTCACTAATTCAGGCGGCGTCAGGTCCGGATCGTATAGCGTGGCAAGCGTTGTGTCCGGGAAGTGCGAGCGCACATCCAAGACTTCTTGAACCGCCGTTTCGATGGACTTGATCTGCGCTTCCGATGGCTTCTCAGGCCAAGGGAAATTGTTATAGACAATGTCTTTTGAGTAACGATAGTCGCTCTTCAGGCGGCCACACGTATAGCGCACCCAGGCCATGTGCATGGTTGAGCTGAGCACGCCGAAATGGAAGAGTGAGGAATTCCGTGCGATTTTCACCAGATTGCTGCACAGAGTATCCGGCTGCATGTAGCCCATTGGGATGAAATGACGGCGCTCCGATGACACCTCGGGAATTACAAGGAAAGGAGAGTCCGGAATGTTTTCCACATGAAAGCGGGTGGGCGTCGCCGCAAGCTTGCGCGTGGGTGCGCTCTTCGATTCGAGCCGCAGCTTTCTGACTGCCTCGATACGCTCGACAACTTTGGGCAGTTTGCGCAATTCGTCCGGCTTGGCCTCGCCAAGCCACAGACACCACCGCTCCCAGCCGTTAAGGAATTCATCCGAACCAATCCAACGCCGGAAAAACTTCGCCGCACCAGGCTCTTTAGCGAGAAATTCAGTCTTCTGCTCCAGAGTAAATAGGTATTGACCGCCATCAATCGGCTTGTTGCCAATCCCGATTTCGGGCACGTCCTCACTCAGCGGATGCCCGCGCCTCGAAAGGACCACGTCGGGGGCATCGACAAGGTAGGGGTTGATGTTCTTGACGGCAACCTCGTGCGGCGCGCCTTTTATATCGGCGTACTCGAAGAGCCGCTTCCTGTCCGCGTCGAAACCTGCAAACCCCACGATGACGCAATGCACTGCCGCCTTGCCCGGTGCCTCGTTCGTCCATTGGAAGGTGCGGTGCGCGAAGTGAATATGAATGCCTCGTGAGTACATCCAGGACCACAGAATGCCGACCTGCTCGCCTTGGGTGATGCTGTTCGTCGAAACGAACGCGCACTTGATGGCGCGGCGATGCCGTGAGTCAACGTCGGCCATGTCGACGAACAGGTCGTTGACTACGGCCGCGCCTTTGCCGAACTGGACATCCTTGTGCTTTTTGCGGCCCTTGGTGGCCTTTGCGACGACTCCTCCGGTCTCGTCGCCCGAAGTGAGGTACTGAGCGGCCTTGATATACCAGCCACAGACAAAATCGAGCAGGCCCGTGTTTTGCATGCCGGCGCATACCGTTTCGATGTCTTCACGTTGCGCGGCTGTCATCATCTTCGCGCCGACGAATGGCGGATTACCGAGGATGTAGTCGAGTCGTGAGGGCGGGACAAACTCGGCCCAGTCGATGCGGAGCGCGTTACCGTTGCGGATGTTGGCGCTCTTTTGGAGCGGGATACGCAGGATGGGCTCTCCGAATATTTCGCTCGCCTCGATGTTCATCTGGTGATCAACCAGCCACATCGCCACTTGCGCGACCTGGGCGGGAAATTCCTCGATCTCGATGCCGTAGACCTGGTCCACGTCGATCTTGAGCGACTGGAACACCGAGCCGATGCGGTGGCCGAATCTCTCAGCGGCCCGCAGCACGTCCATTTCGAGGCGGCGCAGTTCGCGGTAGGTGATTACGAGAAAATTTCCGCAGCCGCAGGCCGGGTCGAGGAAATGGAGGTTCGAGAGCTTTTTCCAGAACTCGAACAGTTTGTCCTTGTTGCCCTTGACGCGCTCGAACTCGGCCCGCAGCTCGTCCAGGAACAGTGGGCCTATGAGCTTCAGGATGTTCGCTTCGCTGGTGTAGTGCGCGCCGAGCTGGCGGCGGCGGTCGCTCTCGTCCAGGTCGATGACCTTCTGGAACATCGCGCCGAAGATCGCGGGTGAGATCGAGCCCCAAGACAGGGCGCACAAATCGAGCAGCATCTTGCGCATGGCGCTGTTGAACTGCGGCGGCGCAATGCGCTCCTCGAACAGCTTGCCGTTGACGTAGGGGAATATCGTGAAGTGCTCTGGCAGGGACTTCTGCCGCGCCTCTACCGGGCGATTTACGGTGTCGAAAAGCTGGTCAAACACAGCGCCGACGTTCGCGCCGTCTTGCGAGGTCCAGAATTCGATCAGGTCACGGAAGCTGCCCTTGGGTTGGAAAATGCCTGTGTCGTCCGCGAACAGGCAGAACATCAGACGCACGAGGAAATGCTCAAGCGGATGGCCGGCGTAGCCGTCACGCTTCAACGCATCGTGGAGGTAGCCCATCTGCTGGACCGCGCGCACATTGATGGGGTCCTGCTCCCGGACGACGTGCTTGCGGTAGCCAGCGATGAAGCCGAACAGATGGATTTTCTTGTGCAGCTCCTTGAGCTGGAAGTCGTGCTGCTTGCCTTCGTCCAGGTCGTAGAGGCGGAAGCGCGCGAAATCGGAAACCAGCACGTAGCGCGGCAGTTCCTCTTCCTTCAAGCCGGGGAAATAGTCGGTGGCCTGCTTGTAGGCGCGGTCGAGATCCTTGCCACGCGATTTGTGCTCGACGAGCAGCGTCCCCTTCCAGAGCAGGTCGATGTAGCCGTCCTTGCCGGCGATCTTCTTGACTCGCTTCTCGAAGGTGGCGACGCGGCGGCGCGAAACGCCGAACACCTCGAAAAACGCGTCCAAAAAGGATTTCGCGTCGGCGTCCTCGGACTCGGCGTGTTTCCACTCGCGCGAGAACGCTAAGGCTCGGCTGCTAATTTCTTGGAGTGTTATGGGCACCGCGTAAATCCATTTCTATTTGCCAATCCGAACGAGTCATACAACTGAGACAATGCCTCGGTGCAATTCGAGCTGATTTTTCTTGCCTTTCAGCAGGATAGCGTACTCGACAACTCCCACAATGGCGTTCTTTGTATCACTGTATAAAAATACAGGCAATCGCAAGGCGTTATTCAGGCCCGAATAGCAGTCCCGCATAGAGGGAGAGCTGCAGCCAGGGCGTGTCGAGGGAGATAGCCGCGTAGGGGCTCTCGCCACAGGCAAATGTGATCCGGTGCATACGCGCCGTCTTGCGACTTCACGATCACTTTTAGTGAGGTCGCCATGTCGAAGCGCGTTGGTGCAGGACAATCGGATCAGAATTCGCCGGATTTCCGGCGCGGTGAAGTCGCGAGCGCCGAGGCCGGGCGGCCCGCGCAGCGGCCGGACGGCCCGGCGCCCGCTACCTCCCCCCGTTCGGTAATACGGGGGGAAGGATTGGAATCGGGTGGTCCTTCCGCCCGCATGGACGGGAATCCTCGCGCCGCGTTCACCGATTGGCTGAACGTCACTTATCCGGTCGGCAGCGGTAGTCCCGGCGCTTTCCTCGAGGCCTTCTCCAAACTCACGCAGGCGCGGTTCGGGGTGATGACCGAGCGGCCAGGGCGAGGCCTGCACGGCTGGAACCGCTCGTTCGAGTTCGAGCATGGCAGAACCCTGTACGCCATTGGCGGGCAGCGGGGCAAGGCGTTGGTGTCGATCGGCAACGACGGCTGCGCGCTCATTCCGGACTGGGAGGCGCTCATCCGGTTCCTTCGGGATGAGCTGCAAGGACGGATCACGCGATGGGATGGCGCTACGGACGACTACGAGGGCGTCCACAGCGTCGATTGGGCTGTGGAGCAGTACCGCGCCGGCGGCTTCAAGGCAGGCGGCCGGATGCCCACCTCGAACGTCAATGGGGACTGGATCGAGCCTGCCGGCAAGGGGCGCACGTTCTACGTAGGCGTGCGCGAGAACGGGAAATTGCTGCGCGTATACGAGAAGGGCAAGCAGCTTGGGGAGAAGGATTCGCCCTGGGTCCGATGGGAAGTCGAGCTGCATAACGAGGACCGCGTGATTCCCTGGGACGTGCTGATCGCGCCGGGGCGCTATGTCGCAGGCTCCTACCCTGCCCTTTCGTGGGTCCAGGCGGACGTATGCCGCATCAAGACGCTGCGAAAAACCGATGGCATTACCTATGACCGCCTGGTGCGCCACGCGCGCCAGAGCGTCGGCAAGCTCGTTAATACGATGGTGGAACGCGAAGGAAGCGCCGAGGCTGCCGTCGCTCTCGTGCGTCGGGAGGGAACGCCGGAGCGGCTGAAGCTCACGGAACGCCTAGGCCTTCGGGGTGAGAAGTCCGAATGAACTTCGAGGCGGACGACTTCGACTGGGCGTTGGGCGAGTTGCTCGCACTGATCTGGCGCGGGAAGCTCGCGGGCATCCCCGCGCATCTACTTGAGCCCCAGCTCTTTCACGTTTGCATGCGCGTCATCGGAGCGCAGCCGTTCGAGGCGCGGCAGTGGGCGCACCAGGTCATTACCGGCATGGAGCCGTTCCGGTTCTTGCGCGCAAAAGTGGCGTTTCAGCGATGAATGACGCATTGCGCGAAATATCGCTGCAGGAAAAAGCAAAGCAGTTGGGCGTCTGCGAAGAGACAGTGCGCAGGCACGCGAAGGAGTTGGGCGGCAGAAAAATTGGCAAGCTTTGGCGATTCCCCTATGATGATCGCCGGCTGGCACTGCTGGACTCCGGAAAAGAACATGGAGGTCAGCAATGCCTTTCAGAAGAGCGGGAAGCTCGCTCTGGTGGGTTCGTATCGGCAGCGTACGCCAAAGTTCTGGCACTGCCGATTACGCAGACGCCAAAGCGTTAGAAGCAAAGCTGAACCACGACGCCTGGGTCGGCGGCTACATGGGCGTGAAGCCCAAGCGGTCGTGGCAGGACGCAGTCGAGCAGCGGGCAAAGGAAGTTTCCGCGTCGATGAGGTCCTGGAGTGATGAGAAGCAGCGTTTGCGTTGGTGGCATCCCCACTTGGGGAACGTCAAGGACTTGAACGGGATCACGCGCGACATGATTGCAGGCATCATCGAGAGGCACAGACGGGTGGACCTGAGCGGTCCCGCGTCGTGCAACACGACTGCCAACAAGTACGTCCGAGTCGTCCAGACGATCCTTAACGCCGCAGAGCGCAAATGGGGTTGGGGCAATCGCGCCCCGATTCTCAAGTCGTACCGCGAGGGACTGCCGCGCGATGCCTGCCCCACGCCCTATGAGGTGATCCGGCTCTGCGAAGAGCTGCCGCCGCATTCGGCCGACATGGCAGGCTACGCGGCGATGACGATGCACCGCCGCGCGAACGTCACAGGGCTGAAGTGGTCGATGATCGATTGGGAACGGAAAGCGGTAGAGATTGCCGGTCGCCTCACGAAAACCGGCAAGAAAATCTACGTGCCGCTTAACTCCGTCTCGATGGATATCCTCAAGCGGCGTCGAGCCGCCAAGGATGCGCACCCGGAGTACGTGTTCCATTACCGGGGGCAGAAGATCACCCAGGTCGTGACGAAATCGTGGCGGCTCGCTCGCAGCACGGCAAACATGCCTACGGTGTCCCTGCACACGATGCGCCATTGCGGGCAATCGTGGCTGGCGCAGCAAGGCGTGAGCGCCGAAATGCGGGCGCGTCTCGGAGGCTGGTCGGTGCGGGGACTGGGTGCGATGGACAACTACACCCATCTCTACATCGAGGACCTGCGGCCGATCGCGGAGAAGCTTGCAGTGGAGTGGAAAGCGGCGGCGGCTTTACGCGCTGCCGAGCAGGAAGCCGAGGCCGTGATGAAGCGTCTCAGCGTTCCGAACACACTTTCGGCACAGACCCCCGGCGTGGAGAAGCACAGCGCGGGTAAGTGACTGAATTGTTGGCGGAGCGGACGGGACTCGAACCCGCGACCCCCGGCGTGACAGGCCGGTATTCTAACCAACTGAACTACCGCTCCAACTGTGGTTCTGGTGGGTGCTGACGGGATCGAACCGCCGACATTCGCCGTGTAAGAGCGACGCTCTACCAGCTGAGCTAAGCACCCCTATCAAAAGGGGCGCTAGTTTATTGCATCCTTGAGGGCTTTGCCAGCGCGGAACTTGGGGACCTTGGCCGCGGCGATCTTGAGCGCTTCGCCGGTGCGCGGATTGCGCCCGGCGCGCGCCTGGCGCTTGCTCACGTAGAAGGTACCGAAGCCGACCAGCGTGACCATGTCGCCCTTTTTCAGGGTCGATTTGACCGCGCCGATCAGGGCGTCCACGGCGCGCTCCGCGGCCGACTTCGAAACCTCGGCCGCCTGCGCGATCTGCTCGACCATGTCCGCCTTGTTCATGGCGTCTTCAGTGCTTGACCGCGGCGGGCGCGCCGGGCTTGTCCTCGGCGGGCGGCAGTGCCGCGGCCGGGACCGACTCCGGCAGCGGTATCGGCGCGCGCTCCAGGGCGATCTCGAGCACCTTGTCGATCCACTTCACCGGGATGATTTCCAGCTTGTTCTTGACGTTGTCGGGGATCTCGACCAGGTCCTTCACGTTCTCGTCCGGGATCATCACCGTCTTGATGCCGCCGCGGTGCGCCGCGAGCAGCTTCTCCTTCAGGCCGCCGATCGCCAGCACCTCGCCGCGCAAGGTGATCTCGCCGGTCATCGCGACATCGGCGCGCACCGGAATCCCGGTCAGCACCGAGACCATCGCCGTCGCGATGCCGATGCCGGCGCTCGGGCCGTCTTTCGGCGTCGCGCCTTCGGGCAGGTGGATGTGCATGTCGTTCTTCTGGTAGAAGTCCTCCTGCACGCCGAGCTTGCGCGAACGGTTGCGCACCACGGACAGCGCTGCCTGGATGGACTCCTGCATCACCTCGCCCAGCTTGCCCGTGGTGATGGTCTTGCCCTTGCCGGGCATGGTGACGGTCTCGATGGTCAGCAGTTCGCCGCCGACCTCGGTCCAGGCGAGGCCGGTGACCTGGCCCACCTGGTTCTTCTTCTCGGCCATGCCGAAGCTGAACTTGCGCACGCCGAGGAATTTGTCCAGGTTGCGCGGCGTGACGGTGATGCGCTTGGCCTTGCCTTCGTTCGCCTGCTTTTCCGTCAGCAGCTGCTTCACCGCCTTGCGGCAGATCTTGGAGATTTCGCGCTCCAGGCTGCGCACGCCGGCCTCTCGCGTGTAGTAGCGCACGATGTCGCGGATCGCGGGTTCGGTCACCGACACCTCGCCTTCCTTCAGCCCGTTGTTCTTCATCTGCTTGAGCAGCAGGTACTGCATGGCTATGTTGACCTTCTCGTCCTCGGTATAGCCCGAGAGCCGGATCACTTCCATGCGGTCGAGCAGCGGCGCCGGGATGTTCAGCGTGTTCGCGGTGGCGATGAACATCACCTCCGACAGGTCGTACTCGACCTCGATGTAGTGGTCGGTGAAGGTATTGTTCTGCTCCGGGTCCAGCACCTCGAGCAGCGCCGAGGACGGATCGCCCCGCCAGTCCTGGCCGAGCTTGTCCACTTCGTCCAGAAGGAACAGCGGGTTCTTGACGCCGACCTTGGTCATGCTCTGCAGGATCTTGCCCGGCATCGAGCCGATGTAGGTGCGGCGGTGGCCGCGCACCTCCGCCTCGTCGCGCACGCCACCCAGCGACATGCGCACGAACTTGCGGTTGGTGGCGCGCGCGATGGACTGGCCGAGCGAGGTCTTGCCCACGCCCGGCGCGCCTACCAGGCACAGGATCGGTGCCTTCATCTTCTCCACGCGCGTCTGCACCGCCAGGTACTCGACGATGCGTTCCTTGATCTTCTCCAGGCCGTAGTGGTCCTCGTCGAGGATGGCCTGCGCCGCCTTGATGTCGCGCGAGATCTTCGACTTCTTGCGCCACGGCAAGTTGACCAGCGTCTCGATGTAGTTGCGCACCACCGTGGCCTCAGCCGACATGGGCGACATGAGCTTGAGCTTCTTCAGCTCGTTCTCCGCCTTCTTGCGCGCGTCCTTGGGCATGTGCGCCTTGCGGATGCGCTTCTCCATGTCCTCCAGGTCGGCGCCCTCTTCGCCCTCGCCGAGCTCCTTCTGGATCGCCTTCACCTGTTCATTCAGGTAGTACTCGCGCTGGCTCTTCTCCATCTGGCGCTTGACGCGCCCGCGGATGCGCTTTTCGACCTGAAGGATGTCGATCTCCGTCTCGAGCTGCGACAGCAGGTGCTCGAGGCGCGCCTTCACCTCGAACATCTCCAGCACCTGCTGCTTCTGCTCCAGCTTGAGCGGCAGATGCGCCGCCACGGTATCGGCCAGGCGCCCCGCTTCGTCGATGCCGGACAGCGAGGTGAGGATCTCGGGCGGGATTTTCTTGTTGAGCTTCACGTACTGGTCGAACGCGGACAGCAGCGCGCGGCGCATCGCCTCCACCTCGGGCGGCGGCGAACCATCGGTCGGGATCGGGTTCGCCTCGGCCATCCAGTGGCTGCGCAGGTCGGTGATCTCGCCGATGCGGGCGCGGGTCCCGCCTTCCACCAGGACTTTGACCGTGCCATCCGGCAGCTTCAGCATCTGCAGGATGCTCGAGATGCAGCCGATTTCGTACATGTCCTGCGGACCGGGCTCGTCCTTCGCCGCGGAACGCTGGGCGACCAGCAGGATCGACTTGCCGCTTTCCATCGCCGTTTCCATCGCCTTGATGGACTTCGGGCGGCCGACGAACAGCGGGATCACCATGTGCGGGAATACCACCACGTCGCGCAGGGGCAAAAGCGGGTAGACGGAAGACGCGGCGCTTGCGCCGGCCGGCGATGTTGGCGGGGTTTTTTGTTCTTCGTCTGACATGAGGACCTCTATGCCGTGGGACGTCCCAACAACATAGGAGTTCCCCGGGAAAAAAGCAAACCGATGGCAGCAGACCGGCTAAGCGGTACTGCCCGCCACCTTCGGCGGGTCGGAGTAAATCAGCAGCGGCTTGCCGTCCGCCGAAACCATCTGCTCGTCGACGACGACCTTGCTGACATTCTCGAGCGTGGGCAGCTCGTACATCGTGTCGAGCAGGATCTGCTCCAAAATGGATCGCAGGCCTCGTGCGCCGGTCTTGCGCGCCAGCGCCCTTTTCGCCACCGCGCCCAGCGCCGCGGTGCGCACTTCCAGCTCGACGCCCTCCATCAGGAACAGGCGCTGGTACTGCTTGATGAGCGCGTTCTTCGGCTCGGTCAGGATCTCGATCAGCGCGATCTCGTCCAGTTCCTCGAGCGCCGCGACCACGGGCATGCGGCCGACGAATTCCGGGATCAGGCCGTACTTGATCAGGTCCTCGGGCTCGACCGCCTTGAGCAGGTCGTAGGTCGCCTTGGAATTGTTCGGGCTGCGCACTTCGGCGCCAAAGCCGATGCCGGTCTTTTCGGTGCGGTTGCGTACGATCTTCTCCAGGCCGTCGAAGGCGCCGCCGCACACAAACAGGATGTTGGTGGTGTCCACCTGGACGAAATCCTGGTTCGGGTGCTTGCGGCCGCCCTGCGGAGGGACGGAGGCGATCGTGCCCTCGATGAGTTTCAGCAGCGCCTGCTGCACGCCTTCGCCGGAAACGTCCCGGGTGATCGAGGGGTTGTCCGACTTGCGTGAAATCTTGTCGATTTCGTCGATGTAGACGATGCCGCGCTTGGCCTTGTCGACGTCGTAGTCGCAATTCTGCAGCAGCTTCTGGATGATGTTCTCGACGTCCTCGCCGACGTAGCCCGCCTCGGTAAGCGTGGTCGCATCGGCGATCACGAACGGTACGTTGAGCAGCCGGGCCAGGGTCTGCGCGAGCAGCGTCTTGCCCGAGCCGGTGGGCCCGATCAGCAGAATGTTGGATTTCGCCAGTTCCACCTCGTCGTTCTTCGACAGGTGTTTCAAACGCTTGTAGTGGTTGTAGACCGCGACCGCTAGGATTTTCTTCGCCTGGTCCTGGCCGATCACGTACTGGTCGAGGATGGCGCGGATTTCGTGCGGCGCCGGCAGGTCGGACTTCTGGCCCTTGCCGCCCTTATCGGTGGCGGTTTCCTCGCGGATGATGTCGTTGCACAGTTCGATGCACTCGTCGCAGATGAACACCGACGGGCCCGCGATCAGCTTGCGGACCTCGTGCTGGCTCTTGCCGCAGAACGAGCAGTAAAGCAGCTTCTCGCCCGAGGCGGTCTTCTCGGACATCTAGACGTGCTCCCTCGAGACCAGGACCTTGTCCACCAGGCCGTACTTTACCGCGTCTTCGGAGGACAGGAAGTTGTCGCGGTCCGTGTCCTTGGCGATGGTCTCCACCGACTGCCCGGTATGCTTGGCCAGGATCTCGTTCAGCCGGCTGCGCAGGTAGAGTATCTCGCGGGCGTGGATTTCCACGTCCGAGGCCTGCCCGGAAAAGCCGCCCATCGGCTGGTGGATCATGACGCGCGAATTCGGCAGCACAAAGCGCTTGTCCTTCTCGCCAGCCGCCAGCAGCAGCGCGCCCATGCTCGCCGCCTGCCCGATGCACAGCGTGGACACGTCGGGTTTGATGAACTGCATGGTGTCGTAGATCGCGAGCCCGGCCGACACGGAGCCGCCCGGCGAATTGATATAGAAGAATATGTCCTTGTCCGGGTTCTCGGACTCGAGGAACAGCAGCTGCGCGACGATCAGGTTGGCGCTGATCTCGTTCACCACGCCGACCAGGAACACCACCCGTTCCTTGAGCAGCCGCGAGTAGATGTCGTAGGCGCGCTCGCCGCGCCCCGACTGCTCAATGACCATCGGAATCAATCCGAGGTCTTGCGGGGGCTCGGCGCTCGCGCCTCGGGCCTCTTCCATGCGGGATTGCCAGGTCAGCGATTTCACGCGGTGGCGCCCATCAGTTCATCGAAGGCGACCGGCTTGTCCTCGGACTTCGCCTTGGACAGTACCCATTGGACGACATTGCTCTCGAGCGCGAGACTTTCCATTTCCGACAGGCGCTGAGGCTGCATGTAGAACCATTTTACCACCTCGGCCGGATGCTCGTAGCTCTGCGACTCGGCCTCGATCAGCGCGCGCACTTCCGCCGGCTTGGGCTGGAGCTTTTCGCTGCGCGCCAGCTCGTTGATGATCAGGCCGAGCGCGACGCGGCGCCTGGCGCCGGTCTCGAAGGCCTGCGGATCGAACGGCAGCTGCTCTATCTTCAGGCCCTTGGCCTGCAATTCCGCCGCCGCCTGCTCGACCATGTGCTGCGTCTCCATCTGGACCAGCGACTTGGGCAGTTCGATGGGTGCGGCATCGAGCAGCAGCTGCAGCGCCTGCGACTTGAGCCGCGTCTCGACGCGCTTCTTGACCTCTCGCTCGACATTGGCGCGCACTTCGGCGCGCATCTTCGCGAGGTCACCGTCGGGCACACCCAGTTGCTTGGCGAATTCGGCATCGAGTTCGGGAAGTTTAGGCTCCTCCACCAGCTTGACCGCGATTTCGAAGGTCGCCGTCTTCCCGGCCACGTCCTTGCCGTGATAGTCCTCGGGGAACCCGATGTCGAAGCTCTTCGAATCGCCCGCCTTGAGCCCTAGCGCTGCAGCCTCGAACTCCGGCAGCATGCGTTTCTCGCCGAGCACGAAGGCGTGGCCCGCGGCCTTGCCGCCCGCGAACGGCTCGCCGCCGATCCTGCCCTCGAAATCCACCGTGATGCGGTCGCCGTTCTGCGCGGCGCGCGGCGCCGCCGCGGCGTAAGTCACCCGCTGCTTGCGCAGGATCTGCAGCGTGCGCTCGACCGCAGCGTCATCCACCGCCACCTGCGGGCGCTCTATGCTCTTGCCGGACACGTCGCCGACCTTCACCTCGGGATAGACCTCGAAGGTGGCGCTGAACTCGAACCGTGCCGCATCAGCCGCGCCGTCCTTCTTCTCGAAGCGCGGCTGGCCGGCGACCTTGAGATTGGCTTCCTTCACCGCATCGGTGAAGGCCTTCTGCACGGCGTCGCCGATGACTTCGGAGCGTACCTGCGGCCCGTATTGCTGCACGACGATCTTCAGCGGCACCTTGCCCGGACGGAAGCCCGCCATCTTGACGTTGCGGGCCAGTTTTTTGAGACGATCGTCCACTTGCCGGTCCACGTCCTGTACCGGCACCGACATCGACATGCGCCGTTCCAGCGCGCCTAGTTGCTCCACGTTCACCGCCATCCCGGTCGTTTCCTTATTTCAATAGCTGGTGCGAAGGGTGGGACTCGAACCCACACGCGGTTAGGCGCCAGGACCTAAACCTGGTGCGTCTACCAATTCCGCCACCTTCGCTTCCGAAAAGCATCACGAAAAACAACGTATTAACGTATTATATCGCGCAAGTGTCGGTCGGCCATTATGAGAACTTTCCGGTCGCGTCGCTGCTCCTGCCGCGGCCGCTGCGCGAGCCCGTCGGCGTCATCTACCGCTTCGCGCGGACCGCGGACGACTTTGCGGACGAAGGCGACGACCCGCCCGAGTTGCGGCTGAAGAAACTGCAGCAGTTCCGGGTTGAGCTTCAGGGCATCCAAGCGGGCGGAACCTCGCCAGACCCTCTGTTCGGAGACATCGCCCGCATCGTGCGCGAATACGGGCTGCCGCTCCAGTTGTTCCACGATTTGCTCGACGCTTTTTCGCAGGACGTCGTCAAGAAGCGATACGGGGATTTCGCGGAAGTGCTGGACTACTGCCGGCGTTCCGCCAATCCGGTCGGCAGGCTTCTCCTGCACCTGTTCGGGAAAAACGCCCCGCGAAACTGCGAGCTCTCCGACCGCATCTGCTCCGCGTTGCAGATCATCAATTTCTGGCAGGACGTCGCCATTGATTTCGCCAAGGGCCGAATCTACCTGCCGCAGGACGAGATGCGCCGCTTCGGCGTCGGGGAGGAGCATCTCCGCCAGCACCTGTGCGACCACGCGTTCCAGCGCCTGATGCGCTTCCAGGTCGATCGCGCGCGCGGCATGATGCTGGAGGGCAGGGTGCTGGTGGCGAATCTCGAGGGGCGCTTGCGTCTCGAGATCGCGATTACCGTGCAGGGCGGCCTGCGCATCCTGGAAAAATTGGAGCGGGCGCAGTACGACATGTTCCGCCGCCGCCCCGCGCACAACTGGCTCGACTGGCCCCTGCTCTTCTTGAAGGCACTATGACGCCGGATGAGTATTGCCAGCAGAAAGCCGCGGCGAGCGGCTCGAGTTTTTACTACTCGTTCCTGTTTCTGCCGCCGGAACGCCGGCGCGCAATCACGGCCCTGTACGCGTTCTGCCGCGAAGTGGACGACGTGGTGGACGAATGTTCCGACGCGCAGCTCGCCCGCACCAAGCTCGCCTGGTGGCGCCTGGAGGTCGGCAAGCTGTTCTCGGCCGAACCCAGCCACCCGGTGACCAAGGCTCTCGGGCCATTCGTTGAAAAATTCAGAATAAAAGAATTACAACTTAACGAGATCATCGACGGCATGGAGATGGACCTGACGCAGACGCGCTATCTCGATTTCGCGGGCCTGGAGCGCTACTGCTACCGCGTCGCCGGCGCGGTGGGCCTGCTCGCCGCGGGCATCTTCGGCTACGGCAATCCCCGGACGCTCGAGTACGCGAGAAACCTCGGCACCGCGTTCCAGCTCACCAACATCATCCGCGACGTCGGCGAAGACGCGCGCAAGAACCGCATCTACCTGCCGGTGGACGAGCTGAAGCGGTTCGACGTACCGGCCTCGGACATATTACAGGCACGCTACAGCGACGCTTTCGCTGAACTCATGAAATTCCAGGCCGCACGTGCAAACGACTTCTACCAGAAAGCTTTCAATGCCCTGCCCGCCGAGGATCGCCGCACCCAGCGGGCGGGACTGATCATGGCCGCGATCTATCGCGCCACGCTCGCGGAGATCGAACGTGACGGCTTCAAGGTTCTCACCCAGCGCACCTCGCTCACGCCGCTGCGAAAATTATGGCTCGCCTGGAAAACTTGGGTAAGCGCGTAGCGATCGTGGGGGCCGGCTACGCCGGCATGGCGGCGGCGGTCACGCTCGCCGAGCGCGGCGCATCCGTCACCGTGTTCGAGTCGGGGCCCGTTCCGGGCGGCCGCGCGCGCCGCGTCGCCACCGAAGGCCGCGAACTCGACAACGGCCAGCACATCCTGATCGGGGCCTATACCGAGGTGTTGCGGCTGATGCGGCTCGTCGGCGTGCCATCGTCCGCGCTGCTGCGCATGCCGATAGACCTGCGCTATGCCGACGGCTTCAGGCTGAAGGGCGCAGCCGGCCTGCTGCTGTCGTCGAAGATTCCTTTTCGGGAACGGGTGGATGCGATCCGCTTCATGCTTTGGCTAAAGAGGAAATCATTCCGGCTGGTCGCAGATATGTCCGTGAACGCTTTGCTGCAACAGCACCGGCAGAACGGCGTTCTCGGGCACTACGTCTGGCGGCCGCTCTGCGTTTCGGCGCTGAACACGCCGCCCGAGCAAGCGTCGGCACAGGTTTTCGCCACCGTGCTGCGGAATTCGCTGGCGGCAGGACCAGGCGCGAGCGACCTGCTGCTGCCGTGCGTGGACTTGTCCAGGCTGTTTCCAGAACCCGCGGCAGACTACCTGGGTGCACATGGCGGCGAGTTGCGCACCAATTCGCCGGTGCGCGACCTGGCGGCGCTGCGGACTGATTTCTCAAGCATCATCGTCGCGGTTGGGCCGCATCAGCTCAAGACTCTGCTGCCGGAAATTGCGCCCGAGTACGCTTACCAGCCGATCTATACCTGTTACCTGCAATACCCGCAGGAAGCGGCGCTTCCGTGCCCCATGCTCGGGTTCGCCGACGGCTTGGTGCAATGGGCGTTCGACCGCAGCAGGCTCACGGGTGAACGGGGACTGATCGCCTGCGTGATCAGCGCGCAGGGCGATCACCAGCAGATGGCGCAGGAGGAACTCGCCGCGACCTGCCACCGCGAACTCAAAGCCGCCCTGCCCGGCCTGCCGGACCCGCAGTGGTCGCGCGTCATCGCCGAAAAGCGCGCGACGATTGCCTGCGTTGCGGGAATAAAAAAAATGGGCTTCAAAAAAAATGCACGACAGATTTTCCTCGCGGGTGACTACCTCGATCCCGATTACCCGCCTACACTGGAAGCGGCTGTCAGAAGCGGCATTCGCGCCGCGGCCGAAATCACAAGGAGACAATGATGGAATATCGCAAGCTCGGCGCCTCGGGTTTCATGGTGCCTGCGCTGACGCTCGGCACCGGCACTTTCGGCGGCGGCAACGAATTTTTCAAGGCCTGGGGCGCGAGCGACGTCAGGGAAGCGACGCGGCTGGTCGATATCTGCCTCGAGGCGGGCCTGTGCATGTTCGACTCGGCCGACGGCTACTCGAACGGCATGGCGGAAGAAATCCTCGGCCAGGCCATCAAGGGCAGGCGCGCAGACGTCCTTGTTTCCACGAAGGGCAGCTTCCGCCGCGGGCCGGGACCGAACCAGATCGGAAATTCACGTCACCACCTCGTCAACGCGGTCGACGCGAGCCTGCGGCGTCTCGGCACCGACTACATAGACCTCTACCAGCTGCATGCATACGATGCGCTGACTCCGGCGGAGGAAGCGCTCGGCGTGCTGGACGACCTGGTGCGAGCGGGCAAGATCCGCTACATCGGCTGCTCGAACTTTTCCGGCTGGCACATCATGAAATCGCTCGCAGTGTCGGAAAAGTACGGTCTCGCGCGCTATGTCGCGCACCAGGCCTACTACTCCCTTCTCGGGCGCGAATACGAGTGGGAGCTGATGCCGCTCGCGCTCGAGCAAGGCGTCGGCGCCATGGTCTGGAGTCCGCTCGGCTGGGGCCGTCTCGGCGGCAAGCTGCGCCGCGGCCAGCCGTTGCCCCCTGAGAGCCGCCTGCACAACCAGCTCGTCCTCGACAGAGGCCCGCAAGTGCCGGACGAACACGCATTCAAGGTCGTGGACGCGATCGACGGCATCGCGAAGGAAACCGGCAAGTCGAACGCGCAGATCGCGCTCAATTGGCTGCTGCAGCGCCCGTCGGTGTCCAGCGTGGTGATCGGCGCGAGAAACGAAACGCAGCTGCGGCAGAACATGGGAGCCGTCGGCTGGAAGCTCGCGCCGGAACAAATCGGGAAACTGGATGCCGCAAGCGCCGTGCCGCTCGTCTATCCCTACTGGCACCAGCGCCTGCAGTATTCGGACCGAAACCCGCCGCCGGTCTGATCAGAGGTTGCGCAGTACCCGGACCGCCTGGTCCACCCGCTCCACTGCGACCACTTCGATGCCCGCGATCTTCGCCTTGGGCAAGTTGGCTTTAGGCACGATGGCCTTTTCGAAGCCGAGCTTGGCGGCTTCCCGCAGGCGGTCCTGGCCGCGCGGCGCGGGGCGCACTTCGCCCGCGAGCCCGATTTCTCCGAATACCACTGTTTTATTTCTTATTGCCCTGTCAGTTAACGAAGAAACAACCGCCAGAGAAACGGCGAGATCCGCTGCCGGCTCGGCAATCCTTACGCCGCCCACCGCGTTCACGAATACATCCTGCTCGAAGGTCGCGATGCCGGCATGGCGGTTCAGCACTGCGAGCAGCATGGCGAGGCGGTTCTGCTCCAGGCCGACCGACAGCCGGCGCGGATTGGGCGTGTGCGCGCTGTCCACCAAAGCCTGGATTTCGACCAGCAGCGGACGCGTGCCTTCGAGCGTCGCGAGCACGCACGATCCGGCCACGTTCTTCTCGTGATTCGACAGGAACAGCGCCGAGGGATTGCTGACGACGCGCAGGCCCTTGTCGGTCATGGCGAACACGCCCAGCTCGTTGACCGCGCCGAAGCGGTTTTTTACCGCGCGCACCAGGCGGAAGCTGGAATGCGGATCGCCTTCGAAATAGAGCACCGTGTCCACGATGTGCTCCAGCACGCGCGGCCCGGCGATCGCGCCTTCCTTGGTAACGTGGCCGATGATGAACAGCGCGATGCCGGTTTTCTTGGCGTGGCGGGCAAGCTGCGCCGCGCACTCGCGCACCTGCGCCACCGATCCCGGCGCGGACTGCAGCGCCTCGGACCACAGCGTCTGGATGGAATCCACCACCGCGACTTCGGGCCGCTGCGCGTCCAGCGCGGCGGCGATGCGCTCTAGCTGGATCTCGGCGACCAGGTGGACGCGGCGCGCGTCCAGCGCCAGGCGCCTCGCCCGCATCGCAACCTGCTCGGCTGACTCCTCACCCGAGATGTAGAGGGTTTTGCTCGAACTTCCCATATTGGAAAGGGCCTGAAGCAGAAGCGTCGACTTCCCTATGCCCGGATCGCCGCCAATCAGCACCACCTGCCCCGCCACCAGGCCGCCGCCGAGCACCCGGTCCAGTTCGCCGATGCCGGTGGACAGGCGTTCCAGTTCCCGGGTTTCCACGTCCTGCAGCGAGATCGATCCGGGCGCCGCGCCGGCGGAGCGCTTGACGCCGCCGCGCTCGGTCATCGTCTCGGTAAGCGTTCCGGCGGCGCCGCAGGAAGGACAAGTGCCGAACCACTGCAGCGCCGTCGCACCGCAGTCGGAACAAACATAAGCGGATTTTATTTTTTTCAGATCAAACCTCGACGACCGGCACGCGAGGCGCCAGCGCGCAGAGAAGCTCGTAGCTCACCGTACCGGCGGACAGCGCGACCTCCTCGCAGGGCAGCCCTTCGCCCCAAAGCGTGACCGGGGCGCCGACGCCGGCTTCCTCGATGCCGCTGATATCGGCGCAAATCATGTCCATCGACACCCGCCCCACGGTCTTCGTGCGCTTGCCCGCGACCAGCAAAGGCGTTCCGGACGGGGCATGCCGCGGGTAGCCGTCCGCGTAGCCGCAGGCGATCACGCCGATGGTCATCTCCTGGGCCGCCTGGTAACTGAAACCGTAGCCGACCCGCTCTCCCTGCTCCAGATGCTGGATGCCGATGATTTCGGATGTCAGCGTCATCGCCGGTTTGAGCCCGATCTCTTCGGCGGTCTTGAAGCCGAGCGGCGAGCAGCCGTAGAGCATGATCCCGGGCCGCACCCAGTCTGCGCGGGACTCCTCGGGAAAGCGCAGCAGCGCCGCCGAGTTGGCGACCGAGCGCTGCGCTTCCACGCCCCGGGTCAGCACGCCGAACCATTGCAGCTGCCCGGCGATGCCCTCCTCTCCCTCTGCATCGGCGAAATGCGTCATCAGGGTCACCGAGCCTATGGACGGGTTGGATTTCAGCGCGGTGAGGGCCACGCGCACGTTGTCCAGCGAAAAACCGAGACGGTTCATGCCGCTGTTCACTTTGAGATAGACGTCCAGCGGCGCCTCCGGGCGCGACTTGTCGAGCATCTCGATCTGCTCCGTGTTGTGGATCACGGGCGTCAGCCGTTGCCGGGTCAGCAGCGGCAGATCCTCGGGCTTGAAAAAGCCCTCCAGCATCAGCAGCGGCTTCGTCACCCCGGCGTGCCGCAGCCGGAGCGCGTCGACGAAGTCGAGCAGCGCGAAGCCGTCGGCATCCTTGAGCGCCTGCGCGGCCCGCACCAGCCCGTGTCCGTAGGCGTTCGCCTTCACCACCGCCCACACCCCGGCCGGCCCGGCGTGGGTCCGCGCGACCGCGAGATTGTGCGCGAGCGCCGCGGCGCTGATCGTCGCGCGTATCGGTCTGGGCATGGCCGGGAGGATACCTGCCGGAGGGACAAAGGTCATCAAAGCCCGCGCAGAACGCGGCGGGGCATGCTATAAAACCGCCCGAAATGGGCCGAGGTTTCTACATCATCATGGCGGCGCAGTTTTTCTCGTCGCTCGCCGACAACGCGCTGCTGGTCGCCGCGATCGCGCTGCTGGCGCAGTCCGACTCGCCGGGCTGGCTCACGCCCTACCTGAAATTCTTCTTCGTCATTTCGTACGTTGCGCTCGCGCCCTACGTCGGCGCATTCGCCGACCGGCTGCCCAAGGGCACGGTGATGTTCCTGTCCAACACCATCAAGATCGCCGGCTGCGCGCTGATGCTGTTCGACATCAATCCGCTGCTCGCCTACGCGCTGGTGGGGTTGGGCGCCGCGTCCTACTCGCCGGCGAAATACGGCATCCTCACCGAATACCTGCCGCATTCGAAGCTGGTGGCCGCGAACGGCTGGATCGAGGGCCTGACTGTGTCCTCGATCATCCTGGGCGTAATGCTGGGCGGCACGCTGATCCGCAGCGGGGTCTCCGACGTGCTGCTCGGCTTCGACCTGCCGCTCATCGACACCGGCATAGACACGCCGCCCGATGCCGCGATCG